>DJUX01000068.1 GCA_002440665.1 Dechloromonas sp. UBA6271
TGGCTAATGGACAATCTGGGATAAATGATCTTGACAAAACTGGTCGAAATACGGTGTAATTGCGTGTTTTTCTTAGCACATCAAGGGATTACCACATGAAACGCACGTATCAACCGTCGGTCGTGCGCCGCAAGCGCACCCATGGCTTCCTGGTTCGTATGCGCACCAAGGGTGGCCGTGCAGTTATTGCTGCTCGTCGCGCCAAGGGTCGCAAGCGTCTGGGCGTTGTTTAGCCCGGACGTTCGGCGGGGTGGAACAAGCCTTCGCCAGACGCTATCGCCTGACAAAAACGGATGAGTTCTCATCCGTTTTTGGTTTCAGGAAGGCGATTCGCGGCAAATTGCTGATGCTGCACTACCAGCCACGTGGCGAAGGTTTTAGCGACGCCCGTCTCGGTGTGGTAGTCGGCAAAAAATTGCTTAAAAGGGCAGTCGACCGCAACAAGGTCAAGCGGGTGATCCGCGAGCAGTTTCGCCGTCTGCGGCCGCAGCTGCCGCCCGTCGATCTGGTGGTTCGCCTGGCCGTCAAGCCGGGTCCGCTCGATGCCAAGGCGCTGGTCGGCGATTTTCTCGCCCTGCTGGAAAAGCTGCAGCGGCCCCGGCCGCCACGGGAAGAACGATGAAACGCCTGCTGGTAGCCCTGCTGCGCACCTATCAGTATGCGATCAGCCCCTTTCTGGGGCGACGTTGCCGTTATTATCCGAGCTGTTCGGAATATGCGGTGGAAGCAGTAGAGAAACACGGTGCCATCAAGGGTGGCTGGCTCGGCGTCAAGCGCGTCTGCCGCTGTCATCCCTGGCATCCCGGCGGGTACGATCCGGTACCCTGATTTTGAGAATGCTTGATTACGTAGGCTGTTCATGGACACTCGTCGCCTGATCCTGGTTTTGATCTTCACCTTCTCCAGCTTCATGCTGTGGGAAAGCTGGCAGAAGTACCACCAGCCCAAGCTGCCGGCCAATGCCGCGACGACGGCCCCGGCCGGCACCGCCGCACCGCAGCCTTCGGCTGCCCTGCAGGCGGGCGCTTCCGGCGGTGCACCCGCTGCCGGCACGGCCCCCGTGGTCGCCACAGCTGAAACCTTCACCGTTCAGACCGATCTGGTCAAGGCCAGCATTTCCCCGCTGGGCGGCGATATCGTCGAACTCGATCTGCTCAACTACACGCAGCACGACAACAGCGAAAAGACCTTCGCGCTGTTCGATGCCAAGCATCAGTACGCGATGCAGAGCGGCCTGATCGGCGAGGGCCTGCCGACCCACCGGACGCAGTTCCGACTGGTCGATGGGCCTATGAAGCTCGCCGACGGCGCCGACGAACTCAAGGTCCGCCTCGAAGCCACCGCGCCGAACGGCGCCAAGGTGGCCAAGATACTGACTTTCAAGCGCGGTTCCTATCTGATCGACGTGGCCTGGGAGATCGACAACAAGGGCGAGAAGCCGCTGGTTTCACATGCCTACTACCAGCTGCAACGTGACGATGTAGCCCCGGAAGGCGAAACCAAGATGGTTTCGACCTTCACCGGCCCGGCAGTGTTCACTGAAGCCGACAAATACCAGAAGGTCAGTTTCGACGATGTCGGCGCCGGCAAAGCCAAGTTCGCCAAGACTGCGGACAACGGCTGGCTGGCCATGGTCCAGCACTATTTCGTTTCCGCCTTCGTGCCGAACGACAAGGCGCCGCGCGAGTACTATATGCGCAAGGTCGATGGCCAGAATGTCTATCAGACGGGCGTCATCGTGCCGATCGCCGAGATCGCGCCGGGTACCAAGGGCCAGACCTCGGTCAGCCTCTACGCCGGTCCGCAGGAGCAGGACGCGTTGAAGAAGGTAGCGCCGGGCCTCGACCTGGTTGTCGATTACGGTTGGCTGACGGTAGTCGCGGCGCCGATCTTCTGGGCGCTGCAGGCGATCTACAAGCTGGTCGGCAACTGGGGCTGGGCGATCGTCGTGCTGACCATCATCCTCAAGCTCATCTTCTTCCCGCTGTCCGCCGCCTCGTACAAGTCGATGGCCAAAATGAAGCTGCTGACGCCGCGCCTGATGCAGCTCAAGGAGCGTTACGCTGACGACAAGCAGCGCCTGAACCAGGAAATGATGAAGCTGTATCAGACCGAGAAGGTCAATCCGCTTGGCGGCTGCCTGCCGATCCTGGTCCAGATCCCGGTCTTCATCGCGCTCTACTGGGTGCTGCTCGGCGCCGTCGAGATGCGCGGCGCCCCGTGGATCCTGTGGATCAAGGATCTGGCCGCGCCCGACCCCTTCTACATCCTGCCGGTGATCATGATGGCGTCGATGTTCGTCCAGACCAAGCTGAACCCGACGCCGCCGGACCCGATCCAGGCCAAGGTCATGATGATGATGCCGCTGATTTTCGGCTTCATGTTCTTCTGGTTCCCGGCCGGTCTGGTGCTCTACTGGGTGGTCAACAACATCCTGTCGATCGCCCAGCAGTGGCAGATCACGCGCATGATCGAAACCGGCGGCAAGGCGGCCAACGACGCCAAGGCTTAAAGTGTGAAATCCGACACCATCGCCGCCATCGCCACGGCCCCCGGCCGCGGCGGTGTCGGGGTGATCCGCATCTCGGGCAGCAATTTGCTGCCCTTTGCTTTTGCGCTGACCGGCAAGACACCAAAGCCGCGCTACGCGACACTGGCCGATTTCCGGGCGGCCGACGGTTCGACGGTCGACAGCGGCATCCTGCTGTTTTTTCCCGATCCGCATTCCTTTACCGGCGAGGACGTTCTCGAGTTGCAGGGCCATGGTGGCCCGGTAGTGATGCAGATGCTGCTCGCCCGCTGCCTAGACCTCGGTGCGCGGCTGGCCGAACCCGGCGAGTTCAGCCGCCGCGCCTTCCTCAACGGCAAGATGGACCTGGCGCAGGCCGAGGCGGTCGCCGACCTGATCGACGCGGCGACGAGCAGCGCCGCCCGTTCCGCCGTGCGTTCGCTGCAGGGCGAGTTCTCGCGGGCGATCGGCGAACTGAACGAGGAACTCATCAATCTGCGCATGCTGGTCGAGGCGACGCTCGATTTTCCCGACGAAGACATCGATTTCCTCAAAGCCGCCGATGCCTTCGGCCGCCTGCAACGCCTGCAGGCGAAGCTGGCGGAAATCTTCGACCGGGCCAGCCAGGGCAAGCTGTTGCAGTCCGGCCTGCATGTCGTGCTGGCCGGGCAGCCCAACGTCGGCAAATCGTCCCTGCTCAACCGCCTGGCCGGCGACGATCTGGCCATCGTTACGCCGATCGCCGGCACCACGCGCGACGCGTTGCGGTCGACCATCCAGATCGAGGGAATTCCGCTCCATATCATCGATACCGCCGGCCTGCGCGAGACCGAGGACGAGGTCGAGAAGATCGGCATCGCACGCAGCTGGCAGGAAATCGAAAGGGCCGACGTGGTCCTGCTGCTGGTCGATGCACGAGCCGGCGTGACAGAGGCCGACCGCGAAATCCTCGCCAAACTGCCGGCGCGCCTGCAGCGCATCACAGTTTATAACAAGATCGACCTCACGGGCCGCGCCGCCGAACGTCACGACGAGCCCGATACGGTAGCAATTTCGTTGTCGGCTCGTTCCGGCGGCGGCATCGACCTGCTGCGCCGGGAACTGCTGCGCATCGCCGGCTGGCATCAGGCGGAAGACGTCTTCATCGCCCGCGAGCGCCACTTGCGCGCTTTGGCCGCGGCGCAGGAACATGTCGCGGCCGCGCACAATGTCGTCGCAGGCCGCCTGCCGGCGCTCGAACTTTTTGCCGAGGAACTGCGCCTGGCCCAGCAATCCCTTGGTGAAATCACCGGGGAGTTCACCGCCGACGACCTGCTTGGCGTCATCTTCAGCCGGTTTTGCATCGGAAAATAATCCTGTGGATAAGCTTGTACATAGCCTGTCCAGCGATTGTGGGTAATCACTTCATAACGAAGATTCCAAAAAATTGTCCAGAATTGATCCACAACTCGACCAGCGGCTTTCCAACAGCCAATATTTGTTATCAAGTTTATGAATTATTTGAAGTAAATCAGGTTATCCACAGATCTGTTGCTGAGATATTCTCAGTAGTTGGTTTACTTAAAGTTCTTATTAAAAGCATTACAGAGCACGACTTACTGCCGGAAGAATGAACTTTACCGATCCCTTTACCGTTGAATTGCTGGTCTTGCTGCTGGCTGCCTTCGTAGCCGGAACGGTTGATGCGGTGGTCGGCGGTGGTGGGCTGATCCAGATCCCGGCGCTGTTCGCTGTCTATCCCGGCGAATCGGCCGCAACGCTGTTCGGTACCAACAAATGCGCCAGTGTCGTCGGTACTGCCAACGCCACCTGGCGCTATGCGCGCCGCGTCGTCATGCCATGGCGCACCATCCTCCCGGCGGCGCTCGCCGCCTTCGCTTTTTCTTATGCCGGGGCTGCTGCCGTCGCCTGGCTGCCGAAGGACGCGGTGCGACCGCTGATCCTTGTGCTGCTCGTCTTTGCCGCGGTCTACACCTTGATGAAGAAGGATTTCGGCGAACAGCACCGGCCGGCGCACAGCGGCCACCGCGAACTGTTCTACGCGATCCTGCTCGGCGGCGTGATCGGCTTTTACGATGGCTTTTTTGGTCCCGGCACCGGCAGCTTCCTGATCTTCCTGTTCGTCCGCTTCTTCGGCTTCGATTTCCTGCACGCCTCGGCTGGTGCCAAGGTGGTCAATGTCGCGACCAACCTCGCCGCCCTCGCTTACTTTTTGCCCAACGGCTATGTCCTGCCGCTGCTGGCGGCGGCGATGGCGGTGGCCAACGTCAGTGGCTCGATCGCCGGCACCTGGCTCGCCCTGCGTCACGGCAGCCGCTTCGTGCGCCAGGTCTTTCTGGTGCTGGTCGCGGTGCTGATCGTCAAGTTCGCCCGGGACACGCTGGCGCCTTTCCTGTGAGCCGGCGGCGGTATAATCGGGGCCGCAGTCGAAGGGAAACCTGATGTCAGAAACAACCATTTTTGCGTATTTTCGGCGGTTGACCGCAGCATTCCTGATCGCCCTGCTCGCTGCCTGCGCCGGTGGACCGGGCGGGACACAATCCGATACGGTGGCGCCCAGGTCGCAGAAGACGACCTACCTCCAGGCCGGCTACACCTGCTGCAACCTTCATTACGAGGGCGACGTGATCAAGGATTCCAACCTTGGCCAGCTGCCGTTCGTGGCAGCAGGAACACCGGTCCGGGTCAGGACGATCGATGGCTATGCCGCCCAGGTCGACATCGACGGCCGGCCGATGCGTCTCGTGCTCGAGAGTCGCGGCTCAGAAACGGTCCAGCAGTGGTTGGGGCAGATCATCGTTGCCGAAGACCCGCGCTCAAAACTGGCCGCTTTTCCGCCCGCCGTGCGCGAGGCGATCAAGGCCGGGAAACTGGCCAAGGGAATGACGCGGGAACAGGTGATCATGGCCGTCGGCTACCCGCAGACCAGCGACAAGCTGCCGCTGGACGGGCCGCACTGGCGCTACTGGTGGTCCGGTTTCTCGCCCTATTACGTCTATTGGTCGCGCGACAAGGTCAGCCGCATCGACGGGCAGGGCGAAGTCGTCGGCAACGTGATCTTCAAGGGCAGGTAATCCCTGCTGCCGCGCAACCATTTGCAAAGACCTGGCCATGGAACCACAAGCTGAAGCAACACCACCCCGGCACTGCGACGTGCTGGTCATCGGTGGCGGGCCCGCCGGATCGACGGTGGCGCCGCTGCTGGCGGAAATGGGCTACCAGGTGGTGCTGCTCGACAAGGCCCGCCACCCGCGCTTCCACATCGGCGAATCCTTGCTGCCGGCCAACCTGCCGCTCTTCGAGCGGCTCGGCGTTGCCGACGAGGTACGGACGATCGGCATGCAAAAATGGGGTGCCGAGTTCGTTTCGCCGCATCACGACCACAAGCAGGCCTTCCATTTCGCCGAGGCCTGGGACAAGTCGATGCCCTATGCCTACCAGGTCAAGCGTGCCGAGTTCGACACCGTGCTGATCCGCAACGCGGCGCGCAAGGGCGTCGCGGTGCATGAGGGCTGCAAGGTGCGGAGCGTCGATTTCCTGCCCGCCAACGGCGGCGCGGTGGTCCATGCCCAGCACGACGATGGGCGCGACGAAGCGTGGCAGGCGCGCTTCGTCGTCGACGCTTCCGGCCGCGACACCTTTCTCGCCAACCGCTTCCAGATCAAGCAGCGCAACCCGCGCCACAACAGTTCGGCGGTCTATGGCCACTTCGCCGGCGCCCGCCGCAACGAGGGCCTGGCGGAAGGCAACATCACCATCTTCTGGTTCGAGCACGGCTGGTTCTGGTTCATCCCGATGCAGGGCGGCGTCACCAGCATCGGCATGGTCACTTGGCCGTATTTCATGAAGACGCGTGGCTCGCGCAGCCTCGAACAGTTCCTCGCCGACGGCATCGCCCTCTGCCCGGGCCTCGCCGAGCGCCTGCAGGGCGCCGAGCTGGTCAACGAAGTCGAGGCGACCGGCAATTTCTCCTACGTTTCCGAACGCAACCACGGCCCCAACTATCTGCTGCTCGGCGACGCCTACGCCTTCATCGACCCGGTCTTTTCTTCCGGCGTCTGGCTGGCGATGAACAGCGGCGTCATCGGCGCCGAGACCGTCGACGCCTGCCTGAAGAACCCGGCCGCCACCGGCGCCGCGCTCAAGCGCTTCGACCGCCTGATGAAGCGCGGGCCGAAGGAGTTCTCGTGGTTCATCTACCGCGTGACCAATCCGATCATGCGCGACTTCTTCATGGGGCCGAAGAACATCTTCCGCGTCAAGGAAGCGCTGCTTTCGGTGCTCGCCGGTGACATCTTCGGCAAGACGCCAATCTGGAATTCGCTGCGCATGTTCAAGCTGTTCTACTACACCGCCAACGTCCTCCAGCCGCGCCGCGCCTTCCGCGGCTGGCAGCGCCGCCGCTTCAACATCCGCCGCGTTGACGATCCGGCCGTCGGCGCAGGGTAACGGTGCTGGCGTTTCTGACCCGCTTGTCGCCGGGCGACTTGCCGGATGCCGGCGAGGCTGGATGCGTGCTGGGCGGTGCCGTCCTTGGCCAGCTGGATTCTGATGTCGTGCCAGCGTGGCCGGAGCAGCGTATTTTTGCCCCTCTGGAGGGGTCGACCGCAACCAGCCTGCGTGAAATCTGGCACAGCGCTGTTCCCTACACTGCCGGCAATTCGGAAGGCATCGCCTGGAGCCGTGCCGGCGGGATTCTCTACGGTGTAATCGAACTCGATGAAGCGGCGTTTTCTGGCGTCGGCGAGCGCTCGCCCCTGCAGGCGGCCAGCCAGGAAGCCTATGCCCGCATCTTCCGGCTGCTCGACGCGCAGGGTTTGCCGCAGCTGTGGCGGGTGTGGAACTACTTCGCCGACATCAACGGCGAGTCGCACGGCCTCGAGCGCTATCGCCAGTTCAACATCGGCCGCCAGGACGCCTTTCTCGCCTGCGCCCGCCGGGCCACCGGCAACGTGCCGGCCGCCTGCGCCATCGGTCTCGCCGGCGGGCCGCTGAGCATCGCCTTCATGGCCGGCGAGCAGCCGGCGACGGCGATCGAGAACCCGCGCCAGGTCAGTGCCTACGACTACCCCGCCGATTACGGCCCGCGCAGCCCGACTTTCTCGCGCGCCGTGCTGGCCGCGCTGCCGGGCCAGGAAATCCTCTTCGTTTCCGGCACCGCCAGCATCGTCGGCCACCGGACGGTGCATGCCGGCGACGCCGCCGCCCAGTGCCGCGAAGGGCTGGCCAATATCGCGGCGGTGGTCGACGCGGCCAACCGCCAGTGCCGCTCGGCTGCCTACACGCTCGACGATTTGAGCTACCGGGTCTATGTCCGCCACGTGAGCGATCTCGGCCGGGTAAAGGAAGCGCTGGCCGAACGGCTCGGCGCCGCTACGGACATCGTCTGCATGCTGGCGGACATCTGCCGCGCCGATCTGTTGCTGGAAATCGAGGCGACAGCCATCCATGCGCTGGCCGGATGACCAGCACGCCACCCGCCGGCAATCCCTTGTGGATGGCCTACGAAACCCTCGCCATGCTGCTCGGGCTTGGCATGCTGGCGCTGCTCTGCCTGCTCTGGCTGCCCTTCGCGCTGCCGCTGCAGTGGCTGCTGCCGCGCCGCCTCGGGCAGCCGCTCGGGCGGTGGACGATAATGGCCGGTTTTCGCTTCTACCTCGGCTTTCTGCGGCTGTGCTGCGCCTGCCGCTTCGATCTGTCGGAATTGGACAGCCTGCGCGATGCCGGGCCGCTGATCGTCGCCGCCAACCACCCGTCCCTGCTCGACGTGGTGCTGATCGCCTCGCGCCTGCCCGATGCCGTCTGCGTGATCAAGGCGGCGCTGCTCGACCGGCTGCTGTTCGGCGCCGCGGCACGACTGGCCGGTTATATCCGCAACGATGCCCCGCTGGAAATGGTGCTCGCGGCGCGTGACGAGTTGCGTAGCGGCGCGCAGCTGGTGATCTTTCCCGAAGGATCGCGGACGGCTGTTTTCCCGGTTGACGGCTTCGCGCCGGGGACGGCGCTGATCGCCTGGCGCGCCGCGACGCCGGTGCAGACGGTGCTGATCGAGTATTCCACACCCTACCTCGGCAAGGCCTGGCCGCTTTTCCGGCGCCCCGCGCTTCCATTATATTGCCGCGTCCGCCTTGGCCGGCGCTTTCCGCCGCCGGCGGATTACGCGGCGTTCAGCAGCGAGTTGGAGGCCTGCTTCCGTTTGGAATTGGGCCCAAAAACCCTGTCGACCGCAACAGTCGCTTCCTGAAACCCCGGTCATGCCCACCGCCTCATCCACCCATCTCGTCATCATCCCCAGCTACAACCCCGGCCCGCAGGTGGTCGCTACGGTGCGTGCAGCGCGGGCGCAATGGACGCCGGTCTGGGTGGTGGTCGATGGCAGCAGCGATGGCAGCGCCGAAATGCTGCAGGTGCTGGCCGCGCAGGATGCCGGCCTGCAGGTGATCGTGCTGCCGGAAAACCGCGGCAAGGGCGCGGCAGTGCTTGAAGGCATTACCCGGGCCGCCGCTGCCGGCTTCACGCACGCGCTGACCATGGATTCGGACGGCCAGCACCCGGCCGACCTGATTCCCGCCTTCATGGCCGCGTCGCTGGCCGATCCCGGTGCCATGATGCTCGGCAAGCCGGTGTTCGGGCCCGAGGCGCCGGCGCTGCGGGTCAATGGGCGCAAGGTGTCGAACGGCTGGGCCAACCTCGAAACCCTGTGGATGGGCATCGGCGATTCGCTCTACGGTTTCCGCGTCTATCCGATCGCGCCACTGATCAGGATCATGCGCGGCAACCGCTTCATGCGTCGCTTCGATTTCGATCCCGAGGCCGTCGTTCGCCTGTGCTGGGCCGGCGTCCGCCCGCGCAACCTCGACGCGCCGGTGCGCTACCTGTCGGCGGCGGAAGGTGGCGTCTCGCACTTCAAGTATCTGCGCGACAATGCGCTGCTGACCTGGATGCACACCCGGCTGTTCCTCGGCTTCGTCCTGCGCCTGCCGCTGCTGGCCTGGCGGCGCCTGACCTCCTGAAACCCCCTTTCCGACCGCTGCCACCATGACCCCGAGCGAACCGCGCAATGCCCCCCTGAAGCCCGATCCCCGGCTGAACGCCTATTTTTCCGACGAGGATGAGCGGCGCCGGGTGACCCGTGCGATGTTCGACCAGGCGGCGGCCGGTTACGACGAGGCTGAGCGCCTGACCGGCTTCGGTTCGGGGCCGTGGTATCGGCACGAGGTACTGCGGCGCAACGGCTTGGCGGCCGGCATGCACCTGCTCGACGTGGCGGCCGGCACCGGCCTCGTCACGGTGGCCGGATTGGCGCTGGTCGGCCCGCAGGGACGGGTGCTGGCCCTCGATCCTTCGCCCGGCATGCTGGCCGAACTGCGCAGGAAGGTAGATGTCGAGACCATCGAGGGCTATGCCGAGGCCATCCCGCTGCCCGATGCCCATGTCGATTTCATCTCGATGGGTTACGCGCTGCGCCACGTCGGCGACATGGATCGCGCCTTCGCCGAATACCATCGCGTGCTGCGGCCCGGCGGCCGGGTCTGCCTGATGGAAATCAGCCGGCCGCATAACCGGCTGGGCCAGTGGCTGCTGGCCACCTACCTTGGCCGCGTCGTGCCGTTGCTGTCGCGCTTCGGCCGCCGCCAGGCCGACGTCGGCCGCCTGTGGGCCTATTACGGCGACACTGTTGCCGCCGCCATCGAGCCGGCGCAGATCCTCGATACGCTGCGCCGCACCGGCTTCGAGGATGTCCGCTGTTCGGTCACCTTCGGCATTTTCCGCGAGTATCTGGCGCGCAAGCCGGCTCAGGCTTCATGAACACCACCGAAATCTTCCTGATCGCGATGACGATCATTTTCACCGTGCCGTGGCTGATTTGGCGCGTCGGGAAGACCGACTATTACGCGCCGCTGGTCGTCGTCCAGATCATCACCGGCATCCTGCTCGGCCCCGGCATCCTCGGCCGCTTCTTCCCCGACTATTACGCCTTCGTGTTCACGCCGGCTGTCGTCCAGTCGCTGAACGGCATCGCCTGGTGGGCGGTGATGCTGTTCGTGATGATTGCCGGCATCGAGCTTGACCTTAAGAAGGCCTGGGCGCACCGCCGCGAGAGCACCATCACCGCTGGGTTGGCGCTCGGCACACCGCTGCTCTTCGGTTGTCTTGCCGCTGCCGGCCTGCTGATCGCCGACGGCTGGATGGGGCCGCGCGCGCTGACCTGGCAGTTCGTGCTCGGCGTCGGCATGGCCTGCGCGGTGACTGCGCTGCCGATCCTGATCCTGCTCATGGAAAAGTTGGACATCCTGCGCCAGCCGATCGGCCAGCGCATCCTGCGTTACGCCAGCCTCGACGACATCGCCATCTGGGGCGTGCTGGCGCTGATCCTGATGGACTGGGAACGGGTCGGCAAGCAGTTCGCCTTCCTTATCGCCTTCGCCGTCGCCGGCTATGCCTTCCGCCGGCTGATGCAGCGCCTGGCCGAGCGCGACCGCTGGTACGTCGCGCTGGTCTGGCTGGCGGCCGTCTCCTTCGGCTCCGACTGGGCCGGCCTGCACTTCATGGTCGGCGCCTTCCTCGCCGGCGCCGTCATCGAAGCCGACTGGTTCGACCAGGAACGCATGGACCAGCTGCGCCACCACGTGCTGCTGGTCATGATGCCGGTCTTTTTCCTGAGTACCGGCCTGCGCACCAACTGGACGGTCGGCGGCGCCACGGTCTTCATCGCCGCCGCCCTGCTGCTCGCCGCGTCCGTCGCCGGCAAGCTGATCGGCGTGCGCCTCGCCGGCCGCATCCTGAACTGGGCGCCCGGCGAATCGAGCATCATCGGCTGGCTGCTGCAGACGAAGGCGCTGATCATGATCATTTTCGCCAACATCCTGCTCGACAAGCAGATCATCACGCCCGAAGCCTTCACCGCCCTGCTGCTGATGGCGGTGGCCAGCACCATGCTCACTGTACCGGTGGTGGCGCCGAAGCTGGCGCGGCTCAAGGAACTGATCCTGCGCTCTGCCTGAGGACAAAAACATGACCTACAACCCGACTTACGCGGTCGACGCCCCGGACCGGACCGAAATCGACGCCCTGCCCGGCCTCGTGCTGCTCGAATTCGGCGTGGGCTGGTGCCCGCACTGCCAGGGTGCGCAGCCGGCCATCGAGGCGGCCCTGCGCGACCATCCCGAACTGCACCATGTCAAGATCGAGGACGGCCCCGGCCGCCCGTTGGGGCGTACGTTTCGCGTCAAGCTATGGCCGACGCTGATTGTGCTGCGCGATGGTCGGGAAGTGGCGCGCGTGGTCAGGCCGACCGCGGTCGGCGACCTGCGGGAAGCCCTGTCCGCCGCCTCTGGCGGCTAGCCGCCGGCCCGGTGCCGGGCCTTGACGCGGGCGATTTCGTCGAGCTGGAAGCGCAGCGCGGTGACGGCGTCGCGCTCAGCGTCGTCGAGCTGCTCCAGCTTGACGTGCTTGATCAGCACCGCCAGCGCGTCGCCGATGCGTCCCAACTGCTTGCCGTAGCTGCCGACCTCGTCGAGCACTTCCTGCTCCAGTTCCGGGTTGCTGCTGCGCCCGAGGTTGATGTTGACCAGCCCGACCTGGCTGCTGGCCGAACCGAAGGTCCAGGTCCACGGATTGATCGCCTGCGTGACGTCGCCGGAGAGCGGCATCTGCAGCGCCGGCCAGGCGGGGTTGTGGAAATAGCGCAGCAGCGGCAGCCAGGGATTCGCGGCGGCCGGTGCCGCCGATGCGAGGCGCGGTTGGAAGTTCGGCATGGCGGTTTCCTCGGGAAGTGATCCGGACAGATCATCCGGCATCGGCCCGTCCCATGCAAGATGGATGCGGGGCCGCCTCAGATCATCGCGCCGTTGATCGAGATCACCTGCCCGGAAATGTAGGCGGCCTGGTCCGAAGAGAGAAAGGCGACGAGATTGGCGACTTCCTCGGGCGTGCCGGCGCGCTGCATCGGTACCAGCCGCTTGATCGCCTCGGCGTCGAAGGCGGCTTCGCTCATGTCGGTGGCGATGATGCCCGGCGCCACGGCGTTGACCGTGATGCCGCGGCTCGCGAGTTCGAGCGCCAGCGACTTGCTGGCCGCGTGCAGGGCGCCCTTGGCCGCCGAGTAATTGACCTGGCCGCGATTGCCGGCGATGGCGGCGACCGAGGAGATATTGACGATGCGCCCCCAGCGGGTGCGGATCATCGGCAGGGTCAGCGGCTGGGTGACGTTGAAAAAGCCGTTGAGCGAGACGTCGACCACGGTATGCCACTGCTCGGCGCTCATGCCGGGAAACACCGCGTCGGCGTGGATGCCGGCGTTGTTGACGAGGATCTGGATGGGGCCGGCGTCGAGCAGGGTTTCCAGCGCGGCGCTGGTCGCGGCGCGTTCGGTGATGTCGAAGGCGACGGCCTCGGCGCTGCCGCCGGCGGCGACGATTGCGGCGACGACCGCTGCCGCCTTGTCGATGCTGCGGTTGGCGTGGACGATGACATGATGGCCGTCGGCGGCGAGGCGGCGGCAGATCGCCGCGCCGATGCCGCCGCTGCCGCCAGTAACGAGGGCGCGTTTCATGATGGATTTTCCTTGTCGGCGTCGAGGATGACGGCAGCGCGGCCTTCGACTAGGCAGCGGCCGGCATGGCCGACAGCGAACTGGTAGAGGATGTGGTTGCCGTCGCCGGAGAGGCGTTCGGCGGTAATGACCAGTTCGCCCGGCAGGTCGTCGAGGCGGTCGACATGCAGCGCCACGGCGCGCACGCTGGCCAGGTAGCCGCGGCGTGGGCGTTCATCGGTGGCGGCGAGCAGCGCGCCGTGCACGGCCATCGCCTGTGCCGCGTATTCGATACCGACGGCGGCGCCGAGACGGTTGTCGGCACGCAGTGGATTGGCCGGGTCGGCATGGCTGACGGCGCGGCAGAAAATAGCCGTTTCCGACCAGTCGACCACGGCATCGAGCAGGCACATGGCGCCCTGGTGCGGGATGCGGGCGGCGATCCCGGCGCGGTCTAACATGGGTGCAGGTCGACGCGCAGCTGTAGCGGCGGCAGGTAATCGAGGCTGACGCTGCCGGCTTCACTACGCGCCAGCAGGTCCAGCAGCGGCAGACCGCGCAGCGCCGGGACGGTGGCGCGCAGGGCTTCCAGTGCGCTATCGCTCATTGCTTCGGCCGCGCTGTCGTCGAGGCTGACCGCCACCCGCGCCAGCGAGCGGGCGCTGGCTTCGGGCGTCAGCAGCAGCGCGATGCCGGCGACGTCGGGCAGCGGGCGCTTGCTGTGCAGCGGTTCCGGATATTCGCTGTCGTAGGCGATCAGCAGGGTCGGCTGGCGGTCGACGACGACCTGGCCGAGCGCGTCGAGCAGGCCGGCGCCGAAACTGGCGTCGTAGGCGCAGATGACCTGGCACGGCGCCTGCGACTGGGTGGCGATGCCCCAGTAGCCGGCGGCGGCGTTATGCACCGAATTGTGGAAGCGGGTCGGGGAAATCTGGCGGTCGTCGCTCGCCAGTTGCTCGCACAGCGCGTGGCAGTTGTGGCCGTCGGCGCCGGAGGCGGCGAAGACGGTGGCCAGCGTGGCGATGTCGGTGCCGGCATGGGCGGCGGCTTCGAGGCCGATGGTCAGCGCCAGCTTGACGACGCGGCTGGCGCGGCGGCGCTCGGCCGGCGGCAGGACGGCCGGCGCCTGGAGGACGGCGGCGCTGCTGCCGATCGCCTGCTCGCCGCGCAGGACGGCACGGGCGCTCGGCCAGTCGGGCAGGCCGGGAGCGAGGAAGCCGACGCCGTCGATCCAGGCTTGGAGCGGAACGGTAGCACTCATCAGGCCGCCTCCTTGTGCGTTATCGCAGCTTGACCGTCCTCGTGTCGGCGGCGGGCGGCATTCGCGGCCGGGCGCATCCCCACTGCGTGGGGCCCCTGCTTCCTGCTCATGCCGCCACCCCGAGGATCAGGCTGCAGTTGCTGCCGCCGAAACCGAAGGAATTGCTCAGGGCGCGGCGGATCGGCTGGTCGTGGCTGGACAGCAGGTAGGCGAGCGGAATCGCCGGGTCGGGCGTCGCGGTGCCGGGGCTGCCGGGCAGCAGATCGTGGGTCAGCGCCAGCGCGCAGATGACTGCTTCGACGGCGCCGGCCGCCCCGAGCGTGTGGCCGGTGGCGCCCTTGGTCGAGCTGCACGGCACGCGGTCGCCGAACAGCGCTGCCACGGCCTTGCCCTCGGCGGCGTCGTTGGCCGGCGTCGCCGTACCGTGCAAATTGATGTAGTCGATGTCGGCGGCGTCGAGGCCGGCCGAACGCAGCGCGCCTTCCATGGCCAGCCGGGCGCCGTGCCCTTCCGGGTGAGGCGCCGACATGTGGTAGGCGTCGCTCGATTCTCCGGCGCCGAGCAGCAGGACGGCGCCGGCCGGGAGGCTGGCCGGGGCACGTTCGAGCAGCGCGAAGGCGGCGCCCTCGGCGACCGAGATGCCGTCGCGCGTTGCATCGTAGGGGCGGCAGGGGCGCGTCGACGTCAGTTCGAGCGAGGCGAAGCCGTAGAGCGTAGTCAGGCACAGCGAATCGACGCCGCCGACGACGGCCGCGTCGATCACCCCGCAGTCGAGCAGGCGGGTGGCCGCGGCGAAGACCTTGGCGCTCGACGAGCAGGCGGTGGAGACGGAGAAAGCCGGGCCTTCCAGCGCGAAATAAGCGCGCGTGAATTCGGCCAGCGAGAAGGCGTTGTGCGTGGTGCGGTAGTTGAAATCGGCCGGCAGGGTGCCGGTCACCGGGTCGCGCCGGCGGTAGGCAAGTTCGGTCTGCAGGATGCCGGCGGTACTGGTGCCGACGAAGACGCCGATGCGCCGCTTGCCGTAGCGGGCGGTCGCGGCACGCACGCGCTCGGCGAAACCGTCGGTTTCGAGTGCCAGGGCGGCCAGCCGGTTGTTGCGGCAGTCGTAGGCGGCGAGCATTTCGGGCAGATTCTGGTCGTCGACCGCAGCAACCTCGCCGATCCAGGTGTCGAGTCGCACGGTCTCGAAGACGCAGGGCTGCAGACCGCTGCGGCCGGCGCGCAAGGCCGCCAGCGTGCCATCGAGCCCGTGACCGAGGCAGGTCGTTGCGGTATAGCCGGAAATTAGCTGCGGAGTCACATCGGTTCCCGAGTCGATCAGGCCCGAATTTTAGACCAGAACCCGGATCGCGGGCGCGGTCGGCGCCGGGTTCAGGCCGCCGGCGGCGCGTCGACGGCGGCGGTCAGCGTCGCCGGGCGCAGCCCGCGTTCGGCGAAGGTGCGCAGCAGACCGGGCAGGACGGCGAGGATCAGCGCTTCGCCATCCGCCGTGCGGCCGGCGTGGCCGTCGTGCAGGAGCAGGATGTCGCCGGCTGCGAGGCGGTCGGTCAGGCGCCGGGCAACGCGCTGCGGATCGCCGTCGCGGGTATCGTAGGGGCGGCGCGTCCATGCGGCGAGGCGGAGGCCGAGGCCGGCCAGCACCGGGTCGAGCAGCGGGTTGCGCAGGCCCGCGGTCGGCCGGAAGAAGCGCGGCGCCTGGCCGCTGAGATCGGCCAGCGTGGCCTGGGCGGCGGCGATGTCGGCGCGCATGCGGGCCATGCCGAAGGTCGAGAAGGCCCAGCTATGTGAGTCGCCGTGATTCTCGACGCGGTGGCCGCGGGCGACGATTTCGCGGCACAGTTCGGGATGCGCCCGGGCGCGGTGGCCGATGCAGAAGAAGCTGGCCTTGGCGCCGGCGGCGTCGAGCTGGTCGAGGACGCGCGGGGTGACTTCCGGGTCGGGACCGTCGTCGATGGTCAGGGCGATTTCGCCGCGCGCGGCGGCGGTGGCCGGCAGGCGCGTCAGGTTGGGGCCGAGCAGTGATGAGCGCGGCAACAGGCCGGCGGCGGTCAGCACCAGGTGGTTGAGGCCGAGCGCGCCGAGTGCCCATGGCCAGCCGGCGGGGGCGGCAAGCAGGCCGAGCGCGGCGGCGCCGTGCACGGCGACCGAAAGCTTGATGGCGGGCGAAGGTTTCCAGGGCTGCGGCATGGCGTCAGGCGGAAAAGTGGCCGAGATCGAGGAAATGTTCCCACAATTGCTGCCAGACTGGCCACTCGTGGCCGCCGGGGATGGCGTGGCGGGCAGCCGGCGGAAACTGCCCGGCGATCTGCGCCATGCCGGCGGCGAAGCGGTCGTCGCGGCCGTAGCCGACGAAGACCGGCAAGCCTGTCGGCGGTCGCTGCAGCCAGCGCCACATGCGGAATTCCGGGTCGGCCAGTTGCTCGGGCGTCGCCTGCCAGTGGTCGAGGCCGCCGGCACTGGCGATGGCCATGCTGGTGAGGCGGCTCCCCGGATAGGGCGCGAGCAGGCAAAGGCCGTCGACGCTGCCCGGCGTGTCGGCGGCGTGGCAGAGGGCGAGCTGGCCGCCGAGCGAGATGCCGCCCAGCCAGATCTTCCGGTAGCCCTGGTGGCGGGCCGGGGCGAGAATTTCTTCGTGCACGGCCGGCAGCGCCGTGCCGCCGGAAATGGCACTTAAATCAAGGTCGACCGCAACCAGGTCGAGCGCCAGACGGCGGCGGGCGGCGGCGGCGAAAAAGCCGGCGCTGACGAAATCGTCCGCCGTCATGTAGGCGCCGGGCAGCAACACCAGCAGGTTCGGCGCGCCAGCCGTCTGGCGGCGGATGTGCAGCGCTGCGCTCATGCGCTGGTTTCACGTGGAACGAACATTGCCGCCAGCAGCAGCGCGAGAACGGCGCCCGGCCCGACGGTGACGCCGATGGCGTGCAGCACCGGCACCTGCGACAGACCCAGCGTGCCGAAGCCGATGGCGGTGGTCAGGTTGGCGACCGCCATCGAGGCCAGCGTGTCGGCGTCGAGCCGGCCGGCGGCGCGGTCGAAGAAGAGCGCGTAGTTGGAACCGACGGCGACGATCAGCAGCATGCCGACCAGGTGCAGCAGATGCAGGCGCTCGCCGCCCAGATGCAGGGCAGCAATGACAAGCAGGACGGCGAGCACCAGTGGCAGCAGGACGGCGGCCAGGCGCCGGGGCGAGCGCAGGGTGACGGCGAGCAGCGCGACGATGGCGGCGAGGCCGGCCAGGGCGAGCAGCACGGCTTCATGCAGGTAGTCGTTGTAGAGTTGGTTGAATTCGCCCTTCAGGTCGATGACCAGCGCGCCGCTGCCGGCCAGCGCCTGGCGCACCGCGGCGGTCGCGATTGCCGGGTCGCCGGCGGGCAGGCGCAGCGGCAGGACGGCACTCCAGCCGTTTGGACGTTGCAGCAGCAGGGCATCGACGGCCAGCCCGAGGCCACTGCCGTCGAGGCTGCGGCGGTCGATATCCGGCGCCTGACGGGCGGCGGCGATGTCGGCGATGAAGCCTTCCAGCTTGCCGGCGGCCAGCGGGGAATCGGCGAGTGCTATCTGCAGGCGCGGGCGCAATTCGTCCGTCGCAGGCAGGCTGGCGCGGCGTGCGGCCTGCGCGGCCGAACTGGGCAGGAAACGGGTCGGGCTGTCGTAGCCGTCGATGGTGCCATTCGCCAGCAGGCCGTCGAGCGCCTGCCCTGCCCGTTCGGCGGCCTGCAGGGCGGCTTCGCGGTTGGCGCCGCGGACGACGACCATGAAGCGCGAATCGCTGGTGCCGAGGTCGGCGCGCAGTGCCGTGTCGAGCTCGGCGTCGGCGCGGCTGACGCTGCTCAGCACCGACAGGTTGGGGGACCACAGGCGGTCGTGGTGGAGCGCGAGGTAGGTCGTTGCCGCCAGCGCGAGGGCCAGCGTCGGCCAGCGCAGGCGGCGGAGGACGGCCATGGCGGTCTGCAATGCGGCGCCGAGGCGGCTCAGGTCGCGCGGCGCGGCACCGCCGTCGGCGACGCGCGGCAGCACGAAGCGGGTGACGATGGCGGCCGTGGCGATGCCGGTCAGGGCGTAAAGGCCGAGCTGGGCGAGGCCGGGGAAACCGGAAAAGAGCAGCGCCCCGAAGCCGCACACCGAGGTCAGGACGCCGAGGCGGATGGTCGGCCAGAAGCGTGTCTTCCACGCCGCGACGCCGCTGCGCCCGGACTGGACGAAGTAATAGATGGAGTAATCGACCGCCTCGCCGATCAGCGCCGAGCCGAAGCCGACGGTGATGCCGAACACGGTGCCGTAGGCCAGGCTGACGGCGACGACGCCGGCCAGCGCGCCGGAGAGGACCGGCAGCAGGCCGAGGGTCAGCAGGCGCAGCGAGCGATAGACGAAAAAGAGGACGGCGATGATGGCCAGCGTGCCGATGGCCGACAGGCGGGTGACTTCGCTCTTGATCGTGGCCCGCGACTTGACCGCGAAGAGGCCGGGGCCGGACAACTGCAGGCGCGCATCGGCGATTCCGGCGGCCGCGGCGAGTGCCGCGAACTCCGCGCGGACGGCGGCGATGGCGGCTTCCTGGCCGTCGGTGTCGGCGCCCTGCGCCCGTGTCTGCAGCAGCAGCAGGGCGCGCTCGCCGTCGGGCGAGGCCCAGACGCCGGCGCGGCTGGCCGGCTGGGCGCCGGGGTTCAGCTGGCGCAGCAGCTCGAACAATTCGCCGCTCGGGTCGCGCGCCAGCATCGGCTTCAGCATCATGCCGGCCGGCGAGGCGAGGCGGTCGATGCTGTCGGAAATCGCCGTCCGCAGGCCGTCGACCGTAAACCGCTCGGGCGTGACGGCGGGGCTGAGCAGGTAGCGGTGGCGGAACAGGAAGTCACGGTCGGCATCGAGGCTGCCGGCTTCGCCGTTCTGCACCGCGGCGAATTCGGGCATTTTGGCGAGTCGACCGCGCAAGTCGCGCGACAGTGCCGCGCGCTGCGTGGCGTCGCCGCCTTCGATGGCGACCATCAGCAGGCGCGCGACGGCGCCCTCCTTCAGCTGGTCGACCAGCACCTGCTGTTCGGCGGTCGGCCGCGCCGGCAGGAAGAAGGACATGTCGGCGCTGAAGCGGCTGTGCCAGACGATGGCGGTGCCGGCCAGCATGGCCAGCAGCCAGAGCAGGAAGGCGCGGCGGCCGTGACGGGTCATCGGCTGTCGAGCGCTTCGATCAGCATCAGCGAGCGGTCGCCGTCGCCCTGCAGGTACTCGATACTGCGGATCTGGTTGCGGCTGCCGGCGACGACGATGCGCTGGACGAAGGCGGCAATCTTCTCGTCACTCGGCAGCAATGTGAGTACCCACTTATCCGGAGTGCCAGACAGATGCAGCAGGTAGCTTTTCTCCAGCGCCGCCCGGTTGCCGGTCAGCGTGCCGCGCAGGCTGTCGACGAAGGCGAGCGCTTCCGGCTGGTTGCCGAGGTTGATGGTCAGCTTCTGGCGTTCGCGTTCGATGCTCAGCGTCTCGCGGTCGAGCCGCAGGGTTTCCGGCTTCGGCGTCAGGGTGCGTTTTTCCAGGCGGTCGGGAGCGCTGTAGCTGAGTTCGCCGGTCGACACGACGGGCTTGTCGAGCAGCGCGATGAATTTCTTCTCGACGAACTTCGCCTTGCCGCCGGGGTTGCGGGCCAGGTCGTTCATCAGCTGGCCGATGTCGAAGGCGGCGCTGGCCGGCAGCGCGAGTGCCAGCAGGAGGAGGCCGGCGAAGAATCGCTTCATGGTTTTTCCTGCCAGAAATCGAAGAAGTTGAACCAGTTGTACGGCGCGATCCGGCAAAAATGCGTCAGGCGCCCGGCGTAAGCGTGCATCGCCGCGCGGATGGCGGCGTCGCGTTCGCCGCGCGGGATCGCCGAGAAATCGGCGAGCGGCTCGAAATGGATGCGATAGCGGTTGCCGCCGAGGTAGAGGCCGGTCATGAAGAATACCGGCCGGCGCAGCATGGCGGCGGTGCGGAAGGGGCCGAGCGGCAGCGGCGCCATTTTGCCGAGAAATTCGCAGTCGACCGTGGCATCGTCGCCGAGGCGGCGGTCGGCCAGCATGCCGACCAGGCAGCCCTGCTCCAACCGGGCGCTGGCCTGCAGCATCGAATCCATGCGCCCGAGGGCGATGATGTCGTCGCTCGCGGCCGGGTTGATCGCCGCCAGCGTGGCGTTGATCTTGCGCGCGTTTTTCTCGTACATCAGCATCGCCACCTTGAGCCCGGCCTGGCCGCGGCCGACGGCGCGCAGCACTTCGAAACTGCCGAGATGGGCGCCGATCAGCAGCGCGCCCGGCTGTTGCGCCAGCGCCGCGTGCAGCGCCTCGGCGCCGACGATTTCGATATCGAACAGGTCGAAGCGGTCGTTGAGCAGGTAGATGCGGTCGTGGATGGTGCTGGCGAAGCTGAAGACATGGCGGAAGCCGTCCGCCCAGGTCGCCGGGCGGCCGAGCGCGCGGCCCAGGTAGGCGCGGCTGGCGCGCCGGGCGCGTGGGGCGAAGAGGACGAAATAGGCGGCGATGGCGCAGAGGACGACGCGCCCGACACGGCGGCCGAGGCGCAGCGAAATCCAGACCATCAGGCGCAGGATGGCCAGGTTGCTGCGTTCCGGCTGCTGCGCCCAGTCGGCGCTGGCCGGCGCGGTGTCGGGCGGGCGCGTCATTGGCTGGCCGGGGTCACGACGCCGCTTGCCACCTCGCGCTCGCCGCTGCTGACGGTGAAGGCGATGCTGCCGTTGGGCCGGACGCTGAGGTGGAAGGTCAGCGTCTCGCCGGGGCCGGCCGGGCTGAGGAACTTGGCGTTGCCGACCTGCCAGGCGGCGGGCGGGGCCGGCAGCAGGCGGGCGGCGAAAGCCAGCGCGCGGTCGAGGAGCAGCACGCCGGGGACGATCGGCTGGCCGGGGAAGTGCCCGGTGAAGGCCGGATGGTCGGCCGGCACGTCCCAGCGAAACTCAGCGGCGGCCATGTGTTTTTCCGGCGTGGGCGGCGTGCAGCACCTGCAGCGCGGCCAGCGGCAGCTTGCCGACGCCGTTGCGCGGCAGGTGGTCGACCAGGACCAGCGGACGCGGCAGGAAGATCGGGTCGATGCGCTCGCGCAGCGCCTGCAGCAGGGCCGGCACTTCCAGCCCCGGCGCCACGGCAAAGGCGCACAGGCGCGTGATGCCGGCGGCAGCCCCCTCTTCCGGCAGGTAGAAGGCGGCGTCGCGAACACCGGCGATGCTTGCGATCTGGTGGTTGAGGTAGGCCAGCGAGGTGCGCTTGCCGGCGATGTTGACCAGATCGGCATCGCGGCCGTGCAGCAGGAAACGGCCGTCGGCGAGGATCTCGATGACGTCGGCCAGCGCCGGCCGGCCTTCGACATGGCCGCCACAGGCGAAGGTCTGTCCGCCTTCCTGCGCGAGGCGGACGTCGGCGAACAGCTCCCAGGCGCGGCCGGCGGTGGTGCGCCGGCTGGCGATCTGGCCGCTTTCGGTGCAGCCGTAGATTTCGATCAGCGGTGCCTGGAAACGGCTTTCGGCGGCCGCCGCCAGTTCCTCGGAGAGCGGCGCGGTGGCCGACAGCAGCAGGTCGACGGCCGGCAGTTCGAGACCGGATTCGAGCAGCGCCGCGAGGTGGAACGGTGTGCTGACCAGCAGGCGCGGCTGCGGCACGGTGGCCAGCGCGGCGACGATGTCCTGCGGATAGAAGGGCTTGTCCGACCAGAACGGCGCGTTGCCGTGCAGCGCCAGCAGTACGGTCGATTCGAAGCCGTACATGTGTTGCGCCGGCACCGTGCCGACGATGGCATGTCCGGCGACGTTCAGGCGGCTGGCCTCGGCGCGGGCGTTGCGGACCAGCGAGCCCCAGGATTTGCGGTAGGGCAGCGGCTGGCCAGTGGAGCCGGAGGTGTAGACCTGGATTGCCGGCTGGTCGGCGGGCACGTCCGGGATTTTTGCCACTTTTTCGGAGTCGACCGCAGCCAGCGCCGGAAAGTCGAGGCGCGGCAGGTCGCCGCTGGCGAAATCGCCGTCGCACAGGCAGCAGACGTCCGGGCAGGCAGCGTGAATCTGGCGCAGCGTCTCCGGCGAATGCGAGGAGGGTTGCAGGCTGATGCGGCCGCTCAGCAGGCCGGCGGCGAGGCCGACCGCGAATTGGTAGCGGTCCTGGCAGACGTTGAGCAGGTGGCGCCCGGGCGGCAGACAGGCGGCGAGCGCCGCGGCGTCGGCGAGGAAATGGCGGACGGTGACCGGCCCTTCCGGGCGCCAGGCGAAAACCTCGTCCAGGCCGGCGTGCCCGAGCAGCGGCACCAGGGTCATCGCGGGTCCGGCGGCGGCGCCTGGCGCTGCTGGCCGGCGCGGAAGGCGCGAATCGTGTCGGTGATGCCGGCGCGCTCGGCCGGCGGCAGAACAAGATAGCGGCACAGATGCTCGACGACGAACATCAGCAGGATCAGCGGCAGGGTCAGGAAATTGGCGAAAACCGACCAGACGGCGGCCGGCGCCAGCAGGAAGAGGCCGCTCGACACGACGGCCGTGGCGATGAAGAAGCCGGTCCACGCCACGGTGACCTGCCGCGTGTAGCGGAGCTTGGCCGGCGACAGGCCTTCGGGATGGGCGAAGCGCGCCAGCTGGGTGATCAGCGGCTCGTGGCCGGCGCCCAGGGTGCGGCCGAAAACGACGGCGAACGCCAGGTTGGTGCCGACGTGTTCCACGTAATGAAGCAGCGCGCCGTTCTCGCGCAGTTGCGGCCAGGCCCAGGCCAGCAGGGCGAGCGCGGCCAGGCCGCCGCTGGCGATCCACAGCGGGTGGCCGAGCCGCCGCAGGAGAATGGCGGCGACGATGACGATCGGTGTCGCGGCGAGCGCGGTGGAGAATCCGGAGGCGCCGCCGACGCTGTTGCGATGGGCGAATATCGCCCATGCCACGGCCAGGCCGGCGACGGCCGTACCGCGCAGCAGGCTGGTGGCGCCCGTTGCGCTCATTTCGTCCGTTGCGCCGCGATGTGCGCCGTCAGGGCGCGCAGCGAAGAGAAGATGCGGATGTTGTCCTCATTGTCCGAACGCAGCTGGAAGCCGTAGCGCTTGGAGATGACCAGCGCCAGTTCGAGAATGTCGATCGAATCGAGGCCGAGGCCCTCGCCGAACAGCGGCGCGTCGGGGTCGATGGTGCCGGCGGCGATTTCCAGATTGAGGGCGCTGACGACCAGCTCGGCGATTTCGGGCAGGAGCGCGGCAACGGCTTCCGGGGTTGGATTGGCAGGCATGTCGGGATGATCCGTCAGGGTTGGTCGGCGACGGCGCGGAACGCGAGCACCGCGTTGCTGCCGCCGAAGGCGAATGAGCTGGCGAGGGCGGCGCGCAGCGGCTGCTGGTGGCGCGCCGTGGCGACGTGATCGACGCCGGCGCAAGCCGGGTCGAGGTGTTCGAGATGAGCGGTCGGCGGAATGGCGCCTTCGCGCAGGGCGAGGACGGTGATGATGGCCTCGAGCGCGCCGGCGGCGCCGAGCAGGTGGCCGTGCAGCGACTTGGTGGCGCTGACCGCCAGGCGTTCGGCGCGGTCGCCGAAGACGCTGCGCAGCGCCTCGATTTCCACCGGGTCGCCTTCCGGCGTCGCCGTGCCGTGGGCGTTGATGTAGTCGATGTCGGCGGTACCGAGGCCGGCATCGGCCAGCGCCGCACGCAGGGCACGCACCTGCCCGGCGGCGGCCGGACGAACCAGGTGGCTGTGGTCGCAGGTCGTGCCGTAGCCGGCCAGTTCGCCGTGGATGACGGCGCCGCGGGCGACCGCGTGCTCCCAGTCTTCGAGCACCAGCGCCGCCCCGCCCTCGCCCAGCACCAGCCCGCTGCGATCCGCCGCGAACGGCCTGCAGCAGTAAGGGGCACTGGCTTCGTCGGCGTTCGCCAGCACGCGCAGGGCTTCCCAGGCGCGGGCGACGGCATAGGCCTGTGGCGTATCGGAGCCGCCGGCCAGCATGACCGCGGCCTCGCCGCTGCGCACGCGCCGGAAGGCTTCGCCGATGGCAATCGACGACGAGGCGCAAGCCACGGTATGGCTCATGCTGACGCCGCCGAGGCTAAGCTGGATGGAAATCTGCGCGTTGGCCGCATTGTTCAGGCCGTGGATGAGCGACAGCGGCGACAGGCGCTCCCGCCCGTTCTGCCAGAGATCCCGGTAACCCTTTTCGTAGGCCATGGTGCCGCCCAGCGCGGTGCCCCAGGCGACGCCCCAGTCCTCGCGCTCGTCGCCTTGCGCTGTACGCGGCAGGCCGGCATCGTCCCAGGCGGCAAAGGCGGCGGCGACGCCGAGCTGGGCGAAGCGGTCGAGCATGCCGGCGAGCGGGCGGCCGAGCGCCGCCTCGGCGTCAAAACCGGGGCAGCCGGCGAAGGGCATGCTCAGCGGCCGCGGCAGGTCGTTGGTGTGCAGCAGGCGGATGGCCGATTCGCCGGCCAGCAGGCGCGCGAAGAAATCGGCGAGATCACCGCCGAAGGGACTGACCAGACCGAGTCCGGTGATTGCGACGCGACGCGGGCTCATGCCTTCAGCTTTTTTCGCTGCGCAGGCGTTCCATCAGCGCCACCATGTCGCCGACGGTCTTGGGACTCTTCAGGTCCTTGGCGAGCGCGATGCCGAAACGGTCCTCGAACTCGAACACCAGTTCGAGCATCATCAGGGAGTCGACGCCGAGCGCGGCCAGCGTCGCTTCGGGGACCACCTGCTCGGGCGGGACGCCCAGGCGGCCGTCGAGAAACTCGCGAATTACGGTTAGGGAATTCATAAGACCATGAATTTTAGCCGAAAAACACCGTTTTCCACAGCCTTGCGGTAGGATGGTCCATTGCTTGCCGAGATTTCCGCCCGAGTTGACGCCCATTCCGTCCCCCGCGCCTGCCCCGTTGCCGGTAACCGAGGTGTTGTCCTGGCAGCAGCAGGCGTGCCGTCGCTTTTCCACCCTCTGGCCGCTCAAGGCCGGCGGGACGGTGATCTTCATGCTGCTATTTTTCTGGGGCTACTTCGGCGTGCTGCAGCATCCGGGCGGGTCGGTGACGGTCATGCCGCTGACCGTGGTCGATACCTGGATCCCCGCCACACCGGCCGCGTTCGCCATCTATGCCTCGCTCTGGTTCTACGTTTCGCTGCCGCCGGCCTTCCTGGCCGACCTGCGCCAGCTGGTCATCTACGCCTGCGGGATCGCCGTCCTTTGCCTGAGCGGCCTGGCGATCTTCTGGCTGTGGCCGACCGCCGTGCCGCACGCCGATGTCGATTGGGCTGGCCATGCGGGCGTCGCCATGATCAAGGGCATCGATCTCGCCGGCAACGCCTGCCCTTCCCTGCATGTGGCGACCGCCGTGTTTTCCGCTGTCTGGCTCGGGCATCTGCTCAAGAGCATCGGCGCGCCGCCGGTTTTCGCCGCGTCGAGCTGGCTGCTGTGCGCGGCCATCGTCTGGTCCACCTTGGCCATTCGCCAGCATGTCTTTCTCGACGTGCTGGCCGGCCTCGTGTTCGGCCTCGTCTTCGCCGTTTTCTCGCTGCGCCGCGTCAGCCGGCGGCCCGTGCCAGCTGCTTGACGAAGAGTGCGGCTTCCTGGAAGCCGACGACGCGCAGGCCGGCGATTTCCTTACCGCTGCGGTCGAAGAAGATGATGCCGGGCGGGCCGTAGAGGCCGAAGCGGGCGAGCAGCACCTTGTCTTCCGGCGTGTTGGCGGTGACATCGGCCTTGAGCAGCTTGAAGCCGGCCATTTTTTCGCGCACCGCCGGGTCGGCGAAGGTATAGCGCTCCATTTCCTTGCACGAGACGCACCAGTCGGCATAGAAATCGAGCATCACCGGGCGGTCGACCGCATCCAGCCGGGCGTCCAGTTCGGCGAGCGAGCGCACCGGCTCGAACGGCAGCTTCTGTTCCTGCGCCGCCAGCGCCTGCCCGCGCAGATTCGCCAGTGGTTGCAGGGGGTCGCGGCTGCCGGCCAGGGCGCCGATCAGCAGTGCGGCACCGGTCAGCAGCATGACGATGCCGATGCCCTTCCAGAAGCGTTGCCAGCCGCTGGCATGCGGTGGCAGCGGGTCGAGCGCGTGCAGGAAGATGGCCGGGATGATCAGCAGCGCCGCCCACGCCAGCATCGCGGCGACCGGTGGAATCACCGGCGACACCAGCCAGACGGCGGTGGCCAGCAGCAGGACGCCGAAGCCTTTCTTGACCGCTTCCATCCATGGACCGGTTTTGGGCAGCAGCGAACCGCCGGCGGTGCCGACGGCGATCAGCGGTACGCCCATGCCGAGCGCCATGACGAACAGCGCGGTGCCGCCGAGCACCGCATCGCCGGTCTGGCCAATGTAGAGCAGCGCACCGGCCAGCGGCGCGGCGACGCAGGGGCCGACGATCAGCGCCGACAAGGCGCCCATGGCGAAGACGCCGATGCCGCGCCCGCCCTGCAGGTGGCCGGATTCCTCGGACAGCTTGCTCTGCAAGGCGACCGGCAGTTGCAGTTCGTAGAAGCCGAACATCGAGAACGAGAGGACGACGAAGACCAGCGCGAAGGCGCCGAGCACCCAGGCGTTCTGCAGCGCGGCCGAGAGCAGCGTGCCGGTCATCCCGGCGGCGATGCCGGCGGCGGCGTAGGTCACCGCCATGCCGAGCACGTAGGCGAGCGACAGCGCGAAGCCGCGGGCGTGCGAGTTCTTGTGCCCCTGCCCGGCGATGATGCCGGAGAGGATGGGGATCATCGGCAGAACGCAGGGCGTCAGCGCCAGGCCGAGGCCGGCGATGAAGAAGAAGGCGAGATTGGCCCAGAAGCCGGCGTTGCGCAGGATCCCGGCGATTTTGCCGCTTTCGTCGGCGTCGACCGCAACCGGCGCTGCTGCCATGCTGCCGGCGGCCGGCAGTTCGACGCTGACCGTCTGCGTCTGCGGCGGGTAGCAGACGCCGGCATCGGCGCAGCCCTGCGAGGTGACGTTGAGCTTGAGCGGCAACACGCCCGAGGCGTTGCGCTCGACCGGCAGGCGGATGGCGATGTGCTTGTAGAAGACCTCGACCTTGCCGAAGTTTTCGTCGTCCTTTTCCTTGCCCTTGGGAAAGACCGGCGTGCCGAGCGTGACGCTGTCGCCGTCGACGGCGAAGCGGAACTTGTCGCGGTAGAGGTAATAGCCCTTGGCGATCGCGAAGGCGACCTCGATGGTCTGTGCGTCGAGCGCGCGCGCCGTGGGCTTGAAGGCGACGGCCGGGTCGAGGAATTCCTCGGCATGGGCGAGCGGGATCAGGAAGGCGAGGAGGAAAAACAGGGTACGCATCATCTTTGGATCGTTTCCGCCGCCACCCAGTTCAGGTAGGCCGGCAATCCGTGCGTGACCGGCAGCGCGATGATTTCCGGCACGTCGTAGGGATGGTGCTGGCGGATCATGTTTTCGAGCGCGGCGTAGTTGGCTGCGGTCGACTTGATGAACAGGGGGATTTCCGTCGCCGATTCGACGCTGCCCTGCCAGCAGTAGACCGACTGGACGCGCGGCAGGATATTGACGCAGGCGGCCAGTTTCGCTTCGACGAGGGCGAGCGCGATGGTGTTGGCGCTGGCTTCGTCCGGGCAGTTGGTGAACACGATCAGGATCTGGGGCATCGGCGGATTTTACTTGAGCAGGCGGCGGCGCGTCAGGCGCAGGGCGATGGTGAAGGCTACGCCAGTCGTTGCCAGCAGCGCCATGATGTGCATCAGGGCATTGGCCGGCAGCTGCCCGGCGAGCAGCGGTCGCACTAAAGCCACGCCTTGGGCCAGCGGCAGCCAGCCGCCGATCGTCGCCAGCCAGCCGGGCAGCTGGTCGGTCGGGAAGAAGACGCCGGAGATCAGCGTCATCGGCGTGATGAACAGCGTGAAGTAGTACATGAAGAAATCGTAGGATGGCGCCAGCGCGTTCCAGATCAGCCCGAGGGCGGCGAAGGCGAGCCCGGTGAGGACGATGGCCGGCAGCGCCCACAGCGCCAGCGGGCCGTTGGTCAGGCCGAGCGCGGTGATGACGACGAGGATGGCCGCGCCGGAGAACAGCGACTTGGTCGCCGCCCAGAACAGCTCGCCGGCGACGACGTCGGTGAGGCCGAGAGGCGTGTTGAGGATGGCATCCCAGGTTTTCTGGACATGCATGCGCGAGAAGGCCGAATACAGCGCCTCGAAGGTGGCGGCGTTCATCGTCGAGGCGCAGACCGTGCCGGCGGCGAGGAAGGCGACGTAGGACTGGCCGGCGATTTCCGGCAGCATGGCGCCCAGCCCGTAGCCGAGGCCGAGCATGTAGATCAGCGGGTCGGCCAGATTGCCGAGGATGGACGGCAGCGCCAGCTTTTTCCAGACGAGGAAGTTGCGCCGCCAGACCGGAAACCAGCCGACGACCGGGGAGCGGATGGTGCCCGCTGTCACGGTCGCGTCCATCGCCAAATGCCGCTCATCGTCCGAACAGGCCCTTCAGCAAGGTGCCGACACCGGGCGTCGCGGCATCCTGGGCGGCGCCGGCGGCGGCCATCTCCATGCCGAGCATGACGCTGTCGAAGGCGCTGACGTTGACCGTCGCCGTCCAGATCAGCGGCTTCTTCTCGCCCGGCTTCTGCGGCGGGTAGGAATAACCCTGCACCGGTCCGTGCGCGATGCCGGTCAGCATCGCCATCTCGCCCTTGGCGAAAATGCCTTCGGGGATCGTGCACTCGCGCTGGCTGGCCGGCAGCATCGGGCTCTTGTTGCGGGCGGCGAGCCAGATCACGACGTCCTTGTCGTTGCCGGCGGATACCGCCTGCAGGTCGTAGCCGCGGGCGCGGTTCAGCGCGTTCCAGGTCAGCGGGATGGCTGCCTTGAGATCGCTCGCCTGCGCCTTGAGGCCCATGGGTTCGAGGAAGTCGAGGGCCGGCGTCAGCGCGAAGCGGATGTCGTCCTTCATGAAGTTGGCCTTGACGACATGGTCGCCGACCGCCGAGGCGCCTTCCGGGATGCCGCGATAGCTCTGGTCGCCCTGCGGCCAGCCGATCGAGCGCGGCGGCAGCGAGGCATCGCGCGGTGCCTTGCCCTGGCTGCGGCTCTGGCGCGCCATCGCCTGGATCTCGGGCGGCACCTTGCCGGTCATGGCGCGGAAATCGATGACTTCCGGCTGGCCTTTCGCCACCGTCGGCGAGCAGCCCCAGTAGATCAGTACGCGACCGTCCGGCTCGCCCTCGGTACCGCCGCCGCCTGACCGGCGCTCGCCCTGCAGCGGCAGTTGCGGCCCGATGCGCATGGCGTCCGGCACCGTGTGCGCTGCCTGGTAGTCGGCCGGCAGGTCGCCCGGCGCGGTCAGGCGCAGGTCCATGTTGTGGCTGACGCTGCTGCCACCACCGCCCCCGCCCAGCATGCTCATGAGGCTGCCCATGCCACCGGCGCCCATGCTGGCGTGGGTCATCAGGCGCATTTCATAGACGGTGGGCGCGGCTGCCGCCGGCAGCGCCAGCGCGGCCAGCGCGAGGGTAAGGGTGCGCAGCGGGAATGACGGGGAACGGGTTTGCATGGCGGGCCTCCGCGGGTGTCGGGTTGGGAGTGCTGTCATTCTAGATGTTTAGTCCCACGGTGTGCTGGGCTGGATCCGCAAATGTTACTTGACTTAGCGCCATTCCGGTCAGACCACGGATTGCGCCACGCTCGACCACCAGATCGGCGACGTTACGCAGCAAGAGGGTGGCAATGATTCGCTGACCTTCTCCAGCCAGTACGGCACTATCGGCATTAGCAGCCTGCCGATCGTCAGCGGCTATGGCTACCCTAGCCACAGCAAAACTTCATCGCTCCCGTACCGCAGAATTTCACCCAGCCGACCGTGAACGCGGCCTACTCGGCTCCCTACGCCGGTGCCGCGTCAAGCCAGAAGGACGATATCTTCGTCAAGATCGAGCGACTGGCCGAGCTGCGCCAGAAAGGCATCCTGACCGATCAGGAATTCAACGCCAAGAAGCAGGATCTGCCCAGCCAGATCTGATCAGACCTGGGACTGCGTCACGGCTTTGCGGAAGCGCAGCAGCGCCAGCGTGAAGAAGCAGGCGCCGACGCCGGTCATCGCCAGCAGGTCGCGCCAGATCACGTCGAAGCCCGCCCCCCGGTAGAGGATGGCCTGCGCCAGGCGGACGAAGTAGGTGGTCGGCGCGCCGAGCATGATGTGCTGCACCAGCGGCGGCATGCTCTCGCGCGGCGAGACGCCCCCCGAGAGCAACAGCAGCGGGATGATGCTGAGAATGACGAGCAGGCCGAACTGCGGCATCGAGCGGGCCAGCGTACCGAGGAAGATGCCGATGGACGCCGCCGCGAACAGGTAGCAGGCCGCTGCCGCCAGAAACAGCGGTACGGAACCGGCAATCGGTACCTTCAGCACCTGCTGCACCATCACCAGCAGCGCGAAGGTGACGCCGACCAGCACCGCCAGCCCATTGGCCCAGATTTTCGCCATCATGATCTCGAACGGCGTCAGCGGCATCACCAGCAGATGCTCGATGGTGCCGTGCTCGCGCTCGCGGATGAAGGCGGCGCCGACCAGGATGATGGTCAGCATGGTGACGTTGTTGATGAGTTCCATGACGCCGCCGAACCAGACGCCGATCAGGTTGGGATTGAAGCGTACGCGGGTGGTCAGCTTGATTGGTGTCTCGGTCGCGTCACGGGTGCCGGTCAGGTATTCGTTCACTTCGCCGAGCGCGATGGTCTTGATGTAGGTAGCGCCGATGAACGCCTGGCTCATGATCGTCGCGTCGATATTGAGCTGGATGTCTGGTTTGCGCCCGGTCTCCACGTCGTGCTGGAAATTGGGCGGGATGACCAGCGTGAAGTTGAAACGGCCGGAATCCATGCCCTTGTCCAGCTTGGCCAGCGTCGTCTGTTGCGGTGGACGGAAATAAGGCGGGTAAAACGCGCCGACGATGCGCCGCGACAAAGGCGACTGGTCTTCGTCCACCACCGCGATCGGCGCGTTGCGCAACTCCTGCGAGGCGCCGGTCGCCGCCGTGTAGATCGCCCCCGAAAACGCCCAGCAGATCAGGATTAGCAGCACCTTGTCGGCGCGCAGGCTTTGCAGTTCCTTCAAGCCCAGGCGGTAGATATTTGAAAACGTCGTGGACAGCGTGGCGAAGCGCATGGCTATTTCTCCTGCTTCCTGAGCAGCGCCACCGACAGCGCCGTCAGCACCGGGATGAAGCAGGCCAGCGCGATGAACTGCGGCCACAGGTCGGCAAAGCCGAGCGCCTTGGTGAAGGTGCCGCGACTGACGATCAGGAAATAACTGGCCGGGAAGAACTGGCCGATCCAGTAGCTCGCGCCTTCCAGCGCCGCCACCGGCGTCGTCAGCCCGGAAAAGCTGACGGTGGGCAGGATGGTCAGGATCGCCGTGCCGAACAGCGCAGCAATCTGCGTGGTGGTGAAGGTCGAGATCAGCAGGCCGAAACCGGTGGTGGCGATCACGTACAGAAAAGCGCCGAAACTCAGCGCCAGCAGGCTGCCCTTGATCGGCACATGGAACATCAGTTGCGACTGGATGACCAGCAGCACGAAGCTGATCAGCGCCACGACGATGTACGGCAACTGCTTGCCGAGCAGGAATTCGAGCCGCGTCACCGGCGTTACGTAGAGGTTGGTGATCGAGCCAAGCTCCTTCTCGCGCACGACGCCGAGCGCCATCAGGATGGCCGGGATGAAGATCAGCAGGATCGGAATCACCGCCGGCACCATCGCGTAGATGCTCTTGAAATCCTGGTTGTAGCGGTAGCGGGAAACGATATTGACCGGGTAGTCGGTCTCGACGCCGGTCGCCTCGCGGATGATCTGCTGTACGTATTGCAGGTGCATGCCTTGCATGTAACCGCGCACGGTTTCGCCGCGATACGGCATGGCACCATCGACCCAGACACCGACTTCCGGCCAGTGGCCGCGCCGCAGATCGCGGCCGAAGTCGGCGGGAATGTCGATGGCCAGCGCCAGCTCGCCGTTTCGCATGCGGCGGTCGAGATCGGCGTCATCGAGGATCGGCGGGCGCTCGATGAAATAACGCGAACCGGCGATGTTCTGGATGTAGGCGCGGCTTTCCGGCGACTGGTCGCGGTCCAGCGCGGCGAAGCGCAGGCCCTCTACATCGAGCGAGATGCCGAAACCGAGCACGAACATCAGCAGCACCGAGCCGAGCAAGGCGAAAGCCAGGCGGATCGGGTCGCGGCGCAGTTCCAGCGCCTCGCGGTAGGCGTAGCCAAGCAGGCGGCGCATGCTGAAGGCGCTTTGGCCAGCACTCGGCCCGGCTTTGTTGCTGCTGCGGTCGACCTCCATTTTTGCCTGTTTTTCGGGGTCGACCGCAACAGGCGCTTTTTCGACCCCCGTCGCCTCTTCCAGATAGCTGATGAACGCCGCCTCAAGATCCGGCTGCCCACGCGCCACGCAGAGGCCAGCCGGGGTGTCGCTGGCCAGCACCTTGCCGGCGTGCATCAGAGAAATGCGGTCGCAGCGCTCGGCCTCGTTCATGAAGTGCGTTGAGATGAAGATGGTGACGCCCTGCCCGCGCGACAGCTCGACCAGCAGTGCCCAGAATTCGTCGCGCGCCACTGGGTCGACGCCGGAAGTCGGCTCGTCGAGGATCAGCAGTTTCGGCTCATGCACCACCGCCACGGCCAGCGACAGGCGCTGGCGGATGCCGAGCGGCAGTTCCGCGGCGGCCTTGTCGGCGTAGGGTTCCAGCCCGAAACGCTGCATCAGCTCCGTAAGACGCGGGCCGCGCCGGTCGTCCGACAGATGGAAGAGCCGCGCGTGCAGATCGAGGTTGGCGCGCACAGTCAGTTCGCCGTACAGCGAGAAGGACTGCGACATGTAGCCGACCTGCTTGCGTGTTTCGAGATCGCTTGCATCGACCGCCTTGCCGAACAGCTTGGCCGCGCCATCGGTGGGCGGCAGCAGGCCGGTCAGCATCTTCATCGTCGTCGTCTTGCCGCAGCCATTCGAACCGAGAAAGCCGAAAATCTCGCCGCGCTCGATCTTGAAGCTGACGCGGTCGACCGCCGTAAAGTCGCCAAAACGCTGCGACAGGCCATCGGCCTCGATGGCGTAAACGCCGCCATCGTCCACGCGCGGCGGAATCACCAATTCATGGTGCGCCTGCCGGCGCTCCTCGGGCAGCAGGCGTATGAAGGCGCCGTCGAGCGTCGTCTGCCCGGTCTGCGCCCGCAGTTCGGCCGGCGTGCCGGTGCCGATCACCTTGCCGTCATCCATCGCCACCAGCCAGTCGAAGCGCTCGGCCTCTTCCATGTAGGCCGTCGCCACCAGCACGCTCATGCCCGGCCGGCGGGCGCGGATGCTGTCGATCAGCTCCCAGAACTGGCGGCGCGACAGCGGATCGACGCCGGTCGTCGGCTCATCGAGAATCAACAGGTCGGGATCGTGGATCAGCGCGCAGCACAGGCCGAGCTTCTGCTTCATGCCGCCCGACAACTTGGCGGCGGGCCGGTCGCGGAAGGGTGACAAACCCGTGCTGGCCAGCAGTTCGGCGATACGCTGCTCGCGCTCGCGCTTGCCCTGCCCGAAGAGGCGGCCGAAGAAATCGACGTTCTCGAACACCGATAGCGTCGGGTACAGATTCCGGCCCAGCCCCTGCGGCATGTAGGCGATGCGCGGTTGCACCGAAGCGCGAAAACGGCGCTCGCCGATGTCGCCGCCCAGCACTTCAACCTTGCCCGTCTGAATCTGCCGCGCCCCGGAAACCAGCGCCAGCAGCGACGACTTGCCGACGCCATCCGGCCCGATCAGGCCGACCATGCAGCCGGCCGGCAAACTCACATCGACCGCCTCCAGCGCCGTCACCGCGCCATAGCGGTGGCTGACGCCGGCAAGCTTGGCGACCGGCACGCGGTCCATGATGATTTACTTCCCGTCGATCTGGAGGTTGGCCGGCCACGGCGCATTGGCGTCGAGGCGCACGTAGGCGACGCCCGGCAGCCCACCCTTGGCCAGATCGCGATGCGCCGCCAGCCAGGCCGGGTCGGGCTTGACCTTGATGCGGAACATCAGCTTTTCGCGCTCGGTGCGCGTTTCCACTTCACGCGGCGTGAATTGCGCCTTCGGCGCCACGAAGCTGACCAGCGCCGGAATCGGCTGCCCCGGCAAGGCATCGAGCACGATGCGCGCCTCGCTGTTCAGCGCCACCTGCCCGGCCTTGTCGGTCGGCAGGTAGATCGTCATGTACATGTCGGAAAGATCGAGCAGCGTCAGCGCCTTGCCGCCCGCCGCCAGCACCTCGCCCGGCTCGGCCAGCCGGTAGAGCACGCGGCCGGAAATCGGCGATTTCAGCGAGGTATCGTTCAGGTTCGCCTGCAAGCTCTCCACCTTGGCCACGGCCGCAGCCAGCGCCGCCTCCGTCTCGGCCACCCGGCTCTGCGCCTGATCCATCCCGGCCATCGCGCCCTCCATGCCGGTCTGGTCGGTATCCAGTTTGCTCTTGCTGATAAAGCCCTTCTCGACCAGGCTTTCCGAGCGCTTCAAGGTCTTGCCCGCCAGCGACACATCGGTACGCGACTTGCGCACCCCGGCCTGCGACTCCTCAACCGCCCTGCGCGCCTGCACCACCTGCGCCTCGGCCGCCCGCAACTGGGCGCGCAGATCGTCTGCATCCAGCCGCGCCACCACGGCCCCCGCCGCCACCATGTCACCCTCGCGCGGCCCCAGCTCGGCCAGACGCCCGGCAATCTTGGTGGCTACATCTACCTCGGTCGCCTCCAGCCGCCCGTTGCCGGACGCAAAACCCGCCGGCAATCCCGCCGGACGCTGCTGATAGAGGAAGTACCCGCCAGTTGCGGTCAACGCCAAAAAAAGGCCAAAAATGAAAACCTTCCGAAAACGCCCACGTTCCATAAATCACCCAGTTAATTACTGACCGTCTAGTCATTATTCAGTTGAATTATAGGCCGGGGAAGTCGACAACGCTTGCCGCAGATCAATTTCTTGGAGAGTTGATCCAGCGGTTGTTAGCGGGCCTTTTTTGGTTTTTTGATTAGGATTTGGCGGTGGGTAGCTATTCGGCTAGAGCCGCCAGCGCCTGCTTGATGCCACATTGGCCAGACTGGATTTCACCATCGTCATCACATCCGTGAACGGTAGATCGACGGCGAAGTGAATTTTGTCCGCCCGGGAGTGGTGTGACGGCTTGGCGAACAGCATATTGATCATGCGCTGAACGAAAAGCCCCTGTCACCGACGGAGTTCAGTCGCGCAGTTCGCGCCCGGTCAGCTTGATGAAGACGTCTTCGAGATTCGAGGCGCGGTGCACGTAGCGCAGCCCGGGCGCCTCGGCCAGCCGGGCGAGCAGCGGGCGCGGATCGCTGCAGTAGAAGAAGGCGGTTTCGCCGCTGGTCTCGACGCGCCCGGCGAGATGGCGATGCGCTTCGACGAAAGCCGGCAGGTCGCCGCCGGCCTCGTCGTAGGCTTCGACCACCTGCGGTTCGATGTGCTCGGCGATCAGCTGGCGCGGGCTGCCTTCGGCGATCTTGCGCCCGTGGTCGATGACGATCAGCGTGTCGCACAGGCGCTCGGCCTCGTCCATGAAATGCGTGGTCAGGATCAGTGTCTTGCCGGCCGACTTGAGCTGCTTGAGGCGGTCCCAGATCAGGTGGCGGGCCTGCGGATCGAGGCCGGTAGTCGGTTCGTCGAGAAAGACGATGTCGGGGTCGTTGACCAGCGCCCGGGCCAGTGTCAGGCGCCGCTTCATGCCGCCGGACAGCGTCGCGATGCGCGCGTCGGCCTTGCTGCCGAGGCCGGCGAAGTCGAGCAGCTGCGGGATGCGGGCGCGGACATCGGCGTCGGCCAAGCCGAAATAACGGCCGAAGACGAGCAGGTTCTCGCTGGCCGTGAAATCGGGGTCGAGGTTGTCGAACTGCGGCACGACGCCGACGCGCGCCCGCGCCTTCTGCGCCTCATCCGGGATGGTGTAGCCGTTGAGGCTGACGGCACCGCTCTCGGGCGCGGTTAACCCGAGGCAGAGGCGCAGGGTGGTCGTCTTGCCCGCCCCGTTCGGCCCGAGCAGGCCGAAGCAGCGGCCCGGTTCGACGGCGAACGAAAGGCCGGCGACCACCTCGGTGCCGGAATAACTCTTGCGGAGTTCGCTGGCGCTTAGTGCCGCCACGCGCGGTTGATGACGTCGCGGATGACGTGCAGGCGGCGGTGGAAGAAGTGGTCGGCGCCGGGCACGACGACGACCGGCAGGTCGAGCGGCAGCGCCCAGTCGAAGACGTTGGCCAGCGGCACCGTCTCGTCGGCCGAGCCGTGGATGACGATGGTGTCGTGTGGCACGGCTTCCGTGTCGTACTGGCGGGTGCCTTCGACGAAACCGGCGGCGGTGCCGACCAGCACCAGGCGCTGCGCCGGGTGGCCGGCTTCCTGCAACCGCTTGGCGACGCGGGTCTGGCAGTAGGCGCCGAAGGAGAAGCCGGCGAGCGCCACCGGCAGGTTGCCGCAACGGCACTTGGCGTCTTCGAGTACGGCGAGCAGGTCGTCGGTTTCGCCGCGGCCTTCGTCATGGACGCCTTCGGTGCCGCCGACGCCGCGGAAATTTGGGCGGAAGGCGGCGTAGCCGAGGGCGACGAAGGTGCGCGCCAGCGTGTAGGCGACCTTGTTGGTGTTGGCGCCGCCGCCCATCGGGTGCGGGTGGGCGATCAGCGCGATGCCGCGCGGCGCGTCGGGGCGCTCCATGATGAGGTCGATCTTGCCGGCCGGGCCGTCGATCAGGATTTTCTCTTCCGGGGCTTTCATATCTTCAGGCGCTCCACGACGCGGCCATGGACCAGGTGTTCCTGGATGATTTCCTCGACGTCTTCCTTGTCGACGTAGGTGTACCAGACAGCTTCCGGGTAGACGACCATGACCGGGCCCTCGTCGCAGCGGTCCAGGCAGCCGGCCTTGTTGATGCGCACCTTGCCGGCGCCCTTCATCTTGAGCTGGCCGATGCGGTCCTTGGCGTAGGCCTGCAGGGCGCTGGCGCCATGCGCGTTGCAGCAGGTCTCGCCCGGCTCGCGCTGATTGCAGCAGAAAAAGACGTGGTGTTTGAAATAGCTCATCTTTCCTCCTTGGGGTTGGGAATTATAGTTCCCGCGTCCGGCGAACTGCGCGAAAATGCAGTCATTCCATTCTGAATAGCCGACCGCCATGCTCGAACTAGACGTTTATGGAACGCTGGTCGCCGCTTCGGCGGTGCTCTTGCTTGGGCAGCTGCTGGTGACGCGCGTGCGCTGGCTGGCTGCCTATACCATTCCCGAGCCGGTGGCCGGTGGGTTGCTGGTGGCGTTGCTGATGCTGGTTCTGCGCACCGGTTTTGACTTCAGGGTGCAGTACGACACCAGCCTCAGCGCGCCGCTGATGCTGACCTTTTTCGCCTGCATCGGCCTCAATGCCGACCTCGCCAGCCTGCGCAGGGGCGGCCGGCCACTGCTGATCTTCCTTGCCGTCGTCCTCGGTTTCCTCGTTCTGCAGAACATCACCGGCCTGCTGCTGGCGCTGGCGCTCGGCCAGTCGCCGTTCTTCGGCCTGCTTGCCGGGTCGATCGCGCTCTCCGGCGGGCATGGGACCGGCATTGCCTGGGGCACGGTGTTCGCCGAACAATACGGGGTCGTGTCGGCGACTGAAATCGCGCTGGCCTGCGCAACCTTCGGGCTGGTGCTCGGCGGCGTGCTGGGCGGCCCGGTGGCCAAGTTCCTGCTGCGCCGGGTGACGCTGCCGGCAGCCGGTGCGGACGGTGAGGCTGAGAACACGTTTGAAAAACCGCACGAAGTGCGCCTGATCACGGCGCCGGCGCTGATCGAGACGCTGGCTCTGATCTCGATCTGCCTGCTCGCCGGCCAGGCCATTTCACGCGGACTGGCCGGCAGTCTGCTGGCCCTGCCCGCCTTCGTCTGCGTGCTGTTCGTCGGCGTCCTGCTGCGCAACGGTCTGAGTGCGGTCGGCTGGTACGACGTCTTCGAGCGCGCCGTGTCGGTGCTCGGCAACGTCTCGCTCGCCCTCTTCCTGGCCATGGCGCTGATGACGCTGCGCCTGTGGGAATTGTCGGCGCTGGCCCTGCCGCTGTTCGGCCTGTTGTTCGGGCAGGCGCTGCTGATGGTCGCCTACGCGATCTTCGTCACCTTCCCGGTGCTCGGGCGCAATTACGACGCCGCGGTGATCGCCGCCGGGCATTGCGGTTTCGGTCTGGGGGCGACGCCGACGGCGATCGCCAACATGCAGGCGGTGACCGACCGCTTCGGCTCGTCGGCCCTGGCCTTTCTTGTTGTGCCGATGGTCGGCGCCTTCTTCATCGACATCGCCAACGCTATCGTGATCAAGCTCTTTCTCGCGCTGCCGGTCTTCTCAGGCTGATTTTGCCGCGCGTTTCACGTGAAACGCCGCCCAGTATTTTTCCAGCCCGACGATCAGCGAGCAGAGCCAGGCGAAAGCGAAGATTTCACCCCATTCGGCGAGGCCGATCGGCGCCGTCTGGAAGACCGCGTTCAGCGGCGGCCAGTAGGTCAGCAGCAACTGCAGGGCGGCCATCGTCGCCAGGCCGCCCCAGACCCACAGGTTGGAAAAAACGCCGAGGCTCCAGAAGCTGCGCGTCAGCGAGCGGCAGTTGAACAGGTAGAGCATTTCGGTCAGCACGAAGACGTTGACCGCAACCGTCCGTGCTTCGGCCAGCGTGTGGCCCTGCGCCAGTTCACGCAGGAAGAGGCCGAAGGCGCCGCCGAGCAGTAGCAGCGACACCAGCACGATGCGGCGGATCAGCGCGCCGTCGAGCACCGGCGTCGCCAGCCGGCGCGGCGAGCGCTGCATGATGCCGCGCTCGATGGGCTCGAAGGCCAGGGTCAGGCCGAGCAGCACGGCGGTCGTCATGTTGATCCACAGAATCTGCAGCGGTGTGATCGGCAGCGTGCTGCCGAAGACGATGGCGGCGACGATGACCAGACCCTCGCCGAAGTTGGTCGGCAGCGTCCACGTGATGAATTTCACCAGATTGTCCCAGACCCCCCGCCCTTCCTCGACCGCCGCCTCGATGCTGGCGAAGTTGTCGTCGGTCAGCACCATCGCCGCCGCCTCCTTGGCCACCTCGGTGCCGCCAAGGCCCATGGCGATGCCGATGTCGGCCTGCTTGAGGGCCGGGGCGTCGTTGACGCCGTCGCCGGTCATCGCCACCACCTCGCCGCGCGTCTGCAGGGCACGCACCAGGCGCAGCTTCTGCTCGGGTTCGACGCGGGCGAAGACGTCGATTTCGTGCGCCGCCGCGACCAGCGCCGCGTCGTCGAGCGCCGCCAGTTCGCGGCCGGTCAGCGCCCGTTTGCCGGGAATGCCGATCTGGCCGGCAATGGCCAGTGCCGTCGCGGCGTGGTCGCCGGTGATCATCTTGACCCGGATGCCGGCCGAATGGCAGTGGCGAATCGCTGCGACGACTGCCTGGCGCGGCGGGTCGATCATGCCGACCAGGCCGAGCAGGGTCAGCCGGTCGACGTCGGTTGCGGTCAACGGCGAATTTAGGGCAAAAACGCGCCGCGCCAGCAGCAGCACGCGCATGCCTTGTCCGGCCAGCGCCTGCGCCGCCGCCTCGACGATGGCCGGGTCGACCGCCACCGGCTGGCCATCGCCGCCCAGCTGGTCGACGCAGTGCGGCAGCAGGCGCTCCAGCGCGCCCTTGACGTAGACCACGGCGGCGCCGTCGCCGCCATGCGCGGTGGCCATGTACTGGCGGTCGGCGCTGAAGGGCAGTTCGTCTTGGCGCGGAAACAGGGCGCCGAGGGTGTGTTCGTCGAGCCCGCCCTTGCGCGCTGCGACCAGCAGCGCCGCTTCGGTCGGGTCGCCGGTGATTTTCCAGTGACCGCCTTCGCGGTGCAGGCCGGCGTCGTTGCACAGGGTGCCGGCGACCAGGCATTCGCGCAGCGCGCCGGAGATGGCGGCGGGCATGCCGTCGCGGGTGATGCCGCCCTCCGGGTGGTAGCCGTGGCCATCCAGCGTGTGGCCCTGGCCGGCGCACCAGACGATGCGCACGGTCATCGCGTTTTCGGTCAGCGTGCCGGTTTTGTCCGAGCAGATGACGGTGGTGCTGCCCAGCGTCTCGACCGCCGGCAGGCGGCGAATGATGGCGCGCCGCCGGGCCATGCGGGCGACGCCGATCGCCAGCGTGACGGTGACCGCCGCCGGCAGCCCTTCCGGAATGGCGCCGACGGCGAGCGCGACGGCGGCCATGAACATGTCGAACGCCGCTTCGCCGCGTGCCAGGCCGATGCCGAAGGTGACCATGGCCAGCGCGCCGATGGCCCACAGCAGCCAGCCGGAAAACGTGGCCATCTTGCGCGTCAGCGGTGTCGTCAGGTCCGGGGTGCTGGCCATCAGGTCGGCGATGCGGCCGGTTTCGGTGGCGTCGCCGGTGGCGATCACCAGGCCGGTGCCCTGCCCGGCGACGACGGTAGTTCCAGCGTAAGCCATGTTGCCGCGCTCGGCGAGGATGGTGTCGGCCGCGAGTGGCGCGGTGTGCTTGGCGACCGGCAGCGATTCGCCGGTCAACAGCGAGTCGTCGGTGTGCAGTTCCTTGTGGTGAACCAGGCGCAGGTCGGCCGGCAGCCGGTCGCCGGCAGCCAGAACCACGACGTCGCCGGGCACCAGTTCGGCCGCCGGCAACGGTCGCTTGTGTCCGCCGCGCCGCACCGTAACCGGCATCGCCACGCTGCGCGCCAGTGCCGCCAGCGCGCCTTCCGCCTGCGCTTCCTGCCAGTAGCCGATGACGGCATTGACCAGCACGACGCCGAGAATCACGCTGGCGTCCACCCATTCGCCGAGTCCGGCGGTGATGCCGCCGGCGGCGATCAGCACCAGCACCAGCGGCTGCTTCAGTTGTTCTGCGAAGCGTCGCCAGGCCGGCTTGCCCGGCCGTTCGCTGAGCCGGTTCGGACCGTGCCGGCGCAGGCGTTCGGCGGCCTCCGCCTCGCTCAGGCCGGCGGTGCTGCTGACGTCGAGCCGCGCTTCGGCCTCGGCCAGCGACAGCGCATGCCAGTCTACGGTCGACGGCTGGTCAGGAGCAGGAACGGCAGGGTCAGGAAGGGCCATAGGGTGGACACCCAGCGGGTCAGGCCGTTGAAATTGAGGAAGTGCCCCTGCCGCCAGACGGCCAGTGCGGCGGCGGAATACGGGTTGGGCGGCGCCAGATTGACCAGGATGGCACCGGCCATCAGCGCCAGCGCTGCCAGCATCAGACGTGCGGTGGCCGGCAGGACGATGCCGACTGCCAGCCCGAAGATGGCCAGCAGCAGGCCCATCTGGGCGCCCGGCGTCAGCCAGGTAAAGGCATCGCCCGGGTCGACAAGAATTGCCGTCGCCAGGGTGCGGACGACCAGCCCGAGCAGGATGAAGAGCGGCACGGCGAGATAGGCCTGCGCGGTACGCGCGCACAGCAGGCGGACGATGAGGCCGACGGCCAGGGCGTTGAAGGCGGTAATGCTGGCTTCGATGACGACGAAGCTCTCGGCGGCGAAGGGCACGGCGCCGCTCAGACCAAGCAACTGGCGGAGGTCGCCGGCGCCGAAGAGCAGGGTTTCCGGCGACAGCGGGATCAGCAGCCAGAGCCCGAGCAGGGTCAGGCCGAGTTCGGCGTGCGGGATCGGCGCGATCAGGCGCTGCTGCCAGGCGGCGATGCGGTTGAAGATGCGTGGCCCGACGATCTGCGCCCAGACGGCGCCGACGAGGCTGCCGATGGCGTTGCAGGCGAGGTCGACATTGGACGGCACGCGAGACGGCAGCCAGTTCTGCACGGTTTCGAGTACGAAGCTGACCGCTGTGGCGAGCAGCACGGCCAGCACCGACGCCGTGAAGCGGCCTGGCAGGCGATAGAGCGCCAGAGTCAGAAAGAAGCCGAGCGGGACGTAGACCGCGACATTCGCTGCCAGATCGAAAGCGGTCCAGTAACGCGGCCAGCCGCCATGGATATAGGCGAAAGGCGAGATACCCTTGTCCAGCCAGCCGGAAAACGGATGAAGGCTGCCGTAGACAACCAGGCCAAGCCAGGCCAGCGCAAGGTAACGGGCGAGAAGAACCGGGCCGCGGGAGTTCATGACCCGATTGTATGTCAGTGCCGGTGCGGGTGTTCCGCCGCGTGGTGGGTTTCGGCGGCGGCGCGGTGGTGCAGCGCTTCGTGGATGTCGGCCAGCGGCGTCGGGCGGCCGACCCATTGCGGTACCAGCGAGCCGACGACCATGCCAAGCATGCTGACGGCGAGGCCGATCAGTTGCGGCGGCACCAGGCTGGCTTCGCCGATCAGCGTTTCGACCAGCAGCCACGAGGTGAGGCCGCCGAAGATGGCCGCCAGCGCGCCCTGCGTCGTCGCCCGCTGCCAGAAGGCACCGAAGAAGAGTGGCACGAAGGCGCCGGCCAGCGTCACTTTGTAGGCGTTCTCGACCATCTTGAAGATGCTGGCGCTGGAATAGAGCGCGAAGCCGAGCACGATGACGGTGAAGACGACGATGGCGATGCGCATGACGCGCAGGAACTGGTGGTCGCCCATGTTGGGGTAGAAGCCGCGCACGATGTTTTCCGAGAATGCGACCGAGGGGGCGAGTAGCGTCGCCGAGGAGCAGCTCATGATCGCCGACAGCACCGCCCCGAAGAAGATGGCCTGGGCGAAGACCGGCGTGTGCTGGAGGACCAGCGTTGGCAGGACGAGTTGCGAGTCAGTCTGCATCAGGCCGTTAAACAGCTCGGGATCGATCAGGGTCGCCGAGTAGGCGATGAACATCGGCACGAAGGTGAAGCAGAAATAGATGGTGCCGCCGAGAATCGAACCCCAGATGGCGATGGTCGACGTCTTGGCCGAGGTGATGCGCTGAAAGACGTCCTGCTGCGGAATCGAGCCGAGCATCATCGTGATCCAGGCGCCGAGGAAGGTCAGCCACTGCCAGGGGTCGGGCGGCGGGAAGAAATCGAGCTTGCCGGCGCTCGCCGCGTGATTGACGACCAGTTCGACGCCGCCGGTGAGGCCGGCGACGATGTGGCCGATGTACAGCATGCCGCCCATGATGACGCCCATCTGCAAGAAATCTAGGATGGCGACCGAGAGCATGCCGCCGAAGGTGGTGTAGGTGAGGACGATGGCGGCGCCGAGGATCATGCCGGCGGTCTGGCTGACGAAGCCGTTGGTGACGACGTTGAACACAAGGCCGAGCGCCTTGATCTGCGCCGACACCCAGCCGAGGTAGGAGGCGACGATGCACAGCGTGGTCAGCACTTCGACCGTGCGGTTGTAGCGCAGGCGGAAATAGTCGCCGAGGGTCAGGATGTTCAGCTTGTAAAGCTTCTTGGCGAAGAAGAAGCCGGCGATGATCAGGCACATTGAGGAGCCGAAGGGGTCGGCGACGACGCCGCGCAGGCCGTCCTTGACGAAGGTGGCGGAAACGCCGAACACCGCCTCGGCGCCGAACCAGGTGGCGAAGACGGTGGCGGTGACGACCGGCAGCGGCAGGTGGCGGCCGGCGACCGCGAAATCCTTCGCGGTGTGCACGCGGGTGGCGACGTAGAGGCCGATACCGATGGAGAGCATCAGGTAGAGAACGACGAACCAGATCAGCATGTCGTGCCGCCCGCGGGCAAGGGGTTGAAAACGCGGAAATTATAAGGTTATTGCGCTGCAGCAGGGAGGCCAGCGTCCGGCAAAATCGCGGTCGCTGGCGACGACAATTCGCCAGCCTGTTGCGGTCGACCCCGGAAAACAGGCCAAATCCATCTCCAGCGCCGCTTGCCAATCCGGCCGAATCAATATACTGTAATTATCAACAGTACTTTGCGTAATGCTTCCCGCATTTACCCGCACCGGGAATTCGCGCCGTATCCGCAGCAATTTCTGTTCCATCCCCTGGCCCTGTGCCATAATCCCGTCAAATTTCTGAGGTATCGCAATGGACGACAACAAGGCGAAGGCGCTCGCAGCGGCGCTGCAACAGATTGAAAAGCAGTTCGGCAAGGGCTCCATCATGAAGATGGGCGATGCCGAAATCGACGAAGGCATCCAGGTCGTGTCCACCGGTTCGCTCGGTCTCGATATCGCCTTGGGCGTCGGCGGCCTGCCGCGCGGCCGCGTCGTTGAAATCTACGGCCCGGAATCCTCAGGCAAGACCACGCTCTGCCTGCAGGTCGTCGCTGAAATGCAGAAGCTCGGCGGCGTTGCCGCCTTCATCGACGCCGAACACGCGCTCGATCCGCAATACGCGCAGAAGCTCGGCGTCAATGTCGGCGACCTGTTGATCTCGCAGCCGGACACCGGCGAGCAGGCCCTCGAAATTGCCGACATGCTGGTCCGTTCCGGCTCGGTCGACATCATCGTCATCGACTCGGTCGCCGCCCTCACCCCGCGCGCTGAAATCGAAGGCGAAATGGGCGACCAGATGGTCGGCCTGCACGCCCGCCTGATGAGCCAGGCGCTGCGTAAACTGACCGCCAACATCAAGAAGACCAACACGCTGGTCATCTTCATCAACCAGATCCGCATGAAGATCGGCGTCATGTTCGGCTCGCCGGAAACGACGACCGGCGGCAACGCGCTCAAGTTCTACGCCTCCGTCCGCCTCGACATCCGCCGTATCGGCGCGATCAAGAAGGGCGATGAAGTCATCGGCAGCGAAACCAAGGTCAAGGTCGTCAAGAACAAGGTCGCCCCGCCGTTCCGCGAAGCGATTTTCGACATCCTGTACGGCGAGGGCATTTCCCGTCACGGCGAGATCGTCGAAATGGGCGTTGCCCACAAACTGGTCGACAAATCCGGTGCCTGGTATGCCTACAAGGGCGAGAAAATCGGCCAGGGCAAGGATAACGCCCGCGAATTCCTGCGCAGCCACCCAGAGATTGCCCAGGAAATCGAGGCGAACATCCGCGAAGCGGCGAGCACGACCGTGATCAAGCCGACCAAGTCGGCCCCGGCCAATGCCTGATCCGGCTGTGGCTCTGCGCGTTGCGGCCCTGCGACTGCTGACCCGGCGCGATCACAGCCGGGCGGAGTTGACGGCCAAGCTGGCGGCGCAGGCCGAATCGGCAGATCAGTTGAATCAGGTGCTCGACACCCTGCAGGCGGAGCGGCTGCTCTCAGATCACCGATATGCCAGTCAGCGCGTAGCGGCGCGCGGTCGCCGCTACGGCAATGCCCGCCTCTCGCAGGAGTTGCGGCAGCATGGCGTCGGTGACGATGACATCGCCGCAGCGTTGCCCGAAGCGGGCGATGAGACCGAGCGTTGCCGGGCAATTTGGGTCAAAAAATTTGGTCGACCGCCGCAGTCCGCGGACGAGCGGGCCAAACAGATGCGTTTTCTGCAATATCGCGGTTTTTCCGGCGAGGCGATTCGCCGGGTGATGTGCGGAGTCGATGAATGAGTGAGTCCCAGGTTTCCACCCTTGTCGCCCAGAACCTGCGCAAAAAATATAAGGCGCGCACGGTCGTTGAGGACGTTTCCTTCGAAGTGAAGAGCGGCGAGGTGGTCGGCCTGCTCGGCCCCAATGGCGCCGGTAAGACGACCTGCTTCTACATGATTGTCGGTCTCGTGCCGGCCGATGGCGGCGAGGTATATATCGACGATGTCCGGCTGACCCATCTGCCGATGCACAGTCGGGCGCGGCAGGGGCTCTCCTACCTGCCGCAGGAAGCCTCGGTTTTCCGCAAGCTGAACGTCGAGGAAAACATCCGCGCGGTGCTGGAACTGCTTAATCTTCCCGCGGCGGAGCTGAACGATCGTCTCGAAGGCCTGCTTGGCGAACTGCATATCGACCATGTGCGCCACATCAACGCGGCGGCACTTTCCGGTGGCGAGCGGCGGCGGGTGGAAATCGCGCGGGCGCTGGCGACCGACCCTCGCTTCATCCTGCTCGACGAACCGTTTGCCGGGGTCGACCCGATCGCCGTGCTAGAAATCCAGAAGATCATCCGCTTTCTCAAGGAGCGCGGCATCGGCGTCCTGATCACCGACCACAACGTGCGCGAAACCCTCGGTATCTGCGATCACGCCTACATTATCAACGCCGGGCGCGTACTCGCCGCTGGACGTTCCGACGAAATCGTGGAGAATGAAAGCGTGCGCAAGGTTTACCTCGGCGAGCACTTCAAGCTCTGATACCCAGGCCGCGCACCGACAATTGATGAAGCCTGCCCTTCAGCTAAAACTCTCTCAACACCTCGCGCTGACGCCGCAACTGCAGCAGTCGATCAAACTTCTGCAACTTTCGACGGTCGAGATGCAGCAGGAACTTGAGCGCTACCTGCTGGAAAACCCGATGCTGGAGCGCGATGATGACGGGCCGGCCGAGTCATTTTCCGGCGCCCAGCAGTTCGATGCCCCGCGCAGCGAGGCCGCCGAACGTACCGAACATGACGAGCGTGAGGAACGCGATGCGCGTGATGATCGCGAGCAGGCCGTTCCCTCGGCGCCATCGGGTGTCGATGACGACCGCTGGACTTCCGATGCCGGTACCTTCACCGGCGCCGGGCGCGACGAGGACGATGACAGCGACGCCCAGGACATCCATGCCAGCACCCCCAGCCTGCGCGATCACCTGAATTCGCAGATGGGCGTGACACAGCTGACCGAACGCGACCGCAGCCTGGTGCGCTTCCTCATCGAGGCGCTGGACGAAGACGGCTATTTATCGACACCGTTGCTAGAACTCTGGGAAACCCTGCCGCCCGAGTACGAGATCGAGCTGGAAGAGCTGGAAATTGCCCTGCGCCACATCCAGAGCTTCGATCCGACCGGTATCGGCGCCCGCAGTCCGCAGGAATGCCTGGCCTTGCAACTCAAGGCCCTGCCGGATGACGAGCAGTGCGGGCTGGCCCTGCAGATCGTCGAAAAACATCTCGAACTGCTGGCGGCGCGCGATTTCGTGAAGCTCAAGCGCCTGACCGGCTGCGACGACGAAGCGCTCAAGGAGGCGCATGCGCTGATCGTCAGCCTCAATCCCCGTCCCGGTGCGCGCTTTGCCCAGATCGAGGCGCGCTATATCACGCCCGACGTCATCGTCAAGAAGCTCAAGGGCAAATGGACGGCCTACATCAACCCGGACGCCTACCCGCGGCTGCGCATAAATCGCCTGTACGCCGAAGTCCTGGCGCAGCAGCGGCGCGGCAACGGCAACCTGACCGGGCAGTTGCAGGAAGCGCGCTGGCTGATCAAGAACGTCCAGCAGCGTTTCGAAACCATCCACCGTGTCACGCAGGCCATCGTCGATCGTCAGCGCCAGTTCTTCGAGCATGGCGAAGTGGCGATGCGGCCGCTGGTTCTGCGCGAGATCGCCGATATTCTCGGCTTGCACGAGTCGACCGTATCGCGGGTGACCAGCCAGAAATACATGGCGACGCCGCGTGGCATCTTCGAACTGAAATATTTTTTCGGCAGCCATGTGTCCACCGATACTGGTGGCGCCTGCTCTGCCACCGCCATTCGCGCCCTGATCAGGCAGCTGATCGGGGCCGAGGATGGCAAGAAGCCCTTGTCGGATAGCCAATTATCCGAAATACTAGGCCAGCAGGGAATCGTTGTAGCCCGACGTACGGTGGCAAAATACCGCGAGTCGCTCAACATCCCGCCGGTCAATTTACGTAAGACCCTGTAGTGAGAGGAGAAAACATGAATCTGCAGATCGCTGGTCACCATATCGAAGTTACGCCGGCATTGCGCGACTACGTGGAAAACAAACTGGATCCCGTGATTCGCCATTTTGACAAGGTCACCGGTGTCAACGTGGTTCTGTCGGTTGAAAAGCTGAAGCAGAAAGCCGAAGTTACTGTCCATGTTCCCGGCAAGGACATGCATGTCGAAGAGTCCGGCGACGATCTCTACGCCGCCATTGATGCGATGTTCGACAAGCTCGATCGTCAGGTCCAGAAATACAAGCAGAAGATGCAGGACCACCATCGCGGCGACAAGGTTGCCAACCACGTGGTTGTCTGATCGCTGAACGGCCGCAGTGATTTCACTGCGGCCTTGTCTCTTGTGCCCCCCATGAATCCATTGACCAACATCCTGTCGGCTTCGCAGGTGCTTCTCGACCTCGATGCCAGCAGCAAGAAACGGGTCTTCGAGCAAGCCGGTATGCTTTTCGAGAACCATCTCGGACTTGCCCGCGCTGTCGTCTTCGACAGCTTGTTCGCCCGTGAAAAACTCGGTTCCACCGGCCTCGGCCAGGGGATCGCCATTCCGCATGGCCGCATCAAGGGTCTCAAGCAGGCCGCCGGGGCGTTTCTGCGCCTGTCGACACCGGTGCCGTTTGATTCCCCCGACGGGCGCCCGGTCAATCTGCTGTTCGTCCTGCTGGTGCCGGAACAGGCGACCGAGGAGCACCTGCAGATCCTTTCCGAACTGGCCCAGCGATTTGCCGAGCGGCCTTTCCGCGAGGCCCTGCTGGCCGCGTCCGATTCAGCCGCCGTCGTCGCCCTCTTCCGGACCTGAACTTCCCCGTGGCGCGCCACATCAGCCTGATCCAGCTTTACGAGGACAACCGCGAAAAGCTGATGCTCAACTGGGTGATCGGGCAGCGCGTCGACCGCCGGATCGAAATCAAGCTGTCCAGTAATTATGGGGCCGATGTCGTCGGTCACATCAATATCATTCACCCCGAACGCCTGCAGGTGATGGGGCATGCCGAATACGAGTGGGTGGTGCGCATCGGCGAGCGCCGCTTTGGCCAGCAGATTCAGGATCTGCTGCAAGCTGAGCCGCCGGCGGTCATCGTCGCCGACGGGCTGACGCCTCCGGAATCATTGATCGCCGCCTGTACCGCCAACGATACCCCGGTCATCCTGTCGCCCAAGCCGTGCTCGGCGGTGATTGACCTGCTGCGCATCTACCTCTCGGCCCGCCTCGCCGACACCGTCAACTTGCATGGCGTGTTCATGGACGTGCTCGGCATGGGCGTGCTGATTACCGGAGACTCCGGCGTCGGCAAGTCCGAATTGGCACTCGAACTGATTTCCCGCGGGCATGGCCTGGTGGCCGACGATGTCGTCGAAATGGGCCGCATCGCCCCGGCGACGGTCGAGGGCCGCTGCCCCGGCATGCTGCGTGACTTCCTCGAAGTACGTGGCCTCGGCCTGCTCAATATCCGCACCATCTTCGGCGAGACCGCATCGCGCCGCAAGATGAAGCTCAAGCTGATCGTCCATCTGCAGAAAACCGCCAGCAGCGGCGATGTCCCTCGGCTGCCGCTTGATGCGCAGACTCAGGAGGTGCTTGGCGTGCCGGTGCGCAAGGTGGTGATCCCGGTGGCTGCCGGGCGCAACCTTGCCGTGCTGCTTGAGGCGGCAGTGCGCAATACCATCCTGCAGCTGCGCGGCATCGACAGCATGCAGGATTTCATGGATCGCCAGCAACGAATGATGCTTGACGATGATGTCTGAATGCCAGATAGTGCTCTGGCCTTCAATCACTTAGAGCTTAGGGGACAAACGATGAAAACCTTGATTGCCGTATTGCTTGCGAGTATCGCCTGTACTTCCGTCTATGCTGCCGACGACTGCGAGGCCAAGGCTGCCGAGAAAAAATTGGCCGGTGCTGCCAAGAGCAGTTTCATGAAGAAGTGCATGGCCGATGCCTCCGGTTCGGGCAGCGCCTGCGAGGCCACGGCCGACCAGAAGAAACTGGCCGGTGCGGCGCGCAACAGTTTCGTCAAGAAATGCGAAGCCGATGCCAAGGGCAATCAGGCGGGTGCAGCTTGCGAAGCGACAGCCAAGGAAAAGAAACTGGCCGGCGCCGCCAAGAGCAGCTTCATCAAGAAGTGCGTTGCCGATGCGGGTGCTGCCAACTGATTTTCGGCCCATTTCACGGGTCGACCGCAACAAGCCGCCCACGGGCGGCTTTTTCACGTCACTCAGAGATGTTCGAAATCGACGAACTCGGCTTTCGGGTCGCCCATCGAGGCACCGAAGGATATCCGGCCGCTGCCCTTGAGTTCGATTTCCTTGCGCCGCACCATGATCTCGCCGCGGTCGCCGCTGATGACATAGCTGCCGTTGGTGCTGCTATCGACGTAGAAGTAGCAGTTGTTGCGCCGCTCAATGCGGCCGTGGGCCCGCGATGCCTTGCGGTCGACGATCAGCACCTTGCTCGACGGGTCGCGGCCGAGGGTCAGGAACGGCGATTTTTCGTCCACCAGGAAGGCATTGCCGTGATACCGGACGCACAGGCGTTCGAGATCTGTCAGGAACTGGCTGGGGGTAGCGTCGAAGGAGGCGCCGTACTTGCGCTGATGGTCTTCGTGATGCTGCCAGTCGACTTCGGCGAGGCCGAAGCTGGCTCCGCCTTCCTCGATGCTGCCGAGATTGGGCATTGCCCGGGACAGGATCAATGTCTGCTTGGGCAACTGATCGATCAGCAGCGAACTGGCGATAATCTGGTCGATGCGTGCCTTGCCGGCGATGCGGCCGGCGGTCTCGACCGTTATCCCGGTCGCCGTTTCGGCAGCCGGGTCGACGAGGCCGATGTGCAGGCCGATGCGGATGGTGAGCTTGAGCCCGGACACCGGCGGCAGCTTGGAAACGCGCGACTGCATGTCCACCGCCGCGTGGCAGGCCTTTTCAGCCGACTCGAAGAAGGCCAGCAGTCCGTCGCCAGAAACCTCAATGGTACGTCCGCCGTAGCCGGCAATGGCGCGCTCCATGCGCTTGAGACAGCGCTCGACGGCATAGGAGGCTTCCGTATCTCCCAGGCGCTCGAAAAGTCGGGCGCTGTCCGATACGTCGGCGAACATCACGATCATCCGGCGTTGCTTGTCACTCATCGCATCAAGGTCTGAATTAGGTTGCGGATTATCGCATTCTCCGAGCGGATGAACCAGCTTCAATGCAGAACCTTGGCGGCTTGTGGCTTGCGGCATGGCATTCTCCGGGAGGGGGTTGATCAACATGCATTCAGTATAAAGATCGATAAACCGTACATGCCGTGAGGTTTATCACATGCCCATGAATTTTAGGAGAAATTTGCTTCCCTAGGGATGTGTCAAAAGCTTTCCGCAAGGGCGATCGGAACCCCGCCGGCGAGCGGTATCTCGGGTTCGTCGAAAGCGATGTCCCCCTCGTCGACCTGCGTCTCCAGCGTCAGGCCGCGAAAATCGAACTGCATATTGTCGGCAAGGTGCGAGGGCACGATGTTCTGCATGGCGGTGAATACCGCTTCGGTGCGTCCCGGATAACGGCGGTCCCAGTCCTCCATCATTTCGCGGATCTTCTGGCGCTGCAGATTTTCCTGTGAGCCGCACAGGTTGCAGGGAATGATCGGGAATTCCATGCCGCGCGCAAAGCGGGCGATGTCCTTCTCGGGGCAATAGGCGAGCGGCCGGATGACGACGTGCGCCCCGTCGTCGGTTACCAGCTTGGGTGGCATCGCCTTCAGCTTGCCGCCGAACAGCATGTTGAGGAACAGCGTATGGACCATGTCGTCGCGATGGTGCCCGAGGGCGATCTTGTTGGCGCCCAGTTCCTTGGCCGTCCGGTAGATGATGCCGCGGCGCAGACGCGAACACAGCGAACAGGTCGTCTTGCCCTCGGGTATCTTGTCCTTGACTATCGAATAGGTGTCGGCCTCGACGATGCGATACTCGACCCCCAGTGAGTCGAAGTAGCGCGGCAACACGTCGGCCGGGAAGCCCGGCTGCTTCTGGTCGAGATTCATCGCGATCAGGCGGAACTTGACCGGCGCGCGCTGCTGCAGCGCCATCAGGATGCTCAGCAGGGTGTACGAATCCTTGCCGCCGGAAACGCAGACCAGGATGGTGTCGCCATCCTCGATCATGTTGTAGTCGCCGATCGCCTTGCCGGTGCGGCCTTCGAGGAATTTTCTGAGCTTCTGCAGGGTATTCGAGGTTTCCATGGCGGTCTTTCGCGTGCCTTCCACGGTCGACCGTGGAAAAGGGCGCAGTTTACCCCGGGATGCTGATAATCTCCCGCCAAAAAGCTGCATTGGCATCTAAAATCTGCCCCTTTCAGGAATTTCCATGAGCCTCCCCACCCCGTCTCCCGCAGCATCTGCCCACAGCCTGACCCTGGTCACTGCGATCGCGAGGGAGATCGGTGCCGGTGGCGGCTGGATTTCCTTTGCCCGCTTCATGGAGATGGCCCTCTATCAGCCGGGTCTCGGCTACTACTCGGCGGGGGCGAGAAAATTCGGGGCAGCCGGCGATTTCGTCACCGCACCGGAGATGACTGCCTATTTCGGCCGCGCGCTGGCACGCCAGGTCGCGCAAGTGATGGCTGCTTCGGCGCCGCATGTGCTGGAAGTGGGCGCTGGCTCCGGCCGACTGGCCGCCGATTTGCTGCTGGAACTCGAACGGCTCGATGCGTTGCCGGAAAGTTATGACATCCTCGATCTCTCCGCCGATCTGCGCGAACGTCAACAGGCGACGCTGGCCGCCGCCGCGCCCCACCTGCTGGCACGGGTCCTCTGGCTGGACCGCCTGCCGGAGGCGTTTTCCGGGGTCGTCGTTGCCAATGAATTGCTGGACGCCATGCCGGCCCATGTCGTCGCCTGGCGGGAAAACGGCATTTTCGAACGGGGTGTCGGACTTGATGACAGCGGCGGTTTCACGTGGAACGAACGGCCGGCGAGCGGCGCCCTGCTGGCGGCGGCCGAGGAAATTGGCGGGCAATGCTGCCTGCCGCCGGGCTATGAAAGCGAGATCAGTCTGGCGGCTCGCGCCTGGGCTGCCGAATGGGGTCATCGCCTGCAGCGTGGCGCGCTGTTGCTGATCGACTATGGCTTCCCGCGCCGCGAGTTCTATCATCAGCAGCGCGGCCGCGGCACCCTGATGTGCCACTACCGCCACCATTCGCATCCCGACCCGTTTTACCTGCCCGCTTTGCAGGATGTCACGGTCCACGTCGATTTCACGGCAATAATCGCCGCCGCCGACGCCGCCGGGCTGGATCTGCTCGGCTACACCAGCCAGGGCCAGTTCCTGCTGAATTGCGGCATTCTCGATCTGTTGGCAGTTGAGTCTGCAGGCTCAACGGACTACATCCGGGCTGCCGGCGCCATCAACAAGTTGCTGATGCCGCACGAGATGGGCGAATTGTTCAAGGTCATTGCCATCGGCCGTGGCATAGACCAGCCACTCTGTGGTTTTGCCAGCGGCGACCAGAGCCGGCGACTGTAGGCAATCGACTAAACTCGCAACATGCGCAGCTACCCGCTCTCCTTCATCGTCCTCTCCGCACTTGGCGTGCTGTGCGCCATTCCCGGCCTGATCAGCATCGCCGGCTTCGGTGCAGCGTTGCACCCGGTCCTCGAGGATCCGATGGCCGGTCTTGCCTTCATCGTTTCTGCCGTGGCCCTGATCGGCTCCGGCGCTTTTCCGCTGGTGATCGAGAAGCTGAAGGAAAACGAGGGGAATTGAGCCTCAGCGACGCTCGGACCCGAGCGTCGCTTTCACGGCCCTGAACAAGCCGGCGAGGCCGTCCTTCTGCTGTGCCCAGAAGTGATCGGCGTGTGCCGGGGTGGCCAGAACGGTTGACTGGACGCCGGTGGCCGGCAATTCCTCGCCCAGATATTGCGTGCCGAACAGGCGGTCCCAGACCGGGAAGAGGATCGCGAAATTGCAGCCATAGCGGTATTGCGCCCCTGCGGGCAATTCGACCGCATGATGCCAGCGGTGGTAGCGCGGGCTGACGAGCAGGCGTTCGCCGAGCCAGCCGAAGCTCAACCGGGCGTTGACGTGGGAGAGATTTTCGACGATACGGACTGCCACCATGAGGCCGACGAAATGCCCCGGCGGCACGCCGATGCCCAGCGCGATCAGCGCAAACCAGGCGCCGCCGATCAGGTCATCGAGCAGATGATTGCGGCTGTCGGTCCATAGCGACATCTGGCGCTGGCTGTGGTGGATGACGTGCAGCGCCCACCACCAGCGCAGTGTGTGCGACAGGCGGTGGCGCCAGTATTCGGCGAAATCGAGAATTACCAGATAGACGAAGAAGCTGAACAACGGATAGCTCTCCAGCGACGGAAAGGCATCCTCAAGTTGCGGCGGAATGATGTCGTGAAAGCGCAGCCAACCTTCCAGGCTCATGAACAATGGGCTGAGCAGCGCGAAGACGGCGAGTGGAACGATGCCGAGGCGGTCGAGAAAAGTATAAAGCACATCGACGCGCACCGCCTTGCGGTCCGCCCAGTGTTCGAGCGGGCGAAAATGTTCGAGCGGACGTAGTAAGAGGTAGGCGATGCTCAGTTGCAGGACGCCATAGAGAAAAAATTCGACGCCGTCGAAAGCGACTTCCAGGTAACTGCCGAGACCCAGCGCCAGCAACGGCGGTTGCACGACGTGGTCGAGCAGCCAGCCCTGGACGATAACGAAGGTGTCGAGAAATTGCTGGAACATGCTTACCTGCGCTGGTCCGGTGCCAGCGTCGCGAAGCAGAACCCCCTGGCCTGCAGGCGGCTGAGCAACTCATCGAGCGCTGGTGCAAATGGCTCCTGGCGTGACCAGATGCCAAGATGGGCCATGACGATGTCGCCATCCTTGAGATTGTTCACCGCGCGGTCGACCAGCAGGGAGTTTGGGTAGGTTTCGGAGGGCAGTTCGTCGCCGAGGAAGCCCGCCGGCGCCCACCCGACATGACGGTAGCCGCAGGTTTGCGCGGCCTTCAGCGTCAATGGCGTCGTGTGGCCGCCGGGGGCGCGCCACAGCGGGTCGAGGGCGCGGTCGGTGAGTTCCTTGAAGCGGACGTCGGGCTGGCGGATTTCTTCGCAGATGGCGTCGGCGTTCAGGTTTTCCGTCTTGCCGTTCATCAAGCGGTATTGGGTCAGCTTGCCGGCATCCTGGCGAAAGCTGCCGTGCCGCCAGGTATGGCTGCCGAAGGCATGGCCCTCGGCCACCCGCGCCTGCCAGTAAGGCGCCCAGCTCTTGTCCAGCGCATGATCGCCGCGCAGGGTTTTTTCGTTGGCGACGAAGAAGGTGGCCTTGGCCTGGTGCCTGGCCAGGGCCTCGGCGATCAGTTCGGCATGGCGCATGTTGCCGGTGTCGAAGGTCAGATACAGCTGGCCGCTGCAAGTCGCCTGCGCCATGCCGGTGGCCGCCACAATCAGGGCTGCGGCGATCAGGTGCAGTGTGAGGCGGCCAGCGCTCATTTGCGCGGTGCGTGATTCAGGAAGAATACCCCGTGCGGCGAACTGCCGACCGGGATCGAGGTTTTCAGGGTCTTGGTCGTCAGGTCGACCACCTGGACGCGCCGGCCGAAGCGGGCCGTGGCCCAGAGTTCCTTGCCGTCGGCGCGAACTTCCATGTCATCCGGCCCGCCCGGCACATCGTATTTCTCGACGACGGTCATGGTCTGGGTATCGAGCAGCGAAATACTGCCGCCGCTGACCGAACGATTGGAGACGAAGTAGTAGCGTCCGTCGCCACGCGGATGCAGGTTGTGGGCCGCGGTGTCGGTCGGTACCTTCTTGATCGTTTTCTGCGTCTTCCAGTCGATCACCTCGACGTAGCCCTCACCCATGATGGCGACCAGCAGGTAGCGGTTGTCGGGCGTCATGACGATGCCGGCCGGCGTCGGGCCGACTGGCATGACCCACTCCTTCTTCAGCGTCTTCAGGTTGATCGCCATCACCTCGTTCGATTCCTGCAGGGTAATGAAGACGTATTCGCTGGCCGCATCGAAGGCCATGTGCGACGGCGTGCGCGGCGCATGCAGGCGGGCCTTGAGCGTGAAGTCACTGGCGTCGTAGAGGTCGACGCGGTCGAGGCGCAGCGAATTGCTGACGAACCACTTGCGGTCAGGCGAGAAGCCGAGCTGGTAGGGGTCGGAGATGTTGCGGATGCGCTTCTGCTCCTTGCCGGTCAGCGGGTCGAAGAAAACCAGCTGGTTGGACGCCGAACAGGCGACGATGACCGACTTGTCGTCCGGCGACGGCATCAGGTGGTGCGGCTCCTTGCAGGCAACTGCCTTGCCGACCACCTTGTAGGTGTCCATGTCGATCAGGCTGATCGTGCCATCGGCGGAATTCAGCGCTAGGGCCAGGCCTAACGGGGCAGCGTCCGTGTTGCCGGCGGCCAGGAGTAGCGGCAGGCAGACGTGGAGCGCGGCGCGGCGGATTTTGCGGATAGCGTGGGCGGACATGGCAATGCGCGGATACATGGAGCGACTTGATATTAAAGCGTGATTATCCCTCACGCATCAGTCGCCAGTACTGGAATTTGAGCGTGGCGGCCGCGCCGGCGACGATGGCGAGGAAGGTGACGATGGAACCGAGCGCCAGCGTCGAGAAGCCGGTGATGCCCTGGCCCACCGTGCAGCCCATCGCGACCACGCCGCCGAAGCCCATCAGCGCTGCACCGAGCAGATGGCTGGCGGTATCCTCGACGCTAGCAAAACCTTCCCAGCGGAAATTGCGGGTTACCAGCGCCCAGGCACCCGAACCGGCGATGACGCCGAGCACGGTGGCGATGGCGAAGGTCAGCTTGCGGCTGGTGTCGGACCACAGCATCAGCAATTCCAGCGTGTAGGCCTGCGGGGCGACGAAGGTGAGTGATTCCATGCGTCCGCTGTTGGTGGTGAGGAACGCTTCTTCCAGCGTTTCCGGATGTTCGGCAACGTAGCCGAGGTGGCCGCTGACATACCAGGCGGCGATGACGGCCAAGCCGGTGCCGAGGCCGCCGAGCAGGTTGTCGAGGGTCCAGAAATCGCGCTTGAGCAGGCAGAATGCGGTCAACCCGCCGCCGATGGCCAAAACCGCCGACCAGAAGGCGAGCTTCGCGTCGACACCGGCTGCCGTCAGCAGTGCCGGCACATCCTGCCCGCCCGGGAAAGTGAGCGCTGCCTTTTCCAGCACATTGACGCGGAAGACACCGAAGATGCCGCGCATGGTCATGTAGGCGACCACGCCGAGCACCAGAAAGACAACGACCGACTTCAGGTTGCCGCTGCCGATGCGGATCAGCGTCTTCGAGCCGCAGCCGGAGGCTAGCACCATGCCGATGCCGAAGCTGATGCCGCCGATCAGGTAGGAGAGCCAGGTGAAGGTCGGCGTGCGATAGATGGACTTCCCGAGGTCGATCAGGCCGGCCGCGTGCAGCGCCGCCGAACCGAGAATCGCCACGCCGATGGCCAGCAGCCACATGCGCATGCGGCTCCAATCGCCCATGTTCACGATGTCGGAGACGGCGCCCATGGTGCAGAAATGGGTTTTCTGGCCTATGGCGCCGAAGACGAAGGCGACGGCGAATGCCAGCCAGAGGATGGTGTTGGGCGAGATGGCAGCTTCCATGGTCAGGTGCGGTACGGGGTGGGGTCGGTGACGCCGGCGGTGGCGAAGCCTTCGGCACGCAGGCGGCAGGAGTCGCAGGCGCCGCAGGCCCGGCCCTCGGCGTCGGCCTGGTAGCACGACACGGTCAGGCCGTAATCGACGCCGAGCGCGATGCCGGTGCGGATGATGTCGGCCTTCGAAAGGTCGATCAGCGGCGCGTGGATGGCAAGTTTGACGCCCTCGACACCGGCCCGGGTCGCCAGGTTGGCCATTCGCTCAAAGGCGGCGATGTATTCCGGCCGGCAATCCGGATAACCGGAGTAGTCGACCGCGTTGACACCGACGAAGATGTCCCGGCTGCCCAGCACCTCGGCCCAGGCCAGCGCCAGCGACAGCATGATGGTGTTGCGTGCCGGCACGTAGGTGACCGGAATGCCTGGCTGCACGCCATCGACAGGTACGGCGATCGAAGTATCGGTCAACGCCGAGCCGCCGAACTGGGCCAGCCCGAGGCTGAGCGTGCGCTGCTCGACGGCGCCCAGCGCCTTGGCCACCCGCTCGGCGGCCAGCAACTCGGCACTGTGGCGCTGCCCATAGTCAAACGACAGGCAGTAGCAGGCAAAGCCCTGGCTGCGGGCAATGGCGAGGCAGGTGGCGGAATCGAGTCCGCCGGAAAGGAGAACGACAGCAGGCTTCATCATGGGGCGCGAATATACCCGAAATACACCTTGGATTGCGCCGGTATCTGCTTGTTCCTGCTCTGAAAATTACGGCTGCGCCCGGCCCTACTTCCCCTTGGCGTTGCCCCATAGCAACTTGTGCAACTGCATCTGGAAGCGCACGTTGAGGCCGTCTTCGAGTATCCAGTCGGCCAGTGCCGTCGGGTCGACCAGCCCGGCTGCCGGCGACAGCAGTACCGGGCAAATGGCGTCCAACTTGTGCGCCCGGATTGCCTCGCACGCCCATTCGTAGTCGGCACGCGAGGCGATGACGATCTTGATTTCATCGCGCTGGTTCAGGAAGGCAAGGTTTTCCCAGCGGTTTCTGGCGGATTCCCCGGAGTCAGGAGCCTTGAGGTCCATGATCCGCGCCACGCGCGGGTCGACCCCGGCAACGTCGATGGCGCCCGAGGTTTCCAGCGATACGTCGTAGCCGGCGTCGCACAGCGCGGTCAGCAGCGGCAGGCACTCCTTCTGCGCCAGCGGTTCGCCACCGGTGACGCAGACTTGGCGCGCCGGGTATTTGGCCACCTCGGCCAGCACCGAGGCGACCGTCGCCGGTTCGCCGCCGGTGAAGCTGTAGGTGGTGTCGCACCAGACGCAGCGCAGCGGGCAGCCGGTGAGGCGGACGAAAACTGTCGGCAGGCCGGCGCGTGCGGCTTCTCCCTGCAGGGAGAAGAATATTTCGGTAAGCCGCAGCGCCAATTACTTTTTCTTCAGGTTCTGCTGCGCGGTATCGGCGGCCGGCGTGTTCGGGTACTTGGCGACGACCGTCTCCAGCGAACGCCGGGCGGCTGCGGCATTGCCCATTTCCTGCTGACAGTTGGCAATCGCCAGCCAGGAATCCGGCGCCTTGGTGCTGGTTGTATATTTGGTCGTGACCACGCTATGCGCCTCGATTGCCTTCGCGCAATTGCGCTGGGCGACCCAGGCATTGCCCAGCCAGAACTGGGCGTTGGGCGCCAGCGAACTGTCCGGGTTCTTCTGCACGAAGGCAGAAAAGGCCCAGGCGGCTTCCTTGTACTTCTGCGCCTTGAACTGGTTCAAGGCAGCTTCGTAGTCGCGGCTTTCCTTCGCCGGATCGGTAGCGCCCGCCGCATTCGCTCCGGAATTTGCCCCTTTTTCGCCGTCGACCGCAACAGACCCGCCCCCTTGCGGTTCGAATTTGCGCAGCCGGGTATCGAGGTCGAGATAGAAATCCTGCTGCCGTTTCTTGGCGGTTTCCAGCTCGTAGGTCAGTGTTTCAACCTGGCCGCGCAGGCGGGCGATCTCCTCGGACTGGCGTTGCAACTGGTTGGCAAGATCGAGCTGCGATTTGCCCAATTGGTCGACGCGCGCTTCCGTCTTGACCTTGAGGTCGGTGATCTGACGGCGCGCCTCGTCGTCGTCGAACATGCCGGCTTGGGCCTGGGCGGCACCGAGCGCGGAGATCAGCAGGACGATTCGCAACGCCTGCATAATCAGAACTCGCCGCGGCCGTCAGGTGCCTTGTACAGAATGTCGGCGCGACGGTTTTCAGACCAGGCGGATTCATCGTGGCCAGGGTTCTTCGGCTTTTCTTCACCGAGGCTGACCGATTCGACTTGGTCTTCCTTGGCGCCGAGCAGGATCAGCGAACGCTTGACCGCGTCGGAGCGCTTCTGGCCGAGCGACAGGTTGTATTCACGGCTGCCGCGCTCGTCGGTATTGCCCTGGATCAGCACCTTGAAACCCTTGTTGGTGACCAGGTACTTGGCATGGGCGGCGACCAGATCCTTGTACTCGTCCTTGACTTCGTACTTGTCGAGGTCGAAGTAGATGCTGCGCTGCGACAGCACGCTCTTCGGATCGGTCAGTTCACGTGGAAGGCCGCGCGAATCGAGGCCGCCGGCGGTGACCGGGGTGACGCCAGAGGAACCGCTGCGCGATTCGACCGGCGCGCCGGAGGTTTCGTCGACCGGCGTCGAGCTACAGCCGACGATGAAGGCTGCGAGCAGCGCGGGGATTAGTAATTTTTTCATGGTGTTCTCCGTTGAAGATTTATTGAATGAAGGAGCCCCACGCCGGTTCGCGAACATCACCGGCGGAAATCGAGAGGCGTTGCTTGATCCGGCCATCGCTGGAAACAGCCGAGAGGACGCCGCGACCGCCGGTTTCAGTGGCGATCAGGATCATGCGGCTGTTGGGGGCAAAACTCGGGGATTCGTCCTTGTTCGAGTCGGTCAAAACCTGTACTTGGCGGCTGGCCAGATCCATCACGGCGAGCTGGAAGCGGCCGTCGCGGCGGCTGATGAAGGCCAGGCTCTTGCCGTCCGGTGACGGACGCGGCGAGACGTTGTAGCTGCCTTCGAAGGTGACGCGCTGGGCATCGCCGCCATTGGCGCCCATCCGGTAAATCTGCGGGCTGCCGCCGCGGTCCGAGGTGAAATAGATGCTGCCGCCGTCCGGCGAGTAGCGGGGTTCGGTGTCGATGCCACCCGACTGGGTCAGGCGCTGGACGCCGGTGCCGTCGGCATTGACCGAGTAGATTTGCGAATTGCCGTCTTTCGACAACACGACGGCCAGCTTGCGGCCATCGGGCGACCACGCCGGGGCGGAGTTGGAGCCCTTGAAGTTGGCGACCACCTGACGCTGCCCGCTGGCCAGCGTGTGAACGTAGATGACCGGCTTCTTCTTCTCGAACGAAACATAGGCCAGTTTGCCGCCATCCGGCGACCAGACCGGCGAAATGATCGGTTCGGTCGAACTTAGCGCTGTCACGGCGCCCTGCCCGTCGGCATCGGCAATCTGGAGCTTGAACTGGCCGCCGGATTTGACGACGTAGGCGATGCGCGTCGAGAAGACGCCTTTCTCGCCGGTCAGCTTCTCGTAGATGTAGTCGGCGATACGGTGGCCGGCGGCGCGCAGCTGGTCGTTGCCGGTCACGTAGACTGCGCCGCCCAGCGCCACCTGCTTTTGCGTGTCGTAGACGCGGAAGCGCGCCTGCATGCGGCCATCGGGGGCGCGCGTCAGGCTGCCGGCGGCCAGTGCGTCGGCGCCGCGGCCTTTCCAATCGGCAAAATTGATCTGCGCATTTTCGTCGAGGGTCGCACCGGCTGGGTCGATCAGCTTGAACAGGCCGCTGCGTTCAAGGTCGGCGCGCACGGTGGTTGTGACGACCTGCGCAGCGGCCGTATCGCCGGCAAAATTGGCGATTGCAACCGGAATCCGGTTGGCGCCGGCACCGGTGATTTCGATGGAAAGCTGCGCCTGAGCCGCTGTGACGGCAAAAAGCGACAGAACGAAGAGGATTTTTTGGAAAATCTGGGGCATGGGACTCGATTTCGTCATGGGTTCGCGCGATTCTACTCTTCAATTGGCCTGTATTTGATTGTTAGGTCGCGCTGGAATAATGAAGGGTCATCGGGTTTTGGCAGCTTGGATGATTTCTGGATGGCTCGTTCGATGGCCGCATCCAGGCCCGGATTGCCGCTTGAGCGCTTCAGTTTGATGGTTAAGACTTCACCGTCGGGAAGTTGGTTAACCTCAAATATAGCTTCTGGATTGCCTTGGATATTGGGGGGCAGCACGATATTGCCGCGTATCTTGCCGCGTATTTTGGCAGCGTAAGCATCCAGCCCCGCTTTGTTGGCGGCGGCTCGTTGCGCAGCTTCGGCCCCGGCGGCATTTGCCATCTGTTGCGCGTTGGCGTTGGGGCGCGATTTCAGTTGTGCGGTTTCGTTCGCCAGTTCCTTGCTGAAGTCGAAAGCCTTCGGCTGGGGCTTCGCTTCAGGCTTTGGCTCCAGCTTGACTTCCGGTTTCCTGGGTTCCGGCTTGAGTTCCGGTTTCTTCTCTGGCTCGGGCTTTTTCGGTTCCGGTTTTTTCGGTTCGGGTTTGGGCTCCGGCTTGGGTTCAGGCTTCTTCGGTTCGGGCTTGGGCTTCTTTTCTTCCTTGATCGCGATATCCGGTTTCACCGGCGGCGGTTCCGGCTTCGGCTCGACCTTGGGCACCGGCTTCGGCTCGGGTTTCGGTTCAGGCTTGCGTTCGGGCTCGGGCGGAGGGGGTGGCGGCGGTGGGGCGGCCTGGGTCGCCGGGGTCGGGCGGCTGGACCACAATTCGACCTCGACCACGTCCGGCTGGCTGCGTTTCCACTGTACGCCGAAGAACAGGAAGGCCAGCAGGCCGACGTGCACCAGGATGGTGAACGTCAGCGCGTACTTCCGGCCGGGTTCTTCGGGGTGTTCAAGCTGCATTGCTTACTTAATGCCAGTTTCCAAACCAACACGCTGGAAGCCGGTTTTTTTTATTTCATCCAAGGCCTCCATGACGTTTTTGTATTGCGTCGCCATATCGCCTGCGATCATGACTGGAGGCATCTTGTCGATTTCGGCGGTTTTGTAAGCGCTAAGCTCGCTTTTCAATTCCTTCAGGCTGGATAGCTTTTTCTCCGTACCGTTTGGCGAGTAAATGGAAAAAGCACCATCCTTCTTGATTTCGACCTTTACATAGCTATCCGGTTTTTTGGGTGCTGTGCCGGAAGTTGGCAGATCGACCGAACCAGTGGTCATCATCGGCGTCGTCACCATGAAGATGACGAGCAGCACCAGCATGACGTCGATGTAGGGGACGACGTTGATCTCGTTCTTGAGACGGCGCTGGCGCATCGTCTTACCTCATCTGCCGCTGGAGGATGTTCGAGAACTCTTCCATGAACGACTCGTAACGGGTGGCCAGACGGTCGATGTCATGGGCGAAACGGTTGTAGGCAAGCACCGCCGGAATCGCCGCGAAGAGGCCGATGGCGGTGGCGACCAGCGCCTCGGCGATGCCTGGGGCGACGGCGGACAGCGTCGCCTGGCCGACGTTGGAGAGGCCGCGGAAGGAGTGCATGATGCCCCAGACGGTACCGAACAGGCCGATATACGGCGATACCGAACCGACCGAGGCGAGAAAGGCGAGATGCGCTTCCAGGGCATCCATCTCGCGCTGGTAGGTGGCGCGCATGGCGCGGCGCGAACCGTCGATCACGTCCTTGGGGTCGAGGTTCTTCTGACCCTTGAGCTTGGCGAATTCGCGGAAGCCGGCTTCGAAGATGCGTTCCATGGAACCGGCGTGGTGGCGGTCGTTGACCGCGCTGTTGTAGAGATTGTTGAGGTCGCCGCCCGACCAGAAATCGCGCTCGAAGGTCTCGGTCTTGGCACGCGCCTGCTTGACCGTGTACCACTTCATGAAGATGTAATACCACGACATGAAGGAGACGCCTGCCAGCAAGGCCATGACGGCCTGCACGACCGCACTGGCGTTGAGGATCAGGTGAAGGATGGAAAGATCCTGGGTGACGTTCATTTCAGTGCTTCCAGTTTGCTGTGCAGGAATTCGGGGATCGCCGCCGGCACCATTCTGGCGATATCGACGCAGGCGATTTCGACGGTGCCGGTGACCAGCTCTTCAGCGCCGCGGCGGACATGCTGGCGGAAGACGACACGGACGCGCGTCAGCTTTTCGACTTCGAGGCCGATGGTGAGCTGGTCGTCGAGCCGGGCCGGCTTCAGGTATTCGCAGCTCGCCTTGCGCGCCATGAAAGCGATGCCGGCATCGGCGGCCAGTTGCGACTGGTCGTGGCCGACCTGGCGCATCCACTCAGTGCGGCAGCGCTCGAAAAACTTCAGGTAATTGGCGTAATAGACGACCCCGCCGGCATCGGTGTCCTCGTAATAAACGCGGACGGGAATCGAGAAGGCGTTGGGCTTCTGCTCGTGTTTCATGCTGCGATCTTACCTGACTTCACAGAAATCATTTGTAACGGTTTGTTTCCATGTCGATTATGGCGTTTTTCAAGCCGTTCGAATTCGCGCCGGAAGCTGCCCCTCATGCGTCCGAAAGCAAGTCGCGGACGACGGCGCTGTTCGGCTCGGCCAGGCCGAGGTGGCGGTAGATGGCCGGCGTCGCGATGCGGCCGCGCAGGGTGCGCTGCAGGTAGCCTTGCTGGATCAGATAAGGTTCGAGCACGTCCTCGATGGTGTCGCGCGCCTCGCCGATGGCGGCGGCGAGGTTGTCGACGCCGACCGGGCCGCCGCCGAACTTGTCGATCACCGCCGAGAGCAGCTTGCGGTCCATGATGTCCAGCCCCGCCGGGTCGACGTCGAGCATCAGCAGCGCGGCATCGGCGACGGCGCGGGTGATCTGGCCGTCGGCCCTGACCTCGGCGTAGTCGCGGACGCGGCGCAGCAGGCGGTTAACGATGCGCGGCGTGCCGCGCGCCCGTTTGGCGATCTCCAGCGCGCCTTCGGGGTCGATCGGCGCACCGAGCAGGGTGGCCGAGCGGCTGACGATGCTCTGCAGTTCCTGCGCGTTGTAGAACTCCAGCCGGGCGACGATGCCGAAGCGGTCGCGCAGCGGGTTGGTCAGCATGCCGGCGCGGGTGGTGGCGCCGACCAGCGTGAACGGCGGCAGGTCGAGCTTGACCGAACGGGCGGCCGGGCCTTCGCCGATCATGATGTCGATCTGGAAGTCTTCGAGCGCCGGGTAGAGGATTTCCTCGACGACCGGGCTCAGGCGGTGGATTTCATCGATGAACAGCACATCGTGCGGTTCGAGGTTGGTCAGGATGGCGGCAAGGTCGCCGGCGCGTTCGAGCACCGGGCCCGAGGTCTGGCGCAGGTTGACACCCATCTCATGGGCGACGATGTGGGCCAGCGTCGTCTTGCCCAGTCCCGGCGGCCCGAAGAGCAGCACGTGGTCGAGCGAATCGCCGCGCTGGCGGGCGGCTTGGATGAAGATTTCCAGCTGTTCGCGAATCTTGACCTGGCCGGTGTAGTCGGCCAGGCGCTTGGGGCGCAGCGCGCGTTCGAGCGCCTCTTCCTGCGCCGATTTGGAATTCGGGGCAATAATGCGGTCGACCGCAACCAGCTTGTCGGTTTCGATCATGCGGGCTGTTCCTCTTCTTGCGTCCAGCGGCCGAGCAGCATGTGGCCGAGGGCCAGCAGCACCGGGCCGAGAAAGATGCCGATGAAGCCGAAGACCAGGATGCCGCCGATGACGCCGAGCGCGATGAGCAGGATCGGTATGCCGGCGCCGCGCGCCATCAGGACCGGCTTCAGGAAATTGTCGATGCTGCTGATGACGAAGATGCCGTAGAGCACCATGAAAATCGCCCAGCCGGTCTCGCCCTGGTTGTAGAGCCAGGCGGCGGCGCCACCCCAGATCAGCGGCGGGCCGACCGGGATCATCGACAGGAAGAAGGTGGCGAAACCAAGCAGCATGGCGCTCGGCACGCCGGCGATCAGGAAGCCGAGCATCGCCACCGTGCCTTGCGCCACCGCCGTGCCGACGATGCCGAGCATGACGCCGACCACCGTGCCGCGTGCCCGCTCGATCATTTCCTCGCCGAGGTCGCCGCCCAGCTTGCGGGCGCCGACATAGAGGGCGTGGGCGATCTTCTCGCCGTCGCGGTAGAGGAAGAAGATGACGAACAGCACCAGCGCCAGTTGCAGCAGGCCGTTGCCGGCGACCTTGCCGGTGGCGATGGCGAGGCGCTGGGCGGGGGCGATCAGTTGCTTGAGCATGGTGTTGAGCTCGGTGCGATTGCTGGCGAGGCGGTGGTAACTGGCTTTTATTTCGCTGCCGACGAGCGGTATGTCGTCGAGGAATTTCGGCGGCTCGGCCGGCAGGCCCTGCTCGACCTGCGGGCGGAACTGCTCGACCAGCTTGTCGGCGCTGCTGACCAGGCTGCCGACCAGGAAAGTCATCGGTACCAGGATGACCAGTATCAGCAACAAGGTCATCAACGAGGCGCCCAGCGTATTGCGTCCGCCGACGCGTGGCAGCAGTTTTTCCGAATAGACACCCCAGGTGCAGATCCACAGTACGAAGGCGAACAGGATGGCGCCGATCATCGGCAGCAGCACCGCCACGCAGCCGATGATCAGCAGCGCGACGAGGGCGATCTGGGCCAGGCGTTTGGGGTTTTCTTCGGTGAACACGCCCTAGACCTTGGAAAGCAGCTTGAGCGCCTGGCGGATGCCGTCGGACGTGCCGATATCGGGTGGCAGCTGCTTCATCGCCGACGCCGCTTCCTTCTCGTTGTAGCCAAGGGCGAGCAGGGCGTTGGAAATGTCCTGTTTTGCGTCGTCGACCGCAGCAGGCAGGGAAATGCCGGTGGTTTCGGCCAGCTTCCCCTTCAATTCGAGCAACAGGCGCTCGGCGGTCTTCTTGCCGATGCCGGGAATCTTGATCAACCGGCCGAGTTCCTGCTGCGCCACCGCCGCCGCCAGGTCGCCGACCGACAGGCCGGAGAGCACCGATAGCGCGGTACGCGCACCGATGCCGGAGACTTTCAGCAACTGGCGGAAGGCGAAACGCTCGGCTTCGCTCAGAAAGCCGTAGAGATAATGGCCATCCTCGCGCACCGCGAAATGGGTCAGCAGCGTCACCTTCTCGCCGCCCGCCGGCAGGTTGTAGAAGGTGCTCATCGGCACGTCGAGCTCGTAGCCGACGCCGTTGACGTCGAGCACGATCTGCGGGGGATTTTTTTCGGCCAGCAGGCCGGTCAGTCGTCCAATCATTCCGCTATGCTAACCGATCAGGCGCCCGCCGCGGACGCGAAAACCGGCCGTCGCCAGCGCACCCAGCCCCTGCCCGCCGTGCGCGTGGCAGATGGCGCAGGCCAGCGCGTCGGCGGCATCGGCGGTCGGCGCGCCGGGCAGATTCAGGAGCCTGACCACCATGTGCTGCACCTGTTCCTTGGCCGCCTTGCCCTGCCCGACCACCGCCTGTTTCACTTGCAAGGCGGTGTATTCCGCCACCGGCAGCCCGGCATGGACCAGCGCGCTGAGCGCCGCACCGCGTGCCTGACCGAGCAGCAGCGTCGATTGCGGGTTTACATTGACGAAGACCTTTTCGACGGCCGCCTGATCCGGTGCGTAGGTGGCGATCACCTCGCTGATGCCGGCGAACAGTGCCTTGATGCGCTCCGGCAGCGACTGCTTGTCGTTCGACTTGATGCAGCCGCTAGCGACATAAACGAGCTGGTTGCCGTGCTTCTCGATGACGCCAAAGCCGGTCACGCGCAGACCCGGATCGATGCCCAGAATGCGCGGGGCCCTCATTTTGCCGACCGCGCCACCAGATAGACGCCGCTGACGGCGAGCAACATGCCGGCTGCTGCGGTCAACGTCAGTTTTTCGCCGAAAATGACCCAGGCGATCAGGGCGGTGCTTAAAGGTGTCAGGTAGAACAAACTGGCCACGTTCACTGCGCTGCCGCTGCGAATCAGCAGGTTGAGCAGGCTGATGGCGCCGATCGACAGCACCAGCACCAGCCAGCCCAGGGCAAACGTGAACTGGCCCGTCCATTCGACATGGAAATCCTCGAACAGGGCAATGGCGATGGCGGTCACGACGGCGGTCGGCACGAACTGGATCACCGAGCCGGTACGCAGGTCGAATTTGGCGCAGAAACGTTTCTGGTAGAGGGTGCCGGCGGTGATGCCGAGCAGCGCGACGAGCGCCGGGATCAGCATCGGGCCGAGCGCGGCGTCGCCGAACTTGCCGGAAACCACCAGCCCGACGCCGATGAAGCCGAGCGCCAGCCCGCCCCACTGGCGGCCACTGACCTGTTCACCAAGCAGCCAGCCGGCACCCAGAGCCGTCAGCAGCGGCTGCATGCCGACGACCAGCGCCGTCACCCCGGCCGGCAGGCCATGCTTGATGGCGACGAAGACGCCACCGAGGTAGATGGCATGGACCAGCACGCCCGAGATGCCGATATGCAGCCACTGCGCCGGATCTTTCGGCCACGGCGCGCGGGTGGCCAGCGCGATCAACAGCATCAGGGCAATCACGAAACCGTAGCGGGTGAGCAGGAAGGACAGCGGCTCGGCATACGGCAGGCCGTACTTGGCGCCGATGAAGCCGGTGCTCCACAGGAACACGAAGAGGAAGGGATAGAGGCGCTGCATCAGGCCGGAAACGGCGCGCGCGCCGCGGGCATCAGTCGCAAGTGGCGCGACAGCTGGCCGGGTCGGCCGCGCACGACGCTTCGTCGGCAACGGCACAGGCGCCCTTGGTCCGGTAGGTGAGCGTGATGTCGTTCGGGTAGCTGCACACCAGCTTGTTCAGCTTGCCCTGACGGACGACTTTCATCCCGCTCGCCTTGAGCGCCTTGAATTGTTCAGCCGGCAAGTCGCAGGAAACGTAGCCGTCGAAAACGCCGTCCGCCGATTCCCAACGTGCCACGTTCTTCATCTTGCGGTAATCCGCATAACGGACGCAGGAGTCGGTTTCGTTGGCATAAGCCTTGGCGTTGTCGCTGCAATAGCCGGTATAGGTGTATTGCAGTTCCTCTTCGCTCGGGCAGGCGTTGACCTGGACAGCGCTGGCCAGATCGGGACACGACAGGCTGCCTGCCGCGGCCGTCAGGCTCACGGAAATCAGCAGCACGAGCAGGAAAAACCGGCGCAGATTCACGGGGATTCTCGCGCCTACTCGTCCATCACGGCGGTGGTATAGATCGCCTGCACGTCGTCCAGGTTTTCCAGCGCGTCGAGCAGCTTCTGCATCCTGACTGCCTCGTCGCCGGCGAACACGTTTTCGCCTTCCGGCTTCATCGTCACTTCGCCGAATTCCGGCTTGAAGCCGGCGGCTTCCAGTGCGTCCTTGACGGCGATGAAATCGGCCGGACCGGTGATGACTTCGATCGAACCGTCGTCGTTGGTCGCCACGTCCTCGGCGCCGGCCTCGATGGCCGCATCCATCAGCGCTGCTTCATCGGTGCCGGGGGCGAAGATCATCTGGCCGCAGTGCTTGAACTGGAAGGCCACGCAGCCGTCGCTGCCCATGTTGCCGCCGTACTTTGAAAAGGCATGGCGGACTTCGGCCACGGTGCGCACCTTGTTGTCGGTCAGGCAGTCGACCATGATCGCTGCGCCGCCGATGCCGTAGCCTTCGTAGCGGATCTCGACGTATTCGACACCTTCGAGCTCGCCAGTGCCCTTCTTGATCGCCGTGTCGATCTTGTCCTTGGGCATGTTGACGCCCTTGGCCTTGTCGACCGCGACGCGCAGGCGCGGGTTGAAGCCGACGTCGCCACCGCCCATCTTGGCGGCGACGGTAATTTCCTTGGCGATCTTGGAGAAGGCGGCGCCTCGCTTCTCGTCCTGGCGACCTTTACGGTGCTGGATATTGGCCCATTTGGAATGACCAGCCATGCTGTTTCCCTGAATGCAAATAACGAAGAAGGCGAGATTTTACCCGCCCCGAGGCTTCTCGTCAGATGCCATTTCTTGATGTAAGAGCGATTCAATCGATACGAATCGATGCACCCGGCACTAATCCCATCGCTGTTGATAGGAGAAAGTCGGGAGCTTCCAGCTAAAACGCAAGGCCAGCATGCGAAAACCAAAGCCGATGACGAAACACACCACCGTATTGAGGTCAGTATCGATACCCAGTGACCTCAATGCGAGAAACAGGGCACAAACAAAGAGCGACACGCTTGCATAAAGCTCTCGGCAAAAAACTACCGGCACCTGGTTGCAAAGCACATCGCGCAGAATACCCCCGGATATCCCTGTCAGCATTCCGGCCATGATGATTACAACGACAGGGTAATCAAGTTGCAGGGCTACATTGCAGCCAATCAGGGAGAAGGCGACCAACCCCATCGCATCCAGCATCAGGAAGACACTTTTCATGTGATGCATAAACCTGGCTAGCAAGGTCGTAGCCAGACCCGCCAGGATAACGAGATACACGTATTCGGGATGTTGAGTCCAGCCAATCGGGAAATTGCCAAGAATCACATCCCTGATGGTTCCACCACCAAGGGCTGTCACAAACGCAATCACGGCCACCCCGAAGATGTCCATGTTGCGACGTCCTGCCGCCAGCGCACCGGACATGGCTTCGGTAGTGATGGCGACCAGGTAGATGATCAACAAGAGGTCGGATTGCTTGGTAGCGAGCGGCTGAAAAACGTGGATGAGACTTTCTAACATCGGGACAGACTCCGTCAAATATCAGAAGACTCAAATTGAATCTTCTGTGACGCCTCTCCCCCTGTCCTTTTACCTGAGAGTTTCAGCCCAATAAGGGCCTGCCCCTTCGGTGAGTTCCAAGCGCCTAAGCGCTTGGAACTTCTCTCCAGCCGGCGAATCAATTCTGCGGTTCAGCATGCCTGAGCGATTATGGGAGTTTGCGCCTTCGGCGGAGTTCGCGAATCCGGAACTCTCTCTCCCGCAGAGGTCCGCATTATGCAAGCCCGGAGGATTGCGTGTCAATCAGGGGCAATCGTTGTGGGTGAGCAGTGCGTCTGCACTAAAACGCGGTCGAAGAACCCCTGCCATTGCATGAAATTTCAACGGCCGGTTAACGAAGTGCCATCCCGGCGTTGCTAGAATGCCGAGATACTTTTCCAGCAGGAGTCAGCCGCCATGTCCGAACCCCTCTATCTCGCCAAGTCCGCAGACGGCTACCCGGCGCTGCTGCCGCAGATGGCCAACCGCCACGGCCTGATCACCGGCGCCACCGGCACCGGCAAGACCGTGACCCTGCAGTCGATGGCCGAGCGCCTGTCGTTTGCCGGCGTGCCGGTCTTCATGGCCGACGTCAAGGGCGACCTGTCCGGCATGGGCGCCGCCGGCGTCGTCACGCCCAAGCTGGAGGCCCGCCTCAAGGATCTCGGCCTCGAAGGCTTCGCGCCCTACGCCAACCCGGTCGCCTTCTGGGACGTCTTCGGCCAGGGCGGCGTGCCGGTGCGCGCCACGGTGTCCGACATGGGGCCGCTGCTGCTCGCCCGCCTGCTCAACCTCAACGACACCCAGGGCGGCGTCCTGCAACTGGTCTTCAAGATCGCCGACGACCAGGGTCTGCTGCTGCTCGACCTCAAGGACCTGCGCGTCATGGTCCAGCATGTCGGCGAGAACGCTAAAACCTTCACCACCGAATACGGCAACATCGCCTCGGCGTCGATCGGCGCCATCCAGCGCGGCCTGCTGACCCTCGAAGAACAGGGCGGCGACGTCTTCTTCGGCGAGCCGATGCTCAACATCAACGACCTGATGAAGGTCGATGAAAACGGCCGCGGCGTCATCAACGTGCTGTCCGCCGAAAAGCTGGTGCAGGCCCCGGCGCTCTACTCCACCTTTCTGCTCTGGCTGCTCTCCGAACTCTTCGAGCAGCTGCCGGAGGCCGGCGACCTCGACAAGCCCAAGCTCGTCTTCTTCTTCGACGAAGCCCACCTGCTGTTCACCGACGCCCCGCAGGCGCTCACCGACAAGGTCGAGCAAGTCGTCCGCCTGATCCGCTCGAAGGGGGTCGGCGTCTATTTCGTCACCCAGAACCCGCTCGACGTTCCGGAAAAGATCCTCGGCCAGCTCGGCAATCGCGTCCAGCACGCCCTGCGTGCCTTCACCCCGCGCGACCAGAAGGCTGTCCAGGCGGCAGCGCAGACCATGCGCGCCAACCCGAAATTCGACGCCGCCACGGTGATCACCGAACTCGGTGTCGGCGAGGCGCTGGTTTCCTTCCTCGATGAAAAGGGCCGCCCGACCGTCGTCGAGCGCAGCACCATCTTCCCCCCCGCTTCCCGACTTGGCCCGCTGACCGCCGACGAACGCCAGGCGATGATCCAGGCCTCGCCGCTGCTCGCCACCTACGGCCAGACCGTCGACCGCGAATCGGCCTTCGAAATTCTGCGCGGCAAATCGGCCGCCGCCCAGCCCGCCCCCGGCGCCATTCCGGCGCCGCCGGCCGGCAGCGGCGGTCCCGATGCCAACGACTGGGGCAATCACGGCAGCCAGCCGCCGCAGTCCCGCCCCGCCCCGCAGCCGCGCCAAAGCGCCCCGGCCCCGCAGCAATCCGGCGGCGGCATCCTTGACGGTATCGGCGACCTGCTCGGCGGCACTACCGGCCCGCGCGGCGGCCACCGTGAAGGCGTCCTCGAGGCCGCCGCCAAGAGCGCCGCCCGTGGCATGGCCAGCAGCGTCGGTCGCGGGCTGGGCAACCAGATTTTGCGCGGGGTGCTGGGGTCGATCCTTGGCGGGCGCCGTTGATTGTCGTTGCGAGGGCGGCGAAAACTCTGCCCTATCCTTTAATTGCCGCGCACGTTACGCCGACATATTGGCAACCATTACATATATAGGGTTACCGAGCAATGCACGAAGTATTCAGGGGTTTTGTTGAGTCATTGGAGCCTTCTTTTCAGCGGCTTATGGAGATGGAGCCAGTATCCGTAGCAACATTGCCGCGTGAAATGCCGCAAGCGGGAATCTACTTGTTTTCAGAAGGGGATGAACACTTGTATGTTGGGCGAACCAACACAATTAAAATGAGGCTGCAAAATCACTGCAGGCCAAGCTCAGGACACAACTCTGCAACTTTTGCATTTAGGCTTGCTCGTCAAATTACAGGGATGACTCAGGCGACATACACAGCCGATGGATCGCGGGGGCATTTAGAAACGATTCCAGAGTTTTCTCGAGCTTTTACCGCACAAAAGCAGCGTGTTAGGAACATGGATGTGCGATTTGTCTCTGAGCCTGAGTCTATGCATCAGGCACTACTAGAGATGTACGTTGCAGTCAGTTTGGGCACCCCTCACAATGACTTTGATAACCATTAACAACCTAAAATGAAAAAATCAATCGATCATTGCTGTTGCTGCGAAGTTTTCATTTTCGTGCCTTTTTCCGAGTCGACCGCAACCAATCGACCAAGCGGAGTAAAATAAGCGTTTTCTTATTTACGACGGAGCCGGCCATGAAAGCATTCCTTCCGATCACCCTGCTGCTCGCTGCGCTGCCTGCCCTGGCGCAGGATATTGGCGTCCTGACCGCCGAGACCAAAAAGACCGTGCTGCCGGTCGTGCCCAAGGTGGTCAGTGCGATGCAGGAGGCGGTGGCCGAGAAGGGCGTCGCCGGGGCGATTCCGGTTTGCAAGGAGCTGGCGCCAGCTTTGATCAAGGAAAAGCGCAAGGAAACCGGCTGGGATATCCGCCGCGTCAGCCTGAAGGCGCGCAATGCCGAGCGTGGCACGCCCGACCTCTGGGAAGCCCGTGTGCTCGCCGATTTCGACATCCGTGCCGCCAATGGCGAGAAGCCGGAGACGCTGGAAAAGAGCGAGATCGTGACCATCGACGGCAAGCCGGTGTTCCGCTACATGAAGGCGCTGCCGGTCGGCGAAGTCTGCCTGAAATGCCACGGCCCGGCCGACGGGCTGGATGCCGGTCTCAAGGCGAAGCTGGGCGAGACCTATCCGCACGACCAGGCCACCGGCTACAGCCAGGGCCAGATCCGCGGCGCGCTGACCGTCAAGCGTCCGCTGTAAGCGCCTGCGCCCTGCCCTTTTCGGCGAGATGGTCGAAGAGGGCGGCCGCCGCCGGCGACAGCGCCGCGCGCGAACGCGTGCATAGCTGCAGGTCGCGCGGCGCCCAAGGGTCACTGATTTCGACTGTTTTTAACCCGTCGACCGCAGCAACCGACGAGCGCGGCACCATGCCGATGCCGACGCCGGCCGCCACCATGCGGCAGACGGCGTTGAAGCTGCGGACCTGGATGCGCACGTCGAGCCGGCCGCCGAGGCGGGCGGCGTGGTTCATCATGAAGGTGTGAATGGCGCTGCCTGCGTGCAGGCAGACGAAGGGTTCGCCGAGCACGTCGGCGAAGGCCGCCGCCACCTGTCCGGCCAGCGCGTGGCTGGCGGGGACGACGAGCACCAGCCGGTCCTGCCGGTAAGGGCGCGTTTCGAGGCTGCCCGGGCCGCTCTCGGCGGCGACGACGCCGATATCCACCTGCCCCGCCGCCACCGCCTGGACGATCGCCGGGCTTGGCTGTTCCTCAAGGCTGACGCGGACCCGCGGATGTTCGCGCAGGAAGTCGCCGAGATCTTCCGGCAGGAAACAGTTGATCGCGTTGGTGTTGGCGAACACCGTCACCTGGCTGGCGACGCCGCTGGCGTAGGGGGCGAGGTCGGCGTGCATCTGTTCGAGCTGGGCGAAGACCTGGCGGGCGTGACGGAGCAGCGATTCGCCGGCCGCCGTCGCCGTCAGGCCGCGCGCATGGCGGGCGAAGAGCGGCACGCCGAGGGCGGCTTCGAGTTGCGTCAGGCGGTGGCTGGCCGACGACGGCGCGAGATGCACCTGCGCTGCCGCACGGGTCAGGCTGCCGCTGTCGGCGATCGCGGCGACCAGCCGCAGGTCGGGAAGATCGTAGTACATGGTTTCGTCTGTATCGAATGCTTGCTTTGGATAATACCAATTGCCATGGGGTTGTTTCACGTATTCAATGGCACCAGGCAAGTATTTCATTGACGGCGGAATCGGGTGAATTGGTATGAATCGAACGGATGTGTTGTCAGTCATCGGGGCTTGGCCCTCGGTCGTCGGCCTGCGCCGGGCTGGCGCGGCGATGCTTGAGCGGCACGGCCATCGCCTCGGCCTGTGGCTGGCGCTCGGCGCCGCCTTCGGCTTTTCGTTCAAGGCCATCTTCGTCAAGCTGGCCTATGCCGTGCCGCAGGCGGTGCCGGTCGATGCCGTGACGCTGCTGTCGCTGCGCATGGTTTTCGCGCTGCCGGTCTTCCTCTGGGTCGGTTTCCATTCGAGCCGCGCCGCGCCACCGCTGTCGCGCCGCGACTGGCTGCTGCTGACGGCGCTCGGCCTGCTCGGCTACTACGGCGCCAGCATCCTCGACTTCGTCGGCCTGCGCTACATCACCGCCGGGCTGGAGCGGCTGATCCTGTTCACCTACCCGACCCTGACCGTGATGATCGGCGTCCTGTTCATGGGCAAGCAGCTGTCGCGCCGTGAGATCGCGGCGCTGGTGCTGTCGTATGCCGGGATCGGGCTGGCCTTCGCCCACGATCTGGAATTTGCCGGCGATACGCGCGTCGTGCTGATCGGCGCCGCCTTCGTCTTCGCCTCGTCGCTGTCGTATGCCTTCTACCTGGCCGGCAGCGCGCCGATGATCCAGCGCCTTGGCGCTGCCCGCTTCACGGCGCTGGCGATGCTGGTGTCGACGGCCGCGACGCAACTCCATTTCTTCGCCACGCAGCCGTTGACCGCGCTCGTCCAGCCTTTGCCGGTCTACTTCTACGGGGCAGCCATGGCACTGTTCTCGACCGTGCTGCCGGTCTTCATGCAGTCGGCGGCGATCCGCCGCATCGGCTCGGCGCGGGCAGTATTGGTCGGCACCATCGGCCCGATGCTGACCATCTTCTTCGGCTGGTGGCTGCTGTCCGAGCCGATTTCGCTGGCGCAGATCGCCGGCGCCGGGCTGGTGCTGATCGGGGTGTTGCTGGTTTCACGCCGCTGACCGGTAAGCAGGCGCTCGCTTCGCAGCGCATCCGGATTCCCGGCGCGCTTGCTGTCGGGCGCTCTGGGTTAGAATCTCCGCATGATCGGAATTCTCCTCATTACCCACGGCAGCTACGGCGAGGCGCTCGTGCAGAACGCCTGCCACGTGCTGAACAAGCGTCCGGTCCAGCTCAACCAGCTCGGGGTCGCCGCCCAGGACGATCCGCTCGACCTGCTGCCGCTGGCCCGCCAGATGCTGAATCTGGTCGACAACGGCAAGGGCGTGCTAGTGCTTACCGACATCTTCGGCGCCACGCCCGCCAATCTGGCGCTCAAGCTGCTCGAACCGGGGCGCGTCGAAGGCATTGCCGGGGTCAATCTGCCGATGCTCATGCGCGCCCTGACCTATCGCGAACGGGGCATGGAAATCTTGCTCACCCGTGCCATCGCCGGCGGGCGTGATGGCGTACTCAACATGCAGGACCACTGAAAAGATGCTGACCAGAGAAACCGAAATCATCAACAAGCTCGGCCTGCATGCGCGGGCCTCGGCCAAGCTGACCCAGCTCGCCGGCAAATTCAAGTGCGAAGTCTGGATGGCCAAAGGCAGTAGGCGGATCAACGCCAAGAGCATCATGGGCGTCATGATGCTGGCTGCCGGCAAGGGCTCGAAGGTGACACTGGAAACCGACGGTGCCGACGAGCAGGAAGCGATGGACGCGTTGCTGGCCTTGATTGCCGACTATTTTGGCGAAGGAGAGTAAGGGCATGAGCTTTACCCTGCATGGTCTGGGTGTCTCCGGCGGCATCGCCATCGGGCGGGCCATGCTCATGTCGCACGCGACGCTCGAGGTGTCGCACCTGACCATCGCGCCACGCATGGTCGACAAGGAAATTGCCCGTTTCGACGCGGCCATCAAGGCGGTCAAGAGCGAGCTGGAGACGATGAAGGAGACGACCGAGCACGCGCCGGCCGAGCTCGCCGCCTTCATCGACATCCACACCATGTTCCTCGAAGACCCGGAACTGGTCGACAAGCCGCGCGAGATCATCCGCGAGCGGCGCTGCAACGCCGAATGGGCGCTGGTGCAGCAGATGGAAGACATTGTCGAGCAGTTCGAGCAGTTCGAGGACCCCTACCTGCGCGAGCGCAAGTTCGATGTCGTGCAGGTCGTCGAGCGGGTGATCAAGGAATTGCTCGGCCACCCCGGCCGCGCCGTGATGAAGACGGCCAAGGGCGTCACCGAGGAGATGCTGATCGTCGTCGCCCATGACCTGTCGCCGGCCGACGTCATCGCCTTCAAGGATCACCGCTTCGCTTCCTTCATCACCGACGTCGGCGGCTCGACCTCGCACACCGCGATTCTCGCGCGCAGCCTGGCGATTCCGTCGGTGGTCGGCATGGAGAGCGCCCGCTCGCTGATCCGCGACGGCGAGCAGCTGATCGTCGATGGCAAGCGCGGTGTCGTCATCGTCAATCCCGATATCCGCGTGCTGGAGGAGTACCAGCTTCGCAAGCACCAGATCGAGCTCGAAAGATCCAAGCTCAAGCGGCTGAAGACGGCAAAATCGCAGACTATCGACGGCGTCGACATCCAGCTGTTCGCCAACATCGAACTGCCCGGCGACGTGCCGGGGGCGCTCGAAGCCGGCGCCGAGGGCATCGGCCTGTTCCGCACTGAATTCCTCTTCCTCGACCGCGGCGACATGCCCGACGAGCAGGAGCAGTACGAGGCCTACAAGAAAGTGGTCAAGGGCATGGCCGGGCGCCCGGTCACCATCCGTACCTTCGACCTCGGCAACGACAAGGATATCCGCCCCGACAACAACTTCGGCGATCGCGTCCAGACCAATCCGGCCCTTGGGCGCCGTGCCATCCGCCTGTCGCTGGCCGAGCCGCGCATGTTCCAGACGCAGTTGCGCGCCATCCTGCGCGCCTCCAAGCACGGGCCGATCAAGCTGCTGATCCCGATGCTGGCGCATGCGCACGAAATCGACCAGACGCTGGCTGCGCTGGAGCAGGCGAAATCCAGCCTGCGCGGCGAGAAAGCCGCTTTCGACGAGCACATCGAAGTCGGCGGCATGATCGAGATTCCGGCCGCCGCGCTCGCCGTCGGCCTCTTCCTGCGCCGCCTCGATTTTCTGTCGATCGGCACCAACGACCTGATCCAATACACGCTGGCCATCGACCGCTCCGACGAGCAGGTGTCCAGTCTCTACGACCCGCTGCATCCGGCGGTCCTGATGCTGCTGGCCCATACCCTGGCCAGCGCCGAGAAGGTGAACATTCCGGTTTCGGTGTGCGGCGAAATGGCCGGCGATCCTAAGCTGACCCGGCTGCTGATCGGCATGGGGCTGCGCATCTTCTCGATGCACCCGTCGCAGATCCTCGAGGTCAAGAGCCGCGTGCTGAAGGCCGAGTTCAACGAACTGGCGCCCACCGTGCGCCGCATGCTGCGCCTCGATGAGCCGGGCAAGCTGCAGGAAGCGTTGGAAAAACTCAACGCCTGAGCCTGTTGCGGTCGACACCGGAAAAAGGGCAAAAATGCCCGACCGGCCTACGTAACTCGAATTAGACAAATTGCCGCGCGGCAATTTGTCACATTCCCGAGAAGCAACGATTCCCTGACAATCTGCGCCCGCAGAAAGACCAATAAATTCAGGGAGTATTCGATGGTGATTCGTTATCGGCCGCTGGGGGCGGCCATGGCCTTGGCTTTTTCCGGCGTCTTGCCGGCCTTGGCTGAAACCCAGGTTCTTGACACGGTGGTGGTGAAGGCGAACCGCGAAACACCATTGCCCGCTGCTGCCGGCTCGCTGGATGCCGGCGCCGTCGCCGCCCGCCGCGCCTTTGTCAGCGACACTGCGCAACTGCTCGACGACGTGCCCGGGATGAGCTTCTACAACTCCGGCGGCGTTTCCAGCCTGCCGGTGATCCGCGGCCTCAACGACGACCGCATCGGCATCCGGATCGACGGCATGGATCTCACGTCGGCCTGCGGCAATCACATGAATCCGCCGCTCTCCTACATTGCGCCGGCGAATGTCGGGCGCGCCACGGTCATCGCCGGCATCACGCCGGTCAGCCTCGGCGGCGACAGCATCGCCGGAACCATCGTCATCGACTCAAAGGCGCCAGTTTTCGCCAGGGCCGGCGAGGCGCCGCTCTACGGCGGCAGCATTTCCGCCTATTACCGCAGCAACGGCCACGCGTCCGGCGGCAGCGTCGCGGCGCAGGCGGCGACCGAGAACCTGGCCATTTCCTACACTGGGTCGATCGCCACCAGCGACAACTACAAGTCGGGCTCTGGCACCGAGGTCAAGTCCAGCGAATACGAGGCGCAGAACCACGCCGTTTCGTTCGCCGCCCAGGGCGATGGCAACCTGGTGGTCGCCAACCTCGGTTACCAGCACATTCCGTATCAGGGCTTCCCCAATGCGCGAATGGACATGGTCAATAACGACGCCTTCTTCGCCAATCTCCGCTACGAAGGCCAGTTCGACTGGGGCAAGCTGGAGGCGCGAGCGTATTACCAGCACACCGAACACGAAATGAATTTCCTCGCCACCAAGCGCTACAACGGGCCGGGGATGCCGAATTCGGACATGCCGATGAACACCGACGGCAAGAATCTCGGCTTCGTGCTCAAGGGCGACGTCATGCTCTCCGAGCGCGACACCCTGCGCGTCGGCGCCGAATTCCACGGCTTCCGCCTCGACGACTGGTGGCCGCCGACCAGCATGACCGGCATGGCCGCCATGATGATGGGGCCCGGCACCTTCCAGAACATCAACGACGGCAAGCGCGACCGCGCCGGCCTCTTCGCCGAATGGGAAGCGCGCTGGAACAGCCAGTGGTCCACGCTGCTTGGCGCCCGCTACGAACACGTCAGGATGGACACTGGCACCGTCCAGCCCTACTCGTTGACGTCGATGATGCAGATGGCCGACCAGCGTGCCGCCCGCATCTTCAATGCCGAAGACCGCGAGCGCAACGACAACAACGTCGACCTGACCGCCCTGCTGCGCTTCACGCCGGATGCGAACAGCACCTATGAGGGCGGCTACGCGCGCAAGACCCGTTCGCCCAACCTCTACGAGCGCTACACCTGGGCGCCGGGGGCGATGGCCATGTCAATGAACGGCTGGTTCGGCGACGGCAACGGCTATGTCGGTGACATCGATCTCAAGCCGGAAGTCGCCCACACCATTTCCGCTACCGCCAGCTGGCACGATGCCGCCAAGCGCGAGTGGAATTTCGCGGTGACGCCCTACCTGACCTATGTCGACAACTACATCGACGTCCTGCGCTGCCCGACCTCGCTGGGCGGCGCCTGCACGGCGGCAAACCAGACGGTTGCCAACAACTTCGTCTACCTGCAGTTCGCCAATCAGGACGCCCGCCTCTACGGGATCGACCTCTCCGGCCGCCTGCCGCTCGGCAGCAGTGCCTTCGGCAGTTTCACCGGACGCGGCGTGGTCGGCTACGTGCGCGGCACCAACCGCGACACCGGCGACAACCTGTATCACATGATGCCGCTCAACGCGAAACTGGCGCTCGATCACCGTCTGGAACAGTGGTCCAACTCGCTCGAATTCCAGCTCGTCGCCGCCAAGAACGACGTGCAGGCGGTCCGCAACGAGCTGGAGACGGCCGGCTACGCGCTGGTCAACCTGCGCACGGCCTACGACTGGAAGCATGTGCGCCTCGAAGCCGGCATCGAGAACCTGCTCGACAAGAACTACGACCTGCCCCTCGGCGGCGCCTACCTCGGTGAGCGCCCGTTCGCCTGGGGCACTGGTGTTGCCGGCATGGGCCGTTCCGCCTACGTCGGGATGACGGTCAGGTTCTGATGCGGAGCGCGCCTCCGGCGCTCCCCGCCCGAGCTCCGGCGGCTGGGCATGAGCGGCGTTCGGCGGCGGATTTGATCTGCCGTCTCGAATTCGCTCCCGGCAATACTTAAAATGGCGCGATGAACGCAGCAATTCTCGCCGCGCCGGTCGCGGTCCCCAAGTGGAAGCACTGCGCCCCCTATTTCCTGGTGGCGCTCGCGCTGCATCTGGCGGTGCTGACCTGGCCGCGCGACCGGTCGGTCGGCGAGCCCGATCTGGCGCCACCTGGCCAGATCATGGTGCGCCTGGTCGACGAAGTGCCCGTTCCGCCCGCCGTTCATGCGCCTCCTGCGCCGCCGGCCAGTAGTACCCCGCCACAACGCGAACGTCTGCAGAAAGCGCCACGCCCCATTCTCTCCATGCCGGCCAGCCACCAGGCGGCACCTGCCGCATTCGTCGCGCCGGCCGAGTCCCCCACTTCACCTGCTCCGGCCCCGACGGTCGCCGACAACGCCGCTCCGGCCGCACCGCCAGCCTTTTCGCCGCCGCATTTCAATGCTGCCTATCTACACAATCCGGCCCCGGTCTTTCCGCCAATGTCGCGACGCCTGGGCGAGGAGGGAAAAGTCCTGTTGCGGGTCAAGGTCAGCCCCGAGGGGCGGCCGGTTGTGGTCGACGTCGAAAAAGGCAGCAATTTCGAACGCCTCGACCAGGCGGCCCGCGATGCAGTCGGCCGCTGGCGCTTCGTCCCGGCGCGCCGCGGCGAGCAGATGGTCGAGGGAACGGTCATCGTGCCCATCGTCTTCCGGCTGGATGATTGACCGCTTCACGGGTAGAATCGGGAACTTGTCGTCTGACGCCGGGTCATAACGGTGTCTCGAAATTTGGGGGCGACATGGCTTCGACGTGGGTTGCGAAGCAGGACAGGGCATACCGAGGACCAGTCACCTCGTAAATCCATCTGGAACGTAATAACTGCCAACGACGAGCGTTTCGCTCTAGCCGCCTAACGGCGGCTGGCCTCCGAACTGGTTTGCTCTTGGGCCAGGCAGCGCAAGCTGCATCGGAGTCATATACATGAGATAAGGTTGGGCCGCGTCGCGAGGTCCGACTCGAAAACTCAGCGAATCGCCTGAAGCGAGCCTGTTCGGCCGGCGCGTCAGGGCTAAAACCAAATGACCGGACTAAGTATGTAGATCTGCCTGTCTAGGGCTTGCGGACGGGGGTTCGATCCCCCCCGCCTCCACCAAACCTTGAAAACCCGTCGCGAAATCGACGGGTTTTTCTTTTTGTGTGGCAAAAATAATGAAAATCCCGACGTTGCGGCCTTTTCCAAAGAATGACAACGGTAAAAGTCGTTGATCAGCTTGCTGCGACTTGCTTATCCTTCGCTTCAAACTCGATAAAGCAGTGGAGGAGATGGAATGAAAAAGAGGCTGACAGCCAGCATGCCTTCGCTGGTTTCAGGGTTGGCAGTTGCTCAACAGTCCGGCTTGTATCGTGATGGCAACAAGAACGGGACCGGGGAATCCGGTGCTCGGGTTTTCGCCGCAGGCATTGCATGCGGCTTCTAGCTGGGGGGGGGAGATGGCGGCAACCGCAGAGCGAAGGAAGGGTACGGATCGACGCGTGCGTGACCTGGGGGCGCCGAGCGGAATGAGCGAACGGCGCGTGCAGGCTGAACGCAGGTTGCCGACCCCGCAGGAGGCGCCCATTTCCGAAGCTGACTGGGAAAAATATTTCGGTTCGGTCGCCAAGAAGGCAAAGGAAAGCGACTAGCAGACGGCTCTTGGCTCAAGTCCGAACAGCATTGATTCCGTCGACTAAAAACCCCGCCGAAGCGGGGTTGGAGCGGGTATATCTGGCATTACTATTTGGCGGCTTTGCGCCGCGTCCAGCCAAGACCCGCAAGGGCCAGACCGACGAGGGCCAAGCCGGCGGGCTCTGGAACGCCGTTCGGTGCAGGAAGGCCGACTGCGCCGACGGTCAGGCCATGCCAGTTCTCCGATGTATGGGTAAAGCTGATTGACGAGTAGGTACCCGGCAGGCGTATCACGCCATGCACTTCACCGGCTCCGGAAAATCCATCTCCGTCACCATTTAGGATGGGGGTGCCAGATCCCCAGTACCCTGGGCCGAAGCTCAGAATCTCGATCGGCACGCCAAAGTCGACAGTATTACCGTTCCAGCTCACCAGTGCGATAAGAGGGTCTGTGACCGCTTGCGAGAAGGTGATGGTTGCCGTACCACCAGAACTAAGGGCGATAATGTCAGCTGCCGGAGGTGCGTTGGATACAACGCTGCTCAAATAAGGTGTTGAAGGGCTCCAGTAGTTCGTGCCGCCTGAAGTTTGGGCGAAGCTATATGCCCCGCTAAACGTCACCCCGACATTTGTTGCCCCGACAGCCAAGCTTCCGTTTACCTGACTGGCACTAGTACTGACGCTGGTCCAATCGGTCCATGAGACGGCGGCAGCAACGGCGCTTGTAGACGAAATCGCACCGATAACAGCCATCGCAACTACGAAATTCTTTGACTTCATGATTGGTTTTTATCCCGATCGAAGATAGATGTTTGCATTTAAGCAAAAATTGGACCAGTTTTCTAAAACAATGATTTGTTGACGATTTTTTACTGTGGTGATTTCTGGTTGCAAAGAAGTGTAAGAAATGTCGACAGCAATGCAAGCTGATGGCGCCCCTGGGCTTAGACACGTCTCCAGTAACGGGGTGATCTCAAGCATCCGGATCCAATCTGCCGACTGCATTTCAATAAGTGTGAAGGATTTCACAATCAATGCGAGGCGTCGCATATAGACTCAGGCCATGTCACAAATTCAACTTACGGGGCACAGCGATGACTGGTAAATTTAGATCGGCACTTATTGTCACTACGATGTTTACAGCGTTGGCTGGTCCCGCGTCGGCCGCAGTGGTCGGTAGCAACACCACAATCCAGACGATTGCCGACAATTCCACTATCAGCAGCAGTATCAACATTGGTACGCATGGCACCATCGGGTCGCTGGATATTTCGGTAGCAGTCGATCACACGTGGGTAGGCGATCTGATTTATCAACTGGTGCACGGGGGTACCAGCGTTACTTTGATGAATCGCCCTGGTGATTTCTTTGGCAGCATTCTTTTTGGGGATTCAACAAATCTCTCCGCGGATCATCCATTGACGTTCAGCGACGCGGCTTTGGTGGCTGCGGAAACTATAGGCGCAGGTTGTAATGACAACCAGACGGTGGGAGTTCCGAATGGGTGCCGCAATACCTTGTTTATTCCGGAACAGGCGCTTAGTGCATTTTCGGGTGCTGACATATTCGGGGATTGGATTCTGAGAATCAGTGACAACGCTGGGGGCGATACCGGCCAGCTTGCAAATTGGTCGCTGACCGCAAATGTGCGTAGTAGTGTTCCCGAACCCGGCTCGCTGGCCCTGCTGGGGCTGGCTCTGGGCGGCGTGGCAGCTTGCCGGCGCAAGCGCGTGGCAAGCGACTAACAACAATTCAGGGGAATTCCGGCTTTATATTGGGTTCATCGCGCCTTCTCCTGTCGGGCGAGATGAACCTTTTTATTTCCCGCAGCTTGTCGTGTACTCTTTCGCCAAGGCGCTTTCCTTGGGAGGTTTGACGATGGACGACCTGCAACAGCTGAAGCTGAAACCGACATTGAGCGTCCATGACGCTGCCCGGCTACTTTCCTCCGATGCCGTATCGCTGCGCGCTGCGGAAATGCAGCTTGCCCTGGCGGTCGACCGCGGGGAGCTGACCGCGAACATCTTGCGCTGGGCGACCGAGCAGTGGGAAGGCGAGCGCCTCGAGGGCAACATCGACCGCATGCGGACCTTCATCGAGCGCGTGGATCTGGATACTTGGCTCAAGGGTCAGGGCCGCTCGCTGCAGGGCTGAAGACGCCCGGCGGGAGGTCTATTCCAACTACTCGCCAGCCGCCTAGCGGCTGCAGACCTCGCGGAACCGCCTGAGCATGCCTTCGGTGTAGCTCTGGGTGGATCTGACCAGGCCGGTGCTGTTTTCGAACAGCACGTTGAAGCGCGCCGGCTCGTTCCAATCGTCGCAATAGCGCCATTCCCACACCAGTTCGTCGCGTCGCTCGAAATAGACGGTCCATTGCGGCTGCGACGGGCCCAGTATGCGCAGCACATCATCCTTGGTCATGCCCTGACGAATCAGGGCGAAATGCTTCATGTCGAGGACGCCGTTGAGGCTGGACATGATGCCCTTGCTGTCGATCATCACCATGAAGGTGTTGAAGCCGGCCGGGCCGCGCGGGTAAGCCAGCAGCTCGCCACCACCGGGCTCTTGCCAGCGCATGGCGGGTTGCCCCATGAGTTGGATGACGTCGTCGGTAGTGCTGATGCCCGGTTTCAATCCGCGCCCGTCGTAGGACGCGCAGCCGGCAATGAAGAGGACGAAGATCAAGGCGAAGACGGATTTCATTGAGGTACCTCGCGGGAGTTGGCAGGGGGCGTCAGCGGGGCGCTTGCCGGCGGAGTCACTTCGGCGATCCATGGTTCGAGGCGCTGGCCGACGAACAGCGTCGCGCTGAAACGGTCGCCGCCGCCCGGTTCGCCACTGGCGCGCAGCGATTCGAGCGGGCCGCGCAGTGCGTGCGGGACATGGACCGGACCGCTGCCGACGCGCGTGATGTAGCCGGTCATCTGCGGCTGGCCGGGGCCGCGGTCGCGCATGCCGGGCCGCACCGTGCCGCGCAGCAGCATGAAGCGGCTGCGGTCGGGGTATTTCTGGCGCAAGGCGCCGGCGTCCAGTCCGGCATCGATGACGAAAAGCCGGCTGTTGGTATTTTCTTCCTGGGTCAATGCGTCCTGGGCGCGCTTGGCGCGGCCGGCGAATTCCTTGCTGTCGACGTTTGCTGCGGCCGCCGCCGCATGGCGCGCGGCGTTTTCCCGCGCCTTTGCGAGCGCCCGCTGCGCCGCCGGTCCGTCCAGTTCGAGGACGAAGACTGCTTCACGCGGCAACTGCCGGGTATAGCGCCGGCGCCCGCTGTCCGAGGCGATGTCGTCGAGTGTGAAGCCGAGCGCCTGCATGCGGGCGCCGTCGAGCCATTCCGGTGTGCCGCCGTTGACGGTGTAGCCGCTGACGAATTCTCCGGCCTCGCGGTCGGCGACGCGCCAGTTCAGGTTGAGCGCCAGGCCGCTGTTTTCGCGGTTGCGCAGGGCGCGCCAGGGCAGCCCCAGTTCGCGCTCGCTGAGGGTCAGGGTGCTTTCGGGGGCGGCTGCGCGATTCCACCAGACGCCGCCGAGGGCGACGGCATTGGTCAGGGCGATCAGGCCGAGGCCGATGCCCAGAGTGTGGCCGCGCGACCAGGCCTTCATGGCGCTCCCTCCGCTGGGGCTGGGCGGATGGTCTGGCGCAGGCGGTTGAGGATGAGCAGGATGAGCACCGCTGTCAGGCCGATGACGAGGAAGAACAGGTATTTCGGCATGATCTCCCACCACCATTCGTAGAACTTGGTGTACAGGAAAATGACGAAAAAGACGATGCCGGTATTGACCGTTTCCGGCCAGCCACGGCGGGCGCCGAGCCAGATGACGAGCGCGCCGGCGACGAAGCCGGCGACCTGGTAGGCGTTCTGGATCGTCCGTGGCGCAGCATCGAAATAGCTGCCGTAAGCCCAGTGGCTGAGCACCAGCATCGGGACGAACAGGCAGAGCAGGCCGAAGATCCGGTAGAGCGGCGCAAAGCCGCTGAAGCGCCGGTGCGGGACGAGCAGCGGGAAGGCGAAGAGCAGCGCGGCGACCGGGAAGAAGTTTTCCGGGCGCTCGCCGGCGTGCAGCCAGTAGATGCCGTTCCATGTGCCGACCCGCGCCTGCACCCAGGCGATGACGCAGCAGATGCCGGCGACCAGCAGCAGGCGCAGGTCGCAGGTGTAGGCGAGCAGGAAGGCCATCGCTGCCCACGGCAGCAGGGCGTTGTCGGTCGGCGTGACGTTGAAGATCTGGCCGAGCATCGAGACGTTCAGCACGAAGCTGGCGAAGGCGACCAGCGCCGCCAGCTTGGTGAAGTAGCCGGTGGCGTCGCGTCCCTGAATCCACAGCGTCAGCCCGAAGGTGGCGAGCGAACTGGCGATCAGGATGGCGACCTGGGCGCTTTCGCCGAAGTGGCCCCAGAACTGGTAGAAGAGGAAGAAGACGCTGGCCGCCAGCGCCAGCGCGCCGAGGAAGGAGGCGGCACGCATGCCGAGCGACAGTTGCTTGGCGCGGCTGTCGCGGTCGACGTCGAAAAGCGAGGCAAATTCGGCCAGCAGCCGTTCGTGGTACGTGCGCACCGCTGCCTGCTGAGCGGCGTCGAGACGCAGGATGCCCGCGTCGGTCAGGCGCGCGAGTTCATCACGGAAGGTGCGGATGTCGTCGACGCGCTGCTGCGCCTCGGCGCGCGACGGTGTGCCCGGTTCAGGCATCCGGTTCGGCGTTCAGCAGGCGTTCGCAGTAGCGGGCGATCAGATCGACTTCCAGATTGACCCGGCTACCCTGCTTGAGTTGATTCAGCGTCGTGTTTTCCAGCGTGTGCGGGATCAGGTTGATGGTGAAGATTTCGCCGGCGACCTCGTTGGTCGTCAGGCTGGTGCCGTTGATGGTGATCGAACCCTTGCGCGCGATGTACTTCGCCAGTTCATGCGGCGCCTGGATTTCCAGCAGGCGGTTGTCGCCGACCGGGTCGAAGCGCAGCACCGTGCCGACGCCGTCGACGTGCCCGGAAACGAGATGGCCGCCGAGGCGGTCGGCGAGGCGCAGCGCCTTTTCCAGGTTGATTTCTCCCGGCGCATCGAGGCCGACGGTGCACGAAAGCGTCTCCGGCGAGACGTCGACCATGAAGTGATTGCCGTCGTGGGCCACGACCGTCAGGCAGACGCCGTTGCAGGCGATGGAGTCGCCGAGGGCGACGTCGTCGAGGCCGAGATTACCGGCTTCGACATGCAGACGAAAACCGGCTTCGCGCGCGGTGAGATGGGAGATGCGGCCGACTGCGGCAATGATTCCGGAGAACATGGGAGACACCGTTTCAACAAAAATCCAACTTTATCACGCTCCCTTGATCGCGCGGCTTGCAGGGATGCCAGGTTGGTAATAGGGTCTTCACCTTTGCATAATCGATTCACCAAAGGGAGAGAGACAATGAAGAAAACCATCCTCGCCACGCTGCTTTCGGCCCTCGCTGCGAGCGCCTTCGCCGACCTCAACGTCGGCGTCACGCTGTCCGCCACCGGCCCTGCTGCGTCGCTCGGCATCCCTGAAAAGAACACCATCGATCTGCTGCCGAAGACCATTGCCGGGCAGAGGGTCAATTACATCGTGCTCGACGACGCTTCCGACACGACAACGGCGGTCAAGAACGCCCGCAAGCTGATCAGCGAGAACAGGGTGGATGTGATCATCGGCTCGACGACGACGCCCAACTCGCTGGCCATGATCGACGTCGCCGCCGAGAGCGAGACGCCGATGATCGCCATGGCGGCGTCGGCACGCATCGTCGAACCGATGGACGACAAGCGGAAATGGGTGTTCAAGACGCCGCAGAACGATGCACAGATGGCGACGGCGATTGTCGAGCACATGACCAGCAACAACGTGCAGACTGTTGCGTATATCGGCTTCTCCGACGCCTATGGCGAAGGCTGGTGGAACGAGTTCTCGAAGATCGCCCTGGCGCGCAAGCTCAAGCTGGTGGCCAACGAGCGTTTCAACCGCACCGACACCTCGGTCACCGGGCAGGTACTCAAGGTGCTTGCCGCCAAGCCGGATGCGGTGCTGATCGGCGGCGCCGGCACGCCGGCCGCCCTGCCCCAGCGCTCGCTCAAGGAAAAGGGTTTCAAGGGCATCATTTACCAGACGCACGGGGTCGCCAACAACGACTTCCTGCGCGTCTGCGGCAAGGATTGCGAAGGGACGGTGCTGCCGACCGGTCCGGTGCTGGTTGCCGCCCAGTTGCCGGCCGACAACCCGGTCAAGAAATCCGCTCTTGAATACGTTACCAAGTACGAAGCAGCCTACGGCCCGGGCAGCGTTACGGCATTCGGCGGCTATGCCTGGGATGCCGGTCTGTTGCTCACCAATGCGGTTCCGGTTGCGTTGAAAAAGGGCCAGCCCGGCAGCAAGGAATTCCGCCTGGCCCTGCGCGATGCGCTGGAAGCCACCAAAAACCTGCCCGCCTCGCACGGCGTTTTCAACATGAGCGCCAACGATCACCTCGGCTTCGATCAGCGCGCCCGGGTCATGGTCAAAGTCGAAAACGGCACCTGGAAACTCGTCAAGTGACTCCCGTTCTTACCCGCTGCAAGGCCCGGAAGGGCGCCTTGCAGCGTGGTAGACTGCCGCCTTTTGCCGCTGTCCTCCGGAGATAACAAGTGTCCAAAAAGCTGACGCTGGCTGTTCTGGCAGTCCTGTCCACCGCCGCACTGGCCGACATCAACGTCGGCGTTTCGCTATCTGCTACCGGCCCGGCAGCCTCGCTCGGCATTCCGGAAAAGAACACCATCGCCCTGCTGCCGACCACCATCGGCGGCCAGAAGGTCAATTACATCGTTCTCGACGATGCCACCGACCCGACGGCGGCGACCAAGAACATCAAGAAGCTGGTCAGCGAGAACAAGGTCGACGTGGTGATCGGTTCGACGACGACACCCAATTCGCTGGCGATGACGGATGTTGCGGTCGACAACGAAACACCGCTGATTTCCATGGCCGGCTCGGCGATCGTCGTCGAACCGATGGATGCCAAGCGCCAGTGGGTGTTCAAGACGGCCCAGAACGACGCCCACATGGCGACCGCCATCGTCCAGCACATGACCGACAAGGGGGTGCAGAACGTCGCCTTCATCGGTTTCGCCGATGCCTATGGCGAAGGCTGGTACAAGGAATTCGCCAAGATCGCCGAGGCGCGCAAGCTGAAGGTCGTCGCCAGCGAGCGCTACCAGCGCAACGACACCTCGGTGACTGGCCAGATCCTCAAGATCATGGCCGCCAAGCCGGATGCCGTGCTGATCGGCGGCGCCGGCACGCCGGCCGCGCTGCCGCAGAAGACGTTGAAGGAAAAAGGCTACAAGGGCCTGATCTACCAGACACATGGGGTCGCCAACAACGATTTTCTGCGTGTCGGTGGCAAGGATGTCGAGGGCGCCTTCCTGCCGGTCGGCCCGATGGTCGTCGCGGCGCAACTGCCGGCCGACAACCCGGTCCGCAAGTCGGCACTGGAATATGTGACCAAGTACGAGGCGGCGCACGGCAAGGGCAGTGTCAGTTCGTTCGGCGGCCATGCCTGGGATGCCGGTGTGCTGCTGCAGTACGCCATTCCGCTGGCGCTCAAGAAAGGGCAGCCGGGGACCAAGGAATTCCGCAAGGCGCTGCGCGATGCGCTGGAGTCCGCCAAGAACCTGCCGGCCGCGCACGGCATCTTCAACATGTCGCCGAACGATCACCAGGGCTTCGACCAGCGCGCCCGGGTCATGGTGACCATAGAAAACGGTGCCTGGAAACTCGTGAAGTAAGCGCCCGCTCGCGCTGTCGCGGCTGCACGACAGTCGTTTCCGCTCATGGACCTGCAAATTCTCCTCCTCCTCGGCCAGGATGGCGTCACCAACGGCGCCATCTACGCCCTGCTTGCCCTGGCGCTGGTGCTGGTCTTCGCCGTCACTCGCGTCATCTTCATTCCGCAGGGCGAATTCGTTGCCTACGGGGCGTTGACCCTGGCGGCGCTGCAGGCCGGCAAGGTGCCGGGGACGGTCTGGCTGCTGCTGGCGCTCGGGGTCGCGGTGGCGCTGCTCGACGGCATCCGGCTGGTGCGCGACGGACGTTTCCGCAAGCTGCCGCCGCTGCTCATCTTCAACGTCGGCATCCCGCTGCTTTGCGCTGCCGGCTTGTTCGCCATGCCGCCGAACCAGTTGCCGCTGTGGGCGCAGGTCGCGGTGTCGATGCTGCTGGTCGTGCCGCTTGGCCCGATGATTTACCGCGTTGCCTACCAGCCGCTGGCCAGCGCTTCGGTGCTGGTGCTGCTGATCGTTTCGGTGGCCGTGCATCTGGCGCTGATCGGCCTTGGCCTGCTGTTCTTCGGCGCCGAGGGTTCGCGGACGCCGTCCTTCACCGACATCAGTTTCGAACTCGCCGGCGCCCCGCTGCAGGGGCAGACGATCCTCGTCGTCGTCGCCTCCGCCCTGCTCATCATCGGCTTGTATTTCTTCTTCGAGCGCACGGTTTACGGCAAGGCTCTGCGCGCGACCGCAATGAACCGCACCGGCGCCCGCCTGATGGGCATCCCGCCGGCACTCGCCGGCAAGCTCTGTTTCACCTTGGCCGCCGCCATCGGCGTCTTTTCGGGCGTCCTGATCGCGCCGATCACTACCATCTACTACGACTCCGGTTTCCTGATCGGCCTCAAGGGCTTCGTCGGCGCCATCATCGGCGGCCTCGCCTCCTACCCGGTCGCCGCGCTCGGCGCCGTGCTGGTCGGCCTGCTCGAATCGTATTCGTCATTCTATGCCAGCGCCTTCAAGGAGGTGATCGTCTTCACGCTGATCATCCCGGTGCTGCTGTGGCGCTCGCTGACCACGCATCACGTCGAGGAAGAAGAGGAAAAAGGCGATGATGTCGGCGGCGGTCGCCAAATTTCGGCAAAAAAGACGGTCGACCGCAGCAATGCGCTGATTCGCCAGTTGCCGTTGTTCGGCTTCGTCGGCCTGCTCGTTGCGGCCCCGCTCGTTCTGCCGGAATTTTCGATCACCCTGCTCAACTACATCGGCCTCTACGCCATCGTTGCCGTCGGTCTCGTGCTGCTGACCGGGGTCGGCGGGTTGACTTCCTTTGGCCAGGCGGCCTTCGTCGGCCTCGGCGCCTACACGACGGCGTGGCTGACCACCGCCCACGGATTCTCGCCGTGGGTGACACTGTTCATCGGGCTGGCGATCACCGCCGCCGTCGCCTTCTTCCTCGGCTTCATCACGCTGCGCATGGGCGGCCATTACCTGCCGCTGGGCACCATCGCCTGGGGCATCAGCCTTTATTTCCTGTTCGGCAATGTCGAGTTTCTCGGCGGCCACACCGGCATCACCGGCATTCCGGCGGTGTCGCTGTTCGGCTGGTCCTTGAAGTCGGGGCGCGAGTTCTACTACCTGATCTGGCTGATCCTCCTGCTCGCCATCCTCGGCATCCGCAACCTCCTCGATTCGCGCACCGGCCGCGCCATCCGGGCGCTCAAGGGCGGCGCGGTGATGGCCGAGGCGATGGGGGTCGATACCGCCCGCGCCAGGATCGTCATTTTCCTGATCGCCGCGCTGCTGGCCAGCGTTTCCGGCTGGCTCTACGCCCACCTGCAGCGCTTCGTGAACCCGACGCCGTTTGCACTGACGCAGGGCATCGAATACCTGTTCATGGCCGTCGTCGGCGGCGCCGGCCATGTCTGGGGCGCCGTGCTCGGGGCCGGGCTGATCACCCTCCTCAAGCAGTGGCTGCAGGACTGGCTGCCGCAACTGTTCGGCCAGAGCGGCAATTTCGAGATCATCGTCTTCGGCATCGCCATGGTGCTGGTGCTGCAACGCGCCCGGGCCGGATTGTGGCCGGTGATCCTGCGGCTGTTGCCGGCACGCGCGGCGGCGCACGAGGTACCGCACGGCGAAGCGCTGCCGCGGCGGTCGGCGGTCGCCGCCGGCACCCTGCTGCTGGAGGCCCGGGACGTCACCAAGCACTTCGGCGGGCTGGTCGCCAACAACAAGTTGTCGCTGAGCGTCCGTGCCGGCGAGGTGATGGCGCTGATCGGCCCGAACGGCGCCGGCAAGAGCACCATGTTCAACTGCATTTCCGCGGTCAACCCGGCCAGCGAGGGCAAAATCGAGTTCCTCGGCGAGTCGACCGCAACACTCGCCGCGCGCGACATTGCCCGGCGCGGCATGAGCCGCACCTTCCAGCACGTCCGCCTGCTCGGCCAGATGACGGTGCTGGAAAACGTCGCCATCGGCGCCCACCTGCGTGGTAGCCGGGGCGTGCTGCCGGCGGCGCTGCGCCTCGACCGTGCCGAGGAGCAGCGCCTGCTCGCCGAAGCGGCGCGCCAGATCGAGCGTGTCGGCCTCGCCGAGCACATGTTCGATGCGGCCGGCAGCCTGGCCCTCGGCCAGCAGCGCATCGTCGAAATCGCCCGTGCGCTGGCCTCGGATCCATGCCTGCTGCTGCTCGACGAGCCGGCGGCCGGTCTGCGCTACAAGGAAAAACAGGCGCTCGCCGAACTGCTGCGGAAGCTGCGCGCCGAAGGTATGGGCATCCTGCTGGTCGAGCACGACATGGATTTCGTCATGGGCCTGGCCGACCGCGTGGTGGTCATGGAATTCGGCGAGAAGATCGCCGAGGGCAAGCCTGAAGAAGTCCAGCGCGATCCCAAGGTGCTGGAAGCCTATCTCGGCGGCGTGGATTGAAATGATGAGCAAGCACCCGCATCTGCACGATCACGAGATCATCCTCGACGTGAAGCACCTGAGCGTCGCCTACGGCAAGGTCGAGGCGCTGCACGACGTCAGCCTGACCATCCGCCGCGGCGAAATCGTCACCGTCATCGGTCCCAACGGCGCCGGCAAGACGACGCTGCTTTCGGCCTTGATGGGTTTGCTGCCGGCGACCGGCGACATCGTCTACATGGGTCATGGGCAAGGTCGCGAGCGTGAAGTCGAGGTGCTGGTCCGCCACGGCATGACGCTGGTCCCCGAAAAGCGCGAGCTGTTCGCCGAGATGAGCGTTGAGGACAACCTCATCCTCGGTGCCTTCGACCGTTACCGCACCGGCCATCGCGACCACATGGAAACGATGGACGAGGTGTTCGAACTCTTTCCGCGCCTCGAGGAGCGCCGCACCCAGCTGGCCGGCACCCTGTCCGGCGGCGAGCGCCAGATGCTGGCGATGGGCCGCGCGCTGATGGCCAAGCCGAAGCTGCTGATGCTCGATGAACCCAGCCTCGGGCTGGCGCCGCTGATCATCAAGGAAATCTTCCGGATCATCGCCGAGCTGAAGGAAACCGGCGTCGCCATCCTGCTCGTCGAACAGAACGCCCGTGCCGCGCTGCAGGTTTCCGACTACGCCTACGTGCTGGAGACCGGCGAAGTCTCGCTGGCCGGCCCGAGCCAGGAACTGGCCGCCGACCCGCGGGTCATCGAAAGCTACCTGGGCCTCGGCCACAAGCAGCACTAATACTGCACCCCTGCGGGAGCCCGTGCCCGGCTAACGCTGGCCCCGGTCGCCGTCGCGGTGCTCGTTCGGCCCGCGGCCGCCCCGGTTTTGATCCGCCTGCGGTGGCGGGCGCGGCTCGTTGCGCTGCACTTCACGCATCGGCGGTGGCGAAGGCTGGGGCTGGCGCTGCGGCTGGGCTTGGGGTTGCGGCTGTGATTGCTGTTGCGGCATGGCCCGCGGTGCTTCGCGCGGCATTGGTGCCGCCCGCTCGGGTTGCGGCTGGCGAAATTGCTGTGCTTCACGATATTGCTGCGGCTCGCGATAGGTGTCCCGCCGCTGCTCGCGTTGGACTGGCGCCGGTTGCTGGATTTCACGCATCGCCGGCGGTGCCTGGCGATAGTGTTCCTCCCGCATTGCCGGGGGTGGTGTGGCGGGTTGCGGGCGATCGTGTTCGACGCGCGGTGCGCCCGGCATTGCCGGCGAGCTGGGCATTGCCCGGCCGTTCTGGCGATCCTCGGGGTAAGGCGCCCGTCCGCGGTTTTCCATGTTCCGGTTGTATTCCGGCGCGGCGCGCGGAGCATCCGGGCCGGGGGGGCGGCCACCGGTTTCCGGCTGACGGCTGGCTGCTGGCGGCGTCATGTCGCGCCGACCTTCCTGGCCCGCCTGCGGCATGCCGGCCGCGGGTTGCTGGAAGCGCTCGGACGGTGGCCTGACCTGCTGCCGCTGCGGGGCGTAGCGTTCCGGCTCGTTGCGCTGCGCCGCGCGTGCGGCGCTGGCCGGTGGCGCCAGCCAATCGCCGCCCGGTGCCCGGGATTTCACGGGTGCCTGCCCGAGCTCATTCCGGTCATAGGGACGAACGCTGTTGCGGTTGATCGGCTTGCCTTCGCGCAGCATGCTGGAGGGGACGACGGTGACGGCATGCGGCTGCTCCTGATGCGCGTAATGCGGCCGGTATTCCGGGCGCAGCGCGCGGTCGATCTGCGCATGGTCGTGGACATGCGCGACGTTGATCTGGCGCACGTAGGTCGGGCTGGTGCGATAGCCGGGCACATAGACTTCGCGTGGTGCCAGCGGGAACCAGCCGACCGCCGGGGCGGAGGCGTAACCGAAGCGGACGTTCCAGCCCGGATCGCCGACCCAGCCGACGAGTGCCGGCGCATACACGGGGCGCGCGGCATAGGTGCCCGGTGCCCAACCCCAGCGGCCATCGACCTGTACCCAGCGCCCGTAATGGAAGGGGGCGAAACCCCAGGGGGCGGCGTCGACCCACGTCCAGCCCCAAGGTTCGACCCAGGCCCAGCGCCCATCGCGATAGGGCGCCCAGTCGGCAGCGACCGCGCGCGGGTACCAGACCGTGCCGTAGTCGGGTGCCGAACCCCAGTCGCCGTAGGCGTCGAGATCCTGATAGCCGGTCATGTAGGGGGAAACATGGCGACGGGCGGCATTCGATCGCTCACGGTTGTCCTGCGCCGAAACCCAGGCGTCGAGATCGTCGCCGTAAGGCGCCGCATCGACGCCTATCAGGCCACGCTCGTCGAAGGTGGCCATCTCACCCGGGCGCACGACGACCGGCTGTTCATCGGTCAGGACCTCGGCACTGCCCGACTGTGCGGCAACGGTCGTGCGGTCGGGCCGCACCTCGATCCGGTAACGGCC
>DJUX01000021.1 GCA_002440665.1 Dechloromonas sp. UBA6271
CTTTTAAACGCGCGCCGACATCGGGGTACCGTCAGCGCATCGAGCGCCGTCCCGAACTACACGACGACGCCGGCGGAAACGGCCTACTACGGCCAGCCCAGTTTGTCTGGCGCTGCCAATGCCCGCTTGGCGGCCTGCGCGGGTAATGCCACCGACCCGGTGTGCCAGGCGCAAAGCAACGCGGTGACCTCGGCCAACACCCCGCGCCCGGCGGTTTCGCCCTACGACCCGTCGGTGACCGCCGCCCGTGACATCGCCGGCAACCCGAACAGCGTCCTGGGCAGCCTGGCCGACTATTACTCGGGCTGCACCACCGCTGAAGTCACCTCCCCGGCCGGCACCGCCACCAAGGTCTGCAACCGCTACCTCGGCATCGGCAACTACTCGACCCGACGCGATCTCACCGTGCAAGTCGACCTCACGCCCAGTTGCGCGGCGGGTACTTGGTTCGCCCACGGCCAGGTCAATCGCAACGGCGCCGACTACATGGTGGCCGAGGCCCAGTGCCGCATCCGCACGGACGGCCTGCAGCAATTCCGCTTCTACGCTGCTGGCGGGCGAGGCGCCTGCATTGGCTGGCAGGCCTTGGAACTGCCCACCGCCCCGGCAATGGCTGCCACCTTCGTTGCCGACCTGTCGCCCCACTGGCAGGGCTACTGCTGGAGCCCGTTCAAGGTCGTGATGATGCCCGGCTCCGGCTGCACGAACGGCAATTGCAATTACACCTTCCAGTACGGTACGCCGGTCTACGCCTGCCCGGCCGGCACCGTAAACGGCAATACCTTGTGGGGAGGCGGTTTGTTCGGCTTCGGTGGATCAGCCGACCAATGCTTCACAGTCACCCCCCCGGATTTCGAAAACCGCTGCCCAGACGGCAGCACACCGATCTACGGCGACAACGGCACACAATGCGCCACCCCGGCCGGGTCGGCCACCCTGGTCGGCGCTTCCGGCTGGACCCTGCCCTTGTCCTTCCTCCAGCCCACCATGCTGCCGCACGAAACGGACACCTGGGTGGACCATGACGCGATCAGCGGTAGCGGACGGTGCACGGTCAGTACAGCGGATCGCTGTGTCGACGGTCCCGGTTCGAAAGTGATCGACGGCCATACCGTCACCCGCGCTTGCTGGTCCTATGAACGTACCCTCACATGCACATCCGGCGCCCCGGTCGACGAATGCGCACCGCTGGCGGCCAGCGGCTGCACGCCGGCGAGCAGCACCTGCAAGCAGACCAACGCCGGCACGGGGCTGTGCGAGATCTACCAGGACACCTACAACTGTCCGGTCGCGGCCCAGACCGGCACTACCGCGTCGAATTGCCCCGCCAACGTTTACTGCCTCGGCACTAACTGCTTCAACACCAGCTACACCAACGACGCCGACTTCGCCCGTTCCATGTCCTACATGGAAGCGGCCCGGGAAGCCGGGGTCTATCTCGACACGGTCAACCTGCGGGTCTTCAAGGGTGAAGGCAACAAGTGCCGCGACCGCCTCCTGAAGAACTGCTGCTACTCCGACGGCTCCGGCGCCGGCATGACCAACCAGAGCCTGTTCGGCACCGGTTCCGGACTGGTCTACGACGTGCTGATGAATTCGCAAAACCAGGAGTTCCTCTACCAGGGCGTGCAGGCCCTGTTGCTGGGCGGTGGCTTCTCCGGCAGCTTCACCACCTACGGGGTCACCCTCGCCGTCAATGGCACGGCGCTGCCGGCGGGTTCCGCCGTGCTCTACGCCGGCGACGGCCTGGTGGTCGCTTTCGACCCGTGGTCGCTGGCCATCGCGGTCGTCATCTACATCGTGATGTCGATGATGTCGTGCAACGAGGAGGAAGGGAAGCTGGCCATGAAGGAAGGGGCCGGCCTGTGCCATAGCGTCGGCACCTATTGCTCCTCGTGCATCCGGATTTTCGGGAGCTGTGTCTCCTGCATCGAGCACACCACCGGCAAGTGCTGCTTCAACAGCAAGCTGGCCCGCATCATCAACGAACAGGGGCGGGGGCAAGTCGGCAAGGGTTGGGGGTCGGGCGAGAACCCCGACTGCTCGGGTTTCACCATCGCCCAACTGCAAAGCCTCGATTTCTCGGCGATGGACCTGCGCGAGTTCTACGCCTCCATCGTTCCCACGCTGCCCAACGTGAACAGCCTGCAAAGCAGCAACGCTTCGCGCCTGACCACCTGCTACTACGGACAGGGGAAATGCCAATGAAACCGACCGCATTCGCCCACGCCACGCTCCTGCTGGCGGCCCTCGTGCCCTCCGTACGAGCCGACGGCCCGGTTCGCACCCCGGTGCCCGATCCCCGTCCGCTGATGCTCGCCGCCCTGCAAGCCAGTGACGGGCAAGCCCACGGCCTGCTCACCGGCGACATCGCGGACGCCATCACCCGGCGCTTCAATGCGTCCTCGCCCCTCTACATAGACGTCGCCACGGAACGCCGCTACGCGCAAGCGGGATGCGCCCGCCTGAAGGTGACCTTCTGGCAAGAAGGCGTGCAGCTTCCGAGCGCAGATGGTCCCCGTCGGCAGACCGTCGAATTCGGCATCAACTATTGCCTGGACGGGCGCCCGCCCCGCTCGCTGAGCTAGGAACCGCCATGCGATGCCGTACCCTGCTTCTCCTTATCTTTGCGCTCGACCTGTCGACCGTCCAGGTCGTCTCATCGGCCCAAGACGGCGCGGCGCCCTACTGGCGCGACGCCTGGCGCGGCTGGCACTTCTATGAGGATCCCGCGCCCGACGACAAACCGGCCGTTCCCGCTGCGCCGCCCGCCGCCAAGCCACAGGCAGCCCGCGCCCCGGAACTCGATGACTTCGAACGTCTGCAAAAGGCGCTGGAGGAATACCGCAACATCGCGATCATGCGGCCGACCGAGGCCAACGTGCGGCGCTACATGGAACTCGAAGCGAAGGTCGTGGGCCAGGCGAGCACCTTCGCCGACGTGGCGCGCCGCGTGGCCTGGGCGACACCGGCGCTCGACCCGACGCTCCAGGGCCGCCCGGTCAATGCGAAGGCGCTGGAGGTCTTCGAGGAAACCGAACGCACCGAGCGTTCGCGCACGGTGGCCCAGTTGGGCAAGGACCACGTCCTGTTCTTCTTCTACCGCTCCGACTGTCCCTATTGCCACGCCTTCGCACCGGTGCTGGAAGCCTTCCAGGGCCGGCACGGCATCCAGGTCGTGGCGATCAGTATCGACGGCGGACCGATGCCGGGCTTCCCGTCGGCGCGCCGCGACAACGGCATTGCCACTGCCCTGCAGGTGTCGCAGGTGCCCGCCGTGTTTCTCGCTCAGCCCTTCACCGGCCAGATCACGCCCATCGGCTTCGGCGTGCTCTCCGAGTCCCAGTTGCTCGAGCGCATTTCCATCGTCAGCAGTCCGGAAGGCGTCGCGATGCTGCCCAGCGCGACGCGCCGGCTGGCCCTGCCCTAGGAGAACTCCATGAGCCCCACCCCCTTGCGCCGCGTGCTGGCCGCATCCGTCGCCGCCAGCCTGGTGGCGGCCTCGCCGACGCTGTGCGCCGGCGACCTCAACGCCGAGGTCAACAACATGTTCAACAACCTGGGCGCCATCGGCAACTACACCGCCCCTGGCGCCTTCCGGGGGCAGGCCTACAACACCTACACCGGCGGCAACCTGATGATGCGCTCGCCGAACAAGGTTTACCAGCTCGCGGCGATCCAGTTTCCGAGCGCCAAGGCCGGCTGTGGCGGGATCGACGTTTTTGGCGGCTCCTTCTCGCACATTTCGGCAACCGAGTTCAAGAACATGCTGAAGAACATTACGGCGGCCCTGCCGGGGATTGCTTTTCAGCTCGCGCTTGAAGCCGTGTCGCCCCTGCTGGGTGGGCTCACCAAGTGGGCCAAGGGCCTAGAGACCTGGATCAACAACGCGCGCATCAATTCGTGCGAGACGGCCAAGGCGATCGTCAGTACCGCGGCCGAATCCCTCGGCTACAGCTCCCAGGAAACCTGCGCCGATCTGGCCGTGGAAATGGGTATCGAGAGCGACCGCGATGCGGCACGCCGGCGCTGCTCCAGCGACCGCTCCAACATCCTCGCCTCGGCGCGCGGCTCGGGCGACGCCAATGTCCGCAACAAGGCGCCCTTCGTCGGCAACCTGACCTGGAAGGCCTTGCAGAAGACCGGCAGCTACCTGGACGATGCCGAGCGCGAACTGATCATGAGCATCGTCGGTACGGTGATCTACTACCCCGAGGAATCTGGCCGCGATCCCGAGACCGTCGCCCCCACGCTGACCTCGATCAGCCAGTTGCTCTACGGCCAGGCCGCCGGCAGCGGCAACGACGTGGTCCAGCATCTGCTGAGCTGCAACAACTACAGCGACTGCGATGGTGTGGCGTTCAACACCGCCTACAACCACACACCCTTCACCGCGAAGGTCGAGGCGCTGATGCGTTCGATCGCCGAGAAGATCGCCAACCGCACCGCGATCCCGAACAACTCGGCCGAGGTCGGCTTCGTCAACCAGACCACGGAGCCGGTCTACAAGATGCTCTCGATCGGTACGAGCATCCCCGGCTCCGGGCTGGCCGACAGCCTGATCGGGCAGTACCGCGACCTGATCGCCGCCGACTACGCCTATGTCTTCCTGGAACGCAATCTGCGCCTCGGGCTGGCCGCCCTGGACAAGGACTACACGTTGCAGCAGACGCAGCGCGAGCAGGCGCGGGACATTCGCCAACGGGTGCTGACCATGCTCTCCCAGATCGCCCAGGAGAAGAACACCCTCTACCAGAAAGTCGGTTCCTTCCGCGCTGTCTCCGGGCATCTGGAAGAGCTCGAACGCCAGTTGCGCACCAGCATGCCCCAGCACGTGATGGACATGCTCGGCCAGCAAGCCGCCTACCTCGCCCGCTAAAAGCGATACCCCGGAGAACTGCGCGATGTGGGAGATCTACGCCTATCAGAATTCGGCCAGCCTGTTCGGCGTCTTCAACGCGGCGGCCGCCATCCATGCCTCCGGCGACTACATGTCGGCGTTGGCCGCGGTCGCTTTCTGCGGCTTCGTCGCCGCGCTGATCGCCTATGCCTTCGCCCCGGAGAAGTTGCAGGGCTGGAAGTGGCTCGCCACGGTCGTGCTGGTCTTCTCCCTGCTAATCGTTCCCAAGGTGACGGTCGGCATCGTGGACAAGACGGGCAGCGGTCCGGTCCAGGTGGTCGGTAACGTGCCCTTCGGGGCTGCCTTGCTGGGCAGCCTGACCAGCACGATCGGACATACGCTGACCGGGCTTTTCGAGACCGCGTTCCAGGTGATACCCGGCGCCGGTGCCCTGCCCAGCGAGCTCACCTATGAGCGCAACGGCCTGATGTTCGGTAACCGGCTGATCCGGGAGACGGGAAACGTCGTCTTCCAGGATCCGAACTTCCGGATGGACCTGATCAACTTCATCCACAACTGCACGACGTACGACCTCCTGGATGGCACGATTTCGCCAGCAACGTTCTCGACGTCCGACGACGTCTGGCCTCTGATGGCTACACCGAATCCGGCCCGGTTCACGCCGATCACAAGCACATCCGGCAGCACCATTGAGACCTGCCCAGCCGCTTATCAAAACCTCAACGGGCGATTGCCCGCCCAACTCAGCCGAATCCAGGGCCAGTTGGCCTTCCAGCTCAATCCGACCTTGCCCGGTGCCGCGGCCGCGAGCGTGATTGCCGGGCAGATTCAGCAGGCCTACCTGAAGAACAGCATCGCTGCCGCATCGGCAACCGCGGCCGACCTGATCCGCCAGAACGCCATGCTCAATGCGATCGCCGACACCGGCAAGATCGTCGGCCAAAGGGTCAATGATCCGGCAGCGATGGTGTTGACCGTCGGGCGCGCACAGGGCGTCGCCCAGCAGAACGCGGCCTGGATCAACGCCGGCAAGGTGGCCGAGCAGGCGCTGCCCGTCTTCCGCAACGTCGTCGAGGCCGTAAGCTATGCCCTCTTCCCGCTGCTCGTCCTGCTGCTCCTGCTGACCAGCGGCCGTGAAACCATGATCGCCTTCAAGGGCTACGCCGCGATCCTCATCTGGATTCAGCTCTGGCCACCGCTGTATGCGGTGCTGAACTACATGGCGTCGATCTATGCGTCCTACGACATCGCGGCCGCAGCGGATCTCGGCACCGGCCTCAAGGGACTGACCCTGCAAACCGCTTCGAGTATTTACTCGCGGGCGATCTCCGGCGAGGCGATCGTCGGCTACCTTTCCATCAGCATCCCCTTCCTGGCCTGGGCCGCGTTGAAGCGAATGGAGAACTTCGGGTCGGCGATGGTCGGCGGCCTCTCCGGACTACAGGCCATGCTCGGCTCCTCGACAGGCTCCGCTGCCCTGGGCAATACCAGCCTCGGCAACGTGTCGATGGACCAGATGCGCCTGGCACCGAATACCACATCGGCGTTCATGAGCAGTTGGCAGAACGATCTCACCGGCGACACCTTCTCGTCGAACGCACTGACTGGCCGCACCGCGGTCAGTCTGCTGCGCAACCAGGGGTTCGCGTCACGGGTCGTGTCGATGCGGGTATCGGAGCAGGATGTCCAGCAGGCCAGCCGACAGGTCGATGCCGCACGCGGCGAAGCCGTCGCCGCAACCACCGAGCGGTCGGCCGCGCTGTCGGATGCGTTCTCGCGGGGACTCAGCAAGCTACGCTCGGCGCGCAACAGTCAAGGCTCGAATTCGAGTAGCTTCGAACAGATCGGCGACACGTTGAACAAAATGGACCAAGTCTTGCAGACTGTCGCCCAAAGTACTGGACTCAGCCAAGCCCAGGTTGCGCGTATCGCTTTTGGTGCCGCAGCCCAGGTCGGAGTCAATACCAGCGTATTCAAGGGCGGCCTCCAGGCAGGTCTCGACAAGTCTTATCAGTCAAGCCTTTCCGCCCAAGAGCAAAAGGCTTTGGCCAGCATGAGCGGAGAGCAACTGGTCGCCTTTAAGCAGTTTGGCGATCGCGTTTCCCGAGATTCCAGCTTTGTGCAGGCAATCTCGAGCGACGCACGCGAAGCACGCGAGATGTCGGCAAGGCTTGGCTCAACGCAAGCGCGCTCTGAGCGGGCCGATGCCACCCTAGCGGACCGCACGAGTTTCGCCGAACGCATGTCGTCCGCTCACGAGAAGGGCGAGGCCATCTCCATCGACATCGCCCAGGATCCGCACAACATGGAGATGTTTTTAAGGTATGCCCAGACCTATGGCGGCAACAGTGCGGCGGCCCATACCTTGATGTCCGCAGAACTCGCCCGACAGTCGCTACGTCCGAACCGGACACTCCACGATGGAAGCAGTCTGCCCGTGTCCTTCGGCGACGTGCGTAATCTTCATCAGCAGCAATTGAAGGACGCCGAAGTCACACCAGACATTTCCAGCACACATAGCTCGAATCGCAGCACTACCTCGCGCTTTGGGGCTGACCCCAGCCATCCGCTGAGGCAACGGGCAGAACGCTCCTCCCCGGTTCGGGAGGAAGTAAGCCAACGAGCCGCCCAACTCCACGGAGAAACCGCGGCGAAGCGCAGCGAGTTCGATGACAAGGCCGAGATCGTCAAGACGGACGATGGCACACTAGCATCCAAGAAGTCACTGATGCTGCAATCCACCAAGCAGGTGTACAGGGACGGTGAGGCGACCTTGGACAATGCGAAAGATGCTGTCCAGGATCTGCTCAAGTCGAAAAAGTAGCCTTAGCGATCCCAACGACGTAGCGGTAAGTCTCCCTTGAAGAGAGAGCTAGAACCACCAGCACTTCCCCCGCCCCAGCGAGGCATTGACGATCCGGAACCTTGTCCAATGCCCGTCAGAGCACCAGCGATTGGAGCAGCGATGATCAGCCCGACGCCCATCATCACCACACCGACACCCCATCCGGCCTTGGACACAAGCGCGACAAACAATCCGATGCCCGCACCGATCACTAGGATCAAGAAAAAGAAGAACTTTCGCATATCAACCTCCTGATCTCAGCCTATCCGAGGCAAATCAGTTTGCAAGGCTGTACAGATAAAATCCACCCGTAACGAACTGGCGCAGTTTTGCTCTGCTCACGCCTCCGGGAGATCATGACCGGCATCCCGTACGGCTTTCGCCCAACGACGAATCGTTGCGCGTAGTGTTCGCTGTTCCTTGTCGTCGACGGGCATGATCGGCACCAGCGCCAGTACCTGCGCTGGAGTCACATAGCCGTGTTCAAACAGCGCCATGCAAAACTCGCGATCCTTGTCGCGCCCGGCCACGGCCTTTGCGAGGAAAAGGTCGAGCACGTCCAGGCAATAACCCACCCGGTCGTTGGTGTTGCCGTTCTGGACCCGATGCACGCGTTGCATCCAGTCCTTTGGCAGCGTGGCGGTATCCGGGCCCACGCCCTGGGCGTAGTAGCCATAGTTCTGGTGAAACTGCGAGCCTTCGCCGATGGCCCCGTCAATCCTGTCAGCCAGTTCGGGAGCCTGGAGTGGGTAGATATCAGCCTCCATGGACATCGTGAACGCTGCTTCCGGGTTGGGCACGGGGCCGAGCATCGACTGGCTCCCGACGATCACGAATTCGTACTGATCCGTGATGTCGCCGCTGGCGCGGATGATATGTTCGAGTTCGTCTCGCGTCATGGTCTCTCCTCGACAGGTGCAGGTTCCTCATTTTGAGGAGTACTGGGCGCGCCGCCGATCACAACCCCTTTTTTAAGGTTGCTCACTTGCTGCAGTATGCGCTGGCGTGCCTCTTCCGGAAGAATGGTAACGAGTGGCGAAGCCTGCCGTAGTTGCTGAGCATGTCGCGTACGGCCGAGCGCCTTGCGCCATGAGCCCGCCCCCAGGATAGCCTGCCACTCCCGCCACAGGCTTGCGGAGCGCGAGTCGCCAGTGGCGATCCAGCGCCTGACCGTATCCTGGGCCTGCTGCACCAGGGCCGGGTTGGCCTTGACCAGCCGCACAGCCTCCTCATGGAGTGCCAGACTCTGCAGGTCTTGAAGCTGGTGCTTTGCTTGGTCTGCCGAAATGCGCACCTCTACGACCGGCGCTGCGCGCCGGGATCGTGCCGCGGCAGAACCTGCCAGCGTCGGCTGCATGGTATCTCCGGCCAGCAGGGCCAACTCGCCGCTGACGCCAAGGACAGACATTACGCGCAGGTAGGTGCCGATAGAGGGGGCTGGGTCGCCGGCTTCGACTGCCCGTAGGGTATTGCGGGTGATCCCGGCACGTGCGGCCATCTCGACCGTGCCAACCCGCTGCGTTTTCCGCAGGCGCTTGAGTCGATCACCCAGTTGCAGCAACAACTGGCGCTCCAAGACAGTTCTGATTTCCGAAGTGCTCATTTGGTCAAAATTTTAACCAAAACATTATTAATTGGTCAATATACTCACCAAATTATCATAACCCGATACAGGTCAACGCTGGGGACATGTGGCTCCAAAAACCATCAAGATCACTGCACCCGCCATCGCCACCAAGCGGAGCATGGCAGGTACGAAGTGGAATGTTTTGAGCACGTTCTCACCATTCGGAGGTCCATTGGTCGTCGTCCATTCCTTGACAGGAAAATGAATGGAACAACAGCCCCTCCATGAGCTACGCCATGTGAGGGCGTGCGATGGTGGGACTTGAACCCACACCTCGTCCTCGGTGATGTGCGGCCAACCTCACAACGAAGGCACAATCAGGAAAGCGCAGCGCGCAGGCCCAGATCAACGATCCGGGCCGGAAGGGTCAGGGATGCGGAAGGCTGACGAATCTTGTCGCCCCGTTGTCGTTTTTCAATCTACTGAGCCGAACCCGCTATAAAAGGGAACAAACCGTACCGGCCATGATGCGGATTCTTGCCAAACATAAGCGACTGCTCGCGCTTCATGATTACCTCAGGCGGATCGGTATTCTCAACCACGATGACTTGTGTGTCGATGGGCAATGCCTCAAGGTAAGCGTAGAACTTCTCCTGAAGATCAGTGCCGGTCAAGTCATCTTCCGTTCCATCTGGCTCTCGGTATGCCAGCAAAGGAGAGTCGAGCACGACGAATCCCGTGTGCGGCGTCTGGCGCGCCCGACAGAAAGCAAGCAGCCCGAGGGTAAAAGCCGCATGCGTGATGGCGCGAAGGCCCTTGCCAAAAGCACTACGCGACTTTCCGGCAATGACAAGATCCCGAGTCTTGGAATCGAAGTACACATCTCCAGCCTCGGGAAAGTGCCAACCTGTCAGTATTCCCTCGACAATCTTGGCAAAACTGTGGGTCACGGTGGTGGGGAGATCTGCGCTTGCAAGCGCCCCGGTCTTCTCGTCCTCGGCGCCCTTCTCAAGATCGACGCGACGGCGCTCCATGTCTTGCACGGTGGCGTAGAGTGCCAACGCTTCGCGCACCTCGGCCCGCTTGTCGGCAAAGTCGGAATAGGACTTGCGAAGGGTCGAGAGCTTGGGTGCGATCAATTCTTCAACCGACTCAGAGATTGACTCCAGTTCTCGAACAACAGCAGGCATCCTGCGATCAAAGTTGGAGCCTTCACGCTCAAGGTTTTGGACGGTCGCAGCAAGCTCAGTGCGCAAAATTTCGATCTTGGCGATCTCCATTCGCGCAGCCTGAACGACGGCATCAGTATCTCCATTGCACTCCGTATCGGCGCGATGATGAGCGGGGGCCGCGCCGCAGAGAGGGCAATGCTCGGCACCCAGTACGCTAAACAGCGTCCCGCCTTCCTCAATGGCACGTAACCTTTCAATATCGGACACGTAGTGTCTGTCGAGCAATCTGAATCGCTCAAGCATTGCACCAACCTCTGCACGTCGCTCTCGGCTTTCCTCCAGTTTCTTGCGCAGCTCTCGCCGCTTCCCGGCAGCCTCCTGAAACTCAGCTTCTGTGGTGTTTACCTGGGCCGCCTGTTGGCGGAGCGAGGTATCAATCTTCTCTAGCTGCTCCTCCAACTCCTTCGGGCTCTTGGTCAACTCCTTGAGCCGATCGCGATAGTCGTCAAGAAGCTGATCGAGAAGATGCAATTGCGCCTCGCGCGACAACTCCTCCGGCTCATTCTTATTACTGGCGACCAATGCGGAGTCGTCGGTCCCAGTCAGAAGTAACTTGAACGTCGCCAAGTTCGGTGTATTGGCGGTGGGATTACCGTCAAATAGCGGGGAGCTTTGTTGCGTAATTTCCGTCTCGTCGACGATCATTAGGCGCGCAATGTTGCGAAAGCTCAGGCTGATGGTTTCGTTCCGGGAGTTTTTGCGGACACGCTTACCGCCAAGCCCGCATAGGTCCAGCAAGAATGAGGAAAGGTTCGCGTTATTCCGATCGCTGTGCTTTTCGTCAAGCTGCTTGTACGGAATATCGGTGGCCGGCGGTGTCTGGTACAAGTCTTCGTAGAGTCGAAAGCCACCTCCGTCCATACTGCGCCAGAGCGTGAAGGACTTTCCATCAAGTGTCTCAAGACCCAAAAGAATGAGGTCGTAGCCAACACGCTCTGGGATGTCGCGCAGGGGTGGTTTGCCACCGAGCATGAAATCGATGGCTTCGACAATAAAAGACTTTCCAGTATTTGATGCGCCGTAAATGACGTTGAGGCCAGCGCCAAAGGGCACTGTTGAGGGTGGCTTCTGTGGGCCGAAGAAACCGAGGAAGCGCAAGCGAAGGCCGGGAGTTGCTGCAGTCATGCTTCGCCTCCCAGGCTCTGCTCAACGTGCTGGAACTCCTCGACCCATTTATCGAAGAAACGGCGCATCATGCCTTTGAACTGTTCGTCTGTCAGATCACCGATGGTTTCGACAAGCCATACAGCGCGATCCTTCAGGGACAGCAGGTAGTTGGAAGATACCGACGACAGGAATGTCGCAGCATTCTCGCCAGCGCCGTACTTGATTCCCTCGGGTGTGACTTGGCGCTCCACGAGGTCTCGGGTCATCATCAGAAGCAGCGATTGCTCGACCAATTTGCGGCGCACGAGCAATTCAGCCGAGTACATTGGCGTCGGCGGGTGCAAATTGTCAGGACCGTCAATATCGCCTGTATGAACGAGAAGGTAGTCAAGGGCGACAAGCCGCTGGAGGTCGTAGGTTTGCGGGTAGGCAGCCCCCAGAATCGAGACCGCACGGATACCGGCCTCAAGTGGGCCGTTGAAGGTGATCGGCTTATGTTCCTGATTCATGATCGTGTCCACCGAAGGCGTTCGTCATTCACGAGCTGATGACAGATCCCATCCCTGTCCTTGGGGTTCGTACAAGTGATGAGGGCGTTTGCCGTAATCTGCATATCGCGGGCTGCCTTGGTAACGGCGCAAACCTTTGTGTAGCCATCGGCATGGTTCCCGTCGTGTGTGTCAATAACACCATCGTGAATGTCATCCAGCAAGGACTCGAATGTGCCGGGCGGCACGCTGTCGCGCGCAAAGACGCGCAGCGACTCTGCCTCATAGAATGCCTCGCGCTGACGGCGGAAATGATCCTTGAGTTTTGGCACGGACAGTGCCGAGGGATCAGTCACGGTCGCCCCCGTGTGCTCGCCGTATGCACCAAGCAACTGCGTCACATAGCGGCTCTCGGTTGCGGCAACTTCTTGGGGTGGTTTTTCGGATGCAGGCCGCGTTGGCAATCCACCACCGAAGCGCGCTGTGTGAACCGGCGTGGCACGGTGATCATCAACTAGCTGGAGCGCAGTCTTGGCGTCGAAGATGGAAAAATCGAAGGCGTCCACATAGGCTCTGAGCTTCGCGTCGAGCAGCACTTCTTGCGTGCTAGTGATCGCAACTTTCACATGTTTATCCCAGTTTGCATACAACTCCTCACGGAGCTTCGCGGCATTTGAAAATAGACGGCTGAGCGACGTGCCAGCACCACGCGGCGAAACGAAGTAGTAGCGACGGGGAGCCGTGTATTCACCGTTGTACGAGTACCAGATGACCTTGCCGAACTCAGCCCAGACATCGCTGGGTCTGATGGCATGGTCGTAGTGCTTGCACTGGAAGTTTTCCCACACACCCTGAAGGCGTTTGTCGTCAACGAACCCGGCGACGTCGATCCCCATGTCGCCGGCTCCCGAAAAGCGCTGGACGTGCTTGTACTTCGCCGTGAGACAGTAGTAAGCCCATTCTTCAACAAAGCCTTCCCATTCGTCTGGCGAATAGGTCAGCAGCCTTTGCTGTGGCGGAATGACAGGACCGTTCGCCACCTGCGCAGCGGTGACGGCGGTTGAAGGAATCAATGGCTTCTTGATGTCTTCCCAGTTCACCGTCACGACGTGCCTCCCCCCTGGTCGCCATGAGGGCGAAAGTAAGGGTTCTTGTGTATCTGCGCCGCTTGAACTTTTTTTGTGAAGAACGCTGCGAGGTCGTCCTGCATCTCAAGCAGGCCCACGATCTCTTGAAGCGTTGAGAGGATCAGAACTTTATGCTGCAGGAACTCACGTACCGTGTGAATCGCGGGCTCGGTAAAATCGCTGGCAGAGATGAAGATACCTCGAACCTCCGCGCGCGACATGAGACGAACAAGATGCTCTGAAATCTCGGGCTTCCCTACCGGATTGCGATACCACTTCATTTCAACGAAGTACAGCGTGTTGCCAAGCTCGATCACTCCGTCAATCTGCTCGACAATTCCTTCCCCTGCATTACCGACCAGATGGAAGGCTTTGTGGATGAGAACGCCATACGCTTGAAAGAGATTGTTGAGAGCAGTCTCCAACATCTTTCCACGCTCCTGTGCTGTTGCCGAAGTACCAAACAGCGCATATAAATCCTTCTTGGCGTTCTCGATCCTGGAAGTACGCTCGCGCTTCTCCGCAGCAGTTCGCTGAGTCTCCGCAAAGCGAGCTTGCCGCTCTTCTTCGCGGGCGTTGTTCATGCGTGTGAAGGCGTCTTTCTGGTTGACGACTTCGCGGATGCTGGCGACAAGACCTTTGGCTTTGAGTTGATCGTCGGGCCAGCATGAGTCGAAATTCGCAAAATCAACAACGCGCCGCAGTACCTCACGCCGCTCGCGAAGGGTAGATTCACCTTTCGCATTGAGGCGTTCAAGTACAGTGCGCACCATCTGGTACTTGTTGACATCCTTCGGAACGCTTCTCAAGCGAGCAGCAATATCCGAGGTCATGGCGTCAGACACCCCTGCGCCACGGAAGAACACAAGCACATCCTGTTTGGCTCGGTTGAGCAGTGGGACAACATCCACCAGAAGATTGAATAACTCCGGTGGATAGTGAAATGTGATGTCTGTTGGAGCAGCAGTCATGCGATGCTCTCCTTGCAAACACACTCACTTGCGTGAGAAAAGGTTTTGTTCTCCCCCGTTACAAGGTCTTTTTTATGCATTTTTAATTTTCTTGTTGCCTTATGGCCACGAACGGTTGGAGTGGTAGGGAGCGATCTGATGGCGCACCCCGATTCAGCTTCCGCTAGCCCCAGGTGGCACCGCACTTGCCGGTTCATCCGGAACGGTAGGGTATCTCTAAACCAGTGGGCAAGCCGCAGTGCCGAATCGCCAGTGATCCCACGCTTACCGTTGATGATAGCAAAGTCAGTCTGCCCCCAGACGAGGCCAGGACCGGCAGCATCGATTTGTGATGAGATGGCGGATTTGAGAGCAGACATGAGGCACCTTGTCCGATATTTGTAGATTTATTTCGGATATTTTAAAGGCAGCATGGGAGTGTTGACGCGCACTGAAAA
>DJUX01000064.1 GCA_002440665.1 Dechloromonas sp. UBA6271
AATGGATAATCTGGGTTAAACACAACGAGAAATAATTCACGGAAGGTTCATATGGACGTGAACTATATTGGCGTCAGCAACGGCAAACCACGCGAAAGCATGGGACGCAAAGCTTCAGGCCTTACCCCGGCTATGCCGGGAAGGTAGCTGGGCCGCACACAAAGGTATCGCAATTTGATACTCGCTTGCGTTCTTGCGCTGCAGCTTGCCTTTTACAAGTGTTAAGCATTCAGGAGAACGCAATGACTACTGCAGCTATCGAAATTCCGGATGAACTGATTGAGGCTCTAGACGCAGCGTTGCGCAGTTGCTCCAAAGGTTTCATTTGCCTGGCCAATGAAGAGCGCGATTTTTGCGAGACGGAAGGTCAGCCAAAGGACAGCCTCGGCTTTGGCAACCTTTGGAAAGAAAAAGACTATGCCTGGCGTGTGCTGCTCAATCCCTCATTTCAAGCGGAGGTAATGCTGGCAATCGGCAATCGCGACGATCATGAGGTGGCGGAAGAGCAATTGAGTCAGGTTAGCCCTATTTTGGACGCTCTTTCGGAAGCCATGCCTGATGATGCGGTTATGGATTTGATGACAGAGGGCGACGGCGCAGCCGAAGCGCTTTCCAATAAACTTTGTGGTTATTTCTCGCGGGCAAGATCTACATCACGAATGAAGAGAACAGCGGGCAACCACGCTTTCAACCCTGCCTAGCCTGGTGTCTTTGTCTCAACAAAGGGTGCAGCCCGATTTGGGTGGCCTTTGTGTTTTATCTAAAGCCACTTTGACAATCTGCGTCAGATCAAGTCCCGGCTTTCCTCCTAATCCAGATCCCATATCTTGTGCGCGTCGAGCAGCAGCCGGTAGCGCAGTTCGAGCGCTTCGAGCTGGGTCAGGCGGGCGGCGAGTTGCGCGTCGTTGGCCAGGCGGCGGGCGGCCAGCAGGTCGTTGAGGTTGCCTTCGCCGAGCTGGTAGGCGCGCGCCGTCATGTCGGCGGCGCGGCTCAGGCGTTCGGCGGCGCTGCGGCTGGCGTTCCAGCTGGTCAGCGCGGCCTTGGCCGAGTGGTAAAGGGCGGCGGCCTCGGCTGTGGTTTTCTGGGTTGCCGCGGCCTCGCGGCGGTTGGCGACATCGGCTTCGGCCAGCGCGGCGCTGGCAACCGCATGGCGGGCTCCGCCGGGCAGGGGGATGGCGATGTAGGCACCGAGCACGTGTTCCTCGCCGCCGCGCTCGCGCGCCATCTGGACGCCTACCGTCGGGTCGGGCAGCCGGTCGCTCCCGGCGCGCCCGGCGGCAATTTGTGCGCGCCGGGTTTCGCCGCGCGCCACGCCGAGTTCGTGGCTGTGTTCGAGGATGGCTTCCAGCCATTCGCTCTCGCTGCCGGCGATGGCTGGCGGTTCGGCGATGCTGCCCGGTTCGTTCAGCGGCAGCCCGGGAAAGCGGCGGCGCAGGTCTTCGCCGGCGGTGGCCTGGCGTGCCCTGGCCTGGGCCAGCTGGGCTTCGGCCTGGGCCAGCGCAGCCTCGGCCTGGACGGCTTCGAGGCGGGCGGCGTCACCGAGTTGCTGGCGGCGCTGGACGGCCTTGGCCTGCCGTTCGAGCAGGGCGAACTGCTCGTTCCACTGCGTTGTCGCCGCATTTTCCTTGAGCCAGACGAACCAGTATTTGAGCAGGGTACGGCTGGCTTCGTGCAAGGCGTCGCCTTGTCCGGTCTCGGCGATGGCAACGCCGAGCGCCCCGAGTTCGGTATCCGCCGAGGATTTGCCGGGCAGGCGCAGCGGCCGTTCGAGCTGGGCATTCCACTCGTTGTAGCGTTCGTCCGGGCCGCCCGACGGATAGACCCGGCGCTGGTGGGCGCCGAAACGCAGGTTCCATTCGTAGGGGCCGGCTTCGAGGCGGTTGCGGTTGGCTTCCTCGACGCGCACCTGGCCGGCGGCGGCCTGTACCGTCGGGTTGGCGCGCAGCACGCGGGCGACGACTTCGGTCGGCGGCAGGTTTGGTGTCAGATTCGGCGTCGGTTCGGCAGCGACGGCGTTGATACTGCCTAATGCTGCGGTCAACAGTAAAAAACGGCCAATTTTCATAGCCGCCCCATCTCGATTACCGGCACCAGCCAGAAAAACACGTTGGCGCGCGGCAGTTCGCTCTTGATCAGCGCCAGCACTGCACGCATGTTTTCTTCCGGGCCGACCGTGCGGATCTGGGTGCGCGGCGAGTGGCCGGCGACCAGTTCGCCGGGTTCGACCAGCTGTACGACCGAACCGTGGCCTTCGGCAACGCTGGCAGTGAAGCCGCGGACCAAGTCGGGCCGCGACAAGAGCAAGTCCTCGACGTGCTGGGCGACATCGTTGGGCATGACCAGCGTTAACAGGAGATTAGCCATGGCGTTCCTCGTTGAAACTGACGGTGGATTTGACCCCGAAGCGGCGGAACAGGATGGGCAGCAGGACGAGGGTCAGCGCGGTCGACGTCAATAAACCGCCAATAACCACGATCGCCAGCGGGCGCTGCACTTCCGAGCCCGGGCCGCTGGCGAAAAGCATCGGCACCAGGCCGAAGGCGGCGATGCTGGCGGTCATCAGCACCGGGCGCAGGCGGCGTTTGGCGCCTTCGACGACGACCTCGCCGACGGCCATGCCGCGCGCCAGCAGCTGGTTGAAGTAGGTGACCATGACCACGCCGTTGAGCACGGCGATGCCGAGCAGGGCGATGAAGCCAACCGAGGCCGGTACCGACAGATATTCGCCGGCGAGCAGCAGGCCGAAGACGCCGCCGATCATGGCGAACGGAATGTTGGAAAGGACCAGCAGCGCCTGGCGCACCGAGCGGAAGGTCGAGAACAGCAGGAAGAAGATCAGCAGCAGCGCCACCGGCACCACGACCATCAGGCGCGCCGCCGCCCGCTGCTGGTTCTCGAACTGGCCGCCCCAGGCCAGGCGGTAGCCTTCCGGCAGCTTGACGTCGCGGGCGACGGCGGCCCTGGCATCCTCGACGAAGCCGACCAGATCGCGGTCGCGGACGTTGGACTGGATGACGACGTAGCGCTGGGCATTCTCGCGGTCGACCTTGACCGGGCCGTCGACGCGCTGGATTTTGGCGACGCTGGCCAGCGGTACGCTGCCGCCGCCCGGGACGCTCAGGCGCAGCGCCTCGAAATCGGCCGGCGAGGCAAGCAGGCTTTGCGGGCCGCGCAGGACGACTGGCACGCGCCGTCCTTGGTCGATGACGATGCCGACATTGCGGCCTTCGAGCAGGGCCTTCAGGTCGTTCTGGATGTCGTCGACATTGAGCCCGAATCTGCCTGCCGCCAGGCGGTCGACCGCAACCTTCAGGTATTGGACGCCGTCGTTCTTCAGGGTGAAGGTGTCTTCGGCGCCGGGCACCTTCTTCACTGTCGTCACGATCTCGCCGGCCAGATGGTTCAGCGTCGCGAGGTCGGAACCGTAGACCTTGATCGCCAGGTCGCCACGGACGCCGGTCAGCATTTCCGACACGCGCATGTCGATCGGCTGGGTGAAGGAGAAGCCGATGCCGGGAAAGTCGGCCATCACGGCGCGTAGCTGGTCGGCCAGCCAGGCCGGGTCGGGGTTGCGCCAGGTGACGCGCGGCTGCAGGACCATGAAGGTGTCGGTCTGGTTGAGGCCCATCGGGTCGAGACCGAGTTCGTCGGCACCGGCGCGGGCGACGATGGCCTTGACCTCCGGTACCTGCGCCAGAATTGCCTGCTGTACGCGGCTGTCGATGGCGATGGTCTGGTCGAGGCCGATCGACGGCAGCTTTTCGAGTTGCATGATCAGGTCGCCTTCGTCCATCGTCGGCATGAAGCTTTTGCCGAGCAGTAGGAAGGCGCCGGCAGCGGCGGCCAGCGCGATCAGGGCGCCAATCATGTAAGTCCGGCTGTGGGTCAGGGCTGAAGTCAGTACGCGGTCGTAGGCGGCGGCCAGCTTTTTCACCAGCCACGGCTCATGATGGGCGCCGCGCTTGATCAGGTAAGAGGCGAGGACCGGCACCACGGTCAGCGACAACAGCAGCGACGAGGCGAGGGCGAAGACAATGGTCAGCGCGACCGGTCCGAACATCTTGCCTTCCAGCCCCTGCAAGGTGAGCAGCGGCAGGAAGACGATGATGATGATGACGATGCCCGACGTCACCGGCGCGGCGACTTCGCTGGCGGCGCGGAAGATCAGGTGCAGCGTCGGCAGGTTTTCCTGGGCCTCGGCCAATTGGCTTTCGACGTTCTCGACGACGACCACCGCCGCATCGACCAGCATGCCGATGGCGATGGCGAGGCCGCCGAGGCTCATCAGGTTGGCCGAGAGGCCGTACATCCGCATCAGGATGAAGGTGGCGAGCGCCGACAAGGGCAGCATCAGCGCGACCACCAGCGCCGCGCGCAGGTTGCCGAGGAAGGCGAGGAGCAGCAGCACGACGAGAACAATGGCTTCGAGCAGCGCCTTGGCGACAGTGCCGACGGCGCGCCCGACCAGATTGCTGCGGTCGTAGAAAGGCTCGATGGTGACGCCTTGCGGCAGCGTCGGCGCAATCTCGGCCAGCCGCGCCTTGACGCCGGCCACGACGCTCTGCGCATTGGCGCCGCGCAGGCCGAGCACCAGCCCCTGCACCGCTTCGCCCTGGCCGTTGCGGGTCACCGCGCCGTAGCGGGTGAGGGCGCCGAAACGCACGTCGGCGACATCGCCGATGCGCACCACGTTGCCGTCTTTCGCCTGCAAAACGATGGCTTTTACGTCATCGACCGTGCGGATCGCCCCTTCGGCGCGCACCAGCAGCGATTCCTCGCCGTCGTTGAGGCGACCGGCGCCGTCGTTGCGGTTGTTGGCTTCCAGCACCGCCTGCAAGTCCTTCAGCGCCAGCCCGCGCGCGGCCAGGCTTTGCGGCTGCGGCACGACCTCGAAGGTGCGCACCTCGCCGCCCAGGCTGTTGACGTCGGCGACGCCGGGAATGGTGCGCAGCTGCGGGCGGATCACCCAGTCGAGCAGGGCGCGTTTCTTGGCCAGCGGCAGGTCGCCTTCTATGGTGAACATGAACATTTCACCGAGCGGCGTCGTGATCGGCGCCATGCCGCCCGTGGCGTCGGGCGGCAGGTTGGCCTGCGCGGCGGCCAGGCGTTCGCCGACCTGCTGGCGTGCCCAGTAGATGTCGGTGCCGTCCTCGAAATCGATGGTGATGTCGGTCAACGCGTATTTCGAAACCGAGCGCAGCAGGCGCTGGTGCGGGATGCCGAGCATTTCCTGTTCGACCGGTACGGCGAGGCGGGTTTCGACCTCCTCCGGCGTCATGCCCGGCGCCTTCAGGATGATCTTGACCTGCGTCGTCGACACATCGGGGAAGGCGTCGATCGGCAGACCGCGGAAGGCCTGCACGCCGGCGCCGACCAGCATGGCGGTCAGCACCAGCAGCAACAGGCGCTGGGTTAGCGAGAAGCGGATCAACGCGGCCAGCATTATTCGCTGCCGACGCCGGTCAACATCGCCTTGAGCCCGGAAACGCCGCGCACGGCAACGCGCTCGCCGGCCTGCACGCCGTCGACCAGCACGCTGTCGCCGCCCTGACTGACGACACGCACCGGCCGCGCAGCGAAGCTCACGCCCTTGTCGTCACTGGCAACCTGCACGAAGACCCAGGTCTTGCCGTCATGGCGCACCAGCGCGACGGCCGGCAGGCGTTGCTGCTGTTTGCCGGCCGGGCTGGCGATTTCGACTTCGAGCACCTGGCCGGCGTGCAGGGTTTCGGCACCCTTGGCGATTTCGGCGCGCAGCAAAACCGTCTGGCTGGCCGGGTCGACCGCGCGGCCGATGGCGATCAGTTTGCCGTTGATGTCACGGTCGGCGAGCTTGATCGCCATGCCTTCCTTGAGCGTGGCGGCCACCGGCAGCGGCACCTGGATTTCCAGCCACAGCGGCGTCAGCTTGACGATGCGGTAGATCGGCGTTGCCGCCTCGACGCGCTGGCCGAGCTGCCCGCCCTGTTCGAGCACGACGCCGTCGATCGGTGCGGTCAACGCCAATGAAGCGCCCAATTTGCCCGGCGCGATGCCGGCCAGCGCCAGACCCTGCTGGCGTTCGCTGGCCTGGGCAGCGGCCTGGTTGGCGGCGGCACGGGTGGCTTGCAGGCGCGATTCGGCGATCAGGCCTTCGGCGAAAAGCTGTTCGTCGCGCTTGAGGTTCTGGCGCAGCAGGGCTGACTGGCTGCCGGCCTGCAGGGCATCGCGTTGCAGTTCCAGTCCCTGCGGGCTGGCCAGGCGGGCCAGCACTTGGCCGCGCTTGACCGTGGCGCCGGGCGCGACGGCGAGCATTTCGAGCATGCCGGAGACCGGGGCGGCGACGACGCGCATTTGTTCGTTGGGTACCAGCACGCGGGCCGGATAAACGCCCTGGCGCTGCTGATCGGCCTGGCCGACGAGCGCCGTTTCGATGCCCAGCGTGCGCATCTGGGAAGCCTGCAGCAACAGCGGTTCGCCAGCATTTGCAACGCCGGTGAACAAGGCAACCAGAAGCGCGGGCAAACAGGAAAAACGGGAGATGGCTCGGGACATGGCTCGACTCGCGAAGACGCAGGCACCGAGTCTATTTTGCCCAGATTAATGTTTCCTTAACGCACCCGCCAAGGGCCGGCCGGACCGTTATTTTCGGCCGAATCGCAGCATTTTGCGAAAGAGCCGCGGCCAGATGCGGGGTTGCGGACTGGGCAGGTCCAGCGTAACGAGCTTTACGCCAGCCTCCTCGCTGTTGTTGTCAACCATGAAACCATGCGCGCGGGCCAGCTTGAGCATGGCGCGGTTGTCGGCCAGGACTTGGCCTTCCATCTGGCATAGGCCGCGCCGCACCGCTTCGCGGATCAGGGTGCGCAGAATGCGGTGGCCGATGCGCTGGCCCTGCCAGGCGTCGCCGATCAGCAGCGAAAATTCGCAGCGCCGGCCGTCGCCGCAATCCACGAAGCGACCGCCGGCGAACGGAATTTCCTTGCCCTTTTCCGCATGCACGACGACCAGGGCGAATTCGGTGGCGGTGTCAAAATGGGTCAGCCGGTGCACCGTCTCGTCAGAAAATTCCCTGATCGCGCTGAAGAAGCGATTGCGCCGTGACTCGCTGGAGAGTTTGCCGAGCGATTCCTTGACCAGCGGCGCATCGCTTTTCAGCATCGGCCGCAGGGTCAGCCGGGTACCGTCGGCGGCACGCCAGCGCTGAGGCTTCATCGTTTCATGCGCTCCGGTATTCGGGGTACGAACCTGGCATGACCGCCTTAAACTCGCAGCAGGGCAATTTTCAGCGGCGCTTGCCCGTCATTGCTGGGGAAGTCTTCTTCCGGCGTAATCCATTCGAATTCGCGAATGGTCCGCCCAGCTTTCGCGGCACAACGCTGGAGCTGATCGGCCCACACTTCGCGGCTGATCTGGGCGGCGTTGTTGCAGCAAATCAGGGTGCCTCCCTCGGTTGTACACAGCAGCGCCGGTTTTATCAGCGCGGCGTAATCATTGACGATATCGACGACGCCGAACGGGCTCTTGGCATAGCGCGGCGGGTCGAGGAAAACGAGATCGAAGGCGCGTTGTTCGAGCTTGGGGAAAGCCGGCATTTTCTTGCCGCGCACCATGCCCGGCTGGCCGATGCCGGCGAGCTGGCGCATCGCGGCGAAGGCATCGCTGTGCACATAGCGCAGGCGGATCGGCAGGTCGTTGAGGCGGGCGTTTTCCTTGCCGACCTTGAGGCTCGATTCGGCGAAATCGACATTCACGACGTGCGCGGCGCCGGCATTGGCGGCAGCGATGCCGACCCCACAGGTGTAGGCGAACAGGTTGAGCACCGACTTGCCGGCGGCTTCCTGCATGACGCGGCGGCGGCCGGCGCGCAGGTCGAGAAAGAGCCATGGATCCTGGCCGGCATGGCGGCCCTGAACGAGATAGCGGACGCCCATTTCGTGGAATTCACGCGGTTTCTGCGCTTCGGCCAGCACTTCTGCCGGCAGCGGGTTGGCGATGCGCGAATTGGCGCGGCTGCGGTCGTTGTAAACAGCGACCAGGCCGGGCAGGGCGGCGGCATAGAAGTTTTCGACCGCGACCCGGTCGTGGCCGTCGAGCGGCTCGTGGAAAGTCTGGATCAGCAGCAGGTCGCCGTAGCGGTCGACGTTGAGGCCGGGCCAGTTTTCGCCGGAACCGTTGAACAGGCGATAGGCGTTGGTGTCTTCGCCGTGCAGGCGCTCAATGAGCGGCTGGCGGGCGGTGAAGGCGGCTTGCAGGAGGTTGGTCAGTTGCTGGGATGGCATGAATGCTTTCACGGAATGGGTGCAGCGATCACTGCGGAAAGGTGCCGCCGGAAAGCCGTGGAGGGTGCAATTCTACCGGACTGCGCCGGGTGCCGTCGGTTCCAGGGCGGACCACAGCCGCCAGTGGCCGCAGGCGGAGCGCGCGCGGCGCTCGGAATTATCCCAACCGCCACCGATACAGAAACCGGTCGCGGTCTCCGCTTCAATCATGACGACGTCCGACGTTGCGCCCGGTTGACGTTGACCAGACCAGCGTTCGCAGCTGGCGCAGCGTTTGCTGTCGACCGCCTGGATCAGCAAGTTTTCGCGGCGCGGCAGGCGGCGATGCTCTGCGTGGCTGGAACGACGGCACCCTTGTCGCTCAGCCAGCCCTTGAGGCCGCTTTTGACGTTATAGACCTTGGCATAGCCGGCCTGCTGCGAGAGAAACTGGCTGACCGGCTTGGTACGGTTGCCGGAGCGGCAGATGACGACTACCGGGTCGCCCGGCTGGGCGAGCGGCTTGACTTTCTCCAGCCAGGCGGTGGGATCGGCCTTGCCACGTTCGTCGAAAAACGTAACCAGCTTGCTACCGGGCAGGATGCCGGTTTCTTCCCACTCCGGCTGGGTACGGATGTCGATCACCGTGACGCCATTTTTCATCAGCCGCGCCAGTTCGGCGTTGTCGATGTCGATGACCTCGGCGCGGGCCGCCAGCGCGGACAGGGCGAGGCAGCAGAAAACGATCAGTTGGCGCATGGCATTCTCCTCAATCAGTATTTGCTGATTATAGTCGGTCGGCTTCGTTGGCGTTCCTTCTCTGGGATAATCCAAGCTTTTGCGAGTTCCCTCATGGCGCTGAAATCCACCGTTTTCAAGGCCGAAGTCCAGGTGGCCGACCTCGATCGCCAGCATTTCGGCGATTACACGCTGACCCTGGCGCGCCACCCCTCGGAAACCGACGAACGGATGATGATCCGGCTGCTGGCTTTCATCCTGAATGCCTCGGAAACGCTGGTTTTCGGGCGCGGACTGTCGACCGAGGACGAGGCCGATCTCTGGGACCTTGACGCCACCGGCAGCATCGAGCGCTGGATCGACGTCGGCCTGCCCGACGAGAAGGCCATCCGCCGCGCCTGTAACCGCTCGCGCCAAGTCGTCGTGCTCAGCTATGGCGGTCGCGGCGCCGACATCTGGTGGCAGCAGAACGGTGGCAAGCTGGCGAACCAGAAAAATCTGCGGGTGCTGTCGCTTACCGCGGACGAGGGGCAGGCGCTGGCGGCACTGGCGGAGCGCAGCATGCGCCTGCAATGCACGGTTCAGGATGGCGTGGTCTGGCTGGGTGACGACAGGCAGCACCTCGAGCTGACGCCGAAGATTTTGTTTGCGCCCGACTTGGCATAGAATGTCGAATGGTTTTGACCGGAATTCGGCTTTTTTCTATTTTTTGAGAGGTGAATATGGCGTCAAGTGAAGAAGAAGAGTCCACAGCGGTCGTTGCCGGTGTTTTAGGCGGGATCGTGCTGGCCGTGGTGGCGGTGGTCTATGGCGCCAGCGCCGGCAAGGCGGCGGTAAAGCCGGCGGCGGCACCGGTCGTGGCACAGGCGGTAGCGGAAGAGCCCGAGATCGCACCGGTCGGCGAAGCGCTGGTCAAGGTCTTTTTCGCCGTCGATTCGGCGACGCTGGCCGTGGTCGATGGCGAGGGCGTGGTCGTCAAGACGGTGGAAGTCCTGAAGCTCCAGCCCAAGGCCATCGTTCTGCTCTCCGGTTTCCACGATCCGTCTGGCGATCCCGCGCACAACGCGGCGCTGGCCAAGGCCCGGGCCGAAGCCGTGCGCGATGCGCTGGTGGCCGGCGGTGTAGCGCCCGACCACATCAAGCTGCGCAAGCCGGAAACCACGGTGGGTAGCGGTAGCGCCGAAGAGGGACGCCGGGTCGAGATTCGCGTTCAGTAAATAGCGCGTTTTATGCGATGAAAAGGCAGGCTGCGGCTTGCCTTTTTGCTTTTTGGGGCCGGATGGTGGTTCGGCACCTGTGTTGGCGGCAGAATAGGCGAACGAAAAAGCACTTTCCGGTGAAAGGATGGCAGCGTGAAAAAACAGAAACAGCCCAAGGATGATGCAGCGAGCACCGAGACGGTCGAGCAGGCGCGTGGTGGCAAGCTTCCCGCCGATTTGAATGCGATCAAACCGAAGCCACCACGCGATCTGCGGATCAGCTCGCCGCCGGACTCGACCGATTTCCGGCCGGTCGACAGGGTGAAGAAATAGCCCGAGGCAGCGGGGGGGCTGGCGACTTGAGCAACGGGATTGTCGTTTCGTGCCTGATGCCGACGTTTTCACGCCATCATTTATTGCCGCGGGCGATTGCCATGTTTCGCGCCCAGCGGCGGCGGGATGCCGAACTGGTCATTCTCAGCGAAGAGGCGCTGCCTGCCCGGCTGATGGCGGCCAATCCCGATATTCGCGTCATTGATTGCCGCGCCGGGCTCAGCCTGGGCGAGAAGCGTAATTTGGCCTGTGAGGCGGCGCGGGGGGAAATATTGGTTCACTGGGACGACGATGACTGGCAGGCGCCTGATCGCCTTGCGCGTCAGTTGGCTGCCTTTGCCCGCCCGGAATGCCAGGTATCGGGATCGAGCCGGGTGCACTTTTACGAACGATCGACAGCCCGATGCTGGGAGTACCGCTACGAGAACCGTGATCGCCCATGGGTTTGCGGTGCGACATTGGCCTATCGGCGCGGCTACTGGCAGCAACACCGCTTTCCCGACATAACTGTTGGCGAGGACAACCTGTTTGTCTGGGCGGCCGATGCCAGCGAAGTCCATGATCTTCTCGATGTCGGCTTGACCCTCTGCACCATTCACGAAGGCAATACGAGCCCGAAAAACACGGCGGATGCGTGGTGGCGGCCAATTGCACTGCCCGGGAAATGGCAGAGTGTTGTCGGCCAGAATCAGGGTGAAGGTTCGCGCTGCGAGAGCGGCTAATCAAACGCGAGGCAATTCTCAGCGTTTGATGATGTTCCAGACGAATTCCGCTCCGGCCGAAATCAGGTCGATGGTATCGATGATGCCGGCGTTTTCGGGCTCCTGCTTCATACGCTTCTGGCGTGATTTCTCGCGTTCGCGCATCACGATGGCGTCGCCCAGGGCTTCGACGTCGACCGTCGTCCTTTTGACTTCGGCCTGCTGATAGCGGACCAGTGCCTGTTCGACGGCAGTCGGGTCGAGGATGGCGATCGGCGAACGGCAATGGGTGCAGGCGTGGTCCTTGCGGATATCGACCGGGGCGCCGCAGCCGTTGCAGCGGATGGTGCCGACCTTGACTGCCAGGTCGCTGATCTCGGCTGCGGTCAACTGCCGGACGAAGCCCTTTTCGATCATGAACTGGGCGAAGGTCGTGAAGCGCCCGTGCTTCTGCAGGCAGCGGTGGTAATTGAACTTGCCGCCATGCTTGGCGACGTCCAGACCGTGCAACAGCCTTTCGTTGCAGCGCGGGCAGTGCAGCGGGTCGCGCAACGGCAGGCGCTGCGCATCGCGGTGTTCGTGGATCAGCTTGAACAGCTCGATGATGCCGCCCGGTGTGATCTGCACACTTTCAAATTCGTCGAACCAGATGCCCTGGCACGGGAAGCAGAGATCGAGCACGACTTCGCCGTGATGCAGCCGCTCGAAGCGTTGCTTGACCATGGTTTGCCGGCAGGAAGGGCAGGGCGTGGGTTTCATCGGGTGCGTGGGTGCGTCGAGATTGGGCGGAAGCGAAACTATACCGCAGGCAGTTGTCATCGATCATCCGGCATATCGATTGCGCCAAATGGGTCTGTTGCGGTCGACGCCAATAAATGGGCAAAAATGAAAGGCTGCAGGAATCGCCACCTATATCACCATCGGTTAATATTTAGTGCTTCGAATAATTCCGAGTGCACCCCATGAAAATCGCCGATCCTGCCCAGGAAACCGTGGTCAACGAAGTCAAACTCATGCTCGCCGAGCTGCCCTTCGATGGCGCCAGCGTGCTGGAACTGGGCTGTGGCAAGGCCGAAAAAACCCTCACGCTGGCCGAAGCCGGCCGCCTGAAGGAAATCGTCGCGCTCGAAGTCGATGACATCCAGCATCAGCGCAACCTGCAAATCACCGACTTGCCGAACGTCCATTTCCGCCACGGCGGGGCGGAAGCCATACCTGCTGCCGACAACAGCTTCGACATCGTGCTGATGTTCAAATCGCTGCACCATGTACCGATGGAACTCATGGACCAGGCCCTGAGCGAAATCGCCCGCGTCCTCAAACCGGGCGGCCTGGCGTGGATATCCGAGCCGGTGTTCGCCGGTGATCTCAACGAAGTCTTCCGCCTGTTTCACGACGAAAAAATCGTCCGCGAAGCCGCCTTCGCCGCCATCCGGAAAGCCGTCGACGATGGCCGTCTGACCCTGAAGAAACAGCTTTTCTTCAACACCCGCAGCTACTTCGAAAGCTTCGAGCAGTTCGACCAGCGCATGATCCAGGTCACCCACACCAACCACCAGCTCGCCCCGGACCTGTATCAGCGGGTGAAGGAAAAATTCGAGTCCTACCTGCCCCCGGAAGGCGCGACCTTTCTTAATCCGCAGCGGGTGGATTTGCTGAGGAAGGCGGGGTGATTTGCTTTTTTGCGGATGGCCATGGCAACGGGGCGGTAAGTGCGTTGTTCAGCCCTTGCTGCTGGCCGCATTGATTGGCAGGTGAGATACCATCGTCAGCGTTGTGGAGCCGTGACACAGCTTCCGTAGGTGGCCAGGAGAGCGGCACGCTAACATGATGTATTTTTTTCGGAGATGCTCATGTCCGGGTTCTTTTTGATAAACAATCCGAAATATTGACCAACCTGCTCAAATCTCGCTGTACGGCTGCAATACCGCCTGTCCGGTCTGCTGGGTTATTGGACAGGTGGCAAGGATATTGGACATTTTTGCCGTCTGCTACTGTTAGGCATTTGGAGATCACTCATGGCTCGACACGATTTTTCAGAACTATTTGACCATTACCCAACAATCATCACAGAAATGCCATCGGTCTTTAAAAGCCACGAATTCATCTTGCGATTGGCACAAAAAAACCAACGCGCCTATGTTGAAGCTCTCTATGCATACCGCGAGGGAAATGAACCTTTCTTGACGGTTCACCAGCAGCTTTCAACCATGCTCAATAAGTGCAATAGTTTGATTAAAGCAGTTGGCATGGCTTCCAGTGAAGACATCTTCCGGAACCCCAATAGCTGCAAGGAGTGGCGCAAAATTGCCTAACATCGCAATCCACCGGGCCGTCAAAAAGCTGCGCTTCTAAACAATAGGGGTCTGACCCTGTGTCGTCTTCAATCTCGTCCGCGTCGGCGGATAAACGTTATTCGTTAAGCACTCACGGAGTCACCATGCCCCACATTTATGTAAAAGACCTGAAGCGGCCGCAAATGGAATTGGTATACCAGGGCCGTGCTGTTTGCGGTTGCGAGACTCTCCTCGAAGAAGATTCCGTAATGCTTTGGGCTGGTGATCCGGGTGGCCGAGAGGCAGCGGTGCGTATTTTCGTCTCCGCAGAGGAAGCTCGCTCCCTTGCGAAGGAATTGCTTGACGCGGCCACACAACTGCAAACCAAGAAATAGATCTGGAGGTCGGAATGACAATCTACTTTGAAGTGTTTAATCCTTTGTCCAAGTGGAAGGCCGGCGACTAGCCGCCAGCCCCAGGCCGGATCGTCCCCAGGTTCAGTTTCACGCCCTTTTTCATCTTGCCGATGACGTGCATTTCGCAGGCCTTGCAGTCGAACTTGAGGATCAGCTTTTCGTTGCCGTTGACCAGCGTCATCGGGTCCGGCTTCAGGTGTTTCACTTCCTTCGGGCACAGGTTGAAGCTGTAGCGCAGGCAGTGGCGGGTGATCATTAGCGAAACCATGCCTTTTTCCTGGTTGGCTTCGTAGGCGTCGGCGATCAGCTTGACGCCGTGCTTTTCGTAGAACTGCCGCGCCTTGGCGTTGAAGACGTTGCCGAGGTAGGTCAGTTCGTCCTGCGGATAGGGCGCCGGGTTGGCCGCTGGGGCGGCGCGTGGCGGGCGCGGGTGGCCGGCGAGGCGGGCAGCTTCGAGCTTTTCGGCGGCTTCGCGGCGCAGGGCGTTGATGGCGCCGGTCGGCAGGAACCAGGCTTCCGACAGTTTCAGTTCGGCAGGTTCGGCGGCGAACATGGTGTTGCCGAACTTGCCGAGTTGTTCGCGCAGCGTGGCGAGGGCGCGTTCGGCGTTTTTGGCGATTTCCTTGCTGTGGGGGAGGTCGACCGCAACCGACACGCCGTCTTCATCGGTCAGCGTCAGTACGAAGCCATCGGACGTTTCTGCGAACAGCGGCGTGACTGAAATGCGGCGCTCGGCCGATTCCTTTTCCAGCGCGCGCTCGAATTCCTGGTCGCGATTGCGGAAGAGGGTGGCACCTTCGGTCAATTCCTCGGGAATTTCGACCGGGAAGAGTTTTTTGCCCTCGGCGCGGTTGATGCGGACGCCGACGACTTCGCCGTGGGCGTCGTAGAAGCAGACACCGTCGCCGTTGTTGAACTCGCTCTCGGCATTGACGGTGAAATAGTTGGGGCCGATTTCGGCGACCTCGCCGATCGGCTCGCCGACAAAGCTGGGCGAATCGAAGGCGCCGATGTCGTCCTGGCGGCCGCTGGCGAAGTAGTCCGTGTAGCCCCGGTTGTAGGTCTTGTCCGGCTGTGGCGTGAAGCTGAAAGTGCTGCGGCCGGAGGAGGCGCGGCGGAATTCGGGATGTTCGGCGATGATCTCGTCGAGCAGGCTGCGGTAATGCGCGGTGATGTTCTTGACGTAGCTGAGGTCTTTCAGACGGCCCTCGATCTTGAACGAGCAGACGCCGGCGCGGGCGAGCGCCAGCATGTTTTCAGTCTGGTTGTTGTCCTTCATCGACAGCAGGTGCTGGTTTTCGGTGATGACCTTGCCCTTGTCGTCGACCAGCGTGTAGGGCAGGCGGCAGGCCTGCGAGCATTCGCCGCGGTTGGCGCTGCGCCCGGTGTGGGCGTGGCTGATGAAGCATTGTCCCGAATAAGCGACACAGAGCGCACCATGCACGAAGTACTCGAGCGCGACGCTGGTTTGCCCGGCAATTTTGGCGACTTCGTCGAGCGACAGTTCGCGTGCCAGGACTACCTGCGAGAACCCGGCGTCTTCGAGAAATTTCACCTTGGCCGGATTGCGATTGTCGGTCTGGGTGCTGGCGTGCAGTTGGATCGGCGGCAGATCCATTTCGAGCAGGCCCATGTCCTGGATGATCAGCGCATCGGCGCCGGCTTCGTAAAGCTGCCAGGCGAGTTGCCGGCTGTCTTCGAGCTCGTCGTCGCGCAGGATGGTGTTGAGCGCGACGAAAACCTTGGCCCGGAATCGGTGGGCGAAATCGCACAGGCGTCGGATTTCGGCGACATCGTTGCCGGCGCCATAACGGGCGCCGAACGACGGCCCGCCGATATAGACGGCATCGGCGCCGTGCTTGATGGCTTCGATGCCGAAATCGGCATTCTTGGCCGGCGCGAGGAGTTCCAGGGGGTGGTTAGTGCGGGTCATGGCGCCTTAGTACGTGAATCGCGGCGCAAGTTCTTCGATATTGAACTCGCGCAGGATGGCTGTGGCGCGCTCGCGGGCGATCTGCCGCGGTCGACTGCCTTTTTTGGTCGTTTTTGAAGCGATGATCAGTTCGTTTTTCATCGAATGCTCCCAGCCGACCAGTTCGGTGACGGTGACGTCGTAGCCGTGCGATTCGAGCAGCAGGCAGCGCAGCACGTTGGTCAGGTGGCTGCCGAGTTCGCGGGTGTGGATCGGGTGGCGCCAAAGTTCGGAAAGCGAGGTTTTGGCCAGCGATTCATTCTTTCTGGCGCGCATCGTGGCGGCGACTTCGGCCTGGCAGCAGGGAACGAGGACGATATGCCGCGCCTGCTTGGTCAGCGCGAAGCGGATCGCGTCGTCGGTTGCGGTGTTGCAGGCGTGTAGGGCGGTGACAACATCGACGCGTTCGGGCAATTCCGCCGAGGTCAACGAATCTTCGACCGTGCAGGCGAGGAAGCGCATGCGCTCGAAGCCCAGCCGGGCGGCCAGTTCGCGCGATTTATCGACGAGTTCCGGGCGGCTTTCGATGCCGATGATTTCGCCGCTGGCACGCTCCTTGATACAGAGATCGTAGAGGATGAAGCCGAGATAGGACTTGCCGGCCCCGTGGTCGACCAGTGTTTCGGCGCCATCCAGCAGCGGTTCGATGAACTGGTAGAGGTGATAGACCTGCTTGAGCTTGCGCCGTGTGTCCTGGTTGAGCTTGCCGTCGCGGGTCAGGATGTGTAGTTCCTTGAGCAGTTCGATGGACTGCCCGGGACGGATTTCCGGGATCGCGGCGGGTGGGTTCTGCTTTCTCATAGGTCGCGATTATCGCATTTCACGGACCGCAACTTTCGTGTCAACCGAATCCATCGTGTGTCGTTATTAGGCTCATGGTGATCCAACACCGCACAACATACGGAGATAAAAATGGGTAGTCTTAGCACCGAATCCTTTGACAGCTTTCTGGATTCCCTTAAGAAGGCCGGCATCACGATTTCCAACGAAGTAGAGTTGCGCGAGCGGCTGGCTGAAGCACAACGCTGGCGTTTCGCCTTCCAGACGCTGGCTGCCAACGGCAAGGTCATCGGTATCAGCTTCGAAGACCACTCCGACGGCCGCAACGAAGCCGAAATCAGCCGCGCTTTCAACGAATACCAGTTTTCCGAAAAGACCAAGGCTGTCTTTTCCGCCAACCTGAAGCACTGATCAATGTTTGTAGTGCCTCGCATCGGCGGGGCACGAAAGAGAAACGGGCGCCGAAACGGCGCCCGTTTTGCATGGCCTGTTGCGGTCGACCGCAACAAATGGCCAAAAATCAGCGGGTAATCGGCTTGTAGCGAATCCGCTTCGGCTTGGCGCCTTCCTCGCCCAGGCGCTTGCGCTTGTCTTCCTCGTATTCCTGATAGTTGCCGGCGAAGAAATTCCACTGCGAGTCGCCTTCGGCGGCCAGGATGTGCGTACAGATCCGGTCGAGGAACCAGCGATCGTGCGAGATGACCATGGCGCAGCCGGGGAATTCAAGCAGGGCGTCTTCCAGCGCGCGCAGGGTTTCGACGTCGAGGTCATTGGACGGTTCGTCGAGCAGCAGGACGTTGCCGCCGGCCATCAGCGTCTTGGCCAGATGCAGCCGGCCGCGTTCGCCGCCGGAAAGATTGCCGACCTGCTTGCCCTGATCGGCGCCCTTGAAGTTGAAGCGGCCGATGTAGGCGCGCGACGGCATCTCGAACTTGCCGATTTGCAGGATGTCGCTGCCCTGCGCCAGTTCCTCGAATACGGTTTTCGAGCCATCGAGGCAGTCGCGTGACTGATCGACGTAAGCCATTTTGACCGTCGGGCCGACGACGACTTCGCCGGAATCGGGCTGCTGCTGGCCGGTAATCATCTTGAACAGCGTCGATTTACCGGCGCCGTTCGGGCCGATGATGCCGACGATGGCACCCGCCGGCACATTGAAACTGAGGTTGTCCATCAGCAGCTTGTCGCCGAAGGACTTGGTGACACCGTTGAACTCGATGACCTTGTCGCCCAGACGCTCGCCGACCGGAATGAAGATTTCCTGCGTCTCGTTGCGCTTCTGGTATTCGACGCTGGATAGTTCCTCGAAACGCGCCAGACGCGACTTGCTCTTGGCCTGACGCGCCTTGGGATTGGAACGCACCCACTCCAGTTCCTGCTTCATCGCCTTCATGTGGGCGTCGATCTGCTTGTTTTCCGTTTCCAGGCGGGCTTCCTTCTGTTCCAGCCAGCTTGAATAATTGCCCTTGTACGGAATGCCGTGGCCACGGTCGAGTTCGAGAATCCACTCGGCGGCGTTGTCGAGGAAGTAGCGGTCGTGGGTGACGGCGACGACGGTGCCGGGGAAGCGCACGAGGAACTGCTCCAGCCATTCGACCGATTCGGCGTCGAGGTGGTTGGTCGGCTCATCCAGAAGCAGCATGTCCGGCTTGGCCAACAGCAGCTTGCACAGCGCGACGCGGCGCTTTTCGCCGCCGGACAGGTTGCCGATCTTGGCTTCCCAAGGCGGCAGGCGCAGCGCATCGGCGGCCAGTTCCATCTGGGCTTCGGTATCGGAACCGGCGGTGGCGATGATCGCTTCCAGTCGTGCCTGCTCCTCGGCCAGTTTGTCGAAATCGGCCTCCGGATCGGCGTAGGCGGCATAAACCTCGTCCAGCTTGGCCTGCGCCTGCATGACTTCGCCGAGCGCCGATTCCACTTCATCCTTGACGGTCTTTTCCGGATCGAGTTGCGGTTCCTGCGGCAGATAGCCAATCGAGACGCCGGCCAGATGCTGCACTTCGCCGTCATATTCCTTGTCCACGCCGGCCATGATCTTGAGTACGGTGGACTTGCCGGAACCGTTCAGGCCGAGCAGGCCGATCTTGGCGCCGGGGAAGAAGGAAAGGGAAATATCCTTGATGATCTGCCGCTTGGGCGGCACGATCTTGCTGACGCGGAGCATCGACATTACATATTGAGCCATTGAGCCTGCCTGTAACTGTGGGTTTTGTGGTGAGAGTCGGAGATCAGTAGCCGCCGATGTTGATCATGGCATCGACGACGATGCCGGAACCGATCGACAGCAGCAGGATGTCGGAACCGACGCGTACATAGCGATGACCGCGCGGCGGGGGCGGCATGCGATACACCAGATCGGGGGGCAGATCGTAATAGGCGATTCCCTGCGGCAACGGGCGGCCCTTGTGCCATTTCTTGGCCTGGCCGGGCGGCATGCAGCCATTCCCCTTCTTGGCCAGCCCCGGCGGGCAATGGCCGGCGCGGAATTCCGGCGCGTAGTATTCGTTGATGATCCGGCGGTCGTTGTTGCCGAAATAGAGCTGGATCGAGATGTCGTCGCGCCGATCGTCATAACGGCGGTCATGGTTGCGGTCATAGCGACTGTCATAGCGACTGTCGTAGCGGCTGTCATCGTAGCGACGGTCGTCGTCGCGATGTTCATGCTTGTTGCCGTGGCCATGTTTGCCGCCCTTGTCATCCTTGTCGCCCTTGTCGGCTATGGCGCAGGTGCTTGCCAGCAGGGCGCCGAGCGCCAGGGCGGCCAGGCGGGCGGGGGTCGAAATCGTCTTTTTCATGATGCTTGCCGGAAACGGTAAGGCTGGCAGTCTACGAGGCTTCGCGGCGCTTGACCAGCCTTGGTCGCACCACCCCAGCCTGCCGGTAGACGTAAAAACCCCGGCAAGGTGGGTTGCCGGGGCAAGCGGCGACGTGATCAAGGCCGCCGTGGGAGAGAATCGGAGAGCGGTTTAGGTGCCGACAGCACTCAGCGGCGCGATGTTTTCGCCGCGCGCCTTGTGCGGCAGCGGCTTTTCGTTCAGCGTGTTGATGTCGCCGCACAGTTCGCCGCCTTCGTCGATCACCAGCTTGCCGTAGCGAATCTTGCCGCTGACGCGCCCGGTGGCATGCACGATCAGTTGATGGCGCGCGGTCAGTTCGCCTTCGAAGGTGCCGTGGATTTCGGCGATGTCGATGCTGACCTTGCCGGTGAACGAGCCCTGTTCGGCAATGCGGATGACGCGACTGTCCATCGTCGCCTCGACGCGGCCTTCGACGACCAGCGTATCGCAATCGAGAATCTCGGCGCCCTTGAGCTTGACGTCGGGGCCGACGATCAGACGCGCTTCGGAGACCGGGCTTTCGTTCGTCGCCACGGGCTGTTGCGGCGCCGGCGCGGCGGCTGGCGGGGTGGCGGACGGCATGGGTTCGGCTGCTGCGGCCTGGAGCGCACCCTTGGTCGTAAGGTCGGCGACCGGCTGTTCCTGCAAGGTGGAACCGGGGCCGAGAACGGTGCGCACGTCCTTACGGGTCACGGTGTCGTTGCGATTGGCGAAACTGGGCTTGTTGAACATGGGGTTTCCTTTGGCTGCGCTTGAAAAATGTAAAAACCATTGCGATAAGCGTGCCAATGATTGAAAATCCAATCTAAACAATCGCTTGGATTTGATTCTTAAGCCGTTTTTTTAGTTTGGCTAGGTGATTTGTCGTTGAGCAGCGACAGATATTTCTGGGTTGTCCCGGAAAGCTCATGGATTGGTGCATTGGGTTTGTCGGCAAAAGGCGACATATTTTTAAAATTATGATTCGTATGGATAATTTATATTCATGGACTGCATATTGCAGTGCTGTGCGCAGCGATCGCTTGCTGCCCACAAGGCTGCTGCGGTCTACACTTCAATTTTGCCGAAAACGGATTGCATGATTCGAATCTCATTTCGCCAGGGCATGTTGGCCGGCTTCATGATGATCGTTCTTCTGCTCGGCGGCGCGGCATTGCGCAGCTGGCTGGTTGTCGAGCATTTCGTCGAGCAGAGCCGGCGGAACAGTGAACAGGCGCTGCAGGTGGCAGCCTCGATACAGGAACTGGGTGAGCGCACGGTCGACATGGAGCGCAGCGCACGGCAATTTCTCGTGCTGCAGGACATCGCCGTGCGCCAGCGTTTCGACGAACATCTCGGCCAGGCGCTGGCCGTCGTAGACCGGCTCGATGCCTTTGCTGCAAAGCCGCTCAAAACGTTGCTGACCGATTGGCGCGAGCAGGCCGAAGCCCTGCGCGGCGGTCTCGATCAGGGTGTGTCGAGAGATAGTCTGGTGCCGGTGATGGGACGATTGGTCGATCTCAACGGTTTACTGAAGGCGGCTGGCCAGCATTGGATCGATACCCAGTACAGCCAACTTCTGGCCCAACTGGAGGCCAGCCGCTTGCGCCTTGGCGGGCAGATTGCCATGGCGCTGGCCGGGGCTTTCCTGGTCGTGCTGGCCGTCGGCTGGTGGCTGGTGCGTCCGCTGCGCAATCTGGAACAGACGATTGCACACCTTGGCGAAAAACGTTTCGACGAACCGGTCGTCGTCGGTGGCCCGGCCGACTTCCGGCAGTTGGGGCGGCAACTGGACTGGCTCCGGCAGCGTCTGGCCGAACTGGAGGCTGACCGCGAGCGTACGCTGCGCCATGTCTCACATGAACTGAAAACGCCGCTGACCGCGATGCGCGAAGGGGTGGCGCTGCTGCGGGAAGAGGTTCCGGGGCAACTCGGCATCGCCCAGCGTGAGGTGGTCGATATCCTGCAGCACAATGTGATCGCCCTGCAACGGCAGATCGAAGGCCTGCTCAGCCTCAACGCGGCGGCTTTCGAGGGCAGCCGGCTCGCCCGGCGGCCGGTGGCGCTGCGCGAGTTCCTGGCGGATGCCGCGCGCCGGCGCGAATTGCACAGCCAGGCGCGGCAATTGACCTTGCAGATCGAAGCGCCGGACAAGGTCGTTTCGGTAGACGATGAAAAGCTGGCCGTTATTGTCGACAACCTGCTCTCGAATGCTATCGACTTCAGCCCTGAAGGCGGCGAAATCCGTCTGCTGGCAAGCGCCGGCAACGGCAGCCTGACGGTGGAAGTCATCGATCAGGGCCCCGGTGTGGCTGCCGAAGATAGCGAGCGGATTTTCGAACCCTTTGTCCAGGGGCGGAGAAAAGCCTCGGCGCCGCGTCAGGGGAGCGGCGTCGGCCTCTCGATCGTCCGCGAACTGGCGCGCGCCCTGGGCGGCAGTGTCCGCCTGTTGCCGAGCACGGCAGGCGCCCATTTTTCTGTGGAACTACCTGATGAAAAACAACAATAACTGGCCGGGGCTACGTTTCCCGAATTTGACGGCCAGTGCTTCGACGCTGGCATTGCTGATACTGCTCGCCGGATGCGCCAGCGAGCCTCCTGTTGCCGTTGCGCCGCCGACCAATGGCACGCCGCTCGTTGTCGACGATGCCGGCCTGGTGTCGGCGCTGACCTATTACCAGATGCTGTACCGCATGACTCCAGCGCAGATGAACCGCGAGCGCATGGTGCTGGCGGCCTTGCCGACCACGCCGAATACCCAGGTGCGAACCGCCATGGTGCTCGGCCATCCGCGCGCCCAGCAGGATCTGACGAAGGCCCTGAGCCTGCTCGACGGCGTCTTGAAATCGACCGATCCGGCTGCCGTCAGCCTGCATCCGCTGGCCCGCCTGCTGGCCGACAGCTACAACGAACGTCTGCGCCTGGATACGCAGCTGGAGAAGCAGGGCCAGCAACTGAAGGACAGCCAGCGCAAGGCCGTCGAATTACAGGAAAAGATCGACGGGTTGGCCGACATCGAACGCACCCTCCCGCAACGTCCGCGCGCCACGCGTTCGGGTGGTGGGGCAGCTCGATGACCACAGGCGCTGGCAGCGGCGGGGCGCATATCTTGGTTGTCGACGACGACGAGGATATTCTCCGCCTGCTTTCCATGCGCCTGCGTGCCCGCGGCTTTCGCGTTTCCACGGCGGCCTCGGCCGAGGAAGGGTTGGCCCGCATCGCCGTCGATCCGCCGCGCGCGGTGGTCAGCGACGTGCGCCTGCCCGGGCGCGACGGGCTGGCCCTGTTCGAGGAGATCCGCAGTACCCGGCCGACCTTGCCGGTCATCCTGCTGACCGCGCACGGGACCATCCCTGATGCGGTCGACGCGACTTCTAGGGGTGTTTTCGGCTACCTGACCAAACCCTTCGACAGCCAGTTGCTGCTGGAAAAGATCGACCAGGCCCTGCAACTCTCCGCGCCGGGGGGCAGCGAAAATCTTGCCGACCCGCTGGCCGGTGGCGGGCAGTCCGAAGAGTGGCTGGCCGGCATGGTTTTCCGCAGTTCGCGCATGGCCGAATTGATGGCCGAGGCGCGCATGGTGGCGGCTTCCGACGCCAGCGTGCTGATCCGCGGCGAGAGCGGTACCGGCAAGGAAGTGCTGGCGCGGGCCATCCACCTCGCCAGCCCGCGCGCCAAAGGGCCGTTCATCGCCATCAACTGCGGGGCAATTCCCGAGCAGTTGCTTGAATCCGAGCTGTTCGGCCACGTCAAGGGCGCCTTTACCGGCGCCGGCAATACACGGGCCGGGCTGTTCCAGGCGGCCAACCGGGGGACCTTGTTCCTCGACGAAATCGGCGACATGCCTCTGGCGTTGCAGGTCAAGCTGCTGCGTGTGCTGCAGGAACGCATGGTGCGCCCGCTCGGCGCAACGCGCTCGGAGCCGGTCGATGTCCGTCTCCTTTCTGCGACCCACCGCGACCTCGATGCCGCCATGGCGCAGGGGCAGTTCCGCGAAGACCTCTACTACCGTCTGGATGTCGTTTCGCTGACGCTGCCGCGGCTGGAAGAGCGCCGTGAAGACATTCCGCCGCTGGCTGCGCATTTTGTCCAGCAGGTGGCCGGCAAGTACGGCAAGCCGATCAGCGGCTTTGCCCCGGATGCGCTGGAGGCGCTGGCAACGGCCGCCTGGCCGGGCAATGTGCGGCAACTCTACAACGTCGTCGAGCAGAGCTGCGCCCTGACGTCGACGCCGCTGATCCCGCTGACCCTGGTCCAGCGCGCCCTGCGTGTGCCGGCGATGGAGGCGCTGAGTTATACCGAGGCAAAACAGCGCTTCGAACGCAATTATCTGGTCCAACTGCTCAAACTGACCGAAGGCAACGTCGCCGACGCCGCACGCATCGCCGACCGCAACCGCACCGAGTTCTATCGGCTGCTGCAAAAATACGATCTGACCCCGGCGATGTTCAGGGGCGATGGCGAAGCTGCCGCCGATTAGCGACAGGTCGCAAGGCACGTAAAACCAAGGGTTTCCGGTGCAAGGCCGGGAAAGGTGTTGTCAACAGGCGACGAGCACACCCTCATGGATTCCTGGAATATTTTCAACGGATTGATTTATATGATGAAAATATATCTGGCACGGACTTCGCATAGTGCTTCCCATGTCCAACACGAAAAGGAGCTCTTATGATGAAGCGCAATCTTGTGCCGATCATCGTGGTCGCCACCAGCCTGTTTGCCGGTATCGGACTGACGGCGTTTGCGTTCGATAGCCCCCAGGGTTCGACACCCACCACGGACTCGCTCGATGTCACGCTCAATGAAAGGATCGAAACCTTGCTGCGTACCGATATTGCCCTGGCTGGCGGTCAGTTCAGAACCCAGACCAGGGCCGGCGTCGTTACCTTGGGCGGAACGGTGCCCGACGAACAATCGCTACGGCGTGCGTTGGACCTGGCCAGCAGCGTCAAGGGCGTGCGGGAAATCCGCAACGGCATGGTGGTCGAAGCCCCAAAGTAGTTGCAGGGGGCGAGCCGGACCTATGGCAGGGTCTGGTCAAGTTGATTCCAGGGTTGCCAGGAGCGCTCCCTCATCAACTGTATCGCCCTCTGTGACATGTATTCCCACCACACGGCCGGCGTAAGGCGAGGGAATATCCAGCGCCACCTTGCCGGTCTCCAGGGTCAGCAGGTTGTCGTCACGTTCGATCACATCGCCGATTTTTACCATCAACTCCAGGATGAAAACGTTCCCGCAGGCGCACGCCCCGCAACTTTGCCAGCACTCCGGGTATTTCGGCATGTGAACGGAAATCGTGCTCATGATCTGGTTTTTGTGGAAGGGGTTGCATTCTACGCGTTCATCCGTATAATGCGCGGCTCTGACAGCGCGCCCGTAGCTCAGTTGGATAGAGTATCTGGCTACGAACCAGAGGGTCGGGCGTTCGAATCGCTCCGGGCGCGCCATTCAGAACAAACACTTAGGCCAATCTTCGGATTGGCCTTTTTGTTGTTTGGTGTTCTGGGGGAACGATTTGATCTTATGGTCAATCACGTTGCCCATGATGCTTGCCATGGACGATCAGATGGCAGTATAGGTGCACTTCGACACTGGTCTCGAATACGAGGATCGCGTAGCGGCTGGTCACAGCATATCCTGACCGCCGCTGCACGGCCAAGGCATTCCAAGCAGCATCAATGCGGCTAAACTAGCGGTTCTTGGCGACTGGAGTTTCCAGCGCCCTAATGGCGCCAAATTCTGATGGCTGCCTCGATCCAGGACTCGCGAGTGAGCTTTTTTTCATCTGTTGCCGGATTTCTGACCCTACCGTTCACAACGGCCAATTACCGCGATCATCCGCGCAAGACGGCCCTTGCCGTGGGTGCAAATTCCATCTTGCTGATCGTGGCGCTGGTCGGCTACACGCTGCTTACAGCGCTGCCCAATCTGCCGCCGCTCGACATCGTCACCGACTATCGCCCCAAGATCCCTTTGCATGTCTATACCGCGGACGGCGCGCTGTTGGGCGAGTTCGGCGAAGAACGCCGGGATTTCGTACCGATCAAGGATGTGCCCCAAGTTCTGAAGGATGCCCTCCTGTCAATTGAGGACTCGCGTTTCTACGAACATGGAGGTGTCGATTTCCGGGGTGTCGCGCGGGCGCTTCTCGCCGACCTGACTGGCGGCTTTCATCAGGGTGCATCGACCATCACGATGCAGGTGGCGCGTAATTTCTTCCTGTCGCAGGAAAAAACCCTGAAGCGAAAATTGCTCGAAACGCTGCTGGCGTACCGTATCGAGGCGGCTTTGTCCAAGGATCAGATCCTCGAGCTGTACATGAACCAAATCTACCTGGGGCAAAGATCGCACGGCTTTTCAAGTGCCGCCCGCACCTATTTCAACAAGCCGCTACCCGAATTGACCCTAGCTGAAGCGGCGATGTTGGCCGGCATACCGAAAAATCCTGCCAGGCATAATCCGGCGGTCAATCCGATACGCGCCAAGGCTCGTCAGGAGCTGGTGTTGAAGCGCATGCTCGATCTTGGCCACATCACGCAGGTGCAATATGCCCAGGCAGTCGGCGAGAAACTAAAGATCAGCAACAGCAGGCAATTCGAGGTGCATGCAGACCATGTCGCCGAACTGGTGCGTCAGGAACTCTATGCGCAATACAAGGGTGATACCTATACGCGCGGTTTCAGCGTCTATACCACGCTTACCAGGGCCGAGCAGAATGCGGCCTACGACGCGGTACGGCGCAATGTTCTGGCCTACGACCAGCGGCACGGCTACCGGGGTCCGGAAGACTACGTCGACTTGCCGGACGACGCCGATGAACGGGACGATGCGATCGACCAGATTCTGGCCAGGCATCCAGGCAGTGACAACCTGGTTTCGGCCGTGGTGATCGAAGTTTCGTCCAAGCGGGTTCGCGCCGTACCTGCTTCCGGTGATACGCTGGAGATCAGCGGCGAAGGTCTGCGTTTTGCCGCCCGTGCCCTGCAGCCCAATGCCAAACTGGATATCAAGGTCCGCGTTGGTTCGGTGATTCGCGCCAGCCAGGACGCCAGGGGGCGCTGGATGATCAGCCAGTTGCCCGAAGTCGATGCTGCCTTCGTCGCCTTGAACGCCGAGGACGGCGCCTATCGCGCTCTGGTCGGCGGTTTCGATTTCTCGCGCAATCAGTTCAACCATGTCACCAGCGCCTGGCGCCAGCCGGGATCGAGCATCAAGCCCTTCGTTTATTCCGCCGCGCTGGAAAAAGGCTTCTCACCGGCCACGCTGGTCAACGATGCGCCACTCTCGTTGCCCGGCGGCAAGAACGGCCAGGCCTGGGAGCCCCGGAATGACGATGGCTTCGATGGTCCGATCACCTTGCGCCGCGCCCTGGCAAAGTCCAAGAATGTCGTCTCGGTACGGTTGTTGCGCGCCATCTCGCCGCAATATGCACGCGACTACCTGCTGCGATTCGGATTCGACGAAGCCAAACATCCGGAGAACCTGACCCTGGTCCTCGGTAGCGGCTCGGTCACGCCGCTGCAAATGGCCGGTGCCTACGCGGTCTTTGCCAATGGGGGCTTCAGGGTCACGCCCTGGCTGATCCGGAAAATTACCGATGCGCAAGGCTTGGTGCTGCTGGAGACGCCACCCCCGCCGACCGGGCAGGACGACAAGCGGGTCATCGACGGCCGCAATGCCTTCATCATCGACAGCATGTTGCGCGAGGTGGTCAGAAGCGGTACCGGGGCACAGGCGACGCAGCGCTTGGGGCGCACTGACTTGGCCGGCAAGACCGGCACCACCAGCGGCGCGCAGGATGGCTGGTTTGCCGGCTACGCAGGCGATGTTGTCGCAGTCGCCTGGATGGGGTACGACAAGCCAAAATCACTCGGTGGAAGTGAATTCGGGGCAACGCTGGCGCTGCCGATCTGGATTGATTACATGCGGCAGGCGTTGTCAGGCAAGCCGAAAAGCGAAAGAACACCTCCGCCTGGTGTCTCCTTCATGGACGGCGATTGGCTTTACGACGAATTCAAGGGCGATGGCGGGATCAAGTCCATGGATATGGAAATCGAAACAGATACGCCTGCGGTTATCCAGCCATACCCATTGCAAACACAGTCACCAACCGGTTAAAGATAGGCGGATGGACTTGATTCAATTTCTGGATTGGTTTTTTTGACCTTTCGGTGTTTTTGTTATTTATACCTCAGTTAAATCGGGAGTGACGCAGGATGTTGGAGAACCATTGGTGTGCTTCGGTCGATGCCACCATCGATTTGCGGACCGGCTGCAATCCGCTGGAGAAGCACGGGCCGCAGGCGGTGATCGTGCATGCGGATGCCTGGGCGCCGCTGGAGGCGGTAGCCGAACCGCACGACATCAGGCAGGTGATCGATTATGAAGTGATTTTTCTGGCGATCCGCCGGCTGGAAAACAACGCGCATTCGATCTGCCTCGAAACCAGCATTCTGGAGGTGATGGATGCCATCTTCTCAATGACCATCGTCACCTCGGCTTTCGTTTCCATGCACAAGCCGCATGTTTACAACGGGCAGGGCACGCCGGCGATTTCGTTGTCGCTGACCCGCGAGCAGTGGGCGAAGCGGCGGGCATGATCGCCGCCATTGGGGCCGTGGCGAGCAACGGCATGCTCGGCCTTGATGGCTGGCTGCCGTGGGACATTCCCGAGGAACTGGCCTATTTCGAGCGAACAGTCGCCGGCGCGGCGCTGGTGATCGGGCGTCTGACCTACGAATCGATGGACGTCGTGCCGCCGGATTCGTTCGTGGTCAGCCGTCAGCCCGGATTGTCGTTGCGTCCCGGTTGCGTGCGGGTGGATTCGGTCGAAGCGGGGCTGCGTGCGGCAACCGCCACCGGCAAGGACGTATTCGTGATCGGCGGGGCGTCGATTTATGAAGCGGCCTGGCCCTATTGCCAGCGCTTCTACCTGACGCGCATCGAGATGCCGTTCGCCGGCGACACGCTGTTTCCGGAGAGCATTCCGCTCGCTGCCTGGCATCTGGTCAGCGAGGAGCGGCAAACCTATCGCGAGCGTAAATCCGGGCGCGACGTGCTGTGCCGCTTCCTGCAGTACGAACAGGACAATCCTCGGCCCCTGCGTTGAGCCTGTTGCGGTCAACACCCTTTTTTGGGTGAATTCCTCTAAAAAGAGGCTTGCGATCGGGGGGCATCTTCCTTATGATTCAAACGAACGTATGAATCACGATTCTGGAAGCAGGTGACCGCCATGGCAGAAGTCCGCAACATCGATACCCGCGAGCGCATTCTCGATGCCGCCGAGCGCCTGTTCATGGCGCACGGCTACGAGGGCACGTCGATGCGCCAGATCACCGGTGACGCGGCCGTCAATCTGGCTGCCGTCAATTATCACTTCGGCTCCAAGGAATCGCTGATGCAGGAGGTCTTCCGCCGCCGCCTGGACTGGCTAAACGAGGAGCGGATGCGTGTCCTCAACGAAATGGAGCAGGCTGCCGGCGACAATCCGCTGAAGCCGTCGCAGATCGTCGATGGCTTCTTCGGCACCCTGCTGCGCATGGCCGACGACAAGGAGCGGGGCGGCGTTACCTTCCTGCGCCTGCTCGGCCGGACGCTGACCGAACCCTCCGAATTCATTCGCACCTTTCTTGCCGACGAGTACGCCGGGGTCATGGAGCGTTACAAGGCGGCGCTGTTCAAGGCGCTGCCGGACGTGCCCAAGGCGGAAATCGTCTGGCGCTTTCACTTCATGCTCGGCGCAACGTCGTACGCCATCGCCGGGACCGATGCGTTGCGCGTGGTCACCGACTGGCAAATCGAGGCTTCCGATACCGTCGACCGCACCGATCGCCTGGTGCCGCGCCTGATGTCCTTCCTGCTCGGCGGGCTGCGCGCGCCGCTGCCGCAGTTCGGCTCGCCGGCGGAAGATGCCGATGTCAAGGTTGCCTGAAGCATATAACTAGATTCGATAGGAGACAGCATCATGTTCAACAATCTCATCCCTCTGCTGGGTGTTGCCATCCTGGTGGCTTTGGCCGGCGTGGTTCTGGTTCGGCCATTGCGCCGCGCCGTGATCACCCGGCCCATTTTTTCCACCTATCGCAAGGTGCTGCCACAGATGTCCGGCACCGAGCGCGATGCGCTGGAAGCCGGCACCGTCTGGTGGGAAGGCGAACTGTTCCGCGGCAAGCCGGACTGGCAGAAGCTGCATGCCTACCCGCAGCCGAAACTGACCGCCGCCGAACAGTCCTTCATGGACAACGAGGTCGAGGAAGCCTGCCGCCTGGTCGATGACTGGAAGGTCACACACGAACTCTACGACCTGCCCAACGAAGCCTGGCGCTACATCAAGGACAAGGGTTTCCTCGGCATGATCATCCCGAAGAAGTACGGCGGCCTGGAGTTTTCCGCCTACGCCCATTCGCAGGTGGTGACCAAGCTGTCGACGCGTTCTTCCGCGCTGTCGGTCTCGGTCATGGTACCCAACTCGCTCGGCCCCGCCGAACTGCTGCTGCATTACGGTACCGATGAGCAGAAGAACCACTACCTGCCGCGTCTGGCCAAGGGCATCGAAGTGCCGGCCTTCGCGCTGACCAGCCCGTGGGCCGGTTCCGACGCCGCGTCGATTCCCGATTCCGGCATCGTCTGCAAGGGCATGTGGCAGGGCAAGGAAGTGCTCGGCATGCGCGTTACCTGGGACAAGCGCTACATCACGCTGGCGCCGGTGTGCACCATCCTCGGCCTGGCTTTCCGCATGTACGATCCGGACGGCCTGCTCGGTGGCGAGAAGGATATCGGCATCACCTGTGCGCTGGTCCCCTACGACCATCCGGGCGTCGATACCGGCCGCCGCCACTTCCCGCTCAACGCCATGTTCATGAACGGCCCGACGCGCGGCAAGGATGTCTTCATGCCGCTCGACTTCATCATCGGTGGGCCGAGGATGGCGGGGCAGGGCTGGCGCATGCTGATGGAATGCCTGGCCGCCGGTCGTTCGATCTCGCTGCCGTCATCCAATACCGGCATGGCGCAGATGACCGCCCGCGCTGTCGGCGGCTATGCCCGCGTGCGCAGCCAGTTCAAGATGGCGGTCGGCAAGTTCGAGGGCGTCGAGGAAGCGCTGACCCGCATCGGTGCCTACACCTACATGATGGACGCCACGCGCAAGATGACCGCCGGCGCCGTCGATCTCGGCGAGAAGCCCTCTGTCGTCTCGGCGATCGCCAAGTACCACGTCACCGAGCGTGCCCGCCAGGTGGTTAACGACGGCATGGACGTCATCGGCGGCAAGGGCATCTGCCTCGGCCCCTCCAACTTCATGGGCCGCGCCTACCAGCAGGTGCCGATCGGCATTACCGTCGAGGGTGCCAACATCCTGACCCGCTCGCTGATCATCTTCGGCCAGGGCGCCATCCGCTGCCATCCCTTCCTGCTTGCCGAAATGCAGGCGGCGCAGAACCCCAATGTCGGCAAGGGCCTCGTCGATTTCGACAAGGCGCTGTGGGGGCATATCGGCTTCACCATCAAGAACGGCTTCCGCGCATTGTGGCTGGGCATGACCGGTTCGCACTTCGCTGCGGTCAACGTCGATACGGCACCCGAAATGAAGCGCTACTACCAGCAGATGACGCGCTTCTCGGCGGCCTTCGCTTTTCTCTCGGATATTTCCCTGCTGGTCCTTGGCGGCAGCGTCAAGCGCCGCGAGAAGCTGTCGGCCCGCCTCGGCGACATCCTCGCCCAGATGTACCTGATTTCCTGCACGCTCAAGCGCTACGAGGAAGAGGGCCGCAACGCCGCCGACGCGCCGCTCGCCCACTGGGCGATCTGGGATTCCATGTACAAGGCGCAGGAAGCGTTTGACGGCGTCATCGCCAACTTCCCGGTGCGCTTCATCGCTGCCTTCCTGCATCGCAGCATCTTCCCGTGGGGCCATCCGTACGTCGTGCCATCCGACGATCTTGGCCACGAGGTTGCCAAGTCGCTGATCGCGCCGTCGGCCACCCGCGACCGCCTGACTGCCGAGTGCTTCCTGCCGCAGACCGAGAACGAGCCGGTCGGCGCCATCGAACTGGCCTTGCTCGCGACACTGGAAGCCGAGGCCATCGAGGGCAAGATCCGCGAAGCCGAGAAGGCCGGGCGTTTCTCCAACAACCCGCAGGCCAACGTGCGCGACATCGCGGCCGTGGCTGTCGAATGCGGCGTCATCACGGCAGCCGAGTACGACGTCATGAAGCGGCGCAACCATCTGCGCGACATCGTCGTCCGCGTCGATGATTTCCCGTTCGACTACAACGTGGCGACCGCCAACAAGCCGGCGCTCGAGCGCAAGGCCGCCTGAGGATCAAGCATGTCGTTTCAACCGGTGTATGTGGTGGACGGGGCGCGCTCGCCCTTTTTGAAGGCGCAGAAGGGGCCGGGGCCGTTCGCGGCCTCCGATCTGGCCACCCAGGCCGGACGCGCGCTGCTGCTGCGCCAGCCTTTCCTGCCCAGCGATCTCGATGAAGTGATCCTCGGCTGCGCGGCGCCGTCGCCAGACGAAACCAACATCGGGCGCATGGTCGCCCTGCGGCTCGGTTGCGGCAACAAGGTGCCAGGGTGGACGGTGATGCGCAACTGCGCCAGCGGCATGCAGGCGCTCGATTCGGCCATCGCCAACATCCACGGCGGCCGTGCCGACCTGGTGCTGGCCGGTGGCGTCGATGCGCTGTCACGGGCGCCGCTGCTTTATAACGACACGATGGTGCGCTGGTTCGCCGCGATGATGGGGATGCGCACGGTCAACCAGAAAATCGGGCACTTTTTGAAATTGCGCCCCGCCGCGCTGTTGACCCCGATCATCGGCCTGATGAAGGGCCTGACCGATCCGGTCTGCGGCTTGCTGATGGGCCAGACCGCCGAGAACCTGGCGTGGAAGTTCGGCATCGACCGCCAGCAGATGGATGCCTTTGCCGTCCGCAGCCACCAGCGCGTCATGGCTGGTCGTGCGGCCGGGCATTACGGCGAGATCGTGCCGGTGGTCGACGACAAGGGAAATATTTATGGCGAAGACGACGGTATCCGCGCCGATGCCAGCATGGCCGGGATGGCCAAGCTGAAGCCGTTCTTCGACAAGAAATACGGCAACATCACGGCGGCCAACAGTTCGCAGATCACCGACGGCGCCGCCTGGCTGATCCTGGCCTCAGAAGAAGCCGTGAAGAAATGGAATCTCAAGCCGATCGGCAGGATTGTCGACAGCCAGTGGGCCGGCCTCGAACCGGCGCAGATGGGCCTTGGCCCGGTGCATGCGGCGACGCCGATCCTGCAGCGTCATGGTCTGGGCCTCAACGACCTCGATGCCTGGGAACTGAACGAGGCCTTCGCCGCGCAGGTCATGGGCTGCCTCGAAGCCTGGAAGTCCGACGACTATTGCCGTGAGCAACTCGGGCTGGCGGGCGCCCTCGGCGCGCTGGACGAAGACAAACTGAACGTCGACGGCGGTGCGATTGCACTAGGCCATCCCGTGGGAGCCTCCGGCGCTCGCATCGTCCTGCATCTGCTGCATGTGCTGCGCGAGAAGAAGGCGCGGCGCGGCATGGCCACCATCTGCATCGGCGGCGGGCTGGGCGGCGCCATGCTGGTTGAGGCGGAGAGCTGAGATGCGGATCGGAATTGTCGTCGATTCGGCCTGCGACCTGCCGCGCGATTTCCTGACGGAAAACGATGTGCGCATCATGCCGATCACGCTGCGCATCGGCGATCTGCTGATCGAGGACCGGCGCGACCCGGAGGAGACACAAGCGTTCTACGTAAGGCATCTCGACCGCAAGAGCGAGGATTTCGCCGAGTCGATCCCCTATTCGGTCGAGCAGATCGAAAGTCTGTTTCTCGAGCGCCTGGTCCTCGATTACGACTACGTCTTCTGCCTGACTATCACCAGCACGCGCAGCCCGATTTTCGATCACGCGATGAAGGCGTCGCGCGGGATTCTCGGCCGCTACAAGACGGTGCGCAGCGCGTCGGGATTGCCCGAGCGCTTCGGTCTCGCGGTCGTGTCGACGCGCAACCTGTTCACCGGGCAGGCGGTGCCGGTGGCCGAGGCGGTGCGCCTGATCCGCGCCGGCGGCACGCCGAGCGACATCGGCAAGCGCCTGCGCGAACTGGTCGAACAGACGCATACCTACCTGGTGCCGGCCGATCTGTTCCACATCTACCGGCGTGCCTCGAAGAAGGGCGACAAGAGCCTGAGCTGGGGCTCCTACACACTTGGCTCGTGGCTCGACGTCAAGCCGATCCTCCATTGCCATCGCGATGTGACGACCACCATCGACAAGGTGCGCGGCTTCGAGGCCGGTGCCGAGCAGATTTTTGTCAAGGCAGTCAAACGGGTGCGCGACGGCCTCGACACGCCTTACATCTGCATCAGCTATGGCGGCCAGCCGGAGGTCGTTCGCGGTCTGCCCGGATATGCCGTCCTGGCCGAGACGGCGAGCGGGCACGGTGCAGAAATCCTGGTTTCCCCGATGAGCAAGACGGCGGCGGTCAATGTCGGCCCCGGCGCCATGTCGCTGGCCTTCGCCGCCAGCGGCCATTGCCCCAATTGAGATAGATAGCGGATGATGAATTTTAATTTTCAACACTGGCAGATCGCAGTCGAACCGGAAGGTATCGCCATCGCGACGCTGGACAAGCAGGGTGCTGCCGCCAATGCGCTGTCGGCCGATGTGCTCGCCGAATTCGGGCAGTTGCTCGACCAACTCGACGTTTATCCGCCGAAAGGGCTGATCATCCGTTCGGGCAAGGCGGCGGGCTTCGTCGCCGGTGCCGATATCCAGGAATTCTCCCAGCTCGACACCGCCGAAAAGGGGCGCGCGCTCGTTGCCCGCGGCTGGGATCTGTTCAACCGGCTGGCGGCAGTCCGTTACCCGACGCTGGCGCTGGTTCGCGGTCACTGCCTTGGCGGCGGCCTCGAACTGGCGCTGGCGTGCCGCTACCTGCTGGCAGTCGATGAGCCGGGTACCAAGATGGGTTTGCCGGAAGTCATGCTCGGCATCTTTCCCGGCTGGGGCGGCATGTTGCGTTTGCCGCAGCGCGTCGGTCCGGCCGCCGCGCTGGACATGATGCTCACTGGCAAGACGATCGATGCCCGGCGGGCCAAGCGCATGGGGCTGGCCGACGATGCGCTACCGCCGCGCGTCATGGAACGCGCCGCACGCATGATGGTGCTGTCCGATGCGCCGCGCCGCCCGTTGCCATTGATGCAGAAGCTGCTCAACGGGCCGCTGAAGAGTGTGGTCGCCAACGGCGCCCGCAAACAGGTGGCCAAACGTGCGCGGCCGCAGCATTACCCGGCGCCGTACGCGATCATCGACATCTGGGCGAAGCACAATGGCAACGCGCTGGCGGCGCCGGCACTGGTCGACGGCATCGTCCGCTCACCGACGGCGCGCAATCTGGTGCGCGTTTTCTTCCTGCAGGAGCGGCTCAAGAGCTTCGGCAAGGAGTCCGCATTCAAGGCGCAGCGCGTGCACGTCGTCGGCGCCGGCACCATGGGCGGCGACATTGCCGCTTGGTGCGCGCTGCGCGGCCTGACCGTGACCCTGCAGGATCAGGGCCTGGAGCGCATCGCCCCGGCGCTCAAGCGCGCCCGCGAGAATTTTTCCCGGCGCATCAAGGACAAGCTGCAACTGCGCGCCATCATGGATCGCCTGATTCCCGACCCCGATGGGGCCGGTGCAGCGCATGCCGACGTCGTCATTGAGGCCATTTTCGAGAACGTCGAGGCCAAGCATGCGCTGCTGCGCAAGCTGGATGCGGTGATGAAGCCGGGCGCGGTGCTGGCGACCAACACCTCCAGCCTCAAGCTGGAAGACCTGCGCAGCGTTCTACAACGCCCCGAGCGCCTGGTCGGCATCCACTTCTTCAACCCGGTGGCGATGATGCCGCTGGTCGAAGTGGTCGCCGCCGATGGCGCCGATCCCGGCATGGTGCAGGCGGCCTGCGCCTTCGTCCGCCAGATCGACAAGCTGCCGCTGCCAGTGAAGAGCGAACCCGGTTTCCTGGTCAATGCCGTACTCGCGCCCTACATGCTGGAAGCGATGGTTGCGGTCGACGAGGGAATTAGCCCCGAAACCGTCGATGAGGCGATGCTGGCTTTCGGCATGCCGATGGGGCCGGTCGAACTGGCTGATACCGTCGGTCTCGACATCGCGGTCGCCGCCGGCCGACAGCTGGCGGGCGGGGCGGCAGCGCCACGCTGTCTGCTGGAGCGCGTCGAAAAGGGGCAGTTGGGCAAGAAGACCGGGCGGGGATTTTATGCCTGGAATGCCGGCAAGGCGCAGAAGGGCGGGGCGGGCACGCCGCCCGACGGCCTCGCGGCGCGTCTGGTCAAACCGCTGATCGACCGCGTCGAGCAACTGGTGACGACCGGTGTCGTCGCCGATGCCGAACTGGCCGACGCCGGAGTGATCTTCGGCACCGGCTTCGCCCCCTTTACCGGCGGGCCGCTCAACTACCGAAGGACAGAAAAGTAACAAGCTGTTGCCCGGGCGCAACACTGACCTTCGGAATACCCAGTTTTGTGTAGATTTCAAACGCTTGTTTGAGATTTAATTTGTGTTGTAATTTTTTGTAAATTAGTTCCATTAAATAATCAAATGAGGAGATAGATTAGTGAACAAGAATATGACCCTGCGCCTGATTCCAGCTCTGCTGGCAGTCGCGTTTTCCGGCGCGGCGAGCGCTTCGGGTTTCCAGTTGCTCGGGGAGCAGAGTGCCAGTACTCTGGGTAATGCCGGTGCCGGTTCGGCGGCGGTTGCCGAGAACGCCAGCACCATTTTCTACAACCCGGCAGGCATGACCCAGTTGCGGGATCGCGAAGTGTCCTTTGGCGGAACGCTGGTCAAGACCAATTTCGAGTTCAACAACAATGGTTCGGTCATTCCCGGCGTGCTGGGTGCTGCGGGTGACGGCGGCAACGGCGGAAACCTCGGCTTCGTTCCGAATGCCTACATGTCTTGGGCGCTGAACAAGGACTGGTATGTCGGTCTCGGCATCGGTGCACCGTTCGGTCTGAAGACTGACTATGACCAACCCTGGAAAGGCGGGGCGCAGTCGGACAAATTCGATCTCAAGACGATCAACATCAATCCCTCCATCGCCTGGCGGGCAACTGAATGGATGTCCCTTGGCGCGGGGGTGAGTTGGCAAAAGGTCGATGCCAAATACGTTCGGGCGGCTGCGGCACTGCCAACCAACCTTGCCGCCAGGCCGCCCGTAATCAGTTCCGGATATGCCGGTTCTACTGTCACGCTGGATCTGGATGACAGTGCCTGGGGATGGAACGTTGGCGCCTTGTTCAATATCGGTACGGCCACCAAGGTCGGTGTCTCGTATCGTTCGACCATTAAATATGAAACGACCGGCAATATCGGCATTGGTGGCGATGGAACGCCCATCACTGCTGCCACGGCGGCCGGTCTGGTTGCTTCAGGTCGTGCCAGCGATGCGTCGGCCAGCATCAAGATGCCGGATACGTTCATTCTAAGTGCCACGCATCAGCTGACCAATCAGTGGGAACTCCTCGGCGACATCTCCTGGACGGGATGGAGTTCGATTCCCAAGGTGGACATCATGCGTACTTCCGGGCCATTGAACGGGCAAGAGGCTCAGGTTCTCGATACGGAGTTTCGTGATGCCTGGCGTTTCGCCGTCGGCGCGAACTACAAGATTGACGATGCCTGGAAAATCCGGATGGGCCTGGCGTACGACCAGACGCCGGTCAAGGGAGCGAGTACTCGCCTGACATCGTTGCCGGACAACAACCGCGTCTGGTTCAGCGCCGGTTTCCAGTGGAAGCCTAGCAAGGAATCCGCCCTCGATGTTGGCGCGGCATACCTTTATCTTCAGGATGCCGATATCAACAATAATCAGCTGGCGCAAGGCCGTGGCTGGGTCAAGGGTAGCTACGACGATAGCGCCTGGTTGCTCGGTGCGCAGTATTCAATGGCTTTTTGATCTAGATATCCTTGTGTTGCAGCCCCGGCGAGCCCGGGGTTTTTTTTGAGTATTCCCTCTAAAAAATGCGTTGACCGCAACAGCGCCTCCTTTATAATTCAAACGTTCGTTTTAGTTAAGCGAAGCAGTCAAAAGACCATTAAAGGAGAACCGCTTGAACAAGTTGATCGTAAGAAAAGCCGCCGTGCTAGGCGCCGGTGTCATGGGCGCGCAGATAGCGGCGCACCTGGCGAACGCCAACGTCCCGGTGGTGTTGTTCGACCTTGCCGCGAAGGAAGGCGACAAGAACGGCGTCGTGAAGAAAGCCTTGGACGGCCTCAAGAAACTCGACCCGGCCCCGCTG
>DJUX01000013.1 GCA_002440665.1 Dechloromonas sp. UBA6271
TAATGGATAATCTGGGATAAACACTTTTGCTTCGCCCAGCAGTAGGTACTGCTCAACGCACTCAGGACGCGGTTGGCCGAAGCATTGCTGTAGCCATGTTCAAGCATAGCCTGCGCGGCGACTTCAAGTTGTTCAGACGTAATCAACCACGCCGACAAATCGCCGAACGTGTCAGTCCATTTTTTCAGACGGGGGGAGGTACCACCACAGGAAGCAGAACGATAAACTGTGACCAGTTCGACCAACGTTAATTGCCGCGCCGGCTAATCGACCACAAAATCTATCGCAGCCGCAATAATCAATTTTCTTTTCGCACAAATCAGTTCTCCAGAAAGATCACTGCTGTGATCCGTGGTGAAAAACTGCCACAAGCGTACGTATTGCAACTTCTTTTTGGTGCGCACCACTGGGTTCGAACCAGTGACCCCCGCCGTGTGAAGGCGATGCTCTACCACTGAGCTAGGCGCGCAATTATTACAAATGAATAAATACCAAAAAAGTACACTGCCGTGCGAAGGCAGTGCTCTACCGCTGAGCTAACCGCCCGCAGAAGAGGCGCGCATTTAACCATAACTCCCAAAGCGGGTCAAACGCGGGTCGGATAGAATACGCGCCTTTGTTTCCACCCGGATTCCGCACGCCATGAAGCCCGTTCGCACCCGTTTCGCCCCCAGTCCTACCGGTTACCTGCATATCGGCGGCGCCCGCACCGCCCTGTTTTCCTGGGCCTATGCCCGTCGTCACGGCGGCACCTTCATTTTGCGCGTCGAGGATACCGACGTCGCACGCTCGACGCCAGAGGCCGTCCAGGCGATTCTTGACGGCATGCGGTGGCTGGGCCTGGAACACGACGAAGGCCCGTTCTACCAGATGCAGCGCATGGATCGCTACAAGGAAGTGATCCAGCAGATGCTGGCCGCCGGCAGCGCCTATCATTGCTACACGACGCGCGAGGAACTCGATGCGCTGCGCGCCGAGCAGGAGGCGCGCAAGGAAAAGCCGCGCTACGACGGCCGCTGGCGCCCGGAAGCCGGCAAGACCCTGCCGATGCCGCCGGCCGACGTGCCGCCGGTGGTCCGCTTCAAGAACCCGAAGGACGGTGTCGTCGCCTGGGATGACCAGGTCAAGGGCCGCATCGAGTTCGCCAACGCCGAGCTCGACGACCTGATCATCGCCCGTGCCGACGGCACGCCGACCTACAATTTCTGCGTCTGCGTGGACGACTGGGACATGGGTATCACCCACGTCATCCGCGGCGACGACCACGTCAACAACACGCCGCGCCAGATCAACATCCTGCAGGCGCTGGGCGCCGATATTCCGCAGTACGCCCACCTGTCGATGATTCTCGGCGACGACGGCGCCAAGCTCTCCAAGCGGCACGGTGCAGTTTCCGTGATGCAATACGATGAGGACGGTTTCCTGACCGAAGCGGTCATCAACTACCTGGCGCGCCTCGGCTGGTCGCATGGCGACGATGAAGTCTTCTCGCGCCAGCAGTTCGTCGAATGGTTCGACCTCGACCACATCACCGCCTCCGCCGCCCAGTTCAATACCGAAAAACTGTTGTGGCTGAACCAGCATTACATGAAGCAGATGCCGGTGGCTGACCTAACGGCAAAAGTCAGGAGCCGCCTTGCTGCCCGCGGCGTCGCGACGGACAACGGCCCCGATCTCGAAAAAGCGGTCGCCCTTTATGTCGACCGCAGCAACACGCTGAACGTGCTGGCCGATGCCGTCGAGGTGTTCTACGTTGACATCACCCCTGCTCCCGAACTGCTGGCGCTGCACCTTGCGGACGAAGCGCGTCCGGCACTGGCGGATTTTGCCGCCGGTATCGCCGAAGTTCCCTGGGAAGCCCCGGCCATCGGCGCGCTGATCAAGGAGACGGTGGCCAAACACGGCCTCAAGATGCCTAAGCTGGCCATGCCGCTGCGTGTGATCCTCACCGGCCAGGCGCAGACGCCGTCAGTCGACGCGGTCATTGCCCTGATCGGCCGCCAAAAGGTTCTCGAAAAGCTGGCCGCACAAAAAAGTTAAAAAATCCGGAAAGAGTGTTTACAAGCGCGTTTCGAGTCCATATAATGCGCGCTCTTTCACGGCACCGGGGGTATAGCTCAGCTGGGAGAGCGCTTGCATGGCATGCAAGAGGTCAGCGGTTCGATCCCGCTTACCTCCACCACGCGACGTGAAAGAACTGTAGTATTTGTCCGGGTCCCCATCGTCTAGAGGCCTAGGACACCGCCCTTTCACGGCGGTAACCGGGGTTCGAATCCCCGTGGGGACGCCAAGATTTTCAGCGGAGTGGTAGTTCAGTTGGTTAGAATACCGGCCTGTCACGCCGGGGGTCGCGGGTTCGAGTCCCGTCCACTCCGCCAACATTCAAAAAGCCTTATGAGTCAATGACTTATAAGGCTTTTTTTCTGGTTGCAAACTTGGTAGCAAAATCATGCTCAGTTTGCCAATCTACCGCCAAAGCAGCACCTGCTACCTAAACCCGATGCTTGCCGCAGCGCTCACCGAGATCACGCAGGTCATGGGTAATCTTGCGATAGCCATAGACACCGCCGCTTTCCAGCCAGAACTGCTTGATCAGACCTAGCAGGCGGTGGCCATCCTTCTGGCGAGGTGACGCTGGTTCAGCTTTCCAGGCTTAATAGCCGCTGGGATGGACAGACATCATGTGGCAGAGCCGGCGAACCGGATATTGCATTTCATGACACCGAATGAATGCGTACCTTACCGGGACTCTTTGGCAAAGTACGCTGCGGCCTTTTTTAGCATGTCGCACTCCTCGCTGACTCGCTTCAGTTCGGCCTTGAGACGGCGGATTTCCGCTGCCTGGCCTTGCAGTTCGCTGCGCTCCGCTTCGGGAAGACTGTGACACAGCATAATGAACTGACGGCAAACATTGCGGATGCCTTCACGATTGTCCCGCCGAAAGCCAGCAATGGTCTTGAAGTCAGGAGAGAGTCGCCTAATCAGCCACATCAGCTCAACATTCCGCTGCGACTCTCGCTCCAGGCGGCGGCTTGATTTAACCCAGATTGTCCATTAGCCA
>DJUX01000050.1 GCA_002440665.1 Dechloromonas sp. UBA6271
GGCGGCGGCGAAGCTGGGCGGGTTGCGGTCGGCTTGCGCCGCAGGCGGCGGCACGAACGCCGGCGCCGCCGGTAGGGGCGCGCGCCACGTGGCGCCGGCTGCGGCCAGCAGAAACAGCATTGGCGCCAGCCAGCGCGGCAGCGTCATGGCGCGACGATCTCGAACCAGACGATGGTTGTCATCAGCGGTGCCAGATTCCGTGTGGTGAAAGCTTCCTGCCAGTCGGCGAGAGTGGCGCCGACCCGGGCGAAACGCAGCCCGGAGCCATGTGAAGCCAGGTTGCGGTAACTGCCTGCCTGCTTCACCTGCAATCCGGCACTGGCGACCGCTTGCTGGAGGCGGGGAATATCCTGGCTTTCAATGAAGATCAGCGCGTTCAAGGCCTTGAGTTCAGCCAGGTCGTGACGATCCAGAGTGCCGTAATGGCGGTGTGCACGCTGGCTGAGAATCGGCAGCAGCGCCGGCTGCGGTCCGTCGAACATGGCGATGTCGCGGGTTCGTCCGAGCTCACGGACCTCGTCGGGAACGGCATTGACGCCGATCGCCGGGAAGACGCCCCAGAGCAGCGCCAGCCAGAACAGCATCGGTGCCGCCAGCGTGTGGCCGAGCGCGCGTTCCTGCCACCAGGCCCACGCGAAATAAATGGCCGGCAGCAGCACCCAGTACCAGCCGCCCAATCCGAACCAGAAGGTGAAGCCGGCGAAGGCGGCGCCGAGCAGCAGGGCCAGCGCCAGCCCGAGGCGGAACGGCCAGCGGCTGCGGATATTCGGCAGTGCGAGCGCGATCAGGATGGCCAGCGGCACCAGCGAGCCGATCAGGTAGCGGTCGAAGCTGCGGATGAAGGCAAAGGGCAGGAAGGTGGCGAGGAACCAGAACAGGACCAGGCGATCGACAGCAGAGCCCTTCCAGGCCGCCCAGGCGGCGACGGCAAAGACGAAAACCCAGGGCAGCGCGACGTTGAGCAGGCCGAGGAGGATGGCTGGTGAGAAATTGAAGAACTGTCGCGATTCGAGTTCGCCGGCCAGCACCAGATCGGCGGATTCCGGGTAAAGCGCACGGACGATGAAAAACCATGGCAACGCCAGCACGGCAAAGAGCAGCGCGTGGCCGGCCAGCGGCACGAAGTGTTGGCGCAGTTGCGTCAGCCGCAGGCGGCCGCTGGCCAGCAGCGCCAGGCCGCCGCCGCCGCAGACCAGCGCGACGATCGGTCCCTTGGTCAGGAAGCCGGCGGCCAGCAGCAGGGCTGTTGCGGTCAACCACCTTTTTTGGCCCGAATCCAGCCACACCAGCAGGCTCCAGAAAGCCGCCGTGGACAGCGCGGCGACCGGCACGTCGAGCATGAAACGGCGGCCCTCGCTGGCCATGCCGAGGCAGCCGAGCAGCACGCAGCCGGCGATCCAGCCGGTTTCGTTGCGGCCGGAAAGGCGCCGGGCGATGCCGGCAGTCGACACCACCAGCAAGGTGGCAAACAGTACGGCGACGAAGCGGGCGCTCACCAGTGAAATGCCGAAGGTCTCGAAACTGGCGCGCCCCAGCCAGTAGAGCAGCGGCGGCTTGCGAATGCGCGGCGCGCCGTCGAGGAAAGGCACCAGCCAGTGATCGCCCTCGATCATCTCCATCGGCGTACGCAAACCGAGGAAGAATTCGTCCTTGCCGGTCAACCCGGTCGCTTCCCATATACCGGGCAGCAGCACGGCAAGCGCAAGCAGGAACAGCAGCAAGGTCTGGCGGGCGGGGGAGAGGGCAGGCATGGAGCGGGATTTTAACCCGCTTCCCTTTGTGCGCCCCCTGAGGAGACTGAATGGGGGCTCAAATATGCCCTAAGCAGTCGTTGGGCCTAGAAACCCCGAGTTGCCGGTTTGCTTTGTTTTGCAGACAAAGTGGCTTGATCAATATGCCGCTGGCTGTGACGTAGCTGCGCAATGTCCCGGCCGGGCGGAGTCCCAAACATGCGGCGATATTCACGGTTAAATTGCGACGGGCTTTCGTAGCCAACGTGATGGGCGGCCGAGGCAGCATCGGTGTTGGCGACCAGCATCAGGCGCCGGGCCTCGTGCAGGCGCATCTGCTTCTGATATTGCAAGGGCGTCATCGCGGTCAGTGCTTTGAAATGATGGTGCAGTGAGGATTTGCTCATGTTCGAAAGGCTGGCCAGCCGGTCGATGCTGATAGGCTGGTCGAGGTTCATTTTGAGCCAGTCGATGGCGCGGACGATCTGATGGCTGTGGCTGCCGCTGGCAGCAGCCTGCCGCAGTCGCGAGCCGAGGGAACTGGTGAGCAGGCGGTAGAGCAGTTCGCGCTCGATGATCGGGGCGAGTACCGGGATGTCGGCCGGCGTATCGAGCAAGCGGGCAAGACGCAGGGCGGCGCCCTGAATTTCGGCGCTGATGGCGCCGACGGCAATGCCACGGTCAACGGCATCCAGGGCACGATTTGTGGGAATAGCTGCGGCCAATTCGTTGATCTTCAGCGGGTCAATCAACACCGCCAGCCCCAGATACGGCTCGCTGGCCGAGGCGCAGGTAATGCGTGAGAACATCGGCAGGTCGACCGACGAAATCAGGCAATGTCGGGCGTCGTAGTCGTAGGTCTCTTCGCCCACCGTGATGCGCTTGGCACCCTGGACCATCATGGCGAAGACCGAGGCCATGATGGTGCAGGTCGGCGCGTCGCAATTCGAACCGCGAAACAGCCGCAGGCCGGGGATGACGGTGTCGACCGCCCCGTCATCCGGGCAATGGCGGCGAAGAATCGCGGCGAGCTCCTCGCGCTGGCGGATCAGTGCGGCGTTTTCCATGGCGCTGGAATCATTCGGGCGGGGCGGGGTCTGAACGGCTGTATCCATGGCCGACAGGGTAGCGGTTTTGCCTGCGGCCGACGAGAGGTGGCAGGCGGTTTCTGGAGGATCAGGCAATAAGTCTGCACGATTGGGTTATCGGTTCGCCTCGACTCTCGCCCACACTGTCGGCACCGGCAGGGCAATCTGGTTTGCCGCTGTTCCCTTTTTGCAAGGAGCTTGCAGATGATCAAACTGACTATTAACGGCAAGGTGCATCAGGTCGATGTGGCGCCCGATACGCCGCTGCTCTGGGCGTTGCGCGACACGCTGCAGATGACCGGCACCAAGTATGGCTGCGGCCAGGCGCTGTGCGGCGCCTGCACCGTGCATGTCGAAGGCAGCCCGGTGCGCGCCTGCATGACGCCTGTGTCGGCGGTGGCCGGGCGCAAGATCACGACCATCGAAGCCATCGACACCCAGCGTGTCGGCAAGGCGGTGCAGGAAGCCTGGCGCAAATTAGATGTCGTGCAGTGCGGCTACTGCCAGTCCGGCCAGATCATGAGCGCCGTGGCGCTGCTCAGTCAGAACCGCAAGCCGACCGATGCCGACATCGACAACGCGATGTCGGGCAACCTTTGCCGCTGCGCCACTTATGTGCGTATCCGCGCGGCCATCCACGAAGCCGCCAAGGCGTTGGCCTGAGGAGATAGCCATGTCCGAGATCATCATAGAAAACCTCAGCCGCCGCCGTTTCCTGCAAGGCAGCGCCGGCCTGACGCTGGGTTTCTGCCTGCCGGCCATTGCCGCAGGCGCTGCCGGCAAGTTGGGTGCCGCTGCTGCGGTCGACACCGAAATTAATGCGTTTTTGAAAATCGGCACCGACAACAGCGTGACCATCTTGTCCAAGCACCTCGAAATGGGCCAGGGCAGCTATACCGGTCTGGCCACCATTCTGGCCGAAGAACTGGACGCCGACTGGAAGCTCGTTCGCGTCGAAGGCGCCCCGGCCGATGCCAAGCGTTACAACAACACTTTCTGGGGCCCGGCGCAGGGCACCGGCGGCAGCACGGCGATGGCCAATTCCTGGGAGCAGATGCGCAAGGCGGGGGCAAGCGGGCGGGCCATGCTGGTTTCGGCCGCCGCCAAGCGCTGGAATGTCGGTGCGGCCGATATTGTGGTGCGCGACGGCATCGTCAGCCATGCCGGCAGCGGCCGCCAGGCCAGCTTTGGCGAACTGGCGCAGGATGCCGCCAGGGAAACGGTGCCCGCCGATATCAAATTGAAGGACCCCAAAGATTTCCGCCTGATCGGCAAGCAGGCCAGGCGCAAGGACAGTGCGGCCAAGACCAACGGCACGGCGCAATTCACGCAGGACGTTTTCCTGCCCGGCATGCTGGTGGCCGTCGTCGCGCATCCGCCGCTGTTCGGCGCCACGGTGAAATCCTTCGATGCAAGCAAAGCCAGGGCGGTCAAGGGTGTCGTCGATGTCGTGCAGATTCCGCAGGGCGTCGCGGTGCTGGCCACTGACACCTGGAGCGCCAAGAAAGGGCGCGATGCCCTGTCGGTCAGTTGGGACGACAGCAAGGCCTTCAAGCTGGGCAGCGATGAAATTCTGGCCAAGTACAAGGAAATGGCCAAGAAGCCCGGCCTGGTTGCCGCGAATAAAGGCGACACGGCGAAAACCTTTGCCGGCGCCGCCAAGGTGGTCAGCGCCTCCTTCGATTTTCCCTACCTCGCCCATGCCGCGATGGAGCCAATGAACTGCGTCGTCCAGCTCAAGGCCGATGGCTGCGACGTGTGGAACGGCGAGCAATTCCAGACCGTCGACCAGGGCCGGGTGGCCGCGCTGTTCGGCCTCAAGCCCGAGCAGGTCAAACTCAACATGCTCTATGCCGGCGGCAGTTTCGGGCGTCGGGCCTGTACGCACTCCGACTACGTGCTGGAGGCAGCGCATATCGTCAAGGCGATCAACGGCAAGGCACCGGTCAAGCTGGTCTGGCTGCGCGAGGACGACATGCGCGGCGGCTACTACCGGCCGCTCTTCCACCACGCGCTGGAAGCGGCGCTCGATGGCAACGGCAAGCTGGTCGGCTGGCGTCACCGGCTGGTCGGTCAGTCGATCCTGACCGGCTCCCCGTTCGAAGCAATGATGGTCAAGGACGGCATCGACCACGTATCGGTCGAAGGTGCCTCCAACCTGCCCTACGCCATTCCTAATCTGACGGTCGATCTGCACACGCCGACCGACATCGGCGTGCCGGTGCTCTGGTGGCGCTCGGTCGGTTCCTCGCACACGGCTTATTCGACCGAGGTCTTCCTCGATCAGGTGGCGGCGGCAATGAGCAAGGACCCGGTGGCGCTGCGTCTGGAGTTGCTCGCCGAGCATCCGCACCATGCCGGCGTGCTCAAGCTGGCGGCCGAGAAGGCCAACTGGGGAACACCGCTTAAGGCAGCCGCCGGCGAGCGGCGCGGCCGGGGCGTGGCGGTGCATGAATCGTTCAACTCCTTCGTCGCCCACGTCGCCGAAGTGACGATCAAAAAAGACGGCTCTATTCGGGTCGACCGCGTGGTTTCGGCTGTCGATTGCGGCACGGCGATCAACCCGGACAACATCCGTTCGCAGGTGGAAGGCTCAGTTGGCTTCGCGCTGTCGGCGGCTATGAGCGGTGAAATCACGCTCAAGGGCGGGCGTGTCGAGCAGGGCAACTTCGATGGCTATCCGGTGCTGCGCATCGGCGACATGCCCAGGGTCGAGGTCCATATCGTGCCTTCGGCGCTGGCCCCGACCGGCATCGGCGAACCTGGCGTGCCGCCGGTTGCCCCGGCCGTGGCCAACGCCATCGCCGCTGCCACCGGCAAGTTCCTGACCAGGCTGCCGTTCAATACTACCGATCTGGTGGCCTGACATGGACAGCCTGGATACGCAAGTGCTGGACGCCGCCCGTAGTTGGGCGGCAGCCGGGCATCGCTTCGCCTTGATCACCGTCGCCCGCACCTGGGGTTCCGCCCCCAGGCCGCCGGGTGCATGGATGATCCTGCGTGACGACGGGCAGGTGCAAGGCTCGGTATCGGGCGGCTGCATCGAGGACGACCTGATCCGCCGCGCTGCCGCCGGAGAATTTACCGGCAAGTCGGGCAACACCGTGCCGCGTGTTCTGCGCTATGGCGTGACGGCCGATGAGGCGCATCGCTTTGGCCTGCCCTGCGGCGGCACGCTGGAACTGGTGCTCGAACCGGCGCCGGATACCGCCTTGCTCGAACAACTCGCCCAGCGCATCGCCACCGGCCAGCTGGCGCAGCGGCGCGTTGCGCTCGCTACCGGCCTGGTCAGCATCGCCGGCGGCAGCGCCGGCGACAGCCTGCAATGGGATGGCGAAACGCTGGTCACGCTGCATGGCCCGGCGTGGCGTCTGCTGATCATCGGCGCCGGGCAGATTTCGCGCTATCTGGCGACGATGGCGCAGGCGCTGGGCTACCGCGTCTATATCTGCGAACCGCGCAGCGAGTACGCCGATGGCTGGGATGTGGCGGGCAGCGAACGCATCGCATCGATGCCGGATGACGCGGTGACCGAGCTGGCGCTCGATCCGCGCAGCGCCGTCGTGGCATTGACGCACGACCCCAAGCTTGACGACATGGCCTTGCTCGAAGCCTTGAAATCGCCGGCCTTTTATGTCGGCGCCCTCGGCTCGCACGCCAACAACAGCAAGCGTCGCGAACGCCTGCTGCAATATTTCGACCTGTCGCAGGCCGAAGTCGACCGCCTGCATGGCCCGGTCGGCTTGCCCATCGGCAGCCGCACGCCGCCGGAAATCGCCGTCTCCATCCTGGCCGAGATGACCGCCGTGAAAAATGGGCAAATTTCCCGGTCGACCGCAGCAGCCGTCGATCCCTACGCCTGCCGCGTCGCATGAAGCAAATCGTCGGCATCCTGCTGGCCGCCGGCAGCAGCCGGCGCTTCGGTGCCGACAAGCGCCTGCAGCCGCTGGCCGACGGCACACCGATGGCGCTGGCCTCGGCGCGGCACCTGGCCAGGATATGTCGTCGCACCATCGTCGTCATTCGCCCCGACGATGCAGCGCTGGCCAGCCTGCTGGCAGCAGAAGGGATGGAAACCGTCGTTTGCGACCAGGCAGCGCAAGGCATGGGCCACAGCCTGAGCCGAGGCATCGAGGTCAGCGCCGATGCCGACGGCTGGCTGGTTGCCCTGGCCGATATGCCGTACATCGAGCCGGCCAGCTACGCTGCCGTAGCGGAAGCGCTACAGAACGGCGCCCGTCTTGCCAGGCCCGCCTATAAGGGGAAATCCGGCCACCCGGTCGGCTTCAGCGCCATTTACCGTGCCGATTTGCTCGCCTTGACCGGCGATCAAGGCGGCAAGTCCATTCTCGATGCTCACCAGGAACATATCCGTTTGTGCCCGCTGGACGATCCCGGGGTCCTGAAGGGCATTGATCGTCCATCGGAGTTTTGGCCGAGTTGTGTGAATTAGCCGTACGGCAGGTTTCGAAGTTCAGCGGTCGCTTAAATGACTACTTGACGGGATAGTCGATTGTCCGCAACTGGCCTAGACTGTGTAAAAACGT
>DJUX01000032.1 GCA_002440665.1 Dechloromonas sp. UBA6271
TAGCTAATGGATAATCTGGGTTGAATTAAAAATCACTATCACACGGGTCAGGGGGCACATGGCAACGCCGAACACGTCTTTCATGTGTAGAAGTCGCGACCCGATCTGACAGTTCTTGGCTTTGACAGTAGCTGATTGTCAGGGCAATTCGGGCCAGTGACTTTCTCGTGTCACGCTTCCGTTGCTGCGATTAGCGTTTGCAGACTAGCACTACCGCGCCAGCACCACCGGCACCAGTCCGTCGTAAATAGCCCGACGAAAACCGTTCCCGCTTCATCCACCAGTTCGTGCCGCCCCTCGGCTGCGATCTGCAGCGTTCCGCGCCCATAATTGAGTTCGGGCTGTCCATTGCCGCCGTCAAGCGCCCTGCCCAAGCATCATCGTCCAGAACAGAGAACAGCAAAATCTACTGCAGACTCCTTGGCCACAGCTCGGAAAGCATCACTCCGGCCTTCTGACAGGCATATCCGCTAGCTACAAATCCAAGTGAACTTTTCAAAGTACCCTCTGCCTTCCAAAGCAACCCCAATATTACGTCATCCCTGGAAGACGAGGTTTCGGTTAACCTTACTCGACCTTGGCGCAGATGCTGGCCCTTGGCATCTTCAGCACGGCATCAATCAATAGCCGGCCCATGGCAAGGCCGGTGCCGCCAGCCTTTTCCCATCATGCCCCGCCACCTCGCCAAAACGCGGGTCGCCGCTTTCCCATTCGCGCTGCGCCCTGGCGATTTCCTCCTTGCTGAAACCGACGAAATTCCACCACATCACGATTTGCTCGCCGAAGGGTTCGCCGCCGAGCAAAAGAATCCGGGTGCCGGCGGCCAGTTCCAGGCTGAGCGTGTCGGCCCCGTCGCCGAGATAGGCGAACTCGTCCGTTGCGAAGCGTTCCGCGCCGATCCGGATGCTCCCTTCGAGCGGCAGGATTCCATACTCGAACCGTGGATTCAGCCGCAACTCGACCGCGCCGCCCTGCTCGCTGCACACATCGACGCCGACCAGGGGCGAATGGAGTTTGGCCGGCGCCGTATTCCCGCCATACGTACCGGCCAGCAGCGTGAAAGTGCAGCCGCCTTCGGCCCAGCGGGGACGATCCGGGTAGTGGTCGAAGGCGGGTTCGCAATCGGCCACGCTCGAAGGCAAGGCGATCCACAGTTGCGCCGCGTGCAACCGCCGTTCTTCGGGCAGCGATTCCTCGGTATGAACAACGCCCCGCCCTGCGGTCATCAGGTTGACCTGTCCGGGGCGGATGACCTGGACGTTGCCGAGACTGTCACGGTGTAGCACGTCGCCCTCGATCAGCCAGGTAAAGGTTTGCAGGGCGGTGTGCGGGTGGGCGCCGACGTTCATCCCGTGGCCGGGCGCAAAATCAATCGGCCCGGCATGGTCCAGAAAGCACCAGGCGCCGACCATGCGCCGCTGCCGGCTTGGCAAGGCGCGGCGTATTACCATGCCGTTACCCAGGTCGGCGGCACGAGCCTCGATTTTCTCGATTTGTCTCATCAGACTCCCCTTCATGGCACCAGGCGCGCCGCTGGGCGCAAAGGCATATCGCCCGCCGGGTTGGTTGATCGATAGTGCGTACTCTGCGATTGGATCGCCGCGAAGGCAAATGGTGCGAGGGTATCGCTGCCCAGTTTGGCCCGGCGCCCGCTGCGCCCGCCCCGTTTCCGACGCCTTCACCAGGCCGCAAATTGCCGCGAGTACCAGCAAGGCTGCGAGCGCAGGGCTGCGGCTTCGACATTTTTGCTATGCTGCCATTTTTTGGCTGGGCAGCGCCGCTACCTCGGCCAGCTGACCCAATTTACGGAGTGGCATATGGCCTCTTTGCAAGAACAGTTTTTGAAAGCCGGACTGGTCGACAAAAAGAAAGTCAAACAGGCCAACCAGGAAAAGAGCCAGCAGAAGAAGGTCGAGCGCCGGACCGGTACGCAAACTGTCGATGAAGTGCGCCTGGCCGCACTTGAAACGCAACGCAAGAATGCCGAGCGGGCGCGCGAACTCAATGCCCAGCGCGATGCGGCCGCCACCCAGAAGGCGATCATGGCGCAAATTGTCCAGATGGTGCAGCAGAGTCGCCAGAGCAAGGGCGCCGGCGACATCGCCTACAATTTCACCCACGACAACAAGATCAAGCGGATCTACGTCTCGGCCGCCGTTCAGGCGAATTTGATCGCCGGACGCCTGGTGATCGTCTGCCAGGGGGAGAGCAGCGAATTGGTACCCAGGGTGATTGCCGACAAGATCGCCGAGCGCGATCCCTCGCTGGTCGTACGGGTGAACAAGACCAGCGCCGAGATCGATGCGGACGATCCGTATGCCGCCTTCCAGATTCCGGACGACTTGATGTGGTAGCTCGGGGAACCGCAGCAATAGCTGCTGCCACGCCCCCTGCCCGCTACGCCCGCCCCAGTTCCCATCCCTTCACCAGCCCGTAGATCGCCGGAATCACCGCCAGGGTCAGCACCGCCGACGAGATCATGCCGCCGACCATCGGCGCGGCGATGCGGCTCATGACTTCCGAGCCGGTACCAGTGCCCCACAGGATCGGCAGCAGGCCAGCCATGATGGCGGTGACGGTCATCATCTTGGGGCGCACGCGCTCGACGGCGCCTTCCATGATCGCGGCGTAGAGATCGGCCGGTTGCGGTCGACGGCCTGCAGCGGCACATTTTGACTGGATCGCCGTCCACGCATGGTCGAGGTAGATCAGCATGATGACGCCGGTTTCGGCGGCGACGCCGGCCAGCGCGATGAAGCCGATGGCGGCGGCGACCGACAGGTTGTAGCCGAGCAGCCACATCAGCCAGATGCCGCCGACCAGCGCGAAGGGCACCGAGAGCATGACGATCAGCGTTTCGGTGATACGCCGGAAGTTGAGATAGAGCAGCACGAAGATGATCAGCAGCGTGACCGGCACGACGACCTTAAGCTTGGCGATGGCGCGCTCCATGTACTCGAACTGGCCGCTCCAGGTGACGTAGGTGCCGGGGGTGAATTTGACCTTTTCATTGACTGCCTTGCGCGCTTCGGCGACGTAGGAACCGATGTCGCGGTCGCGGATGTCGACGTAGATATAGGCCGAGAGCAGCGCGTTTTCGGTGCGGATGGCCGGGGCGCCGGTGCTGATTTTGACCTCGGCAAGCTGGCCGAGCGGAACCATGGTCGCCGGCGCGCCCATCTCGGCCTGGACCGGCACCAGCACTTCGCGGGCTATGGCCTGCGGGTCGCTGCGCAGGTCGCGCGGGTAGCGCACGGTGACGCCGAAGCGCTCGCGGCCTTCGACGGTGATGGTGACCATTTCGCCACCGAGAGCGGCGGCGACGACATCCATCACCTCGCCGACAGTCAGCCCGTAGCGGGCCAGCGCCCGGCGGTCGGGGACGATGTCGAGGTAGAAACCGCCGGTGATGCGTTCGGCGAAGGCGCTGCTGGTGCCGGGCACGGCCTTGACCACGCTTTCGATTTCCTTGGCCAGGCGTTCCATCTCGACCAGATCGGTGCCGAAAATCTTGATGCCGATCGGCGTGCGGATGCCGGTGGACAGCATGTCGGTGCGCGCTTTGATCGGCATCGTCCATGAGTTGGCGACGCCGGGGAATTGCAGCGCCTTGTCCAGTTCGGCGATCAGCTTGTCGGTGGTCAGGCCGGAGCGCCACTCGCTTTCCGGCTTGAGGTTGATCACCGTCTCGAACATCTCCAGCGGCGCCGGGTCGGTGGCAGTCTGGGCGCGGCCGGCCTTGCCGAACACCGAGGCGACTTCCGGGAAGCTCTTGATGATCTTGTTCTGGGTCTGCAGCAGCTCGGAGGCCTTGGTCACCGAGAGGCCAGGCAAGGTCGTCGGCATGTAGAACAGCGTGCCTTCGTTGAGCGTCGGCATGAATTCGCTGCCCAGGCGGCTGGCCGGGATGACGCTGACCGCCAGCACGACGGCGGCGATGGCGACGGTCGCCTTCTTCCAGTTCATGACGCCGGCGATGATCGGGCGGTAGAGGCGGATCAGGAAGCGGTTGACGGGGTTCTCGGCTTCAGGCCGAATCTTGCCGCGAATGAAGAGCAGCATCAGTACCGGCACCAGGGTCACCGACAGCAGCGCGGCAGCGGCCATCGACAGGGTCTTGGTCCACGCCAGTGGCGTGAACAGCCGTCCTTCCTGCGCTTCCAGCGTGAATACCGGCAGGAAGGAGACGGTGATGATCAGCAGGCTGAAGAACAGCGCCGGGCCGACTTCCTTGCACGCCGCGATGATGGCCTCGCTGCGCGAATCGTCCGCTTGCAGCCGTTCGAGGTGCTTGTGCGCGTTCTCGATCATCACAATCGCCGCATCGATCATCGCCCCGACGGCAATCGCGATGCCGCCCAGGCTCATGATGTTGGCGTTGATGCCGAGCGCCCGCATGCCGATGAAGGCGGCGAGGATGGCGACCGGCAGCATCAGGATGGCGACCAGCGCCGAGCGCAGATGCAGCAGGAAAACGATGCAGACCAGCGCGACGATCAGGCTTTCCTCGGCCAGCGTGCGCTTCAGCGTGTCGATGGCGCGGTGGATCAGTTCCGAGCGGTCGTAGACGGTCTCGATGCTGACCCCTTCGGGCAGGCCGGCGCTGATCTCGGCCACCTTGGCCTTGAGATTGTGGATGACCTCCAGCGCATTCTGGCCGTAGCGCGCCATGGCAATGCCGGACACCACTTCGCCCTCGCCGTTCAGCTCGGTCAGCCCGCGCCGCTCATCGGCCACCAGCTCGACGCGGCCGATATCGGCGATGCGCACCGGGGTGCCGTTCTGCGCCTTGAGGACGAGGTTTTCGATGTCCTCCCGGCCGCGCAGATAGCCGCGGCCGCGCACCATGTATTCGGTTTCGGCCATCTCCAGCGTGCGGCCGCCGACGTCGCGGTTGGAATTGCGGATCACCTCGGCGACGCGCATCAGCGGGATGCCGTAAACCTTGAGTTTCGCCGGGTCGACCGTGACCTGGTACTGCTGCACGAAGCCGCCGATGCTGGCCACCTCGGCCACCCCCGGCGCCTTGGCCAGCTGGTAGCGCAGGTACCAGTCCTGCAAGGTGCGCAACTCGGCCAGCGTCTTGTCCTTGGCCAGCACGGCGTACTGGTACACCCAGCCGACCCCGGTGGCGTCAGGGCCGAGCGTCGGCGTGACGCCTTTCGGCAGCTTGCCGGAGACCGAATTGACGTACTCCAGCACGCGCGAGCGGGCCCAGTAGATGTCGGTGCCGTCCTCGAAAATGACGTAGACGAAGGAGGCGCCGAAGAAGGAAAAGCCGCGCACAACCTTGGATTTCGGCACCGAGAGCAATGCGGTGCTCAGCGGGTAAGTGACCTGATCCTCGACCACCTGTGGCGCCTGGCCGGGGAATTCGGTGTACAAGATGACCTGCACGTCGGACAGGTCAGGGATGGCGTCGAGCGGGGTTTTCAGCACCGACCAGATGCCGGCGATGATGATGAAGAGGGTGGCGAGGAGGACCAGGAAGCGGTTTCTGGCTGACCAGGTGATTAGGGCGTTCAGCATTTATTTGTCTTGGTTCTTCGCTGCGCGGGCTGAATAGGCTTGGGATTCCGCCTTGCGGGCGTCTCACTTTCTTTTGCTTCGCCAAAAGAAAGTAAGCAAAGAAAAGGCGACCCCTGGGTCGGCGCCCCTTCGGGGTTCCTTGCGCTACTCGGCGGCCCGGGCGGCTTGCCAGAACTCGCCTGCGGCTCAGACAAGGCAAGCCGACTGCCCCCGGCCCGCCTGCGTTGCTCAGCGCCTCTCAAGGGGGCCCAAAGGCGTCTCGGCTCAAGCAATTCTCGAAAAAATGATCTGTTGCGGTCAACGGCAAAAAAAAGGCAAAAATCAAATTCACCTCTGCACCCTTTCAGCCAGGAGGGTTTATCGGGCCCCTTGGTAGGCGCCGAGCAACGCAGGGGCTGGCGGATAAAGGGCGAGGACTGTCTGAGGGGCGTAGCCCCGAGTTCCGCAGCCCCCGCCAGCACCGAGTAGCGCAGGGGACCCGGCGTAGCCGGGCGCTGACCCAGGGTCGCCTTTTCTTTGGCTACTTTCTTTTGGCGAAGCAAAAGAAAGTACGCCCGCGCCGCAAGCGCGGAACCCGACGCTTCAGAAAAGCCGCCAACCACCACGGAACGAGAAACCCCCATTACTTCTTCTTCCCCAAAGAAGTCACCACCCATTCCCCCTGCCCCCGCTCCACAAACTCGAACTCAACCGCCGCCCCCGGCTTCACCCCCGCCACCAGCGCCGGATTTGCCACCACAAAATCCATCTTCATCGCCGGCCACTTCAAACTCGCCACCGGCTCATGCGAAATCGTCACCGTCCCCGCCGCCGCATCGATGGCATTCAAAACCCCCGCTGCCTTGTGGCCAACTGCCGCCGGCTTACCAGCCGCGCCTTCAACCTTCTGCATCCCCCCAAGCGCCGCCTTCAGGTTGCTCTCAGCATCGATCAGGAAATTGGCAGCAACCACCACCGGCTCGCCTTCCTTGACCCCCTCCAGCACCTGCACAAACTCACCACCACGCTGGCCGAGCTTGACCGGGCGCGGCTCGAAGCGGCCTTCGGCGAGTTGCACGATGACCACCTGACGCGGGCCGCTGTCGATCACCGCCGAGGTCGGCACGGTCAGCACCGGCGCCGCGCCGCCGGCCGGGATGTCGACGTCGGCGAACATCGCCGGCTTCAGCTTCCCTTTCGGGTTGGGCAGTTCGATGCGCACCGGCACCGTCCGCGTTTCCGCCTTCAGCGTCGGATAAACATAAGCGATGCGGCCCTCGAAGACTTCGCCGGGGTAGGCGTTGATCCTGATTTTGGCCTTCTGGCCAACGTTGACCGCAGCAATGTCCTGCTCGAAGACGTCGGCCTGGACCCAGACCGACGAGGTGTCGGCGATCTGGAACAGCGTCTCGCCGGGCATGAAGCGCATGCCCTGCACCGCCTTCTTGTCGGTAACGATGCCGGCCACCGGCGAACGGAAGGTCAGCGTGCGTTTGGCGTCGCTCGACCGAGCCAGCGCCTTGACCTGCTCTTCGGAAATGTCCCAGTTCTTCAGCCGCTGCAGGCTGGACTCGGCGAGTTGCTGCATCGCCCCCTGCGCCTCGCCGCCGGCTTCGTTCAGCTTGCCGACACCCTGCGCGGCGAGGGCGTATTCGCGCTGTGCCGAGACCAGCTCCGGGCTGTACACCTCGAACAACGGCTGGCCGCGGCCGACCGGCTGGCCGCTGGTATTCACATGCAGCCGCTCGATGTAGCCCTCGAACTTGGCGGTCACCGTGTAGGTGCGGCTTTCGTCGATTTCGACACGGCCGCTGGCGCGCACGCTGCGGTCGAGCATCTGCATCTTCGCCGGTGCGGTTTTGACACCAAGTTTCTGGACCTTTTCCGGGCTGATCTTCAGGCCGCTCTCCGCTTCGTCCTCGCCTTCGTAGACCGGCAGGTAATCCATGCCCATCGGGTCCTTCTTCGGCACCGGCGAGGTGTCGGGCAGGCCCATCGGGTTGCGGTAGTAGAGAAGCTTTTTTGCCGTTTTTTGGCCGTCGACCGCAACAGCCGGCACGATGGCATCGGTTTTCGGCAGCGCCAGCCGGTAGCCGGCAAAACCGCCGGCGGCCAGGGCGATGGCAACCACAATCAGGGTCGGGCCGGTTCTCACAGGTCTTCTCCGAGCAGGCGTTCGATTTCGGCCAGCCGCTGCTGCTGGCCGGCCTGGGCACGCAGCAGCGCCAGCCGGGCGTTACGGATCTGGCGCTGGGCGTCGAGCAGCGTGGCGAAATCCACCTTGCCCGTCTCGTAGCCGGCGAGCGCCGACTTGAAGGTCAGCTCAGCCTGCGGCAGCAGGCGGTTGCGGGTAATTTCCTCGGTCATGCGGGCGGCTTCCAGGTTGGCCAGCGCCGCGCCCAGTTCGCCGTTCAGCCGGTGGCCGAGCGCTTCCTTGCGCGCCGCAGCCGCTTCCAGCAGGCGCTCGGCCTCGCGTTCCTGGCTGCGCCGGGTGCCCTGCTGCAGCGGCACGTTGAGTTCCAGCATCACGTTCCACGCATCGACGCGGTCCTGCACCTGCATCGGCTGCACGCCGACGATGAAATCCGGGAAGCGGTTGCGATAGGCCAGTTCGCGGCTTTTCTCGGCGCCCTCAAGGCGGGCGGCTTCGATGGCCAGCTGCGGATTCTTCGCCAGCAGACGCTCGTTCAGGGCGGCGGGATCGAGCCGCGCCGGCAGCGGGCGCAGCGCTTCCGGTTCGGCCAGCGGCGCATTGCCGGGACGCGCCAGCATGGCGTTGAGGAAGGTCATCAGGTGATGCTGTTCGCTCTCCATACCGACCAGCTCGCTATCCATGGTGCTGCGCTCGACCTGGGCGCGGATCGCGTCCTGCTGCGCGGCCAGGCCCCCGGCGTAGCGCACCTGGGCGATCTGCTCCAGGCGGCGGGTCAGTTCGATGTTCTCGCGGGTCAGGCGCAGCGCCCGGTGGGTCAGCCAGTATTGGGCATAGAGGCTTTTGATGCGGCTGGCCACATCTGCCCAGGTATCGGCCGCGCGGCCGCCCGCCTGCTCGGCCTCGGCGGCGGCGATGTCGCGTTTCAGGTCGCGCTTGCCCCAGAACGGCAGCGGCTGCGCCAGAAGATATTTGGTATCGCCGACCTGCGACGGCGACAGCGTCGCGCCCTGGGTGCCGTTGCGCGTGATGTTCTCCAGCTCGACACGCAGGAAGGGATCGGGCAAGGCACCGGCCGGGCCGATTCGCTCGCGGGCCGCTTCCGCCTCCAGACGGACCATGCGCACGTCGGGACTGCCTTCGCGGGCGATGGTGAGAAACGATTCGACGCTGGCGCCGGGCAGCGGGTTGGGCGGTAATTCGGCGTACGCCGGCGTATTGAGCAGCACCGCCAGCAGAAGGGCGGACAGCCGGTGTGTCATTTGACCATTTCGTAGCGGCTAACGATGGCATTGCCACCCTTCATCTCGGCCGCAAAACGGATCTTGTCGCCGGCTTTCAGCTTGTTCAGCCAGGACTGGTCGGCGACGCCGAAGGCCATGGTCATCGGCGGCATGCCGATACTGTCGAGCTGACCGTGCTGGATGACAACCTCGCCGGCACCCTTGTCGATCTTCTTGATCATGCCGTCGCTCAAGGGCGCGGCCTGGGCGGCGGCCGGTTTGTGGGCACCATGGTCGTGCTGGGCGAATGCAGGCAGGCTGAGGGCGAGGAGGAGCGTGAGAATCAGGCGCATGGCGGGTTCCATTCGGTTGGAGATGCACCGATTCTGGACTGCTGCGGTCGACCGCTCGCTGACGGCAAAATTACAAGTCTGTAATCTTGCCGTCGGGATCAACACCGAACATAAACGCTTGCTGGCCGAGGGCGGTCGACAGATAATAAGACTTACTTTTTGTCTTACCGTCGGAGATATGCCATGACCATCGCCAACATTACGCTTTCCAGTAAAGGGCAAGTCGTGATCCCCAAGGAAATCCGGGATCAGCTGCATTGGACAGCAGGGCACGAACTTTCCATAGAAACGACCGAATCCGGCGTACTCCTGAAATCCCGCCCCCAAAAAAAGGCGCTTCGGCTGGAGGAATTGCGGGGTTTCCTGAAATCCGGCGGCGCCCCCCTGACGACTGAAGAACTCTGCAAACCGGTCGATTACAGCGCCGATTGGGCGGCAGCAGAGAAAAACAGCCGATGATCGCCTTTGATACCAACATGCTGGTGCGCCTCGTGGTCGATGACCACCCGCAACAAGCCGATATCGCCGAAAACCTGCTCAAGATCCATCGCGTCCTGATTTCTCGTACCGTGTTGCTGGAAACCGAATGGGTATTGCGTTCCGCCTACAAGTTGCCCGGCGAGCGCATCCACGCTTTCCTTCAGTTGCTGCTGCAAACCGAAAACACCGTGGTGGAAGATGCGCTGGCCGTCGGGCGAGCACTTGACTGGTACGCCCAGGGAGCTGATTTTGCCGATGCGCTGCATCTAGCCGCCTGCGGCGCTGCCGTCATGCACACCTTCGACCGCCAGTTCTGCAAATCGGCACGGGAAGCGGGCATCGCACCCGCGGTTCGGGTATGGACGGGCGATGAACAACCGGCCCCCCGGTAGCGGGCGACGCTCGCGGTCAACCGTGAATTTGTGCCGATTTTTGACATGCCGTGCCCGACATTCCGGGCCGCCAATCACTCCGTAGGCAGGTACTATCTGCCTTTGCCTACTCAAGAGAAACAAGCCGCGCATGACCAGTGAAGTTGAAGAAAAGCCCATGAACGCCATCGTGGCGTCCGTCCAACTACCGAACGTCAGCGACATCGAGTTTGAGGCATCGCTGACCGAACTGCGCGATCTCGCGAAAACGCTCGGCTTCAAGGTCGTTCACAGCTTCGTGCAGAAGCGCGCCAGCTTCGACACGACCGGTTATCTGGGCGTCGGCAAGCGACAGGAAATTGCGGAGTTTGCCAGCCATACCACCGACTGCGAGATCGACGCGCTGCTGGTCGACCACGAAATTTCGCCATCGCAGGCGCGCAATCTGGAAAAGGAAAGCGGCTGCGCGGTGATGGACCGGACCATGGTCATTCTCGAAATCTTCCATCGCAATGCCCGCTCACGGGCGGCCAAGGCACAGGTCGAAATCGCCCGCCTCGGCTACATGGCGCCGCGCCTGCGCGAGGCGGCCAAGCTGGCCGGGCCGCAGGGGCGCCAGCGTAGTGGCGTCGGCGGGCGCGGGGCCGGCGAATCGCACACCGAACTGGATCGGCGCAAGATTCGCGACCGGATCGCCGAATTGCAGCTCGAAATCATCGCCATGGATGCCGAGCGCCAGACGCAGCGCGCGCGCCGCCAGGAACGCCAGGGGCTGGCCAGCGTCGCGCTGGTCGGCTACACCAACGCCGGCAAATCGACGCTGATGCGCGCCCTGACCGGCAGCGAAGTGCTGGTCGCCAACAAGCTGTTCGCGACGCTCGACACCACGGTGCGCACGCTGCACCCGGAAAGCGTGCCGCGCGTGCTGGTCAGCGACACCGTCGGCTTCATCAAGAATCTGCCGCACGGCCTCGTTGCCTCGTTCAAATCGACGCTCGACGAGGCGCTGGATGCCGGCCTGCTGCTCCATGTCATCGACGCCAGCGATCCCGGCTTCGAACGCCAACTGGAAGTCACCAACACGGTGTTGGCGGAAATCGACGCCGACCAAGTGCCGCGCCTCCGTATCTTCAACAAGATCGACCACGTCGGCGACGCGGCGGCTCAGGCTGAATGCACGGCGGCCTTGCGTGCGCGATACCCGGATTGCGTGGTGATGAGCGCCCGCCGTCCGGACGAGGTGGCCCAGTTGCGTGCAACCATCGTCGCCTTCTTCCGCAAGGATCTGGTCGAGGCCGAAATCTTCCTGCCATGGTCGGCCCAGCAACTGCGCGGGGAACTCTACGCCAATTGCGAGGTGCTTGCGGAAGCTGCGGACGAAGATGGCGCCCGTTTCCGCATTCGCGGCGAGGCCAATGCCATTGAGCGACTGCGCGAACAGTTGCCGGTAAGCAGCGGCCCCAATTAAAGGCTTTCGGCAAACCGACGAGCACTCGGGCAAAATGCGGCCATGAAAATCCTCATCGTCGAAGACGAAGCGAAGACTGGCGACTACCTGAAGCAGGGCCTGAGCGAGGCCGGATTCACCGCCGACCTGGTGCGCAACGGGCTCGACGGCATGCATGAGGGGCTGGCCGGCGAGCACGATTTGCTGATCCTCGACGTCAACCTGCCGGGGCTCGACGGCTGGCAGGTGCTGAAGGCCTTGCGCGCTGCCGGGCGCGAGCTGCCGGTGCTGTTCCTGACCGCGCGCGACCAGGTCGAGGACCGGGTCAAAGGGCTGGAACTGGGGGCTGACGATTACCTGGTCAAGCCCTTCGCCTTTTCCGAACTGCTCGCCCGCGTGCGCACGCTGCTGCGGCGCGGCCGCGCCCGGGACGCCGAAACGCTGGCCCTCGCCGACCTCGAACTCGACGTGCTGAAGCGCCGCGCGGCCCGCGCCGGGCGGCGCATCGACCTGACGGCCAAGGAGTTCGCGCTGCTCGAACTGTTCCTGCGGCGGCCGGGCGAGGTGCTGTCGCGCAGCTTCATCGCCTCGCAGGTCTGGGACATGAATTTCGATTCCGACACCAATGTCGTCGAAGTCGCCATCCGCCGCCTGCGCGCCAAGGTGGACGACGATTTCGCGCCGAAGCTAATCCACACCCTGCGCGGCATGGGTTACGTGATGGAAATCCGCTGACCGTGACGCACTGGCGGCATTCCATCACCCTGCGCCTGTCGCTCGCCTTCGCGCTGCTGGCGACGCTGGTATTTGCGGCGCTGGGCGCCTACCTGAGCCGCTCGGCCGATGCCCACATGACCGAACTGGACGCCCACGAACTGCTCGGCAAGCTGACGCTGGCCCGCCATGTCGGCAGCCGCGAGCAGTCGCCGGCCGCCCTCGCCGCCCGGCTCGGCGATGCGCTGACCGGCGAACACGGGGTGATCGTTGCGGTCGACGGCGAAAAAGGGGCGATTTTCCGCTGGCCGGAAACGGCCCTCGCCGGCGAACTGGCCGCTGCGGCCGGCGCCGTCGGCGAAACACCGAGCCGCCTGACGCTCGGCGGCCGCGACTATCGCGTCGTCGCCGGCGGTCTGGAAACCGCCTGGGGAGAAACAGCGCGCGTCGTCGTCGGCCGCGACATCCGCCACCACACCGATTTTCTCGACCAGCTGCAGCGCGATTTCTGGCTGGCGCTGCTCGCCGCCGCCCTGCTCACCGTCGCCGTCGGCATCCTGATCGCCCGCCACGGCATGAACCCGGTACGCGCCATCGCCCAGACCGCCGGCCGCATTTCCGCCGGGCAACTGGCCGAGCGCATTCCGGAGGCGAACGTGCCGCCGGAACTCGCCGAACTGGTCGGCGCCTTCAACGCCATGCTCGGCCGGCTGGAGGAATCCTTCCAGCGCCTCTCCGACTTTTCCGCCGACCTCGCCCACGAACTGCGCACGCCGATCCACACCCTGCGCATGCAGACCGAAGTGTCGCTCGCCAAGCCGCGCAGCGGCGACGAATACCGCGACCTGCTGGCGTCGAATCTCGAGGAATACGAGCGCCTGTCGCGGATGATCGCCGACATGCTGTTCCTCGCCAAGGCTGATAACGGCCTGGTCGTCCCGCAGCATGAGGCGGTCCGGCTGCTCGACCTGGGCCGCCAGTTGTTCGACTACTACGGCATTCTGGCGGAAAGCCAGCAACTGGCGCTGGACGGGGAAGACTTGACGGTTCGCGGCGACCGCCTGATGCTGCAACGCGCCATCGGCAACCTGCTGGTCAATGCCATCCAGCACACCCCGGCCGCGGGCCGGGTCGCCTTGGCGGTACGTCGGCAGGAAGACGCGGCAGTCATCACGGTCAGCAATTCCGGTCCGCCGATTCCCGCCGCCGCCCTGCGCACCCTCTTCGAGCGCTTCGTCCGCGTCGACCACGCCGGCGAAGGCAGCGGCCTCGGTCTGGCGATTGCCCGATCCATCGTCCTGGCGCATGGCGGCAGCATCACCGCCAGTTCGTCCGGACAACTCACCGAGTTCGTCATTACCCTGCCCCTCGCCGGGCAGCAGGCCGGCAACGGCTAGATGACCCGACCCGGTTTCGTCAGAAAACAGGAGATACACGATGAACACACTTGCAAAGTCCGCCCTGACAGCGCTTATCGCCGCCGGCCTGCCGGCGTACTCCGGCGCGCAGCAGATCACGACCTACAGCGGCCCGTGCGACGCGTCAGCGGCTGTCGCGCTCGATGCCGCCTACTTCGTCGTCGGTGACGACGAGCACAACACGCTCAATATCTACCGGCAAGGGCAGGCGCAGGCAGTCGGTTCGCTGGATCTGTCAAAATTTCTCGCCACCGCTACCGACGAGGAGTCCGACATCGAAGGGGCCGCGGCCGTCGGCACACGCATTTACTGGATCACTTCGCATGGCCGCAACAGCAAGGGCAAGGCCCGGCCGAGCCGGCACCGCTTCTTTGCCACCGAGGTGCTGCCCGGTCAGCCGCCGACCCTCAAACCGGTCGGTCAAGCCTACGTCGATCTGCTGCGCGACATGACCGAGGCCGACGAGCTCAAGCCCTACCAGCTGGGCGACGCGGCGCGTCTGGCGGCCGAGGCCGACGGCGGCCTCAACATCGAAGGGCTGGCCGCGACGCCCGACGGCGCGCTGCTGATCGGACTGCGCAATCCGGTGCCGCAGCAGCGGGCGCTGGTCATCCCGCTGCTGAACCCAGGCGAAGTGATCAATGGTGTTCGCGCCCGGTTCGGCGCACCGATCGAACTCGACCTCGGACAGCGCGGTATCCGCAGCATCGAACGCGTCGGCGCAGCCTACCTGATCGTCGCCGGGCCGCCAGCCGACAGCGGCAGTTTTGCGCTGTATCGCTGGTCAGGCCAGGCCGCGGATGCAGCTACGCCGGTTGCGGACATCGATCTCAAGGAACTGCGGCCCGAGGCCCTGTTCGCGATCCTGGGGAGCGGCCGCGTGCAATTGCTGAGCGACGACGGCGGCGTGAAGATTGCCGGTGTCGAGTGCAAGAAGCTGCCCGCAGCCCTCCAGACATTTCGCGGCCTGACCGTCACGCCTCGCGAATAACAGCAGCCGACACAACTGTGGCTCGTCGGCAATCGGCCGATTTTCTTGATGGCGCGGGGCTGGCCGCACCATTTCTCACCCTGTGGGTGCCTTCTCCTGCAGGACGAGGCGCATGTCGACCGTCCCCGGGTCGGCACCGGCCTGGATGGAGAAGCCGCAGTGCCGGGCCAGGTTCTGCATGCGCAGGTTGCCGACCAGCGTCTCGCCGCGCAGTTCGTGGATGCCGCGGCTGCGCGCATAGTCGATGATGCCGGCCATCAGCAGCTGCCCCAGCCCCTTGCCCTTGAGCGACGAACTGACGACCAGGGCGAAGTCGGCGACGACATTGTCGGGGTCGGCGACGACGCGCACCTCGCCGAGCGAGCGTTCGCAGCCGTTCGCGTCGCGTTCGATGGCGACCAGCGCCATCTCGCGCTCGTAGTCGATCTGCGTAAAGCGCGCCAGCAGCTGGCGCGGCAGCTTGCGCATGGTGTCGAAGAAGCGCATGCGCGAATCCTCGGCGGCCAGCGAGGCGAGCAGGTCGCCCAGCGTGTTCTCGTCCTCCGGACGGATCGGCCGCAATAGCAGCTGGCGGCCTTGCCACTCGACCTCGCGCTCGAGCTCCTTCGGATAGGGGCGGATGGCAAAGCGCCTGAAGCCAAGGTGGCGGCCACGCTTCTCGACGTGCACTGCGGTTTCCAGGGCAACGACCCCGCCGGGCTCGACATTGAGTGGGTCGATGTCGATGACGACCACTTCGTCGATTTCGGTGAGCAGCTGCGAGAGGCGAACCAGCACATTGCTCACCGCCGCCTCCAGCGCGACGCGCCGGTCGGCCGGGGCATCCTCGGCGAAGCGGCTGCGCGCGACCAGTTCTTGGGCGAGATTGAGGTTGAGCGGCGGCAGGCCGACGACGATGCCGCCATCGCCGGCCTGCACACTGGGCCCGAGGTAAATCACCGGGCCGAACACCTTGTCCTCGGCGACGCCGATGCGCAGCGGCGGAATGATCCGGCGTGCCGCGCTGCGGCGCAACCGGTAGCCATGCACGCGCAGCCCCGGATGGGCATTGCGCACGGCAGCGCGCAAGGCACGCACGGCAGCCTCGATTTCGGCCGGCGAGCGCAGCTCGGTCGCGGTTTCGCCCAGCGTCTCGCTGCGACCAGCCAGCAGGTCGAGGTCGACCGGATAGCCGATGGTGTTGGCCACCTCGATCGCCGCCTCGACGCTGGCCGCCGCCGTGTATTCGGCGGCATTGATGCCGTAGGCCTTGAGCAGGCGGCTGGCCTGGCGCGGGGTGAGCATGTCCGCACCGGCGGCCAGCGCCTCGCCGACGACGCCATGGGCAGCCGCCGTGTCGGTCGCATAGCCCTCGGGCAGCGACTGCGGCATCTGCATCAGCAGCTCGCGGTTGCGGTAGTAATCGAGCAGCCCGGCGAAGGCAGCCACGCCCAACTCGGGGGAGTCGAAAGCGAGTTGGCCGAGCTCGGCGACGATGCGCTGCGCTTCGAGCATCGAGTCGCCGCCCACCCAACAAGTAAATACGTTGCGCTCGCTGCCCGCACAGACACGGGTGATTTCGACAGCGACCTCGGCCGGCGGCGCGAACGGCGACGGCGAGCAGACGGTCATCACCGCATCGGTGCCGTCATCGGCGAGCAACGCGGCGACGACCTGGCCCCAGACAAGCGGCCCGGCACCGGGCGGCAGGATCAGCGGATTGCCGAGCGTGGCCTTGGTCTTGAGCACGCCGGCCAGGCGGCGCACGGTGTCGCCGGCGAGCGCCACGTGCTTGCCGCCCCGCCGAACGAGCGCCTCGACGGCAAGGCTAGCCAGGCCGCTGCCGCTGGCGACGATGGCCAGGCGGTCGCCGGCCATCGGCCGGATACGCGCCATCGCCTCGAGCGCCTCGAGGATGTTACCCAGCGTCGGGATGCTCACCCAGCCGGCGCGGCGCAGCGCCGCATCATAGACATCGTTGCTGGAAAACGGCGTCTCGCCGGCCGGCGCGGCGGCGAGGCGGCCGGCGCGGATGGCCACCACCGGCTTGTTACGCGCCGCCGCCCGTGCCGCCGACATGAACTTGCGCCCAACGGCTACGCTGTCGAACTGGACGAGGATGCGCTCGGTATCGGGATCGTCGGCCAGCCAGTCGATGACGTCGGCCAGATCGATGTCGAGGCTGGCTCCAAGGTGGACGATGGTCGAAAAACCGACCCCGGTGCTGGCGGCCCGGCCGATGATCGCAGTGGTGACCGAGGCGGACTGCGCGACCAGCGCGATCTTGCCGGGCTGGGCGGCGATCGGGGAGATACTGGCGTTGATGCCGAGTCCGGGTACCAAGAGTCCGCCGCTGCCCGAGCCGAGCAGGCGCATCAGGTGCGGCCGCGCCGCTTCGAGGATCGCCTGGCGCACTGCGGAAGACTCGGTTGCGCTCAGCTTGTCGCGGATCGACGGGCCGATGATCGCGGCGCGCACGCCACGTTCGCCGAGCTGGGCGACGATAGCCGGAATACTCTCGAAATGGGCGCAGATGAGCGCGAGGTCAGGCACGAAGGGCAAGGGGTCGACGCGCACGCGCGGCCCCAAGCGCAGGCGCGACGCACGCCTGGCCGCAACCAGGGCGAGCGGGCCGGTGAAGCCACCGGCGGCAAGGTTGCGCTGCACAAGGTCGGCATAGCTACTGGGCTCCTCAGGCTCGGCAATCACAGCAATCGAGCCGGGCCGGAAGAGGTATTCGAGGTTGCGAACTGTCACGGCTGTCCTGGAGCACTAATCAGCATGACCATATCATTGCTGGTCGCCGCGAATTTGAACGGGAACTCTATTTTCGGGCAAGCGCGCCGGCCGCGGAGAGGTCGTTGAGAACGCGCGCCTCGCGTGGCGGAAAGGGAATGACCACGCCCGTTCGCATTGAAGCTGGGCGAGATGGCCAGATTCATGTCGGCAGCGACATAGACCTTGCCCTCTCGGATCGGGGACAATTGAGAACGACACGGGTCTGAAACACCCACGCCCCATTAAACCACCTTCCCCGGATTCATCAGCCCCTGCGGATCGATGGCCTGTTTTAGCGTGCGCATCAGGGCGATTTCGACCGGACTCTTGTAGCGCAGCAATTCCTCGCGCTTGAGTTGGCCGATACCGTGTTCGGCGGAAATCGAGCCGTTCAGCGCGTGGACGGCATCATGGACGATACGATTGACTGCGGGCTGAACGCCGATGAAGGCAGAATTTTCCTGCGCATCGGGCTTCGACAGGTTGTAGTGCAGGTTGCCGTCGCCGACGTGGCCGAAGGCGACGACGCGAATGCCCGGGAATGCCCGTTCCAGCGCGGCGTCGGTTTTCTCCAGAAACGCCGGAATCGACGATACCGGCACCGCGACATCGTGCTTGATGCTGATGCCCTCGATCTTCTGCGCTTCCGAGATGTTTTCGCGCAAGGCCCACAGTTTCTTCGCCTGGCTCTCCGAGTGCGCGATCACCGCGTCGGCCACGCTCCCGGCGCCCATTTGACCGGCCAGCCAGCGTTCGACGGCAGCCGGATCGGCCTCGGAAAATTCGGCCAGGATGTACCACAGACCTTGCACCGTCGGCCGCGCAGCGTCCGGAATATTCTTCAGGACCAGCCCGAGCGACGCTTCGGAAATCAGCTCGAAGGCGGTCAATTGGGCGTCGAAAGCGGTTTTTGCCGAATTCAGCAGGTCGACCGCAGCCACCGGCGAAAGCACATTGAGCCAGCAGGTGGTCTGCGTTCTCGGCAACGGAAAGAGTTTCAGCACGGCGCCGGTGATGATGCCGAGCGTCCCTTCGGCGCCGATGAACAGCTGCTTGAGGTCGTAGCCGGTATTGTCCTTGCGCAGGCCGCGCAGGCCGTTCCAGAGTTCGCCGCTTGGCAGCACCACTTCGAGGCCCAGCGTCAGCTCGCGGGTGTTGCCGTAGCGAAGCACCTGGACGCCGCCAGCGTTGGTGGACAGGTTGCCGCCAATCTGGCAGCTGCCTTCGGCCGCCAGCGCCAGCGGGAACAGGCGATCCGCTGCCCGTGCCGCTTCCTGGACGGCGGCGAGCGTGCAGCCGGCTTCGACGGAAATGGTGTTGTTTTGGGGGTCGACCGCAACGATGCGGTTCAGGCGGCTCAAACTCACGACCACCGCCCGGCCCTCGCCATCCGGCGTCGCCGCGCCGCACAGGCTGGTGTTGCCGCCCTGCGGCACGATCGGCGCGCCGGCGGCGACGCAGGCGCGCACCACCGCCGCCACTTCGGCGGCATTGCCGGGGCGCACGATGCATTGCGCGGCACCCTGATAACGCCCGCGCCAGTCAGTGAGGTAGGGTGCCATCTCGGCGCTGGCGAACAGCGTGTATTGGGGGCCGACGAGGCCGGCCAGCGTCGCGATCAGGGATTCGGTGCTCATCGCCGGATCATTCGAGCAGGGAATGAAGCAGCGGCAACATGTGCTCGGTCGCCTTGCGCCCGGCGGTGATGGCATCGACGCCGCGATGATAGTCGAGCAGCCCCATCTGCCCGAGGCGCGGCGCGACCAGCACGTCGGCCGGCTCGCCGGCCATGCGCGAGCGCGAGATGCGCCCCTGCATGATGGCGACGCTGTTGGTCAGCACGTCGGTCAGCGATGGCCGCGGTGCGTTTCCATTCTTGCCGTTGCGTGTCAGCCAGCGCCCGACCCGGGTCCGCCAGCCGGCTTCGCCGCCCTCCGCAGGGTGGCGCAGGCGCAGGTTGATGGTGTCCATGCCGAGATCGACGGCGATCACCACGTCGGCGTCGAGCGCCCGGCACAGCGACACCGGCACCGGATTGACCAGCCCGCCGTCGACCAGGAAGCGCCCGCCGACCGCATGCGGCGCGAACAGCCCAGGCACGGCGATCGAGGCGCGCACCGCGTCGATCAGCCCGCCCTCCTTGAGCCACACCTCGCGGCCGTTGGCGAGGTCGGTGGCGACGCAGGCGAAGGGCCGGTCGAGGTCGGCGAAATCGTTGGCGAGAAAGCGCTCGGCGACGAAATTGAGCAGCCGCTCACCCTTGATCAGCCCGCCGCCGAGGCCGACGTCGAAGAAGCCCAGCACGTCGCGCCGCGTCAGGCTGGCGACCCAGGCTTCCAGATCGTCGAGTTTTTTTGAGGTGTAGGCGGCGCCGACGAAGGCGCCGACCGAGGTGCCGCACACCAGGTCGGGCTCGATGCCGGCATGCTGCAGGGCGCGCAGCACGCCGATGTGCGCCCAGCCACGCGCCGAGCCGGAGCCGAGGGCGATGCCGAGACGCGGACGAGCCATGCCGGCCTCAGCCCTGCCGCACGAACTCGGCGTAGAGGTCGTGATGATCGGCGTCGATCACCCGGACCTTCAGAAAATCGCCCGGCTCGGCGTCGAAATGACCGTCGATGTAGACCAGGCCGTCGATTTCCGGCGCGTCGGCCTTGGAGCGGGCGATGGTGCCTTCCTCGTCCACCGCGTCGACCAGCACCTCGATCTCGCTGTCGATCTTGGCGGCCAGCTTTTCGGCGCTGATGTCTTCCTGCACCTGCATCAGCCAGCGACGGCGATCTTCGCGCACATCTTCCGGCGGCAGGCCTTCGAGTTCGTTGGCCTTGGCGCCATCGACCGGCGAGTAGGCGAAGGCGCCGACACGATCCAGTTTCGCATCTTCCAGGAACTGGATCAGCTGGTCGAAATCCTCGTCGGTCTCGCCGGGGAAGCCGGTGATGAAGGTCGAGCGGATGACGAGTTCCGGGCAGATCTCGCGCCACTTGCGGATGCGTTCGAGCGTATTCTCGGCCGAGGCCGGGCGCTTCATCGCCTTGAGGATCTTCGGGCTGGCGTGCTGGAACGGCACATCCAGATACGGCAGAATCTTGCCTTCGGCCATCAGCGGAATGACGTCATCGACCGACGGGTACGGATAGACGTAATGCAGGCGGACCCAGATGCCGAATTGCGACAGCGCATCACAAAGTTCCTTGAGGCGCGTCTTGACCGGCTTGCCGCCCCAGAAACCGGTGCGGTACTTGAGATCGACGCCATAGGCACTGGTGTCCTGCGAGATAACCAGAATCTCTTTCACGCCGGCCCGGGCCAGGTTTTCGGCCTCGGCCAGCACGTCGCCGACCGGGCGCGAGACAAGCGGGCCGCGCAGCGACGGGATGATGCAGAAGGTGCAGCTATGGTTGCAGCCTTCGGAAATCTTCAGGTAGGCGAAGTGGTCCGGCGTCAGGCGCACGCCCTGCGGCGGCACGAGGTCGGTGTAGGGGTCGTGCGGCTTAGGCAGGTGCTGGTGCACGTAGCCCATGACCTCGTCGGCGGCGTGCGGGCCGGTGACGGCGAGGACGGCGGGGTGCGTCGTCTGCACGATGTCACCCTTGGCGCCGAGGCAGCCGGTGACGATGACCTTGCCGTTTTCGTTGAGGGCCTCGCCGATGGCGTCGAGCGATTCCTCGACGGCGGCGTCGATGAAGCCGCAGGTATTGACGATGACGAGATCGGAATTGTCGTAGCTCGGCGAGATTTCATAGCCTTCGGCACGCAGCTTGGTCAGGATGCGCTCGGCGTCGCTGCCGGCTTTCGGGCAACCCAGGGAAACAAAGCCGACGGTCGGCACTTTCGTAGTCAAATTCTTCACCTCGGATACGACAAACAACAAAGGACAAAACAAAAAAGCCCCGATTCGGGATCAGGGCTTGGCGAATCAGCGCCGGCGCAGCAAATTTCGCAACACATTCAGCGGGAAGGATTTTCCGGCCAGCGGCGGTTTTAGTCAAACCATTCAGTCAACGGTATACGAAAGACGAAAAAAAAGGCGGGAGACCAGCTCCCGCCCAAGCGGAGTCTGCCGAGACTGGCGTCAGGGCAGGAGGAAGGAGGCTTTCTCGCGAACCTTGATGTCGGCGTTTTCGGCAGCGGCGATTTCGAAGTGGATCGGATTGGCGCCCTGCTTGCCGGCATCCGGTGCCACGCGCACGACAGTATTGAAGGCCTGTAGCGAGGCGGCGGGCACCTCGACTTCGCTGGCACCGGCGATTTCCGCCCCCGGCAGGCCGTCGACCGTAACCTTGTAGCGGTGCGGCTGCTCTTCGGTGTTCATGATCTGCAAGGTGTAGACGTTCTCGATGCTGCCGTCGTCGGCTTCGCGGGCCAGGGTGGAACGGTCGCGGATGATGTCGACCTTGAGCGGGATGCGGTGGGCCAGGAACCAGGCGGCCAGGCCGGTGATGAGGACGAGGATGGCGGTGTACAGCAGGATGCGCGGACGGATGACGTGACTGACGATCTCCTTCGGCGTCAGGTGCCGGGTCATCGCCGTTTCGGTGGAATAGCGCACCAGGCCGCGTGGCAGGCCGACCTTGTCCATGACCTGATCGCAGACGTCGATACAGGCAGCGCAGCCGATGCACTCGTATTGCAGGCCGTTGCGGATGTCGATGCCGGTCGGGCAGACCTGGACGCAGAGGCCGCAATCCACACAATCGCCCAGCCCGGCCGCCTTGGGGTCGACGCCTTTCTTGCGCGCACCACGTGTTTCGCCGCGCTCCGGATCGTAGGTGATGATCAGCGTGTCCGGGTCGAACATCACGCTCTGGAAGCGCGCGTAGGGGCACATGTACTTACACACCTGCTCGCGCATGAAGCCGGCCATCAAATAAGTGAAGCCGCCGTAGAAGAAGATCCAGAAGGTTTCCCAGCCGCTCAAATTGCCGGTGCGCACCGACGCCATTAGTTCGCTGACCGGCGTGAAGTAGCAGACCAGCGTGAAGCCGGTCCACAACGAAAGCAGCGCCCAGAGCAGGTGTTTGGTGCCTTTGATGCGCAGCTTGCGGGCATCGAGCGGCGCCTTGTCGAGCTTGATCCGCGCATTGCGTTCACCCTCGATCCAGTTCTCGATCCACATGAACATCTGCGTGTAGACCGTCTGCGGGCAAGCGTAGCCGCAGAACAGGCGACCGGCGATGGCAGTGACCAGGAACAGCGCATAGGCGGAGACGATCAGCAGCGCCGCCAGGTAGATGACATCCTGCGGCCAGAAAACGAGCCCGAAAATATAGAACTTGCGCTCGACCAGATGCAGGAGAACGGCCTGGCGGTCGTTCCAGACCAGCCACGGCGTCACGTAGAACAGGATTTGCGTGAAGATGACGAGGGCGATGCGCCAGTTGTCGAAAATCCCCCGGACGCCCTTGGCGTAGATTTTCCTGCGCTTTTCGTAGAACGAAACTTGATTGGTTTTTTCAGGCAATACGCTGGTTTCTGGCTGGCTCATTGATGATCTTTTTTCGACTTGTCGATAGGGTCGGAAACCGGGACTACGGTCACCGTGGCGGGTCTGGCTGCATTAAGCAGGCCTGCGGGGCGAAGCTAGGGAAAAATGCCGCCGGACCACCTCACGGTTGACCGGCAACATCCCCGAATAAAGCCGGGAATGCGCTTCGTTCAGGAATGGGTCACCGGTTTCCGACAAAACTATTAACAAGATGCGTGCCTGCCTCGCGTTGTTTTATTTTTTTCTTATCAATCAGTAGCTTGAACACATTCGTTCGGACTAGCTCTTTCGCACGTTGACTCGTTGTGACAATATTGGCAAATATTATTGTCAATAATGACAGCTCTGACATGACCGCCCATTTCCTCAGCGAACTGATTTCCTTCCTCGACGGCCTGCCCGAACCGCGCATCGTGATGGATGCCGATTACCGCATCGTCGCTGCCAACGCCGCCTATATCCGCGAATTCGGCAGCGGCGAGCCGATCGCCGGGCGCACCTGCTACGAGGTTTCGCACCACTTCGACGTGCCCTGCGACCAGGCCGGCGAATCCTGCCCGCTCAAGCAAAGCCTTGAAGCCGGCACCCCGCAGCGCGTACTCCACCTGCACCACACGCCGCGCGGCGAGGAACACGTCGATGTCGAAACAACTCCGATTCGCGACGACCAGGGACAGATCGTCTATTTTGTCGAAACCATGCGCGTTGTCCGCCAGGCCAGCGGCCGGGCGGCGGCGCGGGGGCTGGTCGGGCGGGCGCCGGCCTTCGTCGGCATGCTGGAGAAGGTGCTACGCGTGGCACCTTCCGACGCCGCCGTGCTGCTGCTTGGCGAAACCGGCACTGGCAAGGAACTGGTTGCCCACGCCATTCACGACGCCGGCAAGCGCAACGAAGGGCCGTTCGTTGCGGTCGACTGCGCCGGAATGACCGAAACGCTGTTCGAGAGCGAACTGTTCGGCTACGAAAAAGGCGCCTTCACCGGCGCCACCAATCGCAAACCAGGGCTGGTCGAAGCCGCCGCCGGCGGTACACTGTTCCTCGACGAAATCGGCGAACTGCCGCTCGTCCTCCAGGTCAAGCTGCTGCGCCTGCTGGAAACCGGCACCTACCGCCGCGTCGGCGGCCTCGACTGGCTGCCGGCAGACTTTCGCCTGATCACCGCCACCCACCGGGACCTGCGCGCCATGGTGCAGGCCGAGACCTTCCGCCGCGACCTCTACTTCCGCATCAACACTTTCCCGATCCACACACCGGCGCTACACGAGCGGCCCGGGGACATCCCGCTGCTGGCGAAATCGTTACTGGAGCGCGTCGACCGTGAGGCCGGGCGCCATTTCACCCCGGCAGCGCTCGCTTGGCTGGCCGGCCGCCGCTACAGCGGCAACATCCGCGAGCTGCGCAACCTGATCGAACGCGCCACCCTGCTCGCCGACGGCAACACGATCGACGAGCACCACCTCGCCGAAATGGCCGACGACATCCCCCTAGCACCTCCCGAAACCAGTGCTTTGTTCCGCCTGAGCGAAGTGGTGGATCTGGCGACGTTGGAAAAACGCTACCTGGAATGGGTCCGGACGAACCCGGAAAGCGACCTGCCGACGCTGGCCGGCAAGCTCGGCATCAGCCCGCGAACGCTCTACCGCAAGCTTCAGAATGGGCGCAACACATGAACTGGTGTCGCGCAAAGGCTCGTCGAATGCACACAGAGCATCGGGCGCGCTACCCGATTACCCTTCCGCCGCTGCGCCTTGCTCGACCGACAGTTCGAGCAGGCGCTGCTCGAACTGTCGCCTGTCGGCCATGATTCGCTCCTTCAACCCGGCCAGGCCAAGCTCATGCGCAACATCAGCCGCATGCGCCTCGACCCTGAGCAGCGCCTCAAGATAGCTTCGTTCCAGTTCAAGGGCGTCTTCCGGCTCCAATTTCCGCTCCCGACGAAATCGATTCAACGCGAATGGTACGCAAAATGGCAAAAAACCCGCCAAGCGATCTGCCGTGCGGGTTTCAATAATATCTGGCGGAGAGGGCGTCCGCTTTCCGCATAACTCGCATCGTCTCAGGTTAATTCACAGTTCCAAGTATTCACGGGCTTCTCAGCCCGTTTAATGTTTCAGCTTGCATCATTTTGTTTCTTACAATACCATCATTATTGATGGGTACATTGTGGGGTACAGAAAATGGCACGTAAAGCCAAGGAACTATCAGCGCTAGAAGTCAATCGACTGACGAAGGCAGGTTATCACTTCGTTGGTGGCGTGTCTGGCCTAGCGCTTCAGGTTTCGCCATCCGGCGCGCGTAGCTGGATACTCCGGGCAACAGTCGGAACAAGGCGGCGCGATATTGGGCTAGGTGGATTCCCTGACGTTACGCTTGCCGGAGCTAGAGAAGCCGCCCGCACCGCACGCGAGAAGATCAAAAACGGAATTGACCCGGTAGAAGAATCCAAGGCCAAGCGCAGCGCATTGGCCGCTGCTCAGGCTTCAGCGCTTACCTTCAGCGATGCCGCGGCTAAATACATCGCCGCCCATGAATCAGGATGGAAAAACGCGAAGCACGCGGCGCAATGGTCAGCAACGCTTGAAAGCTACGCTTACCCGACAATCGGTAAGATCCGCGTTTCCGACATTGAAACAGCGCACGTGGTTAGCATCCTTGAATCAATCTGGAAAACAAAGACCGAAACGGCAAGCCGCTTACGTGGTCGGATTGAATCGGTTTTAGATTGGGCGACCGTCCGCGGATACCGTAAGGGAGAAAACCCGGCGCGATGGCGTGGCCATCTGGATAAGTTGCTTCCGGCGCGTTCTAAGGTACAGAAAGTCGACCACCATGCCGCGCTACCATTTGGCGAAATCGGCGCTTTCATGGTGGAACTGGCGAAGGTAGAAGGACTAGGCGCTAGAGCGCTGGAATTTGCCATCCTGACCGCAGCAAGGTCTGGCGAAGTCCGCGGCGCTACGTGGTCGGAAATCGACTTGACCGCAAAAGTCTGGACTATTCCAGCATCGCGCATGAAAGCCGAGAAGGAACACCGCATACCGCTTTCAGATACCGCCGTTTCACTTTTGGAAGCCCTACCCCGCATCGCCGGAACGGATCTCGTTTTCCCATCGGCAAAGAACGCGCAATTATCCGACATGACGCTAACGGCGGTTCTCCGGCGCATGGAAAAGCCAGTTACCGCGCATGGCTTCCGTTCAACCTTCCGAGATTGGGCGGGCGAAACGACAGCTTACCCGCGGGAAGTCATTGAACACGCACTAGCGCATCAATTGAAAGACAAGGCCGAAGCCTCATACGCACGCGGAACACTTTTCGAGAAGCGCCGCCGCTTGATGAATGATTGGGCGAAGCAATGCGGAACGGTACAGAGCACCGCAACCGTTACGCCGATACGGAGCAACACCGCCGCCTAGACGGTTTCTAGGCAATGCGGCTGACAAGGTGCGCAAACACCCTGCCAGCCTGACCGCAACGCAATGGAGGAAATTGCATCATGGCTGATAACACTGTAACAGGAAGGGCGCTTCCCGAAATCAACAAGGCGACACAAGAAAGCCTTGCGCTGCGACTTGAGGACATGTTCCATATCTCAACCGCGATTTATGACCTGAGTATTGATTTAGTTGAATCGACCGACACAAAAAGCCAGCACATGCTGCGAGGCATTCGGGAAATGGCTAAAGCCTTGGCTAGAGACTTGGATGATATTGAAACGAAAATGACGGGGCAAAGTACCGGGTATTTCGATAGCCACTTTAACGAAGCATGATTTGAAATCTCGTATATACAACCCGGCCATGCGCCGGGTTTTTAATGGTGATAACACATGAATAAAAAAGTTATTGACTGAAACAATATTTTTGAATTAGAATTTTTTCGGGGAGTCGTGCGCCCATAATAAACACAACCGCCTCAGGGCGGTATTTTTTCGCCTATCGTCAGCAATGACGATTAAATAGCAAAACTAAGCCGGTTTCCAGAAATGGACTCCGGCTTTTTTGCGTTCACAACCCGCTTCGGCGGGTTTTTTCATTTAAGGAGCAACACATGAGCAATTCACTTCGCCCCCGACAAGCTGCTGATTTTCTCGGAATTGGTCGCGCTACGCTTTGGAGATGGTCGAAAGAACGTAACGATTTTCCGAAGCCGCGCAATCTGTCGCCTCGCTGTGTAGTTTTCGACCAGTCGGAGCTTATCGCATGGCGCGATGCTCAGATGGCCAGCAAAGCAGCGTAAGGGGATGGCCATGAAAACGACCATCACAAATGCAAACGCCGGGGGGCAACCCGGCGCTGGCGATACTGCAAAGACCACTCACAAACGCAAGATTATCACGAAAATCGACCGCGTAATTGAAGCGCTGAAACAGCCGGAAGGCATGAATCGCTTTGATGCCGAGCGCATGGGCGACCACTGCCTTAATAGCAGCGTCGCAGTAATTCGCACCATGTACGGCGAACGTTTGATTCAGCGTTGGGAACGTGTTCCTAGCCGGTTCAATCCTGACGGCGTGCGCGTCTATCGCTACTGGCTGCTATGAGATGGCCAAGGGCAACCGGAAACCCATTGAGGCCGTTAAATCACGTTACACGGCGCTTCCCCATGCTTTGCTGGATTCCGTGGCATTCATGGGCGCAAGCCATATTGCTCGCTCTTTGCTAATCGACATGATGCGACAGCATACCGGCGCGAATAACGGCTTTATCCATGCCGCTGTGAGCTGGCTACGGAAACGCGGTTGGTCTTCGACTGGCCAGATTCAGAGCGCCAAGGCGGAGCTAATCGAGCGCGGTTTGATCGTTCGGACAAAGCTAGGCGGATTGAATGCCGGGCCGGATCTGTACGCATTGACCTGGCTAGAGGTTTCCAATTTCGCCGGGCTTGATTTGAAACCTACTCAATACCATCCGGGCGCTTGGAGTCAGCTTAATCCACTGCCCGCCATCGGTAGCAAAGACAAGGCCGAACAGATCACAGTCAATGGCCGGAAGGCTGGAAAACAGATCGTCAAAAAACGCGAGCGCTGTTCCGACATACGGAACGAAGCTGTTCCGGCTTACGGAATAGCAAAGTTCCCGACTGTTCCGGCACCCGGAACGAAAACGGCCAATTCTAAGGATTCGACTGTTCCGGCACCCGGAAACAATGAATCTATACCACTACCCACCCGGAAAACTTCTCGCGTTGTCGGAAGGAAAAGAAGGGAGGAAATCGCCGCTTAATCGACATTGGCGGAGAAACCTTCCGTTTCAGATCCCACTGACAGGCGCTTACAAGCCCATGAAACAAAAAACCCCTCATTCGACCCATCAAAAGGACACAGCAAAATGAACATTGATGTAACCAACCAACCGGCAATCAGTCGAGGCGCCGAAATTATGAACGCCGCCATTGAGCATTGCGGCTCGCAGGAAGTTATCAAAATATTCCGCGAACAGATCAACGCTGTCGTGCGTAATCGCAACAAACCGAGCGTTGAGAAAATCAAGATCAACCGCACCGGCGACACGGCGCTAGACGCTGTTGTTAGTGCCGAAAAAATCCGCGTGAATCCGTTTGAGGAAAGTTTTCACGAACTTGTTGGCATGACGCTTTCCTTGGTCGAGCACCTGTACCGCTTGAAATCCGCAGCGCGGACGGAATCCGCGCAAATCCCCGAAATCGAAAAGGAGTAACACCCCATGAAATCCTACAACCTTGCAGGAACCGAAATTCAGATGCCGGACCTCGTTCGTACCGGCGCACCTGGCGAAGCGGAACATGCGTTCGCCGTCGCACTCGACGCGGCAAATCTATTTGCCAGCCAGAAACATGCGGTTGAAAACGACCAGCATCTATCGACCACCGGCAAACAAGCGAAACTTGCGCCGATGGCCAGCCAGCTTTGGAAAACCATTTTCAGCAGCGCCAAGGCTCTGCAAGGCGAGCGGCTGAAGATTGAAACGCGCACCGCCGAATTGTACGGAATCGGCGTTCCGACTACGCCCTATCAAATCCAGCAAGATTTGGAACGGCGTACATGGTGGAACGCGCAACCCGCTGCTAACCGCGCCGCTTTCCTTGAGGCCATTTCGCGCACACCTGAAGAAGCAATGTTGCTCGCCTTGTTGCGCTCGCCTGTTCCGGCTTTCGCAGATCTTGAACTGCGTGCGCTCCGTGAAGCGTTTGAGGCGCTGCGCCGCGAGAATGACGCGGATTTGTGGGCGTTGATTTCTGACGATCAACGGGCGCTCGATTGGGCCTTGCGCGGAATGGGGCATGTTGTCGGGATTTCCCACGGCCTGACCGGAATCACGCACCAAGGCGTGCTGGCCATGCTTGTGGAATCTGGCGACATTGCCGCCGCGGTTGCGCTCGATTATTCGCAGGCTGAAATTGCGACCGAGCGCCGTATTCAAAGCGCCAAGCGCCTGGCAGCGTAAGGGGAAATCATGGCGCAGCGCGGCAACGTAAAAAACCCGGAAGTCATTGAAGGCGAACTACTACCTGCTGCGCCCTCCCCCCGCTTGCGACTGGCAACGATTCGGGATTGTCGGCGCGAATTGGCCAAGGTTTATATCGAGGCCAGACGCGGACTGTTACCGGCAACAGAGGCGGCGCGTCTCGGCTGGCTGCTGCAAACCCTTGTATCAGTTATCAGGGATAGCGAACTAGAAGAACGCATCGCCAAGCTGGAAGCGCAGCAACCGAATAACACCCGCCAAGGCCGTTTCTAAGCCCGCTGGCGGGTTTTTCTCAAAGGACATAATCACCATGGCAAAAGCCCTATTCACGCGGCTGGAAGCGTTAGAGCAGATCCGCGCCCCGCAACGCAAAAAGTTATCGGCCATCGTCATTTGGCCGACCGATGGAACAGCGGCAGAGCAAGCCGATGCTCAGAAGGAAATCGACCATTTGCAAAGTTTGGGACTGACCGTCGACGTGCCGCGCAATCAGGCGGAACTAGACGCACTCGTTGAGCAATTCATATGACCAGATCATTGCAGAATCGCCTAGAAGCGCTGGAAACACCGCTTAAACCGGAATTGCGCTTGTTGCCGGAAATTGTCCGATGGCCGAATGATGGCACTGACGAAGATAAGGCGCAGTGCCAAGCGGAGATTGATCGCCTTGAGGCCGAAGGGCGTCTAGTGTTTGTCATCAAGCGCCCCGAGGATATGAACGCCGTAGTGGATACATTCATCTGAATCCAGAAAACCGATCAACAGACTTTTGTCATGCCCTAAAGCCCGCGCAATGCGGGTTTTTCTTTTCCAGTCGCCAAACTTCAACCGCACTAGAAATTGATGGGTTAAATGATGGGTACAACAAAAAAGCGCCCGGAAAGGCGCTTGATTACGTTGTTTCTGGCGGAGAGGGCGGGATTCGAACCCGCGTTAGGGTATTACCCTAAACACGCTTTCCAGGCGTGCGACTTAAACCGCTCATCCACCTCTCCGGAAGGCGGGCATTGTAGCAGAGGAGCGCGGTTCGTCAAAGGAACTTTCTCACCCAAGCCAACCCGATCCAGAGGACGAAAAGCAAGGTGAAGGTGACCAGTCCGACCAGACTTCCCGAAGCCCCCTTCGGCAATAGAAATAGAGCCAACTGTAGCGGTGGACGAGTCAGAAGCTCGAAAAACCGGTAGATGGCATTCTGCTGCCGGCGTTCGCCGGCCAGCAGGTAGAGAAAGCCCTGCCCGATCAGGCACAGGCCGAGCATTTCGACGATGGCCCGCAACGCACCAATTATGAAAACCAGCATGCGCGCGCCCTATTCGTCATCGATGCCGAATTCCGCCTCCAGTTGCCGCATCCGCCGGTTGTAATACCAGATGATGGCCAGATAGATGACCAGCGACCCCTGGGCTGCCATGTAGAAACCGAGCGGAAATCCGAACAGGCTGAACGCGTTGAGTTCCTTCGCATACCAGGTCAGCACGAAGGTAATGAAGACCCAGATGACGAGCAGGCCGAAGGTCAGGCGCCGCGTCTTCCGCCAGTACAGGTCGTGCGCCATCAGGCATCCTCCCGGCGCCGGGTGCGGCGCAGGGCATCGAGGAAGGCTTCGACTTCCTTTTCCGGCGCCTTGGTAAACAGGCTGACCAGGATGATGGTGACGAAGCCCGTGGCCACGCCAAAAACACCGGCCGAGGTGGATTGCACCTGGAACCAGGGCTCCATGCGCAAGCCGCTGACGCCCAACCAGGCAATGCCGTCGAACTCGATGCGGAAGATGTAGTAGATCGCGACGGCAAGGCCGACGACCATGCCCGCCAGCGCCCCGGGGCGTGTCGCGCGACGCCAGAAGATGCCGAGCACGAGGGCCGGAAAGAAGGCCGAACCGGCGATCGAGAAGGCCCAGGCGACCATCGACAGGATGGTGCCCGGCTTTTGTGCAGCCACCGTAGCGGCCAGTACCGCGACCACCAGCAGCATGGATTTGGAGATGACGAGGCGGAACTGGGTCGAGGATTGCGGACGGAATATCCGGTAATAGACATCGTGCGACAGAGCGCTGGTAATCGTCAGCAGCAGGCCGTCGGCGGTGGACAGCGCTGCCGCCAGGCCGCCGGCAGCGACGAGGCCGGATACGACGTAGGGCATGCCGGCGATCTCGGGGGTGGCGAGCACGATGACATCCGGGTTGAGAGAGAGTTCGGCCAGTTGCAGGATGCCGTCACGGTTGATGTCCTCGATGCTGACCAGGCCGATCTTGCTCCACGCCGCGACCCAACCCGGCAACTTGGCGATGGGGATGTCGACCAGGTGCGTGAACACCTCGTACTTGACGAACACGGCGTAGGCCGGCGCCGTGACGTAGAGCAGCAGGATGAACAGCAGCGACCAGAACACCGACTCCCGCGCCTCGCGGACGCTGGGTGTCGTGTAATAGCGCATCAGCACATGCGGCAAGGCAGCGGTTCCCACCGTCAGGCAGAAGACGAGCGCCAGAAAATTGATGCGCTGTGCCCAGCCTTCCTCGTCGTCGCCGGGAAAGGCTGCCGCGTGGTGGATCGGCGGCGCGGCCCGCTCGGCGGCGGCAAACATCGCCGCCTCCCAGCGCAGCCGGGCCTGATCAGGGTCATGCGGCAGTTCGCGGCGCTGCCTTTCCAGCGCAACGATATCCTTCATCTGGGCATCGCTGGCCTTGAGTTCGTTGATCCTTGCCGTCAGATCTTCCCGTTCGAGCGATAGCGAGTTCGGCAACTGCATGATCTTCTGTGCATAGCCGTCGGCCCGCTCACGATAGAGACGGCGGGCGTCGACCTCGGCCGGGCTGTCGAACAGCTTGTCTTCCATCTCCTGCACCCGCTGCAGCACCTGGCCGTAAACCACCTGCGGCACGGGGTTGCCGGTCACCGACCAGGACAGGATGGCGACCGGTGTGATGTAGGCGATGATCAGGATCACGTACTGCGCGACCTGTGTCCACGTCACCGCGCGCATGCCGCCGAGGAAGGAGCAGACGAGAATGCCGGCGAGGCCGACGAAGACGCCGATTTCGAATTGCAGGCTGACGAAGCGGCTGGTGATGACGCCGACGCCGTAGATCTGCGCCACGACATAGACGAACGAGGCAAGAATGGCAGCACCGACAGCGACCAGCCGGATCGCATTGCCGCCGTAGCGGGCGCTGAGGAAATCGGGGATCGTGTATTCGCCGAAACGCCGCAGATAAGGGGCGAGCAACAAGGCGACCAGCACGAAGCCGCCGGTCCACCCGAGGACGAATGCCAGCCCCTGGTAACCCGAGAGGTAGAGTGTGCCGGCGAGGCCGATGAACGAGGCGGCGCTCATCCAGTCGGCACCGGTCGCCATGCCGTTGAAGAAGGCTGGCACACGGCGGCCGGCCACGTAGAACTCGGAGACGTCCGAGGTCCGGCTCATGATGCCGATCACCGCGTACATCGAGATCGTGAAGATCAGGAAAGAGTAGCCGATCCAGCGCGGCGGCATACCGTGATCTTCCAGCAACGCAAGCGCTGCCACGAAGAGGATGAACCCGCCGGTATACAGCAGGTAGTAACGCTGAAGCCTGGTCAGGGAGCCCGGCATCGCCGCCTTTTAGTGGTTGCGGCGGAGGAAGGTGGCGGCCTGGGATTCCTCGATCAGCTTGCCGGCGGTAGCGATTTCCTTGCCCGTCGCACGGACCAGCAACATCTGGAACAGGCGTGCCAGCATCAGCGTATTGGCCATCGTGTCGCGGCGCCCGCTACCAGCGATCCCGAACATTTCAAGCCAGTCGTCGAGCGGCAGCGTGACCATCGATTTCTCGTGGAACAGCGAGGGCAGCAGCCAGGCGAGATCAACCCACTGCGGCTGGAAATCGACGCCGAGACGTTCCTTGAAGGCGCGCTGCAGGAAACCGGCGACGAACGGGCCGTGGTAGGTCACCAGCGGCGCCTTGGCGGCGTAGGTGAGAAATGCCGTCAAACGACGGTCGACCGCAGCATCGTCGGCGTCTTCGGCGGACAGGTCGAGCGCAAAGGCGTCGGCCGGCTGGATCGCCCCGTTCGGCAGGCCGACGGCCGCAAGACCCTGCAATTCGTCCTCGGCCGCACGCGGCCCCGAGGTGGCGATGTCGATCACCACGTAACGCGTGTGAAAATGCGGCCCGTCAAGCGCCGGCGCCTTGGTGGCGCGCCAGTCGGCGAGCGCCTGCCGCACGTCTTCGGGAAGGTTCGCCGGCGAGCGGGCGCCGCCCTTGAAGAGGAAATCCTTGAGTCCGAATACCATCAATGCACCTGGTAATCGAGTTTGAGACGGGTCTGGATCTTGCGCGCCTGACGGAAGGATTCCTTGAGGATACGGCGATCGAGCTCGTTCAGGTTGTCGGGATTGATCAGATTGTCGCCCTGACGGCCGGGCTCGCCTTCGAGGTACTGGTGGCGCAGGCGCAGCAGCTGGATGAAATCGAGACCTTCGAGCACCGCGTTGATTTCCTCGTCACGGATCGACAGGCGCTTGGAGGCCAGGCGCAGGCGCTGCACCGAGTTGGTGTTGTGCACGCCGGTAGCCAGCGCGTAGATGCGCGCAACATCGACGAAGATGCGCGAGCCGTATTTCTTGAGGTCGATCTTGCCCGGCTGATCGGGTTCGAGATCGGTCAGGAAGTCGCGGATCTTGCCCAGCGGCGGCTCGACATCGAGCGCGTTCTGCGCCATGCAGCGCAGGAACATCGGGTTGGATGACGTCTGCATCAGCAGGTGGCGGCGCATCGCCTCGGCCAGTTCGGCCTTGCCGAACAGCGTGCGGAAATCGAAGAAGATGGTCGCGTTGAGCAGCGCTTCCGGCTGCGGCACGCGGATCCACTGCGAAAACTGTTCCTTCCATTCGTCCAGCGACAGGCACCACTGCGGGTTGCTGGCCATGATATTGCCCTTGCACAGCGGGAAGCCGCAGCGGTCTAGATCCTTGTTGACCCCGAGGGCGAAGGCGAGAAAGCGCTGGCGCAACCCGTCGACCGCAGCCTCGTCGGCACAGGCGAAAACGATGCCGTTATCCTGATCGGTGCTGAAGGTCTGCTCGTCGCGCCCTTCGGAACCGAAGGCCAGCCAGGCCCATTCGATGCCGTCGAAATTGTGGTTTTCGAGGTTGAGCTGGATGACACGGCGGGTCAGCGCATCGTTGAGCACCGAGATAAACTGCGTCAGCTGCTCGGCGCCGACCCCCTGCGCCAGCATGTTGAACGACAACTGGCGAACGTCGGCCGCCGACTGCTGCAGCGCTTCGACATTGGCCGCCGACTCGATGGTCTGGCGGATCTGGCGCAGGCCGACGCGCTGCAGGGCGAAGAGGTCGCGCTCGGAAACGACGCCGGTCAGCTTGCCCTCGGCATCGGTGACCAGCACGTGGCGGATGCCGTTGGTCGCCATCGCCAGCATTGCGTCGTAGGCGGTGGCATGCTCTTCCAGCATGAACGGGGCCGGCGACATCGCCTGGCTGATCGGCGCCGTCTGCGGCAGATCGGCCAGCACGACACGGTCGAGCAGGTCGGAACGGGTGAACACGCCGACCGGTTTGCGATCATTGCCGGCGATCACCAGCGAGCCGACACCGGCTTTCGACATGCTTTCCAGCGCCGCGCGCAGCGGGGTTTCCGGCGCCACACTGACCGGCGAACGGGAACCGATGCCCGCCAGCGGCGAGTTCAGCGTCTGCTGCTCGCTGGCGCGCTGGGCGAATTGCAGTTGCAGTTGCTGCCGGGACTGGTTGAGCAGGCTGGCGATGTATTGCGTGCAGAACAGGTTGAATTCGCGGCTGGTCGCCATCAGCGTCAGGAAATCCTCGGCCGGCAGCTGGTAGCAGAAGGTGTCCTCGACGGCTGTATAGGTATTGGTCGACGGCCGCCCGGCGGTCACCGCGCCGATCGGGAAGCTCTCCCCGGCACTGAGGCTGAGGATCGAATATTCGGTCACCGTCACCTCGCCGGCCTGGCGGGCCTGCACCTTGCCGCTCTCGATCAGGTAGAAGAAACGGACATTGCCAGAATCCGGTCCGACGATTTCGCTGCCGGCCGCATAAAACGTCAGTTGCGCCTTGTCGGCGAACAACTGCAGCGCCTCCACCGTCATCTTGTCGAACGGCGCGTGCAACTTGAGGAAATTCTGGGTGCTGCCCGCGACACGGCGGCTGCCCTGCTGCCGCAATTCCATTTCTGCCTGGCCGATGGCCTGTTGTTCGGTGCTCACGACAACCTCATTTTCTTCAAAGACCGTAGTTTAACTTGAGACGCTGTTGCAGGCGTCGGGCCTGCTTCAGCGACTCCTTCAAAATCGCCCGATCGACGTCGTTCAGGCTGGCCAGCGGAACGCCATTGCCGCCTTCCGGCCCGGCGGCGACCTGATGCGCCAGACGCAACCGCAAAATGTGCGAAAAAGCAGCGTCGACCGCAACAATCTCGTCCGCCTGCAATCCGTTCGCCAGCCCGGCATCGTGCAGCCGGGCACTGGTGTTCACCGCACGGGCGCCGCCAGACAAAGCGAAAATGCGCGCCGCGTCGACGAAGATGCGGCTGCCGAATTTCTTCAGGTCGACCTCCTCGCCGGACTCGCCGCTCTCCCCCGCCACCTCGCCGCGGAAGTTAAGCGGTGCCGGTGCATGCAGGGCGTTGGCCGCCATCAGGTGCAGAAAGGCCGGCGTCTCGACCGTCAGCGACAGGAGCAGGCTGCGCAATGTCTCGCCGAGATTCGCGTCGCCGTGAAGCGGACGCAGGTCGAAGAAGATGGTGGCATTGAGCAGCGCCTGCGGCTCCGGCCGCCGCACCCACTCGATGAACTGCTGCCGCCATTCGTCGAGCGACAGGCACCAGGCCGGGTTGCCGGCCATGATGCCGCCGCTGCACAGCGTGAAGCCGCAGTCGGCGAGGTGCCGGTTGACATCCTGGGCGAAGGGCAGGAAGAGTTGGCGCAGGGCATCCGCCTCGTGGCGGTCGGCGGCGCTGAAGACCAGGCCGTTGTCCTGATCGCTGATGAAAGTCTGCTCATGCCGCCCTTCCGAACCGAGCGCCAGCCAGCACCAGGAGACTGCCGGCAAACGATGCCGGCGTGCCGTCAACTCGATGACACGCAGCGACAGGCGGTCGTTGAAGGCCGAGATCAGGCGCGTCAGCAGGCGGCCGCTGAGATCGCGGCCAGCGAGATCGCGCAGGAATTCGTCGACCCGCCCGGCCAGGCGTGGCGCCTCCTCCAGCGCCGTCAGCGCATTCAGATCGTTTTCCAGTGCCAGCTGCCGGCGGCAGGGCAGGACGCCTTCCAGGGACCAGGGCACGTCAGTACTTCACTCGGGCAAAGAAAGTTTTTTCGGAAGCTTCCAGCGCCTGGCGCACGGTGACGATGCCCTTTTCCTCGAGCAGCGGCACCAGTTTGAGGAAGACCTCGGCCGTCGCCAGGGAATCCTCCAGCGCGTTGTGGCGGCTTTCGATATGGATGCCGAGGCGCTCCAGGATGACGTCGAGCTTGTGCGACTCCTGGTTGGGATGGACGACCGCCGACAGCAGCAGCGTATCGAGCACCGGCTGCGAGAATTTCACACCGGTACGCTCCTCCTTGAGCTGCAGGAAACGCATGTCGAACGCCGCGTTGTGGGCGATCAGCACCGTATCTTCGCAGAATTCGTGGAAGGCCGGCAGGACGACGTCGATGTTCGGCTGGCCGCGCACCATGTCCTCGGTAATGCCGTGGATTGGAATCGACTCCGGCTTCAGCGGACACTCCGGATCGACCAGCTGGTTGAAAATTTCCTGGCGCAGCAGCCGGTTGTTGACGATACGCGCCGCGCCGATCTGGATGATTTCATCGCCGTTCGACGGCTCCAGTCCGGTGGTTTCGGTATCGAAGACCGTGTAGGTCAGTTCGCTCAGCTTGCGGTCGAGGTCGATCGACTTGTCCTCGAACTTGAACAGGTCGAAGTCGTAATATTCCGGCCGGTTGCTGCCGCGCGCGCCCTCTTCGTCGTGACCGATTTCCGGCGTCGCTACCGGCAGCACGAAGCGGAAGAAGGCGCGGTGCGCGGCCTTCTCGCGCTGATACCAGATCTCGCCGCCGTGGCGGTCGATGACATCGCGCAGGCTGAGCGGCGAGGTTTCCCCGGCGGCATGCATCGACTCCATTTCCCAAGTGTAGAAGGTCTCGGACGACATTGCCGGGCCGGCCCAGATCAGGTCAAGATAGGCCAGCTTGCCGGCGGAAGTCAGGCGAAAGCGCAATTCGCGCGGCTCGTAGTGGTCCTGCAATTTGGAGGCGAGGAAGACCAGCGCGAAGACCAGAGAGAAACTGTCGGCCTTGACCCACAGCGCATCGTCCAGTTCCTCGGTCTTGATCGGCAGCTTCAGCTTGTCCTCGATACGGCGCTGGGCGGCGGCGATGACGTCAATGCCGAGAATGTCCTCAAGCGGCCAGCGCGTCTTCATCGAGTGCGAAAATTCGGCCATCGTCTGGTCGACACTTTGACCGCGCTTGGCGACCTCCTCTTCGATCACCCGCAGGAAGCGTTCGCGCAACTCCGGCTCCATGTCCGGGTAATCGATCAGGTTGGTCACGGCCGCCCGGATATTGCCCAGTGCCGAGCGGCTGCCTTCGGTCATCAAATGCAGCACCTGGTCGCGGTGCGCTTCCTGTTCGATGCTGCGGGTAATGTTCTCGACCGTCAGCACGTAGCCGGACATCGCCGCCTCGCCCTCGCCCGGCGCCGCCAGGACGGGAACCATCTGGATGCGCAGGAGTTGGCCGCCGCGCGTAGTCGTGATGAAGTTGGCCATCGCCGTCTTGCCGGTAGCCACTCGCTGGCGGATGACTTCCTGCGCGTGCTGTACCTGGTTCTTTTCGAGGATCGAGAAAATCGAACGGCCAAGGCCGATCAGCGCGCCGCCGGAAACCGAGGTCGGTCCCTGTGCAAGTGCCTTGAACTGCAGGCGGGCGCGGTTGTTGTAGAGCAGGATGCGGCCGTCGAGATTACAGACGACCACGGCCTGGGCCAGTTCGGACATCAGCGCCGCCAACCGGTTCTTTTCCTCCTCGACCGAGGCCTTGGCCGTGGCGATCTGCGCTTCCACATCGTCCATCAGGGCGTCGCGCTGCTGCGCGAGGTCGTTGGCGGCGCGCGCCAGCTGCTGCACTTCCGGCGGGCCTTCGGCGGTGACCCGGAAATCGCGGTTGGCGCTCAGCATCAGGCGCAGGGTTTCGGCCATGCGCAACAGCCCTTCGACGTACTGCTTGAACAGCCGGTGCAGAACCAGCACGCCGACGACGAAGCCGAACAGCGTCATGATGGTGCCGACCGGCAGGCGCGAGAGCAGCAGTTCGGTCAGCATCTGGCGCTCGGCGTCCTTCATGTCGAGCCAGACCAGCAGCGAGGTGACGACAAACGGGCCGGTCATCAGCAGACCGAGCACGACGACAGCGAGGATGAAACGGTGTTTTGCCTTCATGGCGGGCATCCAGAATGGATTTCGGGCAATTGCGGCCGTCGACCGCAACAGGGCGTCAGTGTCAGCGGGCCAGCATTTCCTTGACCTTGGCTACCAGATCCTTGGTCGAAAACGGCTTCGTGACATACGCATCGGCGCCCAGCGCCAGACCCTTGGCCACCTCGGTGTCGCGTCCCTTGGCGGTCAGCATGACGATCTGCAGGCCGCTACGCCCCGGGTCGGCGCGTAGCGCCTCGCAGACCTCGAAGCCCGACTTCTTGGGCATCATCACGTCGAGCAGCATCAGGTCAGGGTTGAAGCTGGCGACCTTGGCCAGCGCTTCCTCGCCGTCGTTGGCGACAGCGACCTCGAAGCCCTCCTTCTTCATCAGGAATTCGAGTGAAATGACGATGTTCGGCTCGTCGTCGACGATCAGTATCTTGTGCGCCATCTTTATGTCTCCCTTATTCTTCCGATGCCGGCAACGGCACCGTGAAAATGAATTTTGCGCCAGCGCCAGGCCGGCTTTCAACCCACAGATTACCACCAAAATATTCAACAATCTGCCGGCTGATCGGCAGCCCGAGTCCCGTGCCCTGCGGCTTGTTCGTCATGGTGTTTCCACCCTGACGGAATTTCTCGAAAATGACATTACATTCTTCCACCGTCAGGCCCGGTCCGTTGTCCGCCACCTCGACGCGTACCTCGCTGGCATTCGCCATCACCCGTACCTGGACCAGCCCGGTCTCGCCGGGAACGAACTTCACGGCATTCGACAACAGGTTGATCATCACCTGTGTCAGGCGGTCGCGGTCGGCCAGCACCACCGGCCCCTTCTCGGGAATCTCGCCTTCCAGCGTGACGCCCTTTTCGCGGAAGAGCTGGCCGAGCGATTCCATCGTCTCGCGCGCTACCTCGCCGAGGTCGACCTCGGCGGTCGTCCATTCCGCGCGCCCGGATTCGAGCTTGGCCATGTCGAGAATCTGGTTGATCAGTCGCGTCAGGCGCTCGGCCTCGTTGACGATGATGCCGAGGAAACGCTTGCGGTCGACAAGATCCATTTTCGGGTCGTCGTGCAGCATTTCCGACAGGGCGCGGATCGAGGTCAGCGGCGTGCGCAACTCGTGGGTCACGGTCGAGATGAAGTCGTCTTTCATGCGGTCGAGTTCGCGCAGACGCTCGTTGGCTTGGCGCAGGTCGGCGGTCGCCGCTTCGAGTTCGCGCGACTTGCTCTCCAGTTCGCGGCTGTAGGCCCGCACCTGGGTCGCCTCGTCGAGGATGTCGAGCACCTCTTCGAGCCCCAGGTCCTCCTCGCGCGCCACCGAGGCGACCATCACCCGTGCGCTGGCTGAGCCGATCGCCCCCGACAGCTGCGCCTCGGCAAAGCGCACGAAGCCGGCATCAGCCGGCAGCGCATGCCAGTCGCTGGTGCCTTGCGCGGCAGCATAGGCGGCCAGTTGCTGGCGCGCCCGGAAAGGACCGAGAAAACGCTCGAGCAAGCTGACCAGTTCGTCGACCGAAGCCGTGCCACGCCACAGACGGGCGTCGGTATCGCGCGCGCCGTGCCGGAAGATGTCGACAAAACGCTCGGCCTGGCCGGCTTCGACGGCGTCCGGCTTCGAGTACAGTGAAACCAGCACGTACAAGCCGATATTGGCCAGCAGGCTCCACCACAGGCTGTGCGAAATTTCGTCGAGTCCGGACAAGCCGAACAAGGCCTGCGCCTTGAGTGCATGGATCCCCCACAGCCCCTGCTCGACGAAGCCGTTGGCGATCCAGCCCGACTTGGCGAACGATGGTAGCAACAATGTGTATGTCCACACGGCAAAGCCGCCGAGCAGCCCGGCCACCGCCCCGGCCCGCGTGCCCTGCTTCCAGTACATGCCGCCGAACATCGCCGGCGCGAACTGGGCGACCGCGGCGAAGGAAATCAGCCCGATGCCGACCAGCGCATAGGCCTCGCCGGCAGCCCGAAAATAGATGTAACCGAGCAGCAGGATGAGGATGATGGCAGCCCGCCGGATGCCCAGCAGTACCCCGGAAAGATCCTTGCGCTCGCCGACGCCAAGCCAGCGCGCGCGCAGCAGCCAGGGCATGACCAGATCGTTGCAGACCATGGTCGACAAGGCAATGGTTTCGACGATGACCATGCCGGTGGCCGCCGACAGGCCGCCGATGAACACGAGCAGCGCCAGCGACTCGGCGCCGCGCGCTAGCGGCAGGGTCAGCACGAAGGTGTCGGGGTTGAAATCCTGCCCCTGAAAATGCAGCAGGCCACCGAGCGCCAGCGGCAGGACGAAAATGTTGATCGCCACGAGGTAGAGCGGAAACAGCCAGACGGCACGCTTGAGGTGGGCCTCGTCGACGTTTTCGACGACGATGATCTGGAACTGGCGCGGCAGGAAAATGATGGCAAGGCCGGAAAGCAGGATCAGTGCGGTCCACGTCCCGGCACGACTCGAATCCATCTGCAGCAGGCGCGCCAGTTCGGGCGCAGCGGCCGCCCGCTGAAACAGGTCTGACAAGCCGCCGAACATGCCGTAGGTGACGAACACCCCAACCGCGAGAAACGCCGCCAGCTTGACCACCGACTCGAACGCGATGGCGGCGACCATCCCTTCGTGGCGCTCGGTCGCATCGAGATGGCGGGTTCCGAAGAGGATGGTGAACAAGGCGAGCAGCGCGGCGATGATGAAAGTGGAATCGATCATGCCCGGCAGGAACTCGCCGCCGGAAGTCTGGAAGAGAGTCTGCAGGCTGGCGGAAACCGCCTTCAGTTGCAGAGCGATGTAGGGCACGACGCCGATCACGGCGATCACCGTCACCAGTCCGGCGAGCAACTGGCTCTTGCCGTAGCGCGAAGCGATGAAGTCGGCAATCGAGGTGACCCGCTGCGCCTTGCTGATGCGGATCATCTTGATGATGACGCCGACACACAGGAGCATCAGCGTCGGCCCGATATAGATGGTCAGGAAGGAAAGACCGCCCGACGTGGCGCGGCCGACGCTGCCGTAAAAGGTCCATGAGGTGCAGTAGACCGCCAGCGACAGCGCATAGACATTGGCCGAAATGATCGATTTTCCGGCATCGGCCCGCGCATCGCCGAAGCGCGCGACGGCAAAGAGCAGCCCGAGATAGGCCGCCGATAAAAAGAGGACGAAGCCGGGTGACAGCAACTATTTCCCCCGCCGCTCGGCGACCACGGCCGCCAGCACGATGAGCAAGATCCACATGCCGAAAAGATAAAGGTAGGGCGCGGGAATTCCGGCGATTTCCCCTTGCGGCAGACTAAGCAACGGATAAGTCAGCAAGGGAACGCCCAGCAGGCCGAGCGCCGCCAGACGCTGCCGCATCGGATTTGCACGCTTCATGCGCCACCCCCCGAAAAGAAAACGGCCGACACGCCAAGCGTGCCAGCCGTTGTTGGCATGCAGTCTGATACGACCACACGGGAGGTCACCTTTTGGGCGACCATTGTCTCCTCCTTGCCTTTATTCGTTGGAGGCGGCGTGGCAAGCTCGCCGCCTCCTTGGCCTGAACCGGAATTAGCCCTTGAGCTGTTCCAGAATGGCCGGGTTTTCCAGCGTGGACGTGTCTTGCGTCAGTTCCTCGCCCTTGGCCAGACCACGCAGCAGACGGCGCATGATCTTGCCCGAACGGGTCTTCGGCAGGTTGTCACCGAAACGGATGTCCTTCGGCTTGGCGATCGGACCGATTTCCTTGCCCACCCAGTCAGACAGTTCCTTGATGATGCGCTTGGCGTCGTCACCGGTCGGGCGGGAGCCCTTGAGCACGACGAAGGCGACGATGGCTTCACCGGTCAGGTCGTCCGGACGGCCGACCACGGCAGCCTCGGCAACGAGCGGGTTGGCAACCAGCGCGGATTCGATTTCCATCGTACCCATGCGGTGACCGGAAACGTTCAGCACGTCGTCGATACGGCCGGTAATGGTGAAGTAACCGGTGTCCTTGTCGCGGATCGCGCCGTCGCCAGCTAGGTAGTACTTGCCCTGGAAGTCTTGCGGGTAGTACGACTTGACGAAGCGCTCGTCGTCGTTCCAGATCGTGCGGATCATCGACGGCCACGGCTTCTTGCAGACCAGGATACCGCCTTGGCCCCACGGCAGATCGGCCCCGGTCTCATCGACCACGGCGAACTGGATGCCCGGGAACGGCAGGGTGCAGGAACCCGGAACGAGCGGGGTGGCGCCCGGCAGCGGGGTGATCATGTGGCCACCGGTTTCGGTCTGCCAGAAGGTATCGACGATCGGGCAGCGGCCGCCACCGACGTTTTCGTAGTACCACGTCCAGGCAGCCGGGTTGATCGGCTCGCCGACCGAACCGAGGATGCGCAGCGAAGACAGGTTGTAGCTCTTCGGATGGACAGCCGGGTTGGTGTCGGAAGACTTGATCAGCGAACGGATGGCGGTCGGTGCGGTGTAGAAGATGGAAACCTTGTGATCCTGGATCATCTTCCAGAAACGGCCGGCATCCGGGTAGGTCGGGACGCCTTCGAAGACCACTTCGGTGGCGCCACAGGCCAGCGGGCCGTAGGTGATGTAGGTGTGGCCCGTGACCCAGCCGATGTCGGCCGTACACCAGAAGACATCGTTCGGCTTGATGTCGAAGGTCCACTTCATGGTCATGATGGCGTGCAGCAGGTAGCCGCCAGTGGAGTGCTGGACACCCTTCGGCTTGCCGGTGGAACCCGAGGTGTAGAGCAGGAACAGCGGATGTTCGGCTTCGACCCATTCCGGTTCGCAGACGTCGGACTGGTTGGCAACGACGTCGTGCAGCCAGGAGTCACGGCCGGCAACCATGTTGACTTCAGCACCGGTGCGCTTGAAGACGATGACGTTCTTGACTGACTCGCAACCGCCCATGGCGAAAGCTTCGTCAGCGATCGGCTTGAGCGGGATGGCCTTGCCGCCGCGGAACTGGCCGTCGGAGGTGATCAGGGCAACAGCGCCGGCGTCGTTGATACGATCGCGCAGGGACTGGGCCGAGAAGCCGCCGAAAACGATGGAGTGGATGGCGCCGAGACGGGCACAGGCCTGCATGGCGCAGATGCCTTCAACGGTCATCGGCATGTAGATGACGACGCGGTCACCCTTCTTGACGCCCATGCCGCGCAGGGCATTGGCGAATTTGGAAACCTTGGAGAGCATCTCCTTGTAAGTAACCTTGGTTACTTCGCCGTTGTCGGCTTCGAAGATGATGGCGACTTTTTCGCCCAGGCCGGCTTCAACCTGACGATCCAGACAGTTGTAAGAAACGTTCAGCTTGCCATCGGCAAACCACTTGAAAAACGGAGCGTTGGATTCATCGAGCGACTGGGTGAAAGGCTGCTTCCAGGTGATGAACTCACGGGCGCGCTTGGCCCAGAATTCCGGGTAGTCGGCATCCGCTTCCGCGCACAGCGCCCGGTAGGCGTCCATCCCCGAAACTGCCGCGTTCTTGACCATTTCGTCAGACGGATAAATAAGCTGCACGGACTCATTCGACATATTCTTCTCCTCTGCGGTACTTCGCAATTTATGTTGAAACAACCGATCGGATTCCGGGCATGCCCCGGAACAGGTGATGCCGCGCCAGCTGGAGAAAAACCACTCCCCTCGCCAGCGGTTGGGCGGCATTAGACGACGATAATCTTACAAAGCGCTTACGAAATCACGCTGCGGCGCAGCATTCCGGGGCATCCCGGCTGTTTGGTGCTCCGTGGTAAACTTGCGCCTCCCCAAATTTGCGAAGCAATCATGAGCCTCCCTGTAGTCAAAACCCTAGAAACCTTCATTTTTGCCAGCCGCTGGATCCAGGCCCCGCTCTATCTCGGTCTCATAGTCGCCCAGATCATCTACTGCTGGCTGTTCATGATCGAACTGAGTCACCTCGTACACGGCGCGGTCACCGGCAGCAACTTCAGCGAAGTCGAAGTCATGTTGGTCGTTCTCGGCCTGATTGACGTGGTGATGATCGCCAACCTGCTGATTATGGTCATCGTCGGCGGCTACGAAACCTTCGTTTCGCGCCTCGATCTCGAGGACCATCCGGACCAGCCGGAATGGCTCTCCCACGTCAATGCCGGCGTCCTCAAGATCAAGCTGTCGACGGCCATCATCGGCATCTCGTCGATTCACCTGCTGAAGAGCTTCATCAACGCCGCCAACCTGACCGAGCACACACTGCAATGGCAGGTCATCATTCACGTCGTATTCCTTTTCTCAGCCCTGGCCATGGCTTATGTCGACAAGACCATGACCCAGACCCTTGCACTGCAACATCAAAAACATCATTAATCCGGAGCTGCGCATGACCGCCATCAAACAGGAAGACCTGATCCAGTCCGTTGCCGATGCCTTCCAGTACATCAGCTACTACCATCCGCTGGATTACATCACGGCGCTCGGCGAAGCCTACGAACGCGAGGAATCCCCCGCCGCGAAGGACGCCATCGCCCAGATTCTGACCAATTCGCGCATGTCCGCCGAAGGCCACCGCCCGATCTGCCAGGACACCGGTATCGGCATGGTCTTCATCAAGGTCGGCATGCAGGTCACTTGGCCGGATGCGACCATGAGCATCCAGCAGATGATCGACGAAGGCGTCCGTCGCGCCTACGGCAACCCGGATAATCCGCTGCGCGCCTCGGTGCTGGCCGACCCGGCCGGCGCCCGCAAGAACACCAAGGACAACACCCCGGCCGTCGTGCATTTCGAAATCGTTCCCGGCCACCACGTTGAAGTGATCTGTGCCGCCAAGGGCGGCGGTTCGGAAGCCAAGTCCAAATTCGCCATGCTCAACCCGTCCGACGACCTCGTCGACTGGGTGCTGCACAAGATCCCCGAAATGGGCGCCGGCTGGTGTCCGCCCGGCATCATCGGCATCGGTATCGGCGGCACGCCGGAAAAAGCTATGCTGCTGGCCAAGGAATCGATCATGGCGCCGGTCGATATCCACGAACTGAAAGCCAAGGCGGCCACCGGCGCCAAGCTGACCCGCCCGGAAGAATTGCGCCTCGAACTGATGGAAAAGATCAACGCGCTGGGCGTTGGTGCCCAGGGCCTGGGCGGCCTGACCACCGTGCTCGACGTCAAGGTGCTGGACTACCCGTGCCACGCCGCCAACCTGCCGGTTGCCCTGGTCCCCAACTGCGCGGCCACCCGCCACTGCCATTTCCATCTCGATGGCTCCGGCCCGGCCAAGCTCGAAGTGCCGAAGCTGGAAGACTGGCCGGCCGTCACCTGGACGCCGGACCTCAAGTCGGCGACTCAGGTCAACCTGAACACGCTGACCAAGGCAGAAGTCGCTGCCTGGAAACCAGGCCAGAAACTGCTCCTCAACGGCAAGATGCTGACCGGCCGTGATGCTGCCCACAAGCGTATTGCCGACATGCTGACCAAGGGCGAAAAGCTGCCGGTGGACTTCACCAACCGCGTGATTTACTACGTTGGCCCGGTCGATCCGGTGCGCGACGAAGTCGTCGGCCCGGCCGGCCCAACCACCGGCACACGGATGGACAAGTTCACCCGCATGATGCTCGAACAGACCGGCCTGATTTCGATGATCGGCAAGTCCGAACGCGGCCCGGTCGCCATCGAGGCGATCAAGGACAACAAGTCGGCCTACCTAATGGCCGTTGGCGGTGCTGCCTACCTGGTCGCCAAGGCGATTAAGTCGGCCAAGGTCGTCGGCTTTGCCGACTTGGGCATGGAAGCGATCTACGAGTTCGATGTCGAGAACATGCCGGTGACGGTTGCGGTCGACTCTTCAGGCATCTCGGTTCACAACACCGGGCCGAAGGAATGGCAGATCAAGATCGGCAAGATTCCAGTCAGCGCCTGATTGCCGAAACGAAAACCGGCCCTCGCAGACTGTAAAAACCAGTTTGAGATAGCCTTAAATTGAGACAATGCCTGTCATCGAAAGATGGCAGGCATTGTTGCTTATGGGCTTTGTACAGGGTGAATCGAGATCACAAGGGGCACTGTTCCCGGTCTCGCTGGACGAGTTGATTCCGGAGGATCATCTGGTCCGTGTCATCAACCTCTGGGTGGATCGGGTCGATGTGGCCCGGTTGGGCTTTGCCAAGGCGCAACCGAAGAGTACGGGGCGACCGCCGTACGATCCGGCGGACCTGCTGAAGCTGTAGCTGTATGGCTATTTGAACCAGATTCGCTCCTCGCGCAAGCTGGAGCGGGAAAGCCATCGCAACCTTGAAGTGCTCTGGCTGCTGAAGCGGCTGACGCCGGACTTCAAGACTGTCGCCAACTTTCGCCGGGAGAATGGCGCGGCCTTCGCGGCGGCGTGCCGGGTCTTCGTGGCTTTCTGCCGGGGTGAGCGCCTGATTCGTGGTGAGTTGGTCGCAATTGATGGTTCGAAGTTTCAAGCAGTCGCCAGCAAGCGCAAGGCGGTCAGCCGCGGGAAGCTGGAAAGGCAAGTGGCAGCGCTTGATGCAGACATTGCCCGCTACATGGCTGAACTGGAAGCGGCCGATGCGGCGGAGCAAGCTGATGCAGCTCCCGATGCCAGTGCGCTGCGGGAAACGCTGGCCCGTTTGAAGGACAGACGCGACGACGTGACCACGGCGGCGGCATTGATGACCGAGATGCGCATCGATCACCATGTTCAGAGGGAAGCCGAAGCCCGTCTGATGAAGACGGCTCAGGGGCCGACCCGGGTTGCCTACAACGTGCAAAGTGTCGTCGACGCCGAACATGGGCTGATTCTGCATCACGCGGTGACGCAGGATGCCAGCAACAACTGACAGTTGGCACCGATGGCCGAGGCCGCCAAAGAAGTGCTCGATCAGGAACGCCTGAGCGTCGTGGCCGATGCCGGCTATTCCAACGGAGAGCAGTTGGCGCACTGTGCCGAGCGGGACATCACGGCTTTTGTCCCACCCAATCGAGCGGTCAACAACCAAGGCGATGGCAAACTCTTCGCGAAGCGCGATTTCACCTACGATGCCGAACAGGATGCCTACCGCTGCCCGGCTGATCAGGGACTTCAGCGCAAACAGGTCATGAGCGCGAAGCGGATTGTGACCTACACGACCGCGGCTTGTCCGGTATGCGCCCTGAAGCCTCGATGCACACAGGTCAAACAACGCTTCGTCAGTCGCCATTTCGATGAGGCGGCCTTCGAAGCGGCTCAGGCACGATGCCAGGCCAAACCGGAGATGATGAAACGCGGTCCGGAAATCGTCGAGCATCCGTTTGGCAACCTCAAGGAGCGCATCTTCGGCAACGCCCCCTTCCTGCTCAGAGGCCTATGTGGTGTTCGGGGCGAAATGGCCTTGGCAGTGCTTGATCATAACTTCAAGCGCGTGACCAATATCCTGAGCGTCCCCGCCTTACTTGCCAGACTGGCGGCTGCCTGGCCGTCGTTCATTTCCGCTCGCGCACCCCATAAACAAAAAGGCTATGTACCCATGGCATGTTGAACCTGATCGATTCCCAAAGTGGCGCGCAGGAAATCGGCTGATGAAATTTCCCGGCCGTGCCGTTCAATCAGGCGTCGCCAGCCCAGATAGTTGCCCAGGTAGCGGGTAGCCACGCCGTGGAAGCGGCGCATCCATTCCTTGAGTCGGCTATCGTAGGCATTGACGTTCTGGACATGATAGACACCGGCGACGACATGCTGACCAGCGGCCAGATTGACTGGGCGGTGGGTGATCCCCATTTCTTTGGCAACCGCCGCCAGCGCCGTTTCTCCGTCGGTGCACAGAATGACATCGGCCGCCAAGAGCGGCTTGAGCGCCGCGCAGATGTGCGCCTTGTCGGCTTGCTCCAGCATGAAGTCTGCCGTGTTCCCGGCACGGTCCCGGCAGATCAGTACG
>DJUX01000031.1 GCA_002440665.1 Dechloromonas sp. UBA6271
TCTTGAAAACCGGCGTGGGGAAACCCATCGTGAGTTCGAATCTCACCGGACCCGCCAGTTCTACCTCGCAGGTAGATCAAAATTCTCGCTTGTTCCGTACGCTGAACGTGCCACCGATTCCGGGTCAATCAGCGCTGCTTGGACGTACGGCATCGGCCCAGCAGTTCGGGGTTTCGTAGAGGCGAACGCGTTCGAGTTGCAGCTGGTTGCCGTAGGTGTCGCGGTAAACCGCGTTCAGACGGTCGAAAGCGATTCGCGCCAGATTCTCCGCGGTCGGGACGCGGTCGAGGATGACCGTCTTGTGCCCGGGCAGCGAGTTCAGGAAGTCTACGATGGCACTGTCGCCAGCGAATGCCAGAAAGGCGTGGTCCCACTCGTCGACCAAATGTGCCTTGGCCAGGTCCTTGACCTGCGAAAAATCCATGACCATGCCGTTGGCGGCGTCGCCGGCCTTGTCGATGATGTTTCCCGACAGCGAGATTTCGATGATGTAGCGGTGGCCGTGCAGATGCCGGCACTGGCTGCGATGGTCGGGGATGCGGTGGCCCGCGTCGAATTCGAGGCGGCGGGTGATCAGCATGGTGGATTCGTCTTTTAAGAGGTCGCGGATTATACAATGGAGCCATGCTGACGATCGAAGACCACCGGCGCGACAGTGCCGGAATGCGCTATGTCTATCCCGTGGTTTCCCGCAGGGCGGGCGGGGTGTCGGTGGGCATCAATTTGAACGTCAATAACGCCTGCAACTGGGCCTGCGTCTATTGCCAGGTCGACAACCTGACCCGCGGCGGACCGCCGCCGATCGACCTCGACCTGCTCGAACGGGAGTTGGCGGCGTTTCTGGAAGACGCATTGCACGGCGATTTCATGGCGCGCCAGGTTCCCGCAGATGCGCAGCGTCTGGAGGATATCGCTTTTTCAGGGAACGGCGAACCGACGAGTGCCACCGAGTTTCCCGAGGCGGTCCAGCGTGTGCGCAGCGTGTTGCAGCGTTACGGTCTGGCCGGAAAGTTGCCGGTGCGGCTGATTACCAACGGCAGCATGTTGCATCGTCCGGGGGTGCAGGAAGGTATCAGTGTGCTGGGCGAGTTGGGCGGCGAGGTCTGGTTCAAGGTCGATCGTGCGACGGCCGACGAGGTCGCGGCGATCAACGGTGTGCCGCTGGAGGCCGAAAAAGTCCGGCGCAATCTGGCCACGTGTGCCGGCTTGGCGCCAACCTGGGTGCAGACCTGCTGGTTTGCGCTGGATGGCCAGGCGCCTGACGCCGCGGCACGCGATGCCTATTGCGCACTGCTTAAGCCGCTGGCGGCTAGTCTGGCCGGCGTTCATCTCTACGGGCTGGCGCGGCCGTCGCTGCAGCCGGCTGCGCCCCGCCTGACGCGCCTGGCGGCGGAAGAACTCGAAATCTTTGCCGCGGAGATCCGAAAAAAAACAGGCATCCGGGTGGTGGTTTCCCCGTGACGCCTGCTGTTGCGGTCGACGGCCTTTTTAGGCCGAATTTCAGGCAGCCTTCTTGCCCTTGCTGCGGGCCGATTTTTTGAGCGACTTGTAAAGCTCCGGTTCCTGCGCCTTCAGGTATTCGATCACGTCCCAGTCCTCACGCTTGATCGACTTGATGTCGATTTGCTCAACATGCACCAGGCGCAGAAGCTCGCGCACCGGCTTGGGCATGTTGCGCCCGCTTTCATAGCGTGAACCGCCGCTTTGCGTCACGCCGAGGGTGGACCAGAATTGTTGCTGATTGAGGCCGAGTTTGCGCCGGATTTCACGGGCATCGATTTTTTCAATGGTTTTTACAGTTGTCATCTCTACTCTCCATCCGCCAGTGTTTTAGGCTTACCCAAGCATCCTAGCGGCTTATGACTTAGGTAATATAAAGAATTGTATAGCCTGTTATGACGATGGACAAGTGCCAATGCCATAAGTTTCGTCGGAATGGATTGGGGAAAACCCCATGGTTTTCAGGGCTTAGGTTTGCGGTCCGCTGGCAGGATCGCCACGTCCGGTGCTTCCCCAATCCGGCCGGATGCTCTAACATCTGTTGATCAATAATCCACAATTTCCGGAGAGACATCATGCAGGTCAGGGAGATCATTCAACTCAAGGGCGGCACCTTGTACACCGCAACTCCCCAACAGCCCCTCGCCACGGCCATTGACACCATGGCGGAGCTCGATGTCGGATCGCTGGTGGTCATGGAGGCCGGCAAGATGGCCGGCATGCTGACCTTCCGCGAAGTGCTGCAGGCGATGAAGCAGCACGATTCCTGTCCGGTCGGCGTGACGGTCGGCGACGTCATGGTCAAGAATCCGGTGACGGCTTTCCCTGACATGCAGGCCAACGACCTGCGGCGCCTGATGATCGAAAAGCACTCGCGCTACCTGCCGGTGATCGACGGCGATACGCTGATGGGGGTCATTTCCTTCCTCGACGTCGCCAAGGCGGTGCTCGAAGAGCAGAGCTTCGAAAACAAGATGCTCAAGAACTACATCAAGAACTGGCCGGACGAGCCGCAGGGCTGAATGGGTTGAACCAGAAAAGGCGGCTGCGGCCGCCTTTTTGCATTTCCGGCAGATCGTTAACGTAGTTCACGGCCCGGTTGCGGTCGACGCTCCGGGTGAGGGCTTTTTGCCCGGCATGGTAAACTGCCGGTTTCGCTTTCGAATGCCCTTTCCATGTCCGGCAATACTTTTGGCACCCTGTTTACCGTCACTTCGTTCGGCGAATCGCACGGCCCGGCAATCGGTTGCGTGGTGGATGGCTGCCCGCCGGGGCTGGCGCTCGATGCGACCGACATCCAGGCCGAACTCGATCGCCGCAAGCCGGGTACCTCGCGGCATGTGACCCAACGCCGCGAGCCGGATGAGGTCGAGATTCTCTCCGGCGTTTTCGAAGGAAAAACCACGGGAACGCCAATCGCCCTGCTGATCCGCAATCAGGACCAGCGCAGCAAGGATTACGGCAATATCGCCGAGACTTTCCGCCCCGGCCATGCCGATTACACCTATACGCAGAAATACGGTTTCCGTGACTACCGTGGCGGTGGCCGCTCGTCGGCGCGCGAGACCGCGGTGCGCGTCGCGGCCGGGGCGATCGCCCGCAAGTGGCTGCTGGAGCGCTACGGCGTGAGCATCCGCGGCTGGATGAGCGCGCTCGGGCCAATCGAGATCCCCTTCGTTTCTGCCGATGACATTGACGGCAATGCCTTCTTCGCGCCGAATGCCGGGCTGGTGCCGGAACTGGAAAACTACATGGACAGCCTGCGCAAGTCACTCGATTCGGTCGGCGCCAGGATTACCGTCGCCGCGACCGGTGTTCCACCGGGTTGGGGCGAGCCGGTTTACGACCGGCTGGACGCTGAAATCGCCTACGCGATGATGGGCATCAACGCCGTCAAGGGGGTCGAAGTCGGTGCCGGATTTGCGTCCGTGGCGCAAAAGGGGAGCGAACACAGCGACGAAATGACCCCGGAAGGTTTCGTCACCAACCACGCCGGTGGCGTTCTCGGCGGGATTTCCACCGGTCAGGACATCGTCGTCAATATGGCGATCAAGCCGACTTCGTCGATTGCCCAGCCGCGCCGCTCGATCGACAGCCAGGGTAATGCCATCGAGGTGGCTACCCAGGGGCGGCATGATCCCTGTGTCGGCATTCGTGCGACGCCGATTGCTGAAGCCATGCTGGCGTTGGTGCTGATGGATCACGCCCTGCGTTACCGGGCGCAATGTGGCGATGTCATTTGCCAAACACCGCGCATTCCGGGAAAAATCGCGTAAAATCCAGAGCTTTTTTGCCGCTCGTCGAGCGAAATTGCCGTAAAGGGAGCGTTTCATGCAAGTCGATCACCACGATCTCCATCACGAATTTCCGGAATTTGCCGACGCGATTCATGCGCTGAAGACCGGCAATGCCCACTTCGCCAAGCTGTTCGCCAGCTACCATCGTCTGACCGGCAAGGTCGAGGATCTCGAAGAGAATGACATGCCGGTGGCCGATTTCACTATCGAGGACATGAAGAAACAGCGCGTCCAACTCAAGGACGAGCTCTACCACATGCTGCTCGCCTTCCGCGCCGGCCAGCAGTCCGTCGGGGCCTAAACAGCCCCGTTGCCCGACGGTGCATCCGGTAAAATCGCTGGATGCACGCTCTGCCTTACTGGCGCCTCTCGGGCTATTATTTTTTCTATTTTGCCTTCATCGGCGCTTTCTCGCCGTATTTCGGGCTCTATCTCCAATCCCTGAATTTTTCGGCCTGGGACATCGGCCTGCTGATGTCACAGATGCAGTTGATGCGCCTGTTCGGCCCCAATCTGTGGGGCTGGCTGGCTGACCGTTTCGGCCGGCGCATGGCAATCATCCGTCTGGCCGCAGTCGCCGGGCTGGCCGGGTTCACCGCCTTTTTCTGGCTCGATAAACTGGGCGGCATGCTGGTGGCGATGGCGGTCATCGCCTTCTTCTGGAGCGCCGCGCTGCCGCTGGTCGAGACGCTGACCTTCGACCACCTGCGCGAGGAGCGCAGGCGTTACAGCCGTATCCGCCTGTGGGGGTCGATCGGCTTCATCGTCGCCGTGCTGGGCACTGGCGCCGTCCTCGATGTGCTGCCGCTGACCGGTGTGCTGTGGGTGTGCTGGGTAATCCTGGCCGGCATCCTGGTGCTCGCTGCCATTTTGCCCGATGCCCCTGCGGCGCCGCACCCTCCCGGCAGCCTGCCGGTTGCCGACATCCTCCGACAGCCGCGCGTGCGGGCATTGCTGGCAGCATGCTTTGCCATGTCGGCCGCCCATGGCGCGCTCTATGTCTTCTATTCCATTCATCTTGCCGATAACGGTTACAGCAAGGCCGAAGTTGGCGGCTTGTGGTCGCTCGGGGTGCTGGCGGAAATTGTTGTCTTCATGCTGATGGCGCGGCTGGTGCAGCGCTATTCGCTGCGCCTGTTGCTGCTGGCTAGTTTCGCCGCTGCCGTACTGCGTTTTCTGCTGATCGGCTGGGGTGTCGAGTCGCTGGCGGTGATGGTGGTGGCGCAACTGATGCACGGTCTCACGTTCGGCGCCTACCATGCCGCGGCCATCGCCGCGGTCAATCTCTGGTTTCCCGGCCGCGCTCAGGGCCGGGGGCAGGCGCTGTATTCCAGCATTTCCTTCGGCGCCGGCGGGTTGCTCGGCGGGCTGATCAGCGGCTGGACCTGGGATGGCATCGGCGCCGGCTGGACCTATACGCTCGGCTCGGTCTTCGCGCTGATCGGCTTTTTGCTGGTCTGGCGCTGGGTGCGCGAGCCTGTTGCGGTCGACGCCGCCAGCGAGGCAAAAACCGCCGATCCTGTGCCATAATTAAATGCTTTACGGCCCATTCGAAGCGCTCCATGTCGAAGACACTTTACGACAAACTCTGGGAGAACCATGTCGTCCATCAGGAAGCTGATGGCACGGCCCTCCTTTATATTGACCGTCACCTGGTGCACGAAGTGACCAGCCCGCAGGCCTTCGAGGGCCTCAAGCTGGCCGGCCGCAAGGCGTGGCGCGTCTCCTCCATCGTCGCTACGGCCGACCACAATACGCCGACCGACCACTGGGACGAGGGGATTAAGGACCCGGTTTCGCGTCAGCAGGTCGAAACGCTGGATGCCAACATCCGCGAAGTCGGCGCGCTGGCCTATTTCCCGTTCAAGGATCCGAAGCAGGGCATCGTGCACGTCGTCGGTCCGGAAAACGGCGCGACGCTGCCGGGGATGACCGTGGTCTGTGGCGACTCGCATACCTCGACGCACGGCGCCTTCGCCTGTCTGGCGCACGGCATCGGCACCTCGGAAGTCGAGCACGTGCTGGCCACGCAATGCCTGTTGCAGAAGAAGTCGAAGACCATGCTGATCGCCGTCGACGGCAAGCTGGGCAAGGGCGTCACCGCCAAGGACGTGGCGCTGGCCATCATCGGCACCATCGGCACGGCCGGCGGCAACGGCTATGCCATCGAATTCGGCGGCAGCGCGATTCGTGGCCTGAGCATGGAAGGGCGCATGACCCTGTGCAACATGGCCATCGAGGGTGGCGCCCGGATGGGCTTCGTTGCGGTCGACGACACCACGATCAATTATTTGAAGGGCCGCCCCTTCTCGCCGAAGGGCGAGATCTGGGACCTGGCCGTCGCCTACTGGCGTACGCTGCATTCCGATGCCGGCGCGCAGTTCGACCGCGTCGTCACGCTGAAGGCCGAAGATATTCGTCCGCAAGTGACCTGGGGTACTTCGCCGGAAATGGTCGTCGCCATCGACGCCGTCGTGCCCGATCCGGCCAAGCAGGCCGATCCGGTCAAGCGCGAGGGCATGGAACGCGCCCTGCAGTACATGGGCCTGAATCCGAATACGCCGATCAAGCAGATCGCCATCGACAAGGTCTTCATCGGTTCCTGCACCAACTCGCGCATCGAGGATCTGCGGGAAGCCGCCTCGGTCCTTAAGGGACGTCACGTTGCCGCCAACGTCAAGCTGGCGCTGGCCGTGCCGGGTTCCGGCTTGGTCAAGCGCCAGGCCGAGGCCGAAGGGCTCGACAAGGTTTTCATCGCCGCCGGTTTCGAATGGCGCGAACCAGGTTGCTCGATGTGCCTGGCGATGAATGCCGATCGTCTGGAGCCCGGCGAGCGTTGTGCTTCGACCTCCAACCGTAATTTCGAAGGCCGTCAGGGCCCCGGCGGGCGGACGCATCTCGTCAGTCCGGCGATGGCGGCGGCGGCGGCGATTGCTGGGCGCTTTGCCGACGTGCGCGACGTGCTGTAAGGAGAGAGTGTCGTGAAAAAAATGTTTGCCCTGATCGCTTGCGTGCTGGCCGTTGCCGCGTGCAATACGATGGAAGGTGTCGGCAAGGACATCAAGAAAGGTGGCGAAGCCATCGAGAAGGCAGCCAAGTAAATGGAAAAATTCATTCGTCTGGAAGGTCTGGTGGCACCGCTCGACCGCAACAATGTCGATACCGATGCGATCATTCCCAAGCAGTTCCTGAAGTCGATCAAGCGTTCCGGTTTCGGCCCGAACGCCTTCGACGAATGGCGTTACATGGATGTCGGTCAGCCCGGACAGGATGCTTCAGGCCGCCCGAAGAACCCGAATTTCGTGCTCAACCAGTCGCGTTATCAGGGCGCCGAAGTGCTGCTGGCGCGCGCCAACTTCGGCTGCGGCAGCTCGCGCGAACACGCGCCGTGGGCGCTGCTCGACTTCGGCTTCAAGGCGATCATCGCCGAGTCGTTCGCCGACATCTTTTTCAACAACTGCTACAAGAACGGCATTGTGCCGATCGTGCTGCCGGCGGCCGAAGTTGAGGCGTTGTTCCAGCAGGTTGAGGCGATGCCCGGCTACAAGTTGGTCGTCGATCTTCAGGCCCAGGCGGTGATTCGCCCGGACGGCCACGGCATCCCGTTCCAGATCGACGCCTTCCGCAAGGAGTGTCTGCTCAATGGCTGGGACGACATCGGCCTGACCCTGCGCCATGCCGAGAAGATTCGCGAGTTTGAAGAAAAGCGGCGTATCGACCAGCCTTGGCTGTTCGCGTAACAAGGAGACAACATGAAGATTTGTGTTCTGCCGGGCGACGGCATCGGTCCCGAGATCACTGCCGAGGCAGTGCGCGTCCTCAAGGTGCTCGATCTCAAGTTCGAGATGGAAGAGGCCTTGCTGGGCGGTGGCGCGGTCGATGCGACCGGCAACCCCTATCCGGAAGCGACCCAGAAGCTGGCCCGTGCCGCCGACGCCATCCTGCTTGGCGCCGTCGGCGGCCCGAAGTGGGACAGCCTGCCCCGCGAGCAACGCCCGGAGCGCGGCCTGCTCGGTATCCGCAAGGATCTGAACCTGTTCGCCAACCTGCGGCCGGCCATCCTTTATCCGGAACTGGCCAATGCGTCGACGCTGAAGCCGGAAATCGTTGCCGGGCTGGATATCCTGATCATTCGCGAGTTGACCGGCGATATCTACTTCGGTCAGCCGCGCGGTGTGCGTGAGGAAAACGGCGAGCGGGTCGGTTTCAACACGATGGTGTATAGCGAATCGGAAATCCGTCGCATCGGCCATGTCGCCTTCCAGGCGGCGCAGAAGCGCAACAGGAAGCTGTGTTCGGTCGACAAGATGAACGTCCTCGAATGCACCCAGCTCTGGCGCGATGTGATGATCGAGATCGCCCACGATTACCCGGATGTCGAACTCAGCCACATGCTGGTCGACAATGCCGCGATGCAACTGGTCAAGGCACCGAAGCAGTTCGACGTGATGGTTACCGGCAACATGTTCGGCGACATCCTGTCCGACGAGGCTTCGATGCTGACCGGTTCGATCGGCATGCTGCCGTCGGCTTCGCTCGACGACAAGAACAAGGGCCTCTACGAGCCGTCGCACGGTTCGGCGCCGGACATCGCCGGCAAGGGCGTGGCCAATCCGCTGGCGACCATCCTGTCGGCGGCGATGATGCTGCGTTATACCTTCGGCCTCGAAGAGCAGGCACTCCGCGTCGAAAATGCGGTCAAAAAAGTCTTGGCGCAAGGCTATCGCACCGGCGACATCTACGAACGCGGGACCAACAAGGTCGGGACGAAGGAAATGGGCGACGCCGTACTGGCGGCGCTGGCGTAAACCGAACGACGGGTTCGGGCGTTAAACAAAGATTCATTCGGAGAGAGAGTCATGAAGAAGGTTGGTCTGGTCGGTTGGCGTGGCATGGTCGGTTCCGTGCTGATGCAGCGCATGGTCGAAGAGGGCGATTTCGCCTATATCGATCCGGTTTATTTCTCCACCTCCGCCGCGGGCGGCAAGGCACCGGTGTTCGGTGGCAAGGAAGCCTCGTTGCCGCTGCAGGACGCTTCCAACATCGAGGCGCTGAAGGCTTGCGAAATCATCATTACCTGCCAGGGCGGCGACTACACCAAGGAAGTCTTCCCCAAACTGCGCGCCACCGGCTGGAACGGTCACTGGATCGATGCCGCCTCGGCACTGCGCATGGCCGACGACGCCGTGATCATCCTCGACCCGGTCAACATGAACGTGATCAAGGATTCGCTGGCCAAGGGCGGCAAGAACTGGATCGGCGGCAACTGCACGGTTTCCCTGATGCTGATGGGCCTCGGCGGCCTGTTCCAGAACGACCTGATCGAATGGGCCACCTCGATGACCTACCAGGCGGCTTCGGGCGCTGGTGCGCAGAACATGCGCGAACTGATCGCGCAGATGGGCGCCATCCACTCGTCGGTCGCCGACCTGCTGGCCGACCCGGCTTCCGCCATCCTCGACATCGACCGCAAGGTGGCCGAGACTATTCGTTCTGACGCTTTCCCGAAGAAGAACTTCCGCAACACGCCGCTGGCCGGTTCCCTGATTCCGTGGATCGACGTGCCGGTTGACGGCGGTCAATCCAAGGAAGAGTGGAAGGGCGGCGCCGAATGCAACAAGATCCTCGGCAAGCCGGCTTTCCGCTCGGCTGGTTCGATCCCCATCGACGGTCTGTGCGTGCGCATCGGCGCCATGCGCTGCCACTCGCAGGCACTGACCATCAAGCTGAAGAAGGATGTGCCGCTCGATGAAATCAGCGACATGCTGGCCAAGGCCAATCCGTGGGCCAAGGTCGTGCCCAACGATCGCGAAATCTCCGAGCGTGAGCTGACCCCGGCTGCCGTCACCGGTACGCTGACCGTGCCGGTTGGCCGTCTGCACAAGATGGCGATGGGCCCGGAATACCTCGCCGCCTTCACCTGCGGTGACCAGTTGCTGTGGGGCGCCGCCGAGCCACTGCGCCGCATGCTGCGCATTTTGCTCGACGCCTGATCGCGTCACCTCATCAAGAAAGCCGGGGCTGCGACCCCGGTTTTTTTATGTTGGAAATATGCCAAAAGCCGCTGTTTAGAACTCGGATTAGCTTGCATTGCTAAGTGCATGATGTTAATTTGAAAGTCCCGAATTCGACGCTCAGGATGGGTGGCGCCGTGCCAGATACGACAAAGACAAACTTCAAAAAACGTGCAGTGGCTGTGGCTGTTGCTTCCTGCCTATCATTTGCTCCCTGGCTGGCTGAGGCCGCCGGTCTTGGCAAGATCACCGTGCTTTCCGGTCTTGGCCAGCCGTTGCGGGCCGAGATCGAGCTCAACGCTTCGCGTGCCGAATTGGCTGGGATGTCAGCGCGGCTGGCGCCGCAATCGGCCTTCCGCGAGGCGGGCATCGACTATGCGACAGCGTTGTACGACCTGCGCTTCGCCATCGAGAAGCGCAGCAATGGCACGCCGGTGCTGAAGATCAGTTCCGCCAAGCCGGTGAATGATCCTTTCATGGATTTCCTGGTTGAACTGAACTGGCCGGCAGGGCCTAGCGTCCGCGAATACACCTTCCTGCTCGACCCACCGGAGGTAGCTGCCAGGGCGGCAGCGCGTCCGGTTTCCACAGCGGAAGCTCGCGTCGTCGAAACGGTTCACGGACCCGCGCCAGCACCGACAGCGACGGTGAGATCCGATGCGCCCAAGGCCGCAACCGTGGTGCCGAGAGCAGCAACGGAATCGAGGAAATCCGGCGAAGCCGGGACGCATCTCGTCCAGCAGGGCGATACCCTGCGCAAGATTGCCGGTGAAACGAAACACGATGGCGTTTCGCTGGAGCAGATGCTGGTTGGCTTGTTCAAGAAGAATCCGGATGCGTTCATCGGGGATAATATCAATCGCCTCAAGGCGGGCGCCATCCTCAATGTTCCCGACAAGGCCACCGTAGCTGCCGTGCCCGAAGCCGAGGCAAGGAAGGCTTACGTGACACAGGCCGGCGACTGGAACGCCTATCGCCAGAAACTGGCTGCGGCGACTGCCAAGGGGCAGGCCAAGCAGGAGGATGCGGCTCAGAGCGCCTCCGGTAAAATCACCGCGCGCGTGGAAGAAAAAGCCTCGCCAGCCGAACAGAGCAAGGATCAGGTCAAGGTTTCACGGGCAGAAATGGCCGCGAAGGGCGCTGCGGGTGGCCGGCCGGCCGCAGCGGTTGAAGAGGACCTGATCGCCAAGGACAAGGCGCTCAAGGAAGCGCAGGACCGCCTGGCGGTACTGGAAAAGAATGTCGTTGAACTGCAGAAGCTGGTCGACATGAAGACCCAGCGTCTGGCGGAACTGCAGCAGCAGGCATCGGGCAAGAAGGAAGAGCTGAAGCCGGCTGCGCCTGCCGAACCACCCAAGCCGGTCGAGGCGCCGAAAGCCGCCGAGCCAGCACCTGTTGTCGAGCCGCCGAAACCAGTGGAGCCGCCGAAGGCTGCGGAAGAGGTGACGCAGGTGGAAGCGCCGAAGGCACCGGACGTCAAGCCGCCGGAAGCGCCCAAGCAACCTGCCGCTGCGCCAGCGCCTGATTCAGATTTCGATCCCCTGCCTTTGATTGGCGGCGGGATGCTGGCGCTGCTGGCAGGTTATTTCCTGCTCCGTCGGCGTCGCACCGAGCCGGAACCCGCGCTTACCGCTGCGGTTCCCGGGCCTTCGAGCTTGGGACCGAATTCGGTTTTTCGGATGACCGGCGGTCAGAGCGTGGACACCGGTAACGTACCGCTGCAGACGGGTGATTTCAGTCAGACTGGCCCTGGTACCATCGATACCGATGAAGTCGATCCGGTCGCCGAGGCCGATGTGTACATGGCTTATGGCCGCGATGCGCAGGCCGAGGAAATCCTGATCGAAGCCCTGCGCAAGGATCCCCATCGCACGGCCATTCATGCCAAGCTGCTTGAGATTTATTCGAACCGGAAGAGCGTCAAGCAATTCGATACGCTGGCTAGCGAGCTTTACGCGCAGACTGGTGGCGTTGGTGCCGAATGGGAAAAGGTTGCCGCCATGGGCGTGGCCCTGGATCCCGAGAACCCGTTGTATTCGAGTGGTCGGTCTGCGGTGCCGTCCGAAGCCGAGAGTGCCACGGCGGCAGCCACGCTCGACGGGACGAGGGCGACAACGGTCCTTCCCGGCACTCTGGGTGTGATGGCTACAGCAGCGGCTGCGGAACAATTTGCCGTTCCGGAACTGCCGGCGGAAGAATTACCTGAAACCAGTGCCTTGGCTTCCGAAGAGATCGATTTTTCCCATACGGTCGTGAGCAGTGACGTCAATGCCCTTGATTTTGATCTGGGCAGTCCCGGACAGCCGTTGGAACCGGTTTCCGTGCGGGTACCGGAAATCGTGGAATCGCTCCCCGAAATTGAAGCAATCGACTTTGATCTTGGCGTGTCCTCGCCCGATCCGTTCGTCGCAACCGAGGTGAATCCGCAATTGCCGGCTACGGAAATGCTCGTGATGGGCAGCAGTGCCAGTGGCGAAAATGATTTCTCCGAAACCTTCATCGACTTCCAACTCGATACCGGCGTGTCGGCTACCGTGAGTGGCGATTACGGCAGCGATAAGCTTGTCAATCCGCAGGTGTTGCAGGAGACCACGATCAGTGGTGACCAACTGGCGGAAACCGTCGTCGACCCCGCGTTCGTCCATGAGGTGAACAATGGCGACCTGACAGTCGTCGACGGCATGGCCGGCATGAGTGTTGACTTCGATGCTGGCGCTACCGATTTTGATGTGAGTCTCAGCGAATCTGTCTTCATCGGTCAGCCGATGCCGGTTCCCGAGTTCGACATGACATCGATCAATCTGGATCTCGGTGCTGATGCATCGGAGCCGACACAGGTTGTCGATCTCTCTGGCAACTTTGCTGGCGAAGGATTCCAGGGTGGTCAGGCCAACGAGGAAGTGGGTACCAAGCTGGCCTTGGCCAAGGCCTACGAAGAAATGGGCGACCATGCTCAGGCCCGCGAGTTGCTGGAAGAGGTGATGGCCGAAGGCAGCGGCGATCTGGTCGAGCAGGCCCGGGAGATTATTGGCCGCCTGCGCGGTTAGAATCCGGATTTGCGTATGGCACACACATGGCCCCGCATGGGGCCATGTGCATTTTTTGGGGCCGGTTTTTTGCATCCATCTTCAGCCTTGCTGGTTTGCCTGTCGGGTATTGTCGTCATCCAGTTCCTTGGTTTTGGCGGGCTTGGATTGGTGTTGCTTTTGCTGCTATCGACGTTACGGCAGATCTTGCCCGGATGGTGGGTATTGCTGCGCCGCCTGCGCTGGTTGTTGCTCAGCGTCTGGCTGATACTGGCCTACGGTAGTGCGGGCGATGCACTCCTTGGTCAGGCTTGGCTGCCTACCCATGAGGGTGCGGCGGAAGCCACCCTGCATGTGGCACGCCTGGTGTTGATGCTGGGCTACCTGGCGTGGCTGTTTGCCTTGCTCGGCCAGCGTGGCTTGCTGGTCGCGCTGATGTCGCTGCTGGGTCCGCTGTCTCGCCGCGGCGTAGCGACCGACCGGTTGGCGGTACGTTTGTCGCTGGTTATGGAGAATTTGCAGGTCGAGATGCCGAAAGGGGCATGGCGCAGCATGCTGGACGGTAATCCCGGTGGGGATGATGGGCCCACGAAATTACGGGTCGAGGTGTCGTCCTGGCAACTGATCGATTATCTTGCTTGCCTGGGTGTCCTGGCTTTTTCAATATGCGCAATTTCATTGGGGTGAATGGGTGACGGTCGGGAGAATTGCCCTCGGTGTCGAGTATTGCGGAACATCGTTTCATGGCTGGCAAAGCCAGGCGAATGGCGGCACGGTGCAGGACGCCGTGGAATCCGCCTTGCGCGAGATCGCCGGCCGGACGGTCGGGGTCATCTGTGCCGGACGCACCGATGCTGGCGTCCATGCCAGCCACCAGGTCGCCCATTTCGACGCACCGGTCGAACGCCCATTGACTGCCTGGGTGCGTGGTGTGAATTCGCATTTGCCGGATGGTGTGGCTGTCCGCTGGGCGCAGCCGGTGGCGGAAGACTTTCATGCCCGGTTCAGTGCTCGGGGTCGGCGCTACCGCTATTTGCTGCTCAATCGCCCGCAACGGGCTGGCTTGTGGCACGGGCGGGTCGGCTGGTTTCACGGGCCGCTCGATCTGGCGGTGATGCAGGATGCCTGCGGTCGACTGCTCGGCGAGCACGATTTTTCGGCCTTTCGCGCTGCCGGGTGTCAGGCGAAGACGCCGGTCAAGACATTGTGGCGGGCCGAGGTACAGCAATATGGTTCAATGCTGGTGTTCGATTTCGAAGCCAGCGCTTTTCTCCATCACATGGTGCGCAATCTGGTTGGCACGCTGGTCTATATTGGCAAAGGTGCACAGCAACCTGGGTGGATCGACGAATTGCTGCAAATGAGGGATCGCAAGCTGGCGGCGCCGACGTTTTCGCCGGATGGACTGTATTTCCGTGGCCCGATCTACGAGCCGCACTGGGGATTGCCCGACCCTGATGACGATTTCCTCGATGGAATGCTGAAATGAAAACCCGAATCAAGATTTGCGGCCTGACCCGCGAAGAGGATGTGGAGGCGGCAGTGGCGGCCGGCGCCGACGCACTCGGTTTTGTGTTCTACCCGGCCAGTCCGCGCTACGTGACGCCGCAGCGGGCTGCGGAACTGGTGAAACGGATACCACCGTTCATCGATGTCGTCGGCCTGTTTGTCAACGAGTCGCTGGAAGTCGTCCGCGCCGCCTGCGCCGCCCTGCCCATCAACGTGCTGCAGTTTCACGGGGATGAGGATGCCGCCTATTGCCGCCAGTTTTCAAGACCTTATCTGCGGGCGGCGCGGGTGAGGCCGGGGCTCGATCTGGTAGAATTCGCCCGCTCGTTTCCCGATGCCCGGGGTCTGTTGCTGGATGCCTTTGTCGAGGGCTACGGTGGTGGTGGCCATGTTTTCGACTGGACGCTGGTTCCGCCCGATCTACCTTCGTTTTTGGTGCTTTCCGGCGGGTTGACCGCAGCTAACGTCGGCGACGCGATTCGTCGTGTGCGGCCGGTTGCGGTCGACGTCTCTTCCGGGGTCGAAATGAGCAAGGGAATCAAGGATCACTCGAAAATCGCTGCCTTCGTGGCGGCCGTACGGAAAGCCGATGAGTCAATATAACTTCCCCGACGCCAAGGGCCATTTTGGCCCCTACGGTGGCGTCTTCGTGGCCGAGACGCTGTTTGGCGCACTCGACGAACTGAAGGCCGCCTATGCTGCCGCCCAGGCCGATCCGGCCTTCCGCGCCGAATACGAATACGAGTTGAAGCATTTCGTCGGCCGGCCGTCGCCGATTTACCACGCCAAGCGGTGGTCCGAAATGCTCGGCGGCGCCCAGATCTACCTCAAGCGCGAAGACCTCAATCACACCGGCGCCCACAAGGTTAACAACTGCATCGGCCAGGCCATGCTCGCCAGGCGCATGGGTAAGCCGCGTGTCATCGCCGAAACCGGAGCCGGCCAGCACGGCGTGGCGACGGCGACGGTTGCCGCCCGCTACGGCATGGAATGCGTGGTCTACATGGGTAGCGAAGACATCCGGCGCCAGGCGGCCAACGTCTATCGCATGAAGCTGCTCGGCGCCACTGTCGTGCCGGTCGAGTCCGGCTCGAAGACGCTGAAGGACGCGCTGAACGAGGCGATGCGCGACTGGGTGACCAACATCCACAACACCTTCTACATCATCGGCACCGTCGCCGGCCCGCACCCTTACCCGATGCTGGTCCGCGACTTCCAGAAGATCATCGGCGAAGAATGCCTGACCCAGATGCCTGAAATGACCGGGCGTCAGCCGGATGCGGTGATCGCCTGCGTTGGCGGCGGTTCGAACGCGATGGGCATCTTCTACCCTTACATCGACGTCGAGGGTGTCCGTCTGATCGGCGTTGAGGCAGCGGGCGACGGCATGGAAACCGGTCGTCACGCGGCGTCGCTGACCGCCGGCGTGCCGGGCGTGCTGCATGGCAACCGGACCTATCTGCTGCAGGACGGCGACGGGCAGATCATCGAGACGCATTCGGTTTCCGCCGGCCTCGACTACCCTGGCGTCGGGCCTGAGCACGCCTGGCTGAAGGACATCGGCCGTGCCGAGTACGAGCCGATCACCGACAGTGAGGCGCTGGCCGCCTTTCACAACCTGTGCCGTCTGGAAGGCATTATCCCGGCGCTCGAGTCCAGTCATGCGCTGGCCTACGCTGCCAAGCTGGCGCCGACGCTGGCGAAGGACAAGATTCTGCTGGTCAACCTCTCCGGCCGGGGTGACAAGGACATGCACACCGTGGCTGAAAAATCTGGGATCGTCTTCTGATGTCGCGCATCAAGTCCGCTTTTGACCGGCTGAATGCCGAAGGCCGCAAGGCGCTGATTCCCTTCATCACGGCTGGCGATCCCGATGCCGCGCTGACCCTGCCGCTGATGCACACGCTGGTCGAAGCCGGGGCCGACGTCATCGAGCTCGGTGTGCCGTTCTCCGATCCGATGGCCGACGGCCCGACCATCCAGCGCGCCTCGGAACGGGCGCTGGCCAAGGGCATGACGCTGTGCAAGGTGCTCGAACTGGTCGTTGTCTTTCGCGCCACCAATGCCAGGACGCCGGTCGTTCTGATGGGCTACGCCAACCCGATCGAAGCCATGGGCCTGGAAAAGTTCGCCGCCGCTGCCGCCCAGGCTGGCGTCGATGGCGTGCTGGTTGTCGATTACCCGCCGGAAGAAGCTGTCAGCTTCGGCGCCGCGATGAAGGCGCATGGCTTGGATCCAATTTTTCTGCTCGCCCCGACGTCGACCGCAGCACGCATCGCTCAGGTCGCCGAAATCGCCAGCGGCTATGTTTATTACGTGTCGCTGGCCGGCGTCACCGGCTCGGGGGCATTGAATGTCGAAGCGGTGGCCGAGCGCCTGCCGCTGATTCGCGAAAAGACTGGCCTGCCGGTCGGCGTTGGTTTTGGCATCCGTGACGCGTCGACCGCAGCACGCATCGCCGGTATCGCCGATGCTATCGTCGTCGGCAGCCGGATTATCGAAGAAATTGAAAAATCGACGGCGGAAACCGCCTGCGCCAATGTGAAAGCCTTGGTCGCCGACATTCGTCGCGGTGTGGATGAGGTGAAAAAATGAGTTGGCTGACCAAACTGCTGCCCCCCAAGATCAAGCGTGAGCAGGGGCCGCAACGGCGCGGTGCGCTGCCCGAAGGGCTGTGGAGCAAATGCTCGTCCTGCGAGGCGGTGCTTTATGCCACCGATCTCGAAAACAACCTGCAGGTGTGCCCCAAGTGCGGCCATCACAACCGCCTGGATGCCCGCCAGCGCCTCGATCTGCTGCTCGATGCCGAAGACCGCTTCGAGATCGGCGCCGATGTCGTTCCGCTCGATAGTCTGAAATTCAAGGATTCCAAGGCCTACCCCGAGCGTCTGATGGACGCCAACCAGTCGACTGGCGAAAGCGATTCGCTGGTGGTTCTGCAAGGCGCCATCAAGACCATTCCGGTGGTTGCCGCCGCCTTCGAGTTCGACTTCATGGGCGGGTCGATGGGCTCGGTGCTCGGCGAGCGTTTCGTGCGCGGCGTGCAGACGGCAGTCGAGCAGAAGATGCCCTTCATCTGCATTACCGCTTCCGGCGGCGCCCGCATGCAGGAAGGCCTGTTCTCGCTGATGCAGATGGCCAAGACGACGGCGTCGCTGACCAAACTTTCCGAAGCCGGCCTGCCTTTCATTTCGATCCTGACCGACCCGACCATGGGTGGCGTTTCCGCTTCCTTCGCTTTCGTCGGCGATGTGGTGATTGCCGAACCGAAGGCGCTTATCGGTTTTGCCGGCCCGCGCGTAATCGAGCAGACCGTGCGCGAAACGCTGCCGGAAGGCTTCCAGCGTTCCGAATTCATTCTGGAGAAGGGCGCCATCGACATGATCGTCGACCGTCGCGAACTGCGCGATCAGGTTGCCCGCGTTCTGGCACTTTTACAAAAACTGCCGGCCGCCGCTTGAAGACTTTCGAAGACTGGCTGCTCCACCTCGAAGGCCTGCATCCGAAAGGTCAGGCCGGCATCGAACTGGGGCTGGAGCGCATCCGGCAGGTCAAGGCCGCGCTCGGGCAGACGCAACATTGCCCGGTGATCATCGTCGGCGGCACCAACGGCAAGGGTTCGACCTGCGCCTACCTCGAAAACATCATCGATCGCGCCGGCTACAAGGTCGGTTGCTACACCTCGCCGCACTTGCTGGCTTATAACGAGCGGGTGCGCGTGAACGGCCAGCCGGCCAGCGACGAAGCGCTGTGTGACGCTTTCGCCCGGGTCGAGGCGGCACGGCAACGGGCGGGCAATGTCGCACTGACCTATTTCGAATTCGGGACGTTGGCCGCTTGGGAGGTTTTCGCCGCGGCCGGTGTCGAAGCGGCAATCCTCGAAGTCGGCCTCGGTGGCCGGCTGGATGCGGTTAACGCCTACGAACCAGATGTTTCCATCGTCACCACGGTCGCCCTCGATCATACCGACTGGCTGGGGCCGGACCGCGAAAGCATCGGCTTCGAGAAGGCCGGCATCTACCGTGCCGGCAAGCCGGCCTTGTGCGCCGACCCGCAGCCACCGCAAAGCTTGCTCGACCATGCCGCGGCTATAGGCGCAGACCTGCGGCTGATCGGCCGCGATTTCGGTTTCGAGCGGCCGAGTGCGGAAAGCGGCGAAAACCGGTTGCAGTGGCGCTGGTGGTGCCGCTCCGGCGATCAATTGATCAAGCGCGCGCTGGCCTATCCCGGCCTGCGCGGGCCGACCCAACTGTATAACGCGGCCGTTGCGCTGGCCGCACTCGATGCGCTCGGTGCCAAGTTGCCGGTCACCATGCAGGCGATCCGGCCCGGCCTGATCGAAACCGAGCTGGCCGGCCGCTTCCAGGTTGTGCCGGGCAAGCCGGCCATCGTCCTTGATGTCGGCCACAACCCGCAGGCGGTCAAGGTGCTGACCGACAATCTGTCGAACATGGGCTTCTTCGACCGCACGCATGCGGTAGTCGGCATGCTCAACGACAAGGACATCGTCGGTGCCTTGCAGCCCTTGAAGGACAAGATCGATGTCTGGCATGTGGCGACGTTGACCGGTCCGCGCGGTACTTCCGCCGAAGCGCTGGCCGCGGTAATTACCGGCGCCCGGCTGGGCGGCGAGATCATCTGCCACGCCTCGCCGCAGGCCGCGATGCAGGCGGCCAAGGGGCAAGCCGCCGAAAGTGATAGAATTCTGGCCTTTGGATCCTTCTACACGGTGGCAGGGGCGCTGCAAGCGCTGCGTGTCAAACCCTAGTCATGGAAGACAACGACGCCCAGTCACAACTCAAGAAACGCGCCCGTCGCCGCCTGGTCGGCGCGGTGGCGTTCGCCTCGGTAGTTGCCGTGGTGCTGCCCATGGTGATGGACCACGAGCCGCGGCAAAGCGTGCAAGAGGTCGAAATCCGCATCCCGGGGCAGGATGAAAAGCCCCTGGCGCCGAAGTTCGCCGTGACCCCGGTCGAGAATCCTGCACCGAAAATGCCGGAGCCCGCTGCCGAAAGCAAGCCGCCGGTAGCTACGGAGGCGGTCGCGCCGGCTGCCAAGCCGACGGCGCGCGTGCTCGAGGTGACAAAAGACAAGCCGGCGGAAAAGCCCCCCGAGAAGTCGGCGGAAAAATCTCCGGAAAAACCGCAGCAGAAACCTGCCGAAAAGCCGGCGGCCAAGCCGGAAAAGGCTCCGGAAAAAGTTGCGGAAAAACCTCTTGAAAAGCCGCTTGCCAAGGAGTCGGCGGCAGATGCCAAGCGCGCAGCAGCCATTCTAGCCGGCGCGGGCGCCGCGACGGAAGCGGCGCCCGCGCCGGCCAAGGCGGGCGAATTCGTGATCCTGATCGGCGCCTTCGCCAACGAGGACAACGTTCGCAACCTGAAGGCCAAGCTGGCCGAAAAGAACATCAAGACCTACAGCGAGCCGTTGCCGACGCCGGGTGGCACGAAAACCCGGGTGCGGGCAGGGCCGTTCCCGAGCCGTGAGGCGGCTGAGAAGGCGCTCGAAAAAATGAAGCAGGTTGGGGTTTCCGGCGTGATTTCAGGCAAGTGATGGCGACTTTCGATTATGTCGTGCTCGGCATTGTCGCCATTTCTCTGGTGCTCGGATTGTGGCGGGGCGTGGTGAGTGAGTTGATTGCGCTGGCAGCCTGGGTTTTGGCGTTTCTGGCGGCACTGGAGTTCGGTGCGCCATCCGGGAAGCTGGTATTCACCGGGATCGCCGATCCGGCGATCCGTGCGCTGGCCGGTTGCGTACTGATATTCGTCGGCGTCCTGGTGCTCATGTCGCTGGTCCGGTTAGCGGTGCGCAGCATGGTCAAGGCGCTCGGGCTGAGTCTGTCGGATCGCCTGCTGGGCATGTTCTTCGGCCTGGCGCGCGGGTTGCTGCTGGTGATGCTACTGGTCGCCGCCGGTGGCATGACCTCGGCGCCGCAGCAGCCGTGGTGGAAGGAAGCGGCACTGGCGCCGCCGTTGGAAACAGTAGTTCTGGTAGCCAAACCCTGGCTGCCGGACGATTTGGCAAAAAAGATTCGATTCAGTTAGGCAGGAAACAGCTATGTGCGGGATTCTCGGAGTGATGGCGACGTCGCCGGTTAACCAGTTGCTCTACGACGGTCTGATGGTGCTGCAGCACCGCGGCCAGGATGCGGCGGGCATTGCGACGGCGGAAGGCAACACCTTCAACCTGCACAAGGGGCCGGGGCTGGTGCGCGATGTGTTTCGTACCCGCAACATGCGCGCCCTGCCCGGCAACTGGGGGATCGGCCACGTCCGCTACCCGACCGCCGGCTCGGCCTACAATTTCGCCGAGGCGCAGCCGTTTTACGTCAATTCGCCGTTCGGCATCGTCCTCGGGCACAACGGCAACCTGACCAACGCCGAGCAACTGAAGGGCGAGATGTTCCGGCTCGACCGTCGCCACATCAACACCAATTCCGATTCCGAAGTCCTGCTCAATGTGCTGGCGCACGAACTGCAGTCGGCCGCGCACGGTTACGAACTCGACGTCGACAGCATTTTCCAGGCCGTGGCCGGCGTGCACCGCCGTTGCCGCGGTGCCTACGCGGTGGTCGCCCTGATCGCCGGCTACGGACTGCTCGCCTTCCGCGATCCGTACGGCATCCGTCCGCTGGTCTATGGAAAGAACGAGACGGAAGCGGGCACCGAATATCTGGTCGCTTCCGAATCGGTGGCGCTCGATACGCTGGGTTTCCAGATGGTGCGCGACATCGAGCCGGGCGAAGCCGTATTCGTCAGTCTCGATCACCAGTTGTACAGCCGTCAGTGCGCGCAACAGCCTACCTACTCGCCGTGCATTTTCGAGTACGTCTATCTGGCGCGCCCGGATTCGGTGATCGATGGCGTCTCGGTCTACGAAGCGCGCCTGGCAATGGGCGAACTGCTCGCCGAGAAAGTCCGCAAGAACATCCCGGTTGAGGAAATCGACGTCGTCATCCCGATTCCCGATTCCAGCCGCCCGGCGGCCATGCAACTGGCCCAGGCGCTCGGTATCCCGTTCCGCGAAGGTTTCGTCAAGAACCGCTATGTCGGCCGCACCTTCATCATGCCCGGCCAGTCCATGCGCCGAAAGTCGGTGCGCCAGAAGCTCAACACCGTCGGCCAGGAATTCAAGGGCAAGCGCGTGCTGCTGGTAGACGACTCGATCGTCCGTGGCACGACCAGCCGCGAAATTGTCGAAATGGCCCGGGCGGCCGGCGCGGTCAAGGTTTACTTTGCCTCGGCGGCGCCGCCGGTGCGCTTCCCCAACGTCTACGGCATCGACATGCCGACGCGTTCCGAACTGATTGCCACCGGCCGCACCGACGACGGCATCGCCCGCGAGATCGGTGCCGACGCGCTGGTCTATCAGGACATCGAGGCGCTCAAGCAGTCGGTGACGACCATTCGCTCCGACCTGACGGTTTTCGATGCCTCCTGTTTCGACGGCTGCTACATCACCGGCGACATCGACGAGCATTACCTTGATGCCGTCGAAGGCAACCGTGGTGGCAAGTCCGGCAAGGGTACCGACGAAGACGGCGACGGCGACGGCCAGGCCGCGCAACAACTCGTGCTGCAGCTGGCCTCGGGAGGGCAGGACTGATGGCAGAATCCGGCAACGACCGCCCCGACTACCGTCCAGAAACCCTGGCCGTACGCGCCGGCCAGGAGCGTAGCCAGTTCGGCGAGCATTCCGAGGCGCTATACCTGACCTCCAGCTTCGTCTTCAAGAGCGCGGCGCTGGCCGCCCGGCGCTTTGCCGGCGAGGAAGAGGGCAATGTCTATTCGCGCTTCACCAACCCGACTGTCACCATGTTCGAGGAACGCCTCGCCGCGCTGGAAGGCGCCGAGGACTGCGTGGCGATGGCCAGCGGCATGGCGGCGATCATGGCCGTCTGTCTGGCGCACCTGAAGAACGGCGACCACATCGTCGCCTCCAGCGGCCTGTTCGGGGCCACCGTGCAGCTGTTTTCGAACATCCTGGCGCGCACCGGCATCAGCACCACCTTCGTGCCGCAGACCGATCCCGCCGCCTGGGAAGCAGCCATTCGTCCGGAAACCAAGCTGTTCTTCCTCGAAACGCCGTCCAACCCGCTGACGGAAATCGCCGATATTCGGGCGTTGACCGCAACAGCCCACGCCCGGGGCATCCTGGTCGCTGTCGACAACTGCTTCTGCACGCCCATCCTGCAGCGTCCGCTCGAACTCGGTGCCGATCTGGTCATTCATTCGGCGACCAAGTACCTCGACGGCCAGGGCCGCGTGCTCGGTGGCGCCGTGTGCGGCCCGAAAAAACTGACCGAGGAAGTGTTCAAATACCTGCGCACCGCCGGTCCGACGCTCTCCGCCTTCAACGCCTGGGTCCTGCTCAAAGGCCTGGAAACGCTGAAGATCCGCGTCGAAGCCCAGTCGGCCAACGCCCTGCAACTGGCGCGCTGGCTGGAAGCGCATCCGAAAGTGGCACGTGTCTTCTACCCCGGCCTGCCGTCGCATCCGCAGTACGAACTGGCGCAGAAGCAGCAGAAGGGCGGCGGCGCCATCGTTTCATTTGAAGTCAAGGGCGCCCGCGAGCAGGCTTGGATGGTCGTCGACCACTGCCAGCTGTTGTCGATCACCGCCAACCTTGGCGACACCAAGACCACCATCACCCATCCCGCGTCTACCACGCACGGCCGCATCACCCCCGAAGCCCGGGCGGCGGCCGGCATCAGCGAAGGCCTGCTGCGCGTCGCAGTCGGCCTCGAAGCCGTCGAAGACCTGCAAGTCGACCTCGAGCGCGGCCTTTCTCTCATCTGAATCATAAGTGGCGCCCGGCTTGCCGGGCCGCCGCACGGAGTTCCCATGCAATTCACCGATCTCGGCCTCAAGGCCGAACTTCTGCGCGCCGTCAGCGAGCAGGGCTACGATACGCCAACCCCCATCCAGCAAAAGGCCATACCCCCCGTCATGGCCGGCCACGACCTGATGGCCAGCGCACAAACCGGTACCGGCAAGACCGCCGGCTTCACGCTGCCCATCCTGCACCGTCTGGTCAGTGGCCCGCACGGGCACCTGGCGCGCGTGACCAAGAAGCCGCGCGTTCTTGTGCTGGTGCCGACGCGCGAACTGGCGATTCAGGTAGAGGAAAGTGTCCGCACCTACGGCAAGCATTTGCCGATTGTCTCGCTGGCCGTCTTCGGCGGCGTCGGCATCAATCCGCAGATCGCCGGCCTGCGCCGCGGGGTCGACATCCTGGTCGCCACGCCGGGGCGTTTGCTCGATCACGTCCAGCAGCGCACGGTCGACCTCTCCGCAATCGAGATTTTCGTCCTCGATGAAGCCGACCGCATGCTCGACATGGGTTTCATCCGCGACATCCGCAAGATCATCGCGCTGCTGCCGAAACAACGGCAGAACCTGATGTTCTCCGCGACCTTCTCGCCGGACATCCGCGAACTGGCCAGCGGCCTGCTGCACCACCCTGTCTCGGTGGATGTTGCGGCGCGCAACACGGCAGCCGAAACGGTGACCCAGCGTGTCATCGAAACCAACCGCGAACAGAAAAAGGACCTGCTGCTGCATCTGTTCGAGACGCGCGGCTGGCACCAGGTGCTGATTTTCGCCCGCACCAAGCACGGCGCCGATGCGCTTTCGCGCAACCTGGAAAAGGCAGGCATCAAGTCGGCGGCGCTGCACGGCAACAAGTCGCAGGGTGCCCGGACGCGCGCGCTGAGCGAATTCAAGGACGGCAAGCTGGTGGCGCTGGTGGCGACCGACATTGCCGCGCGTGGCATCGATATCGATTCGCTGCCTTATGTCATCAACTACGAGATCCCCAATATCGCCGAAGACTATGTCCACCGCATCGGCCGTACTGGTCGCGCGGGCATGGAAGGCGAGGCGATTTCGCTGGTCAGCCACGATGAACGCGCCTTCATGCGCGACATCGAGAAACTGATCAAGCGCACTCTGGAGCGTGAGGTCATTCCCGGCTTCGAGCCCTCAGCCCACGCCGCCCCGCGCCCGGTGCAACCGCCGCGCGGTCCGCGCAAGCCGCAGCAGCCGGGCAAGACACCAAACCGGAATGCGCCGCAAAAACCGGGTGGACCGCAACTGCATCGCAGTGGCGGCCGGCACCGCTAAAGGAGTCTTTCTGGGGAACAACGGGGTGATGGTCGTTTTAGAACGGGTGGGTTTGTAGTCCGGGTTCGACCAGTTGCGGGCGGTCGCCTATTCTACAGAGCAGTCATCTGAACGGCTGCTCGACGCTACAGATTCAACTGGGCCAATGCAGCCGTTCGACTTTTGACCAAAATCAGGCCGCAGGTGGGCGCAAACCCGACTTGCGATAACCCAAAAATTCCCGGACACACTTACGCCCACCTTTGCTGGGACTTCAGAATTTTTAACCTTTGGTAGCTTTCCAACCAGGGTGTTGGAAATATTTTTCATACGACTTCAAGGCTTCGAGCACTTGAACCGCGCCATCATGGCGCGAGTTAGATGACTTTCCTGCCATGCTCTCGGTTCCAGCCATCAAGTCTGCGATGACCAGGTGAAGCATGGCATCGGCCTTCGGCTCCAATTTGCAGTGCGCTACTGCATAAGCCACCCTTTCGCTCACCGTCGTCGCTAGGGCTTGGTACTCTGCGTTGCCAAATTGATTCTTGTGAATCGCAGGTAACGCCTTAGCCATCGCTTGATTGATTTCGCTCATGGTCTGGCGCAAAGGCTCATCGGTTGCCCATTTTTTCCCTGCGTTGAGTTGGAGCTTTGTCGGCTCGGCACTGCCATGACTGTGGTGGTGTGCATCAGCACTTTCTGCCGCATAAATATTTGACGAAACTGCCAGAGCAAGCGCGGCCAACAAAACTGAGAATTTGGTTTTCATCGGATCTCCTTGAGTATGGTGGGAAATTTCCGACCAATTTAGTCGACAAATGTTAACGTAGGCTTATCCGCTCGTTGCTGGCTGACTGAACTGCTCTATTTGGTCTGCCTGGGGATTGATCAAGCGGATCACGCTTTCTTTGAGCGAGGTCAAATAATTGCCGGAATGGCTGAGTAATCTAGTCAACTATGCTCAAGTAACCAGCGAGCACCGTGATGATTTTGAGGCCACAGGCATGAGTAAAACCCCCGCATTTTTCAAAACTACTGAGATGGCAAAGAAATTCCCATTGCACCCCAAACATCCCGAGCGGACGTGTTGGGGATGCGACAAATATTGCTCAGTGAATTCACTGCAATGCGGAAATGGTTCCGGCCGTACTCAGCATCCCGCCGAAATGCTCGGAGAGGATTGGTACAAGTGGGGAGACTGGGGCATCGACTTGACCGAACAGTCAGAATCGAGCAGCTGAACATGGCTGGCTCATGGGGTTGCCCACACGAAATTAACGGCTTGTGTCAAAAGGTCAATGGCCTGACATGTGACCCTGGAATGAAAGGCTGCGTTCTTTATGGTCGCTATGTTTTCGCCAGTTCAGAGAAAAACGAACGCGTTCTGCAGAAGCAGGCACGAAAGGACAATGTAGCGGTGGCGCCGGCTTCGAGGGACAACAATGACGTTAAAGAATGATGATTGGCCGAAGCAAGGGATAAGCATCGCGACCTGAAGTCCTGATTAATCGACGCTTGACGGGGAAATCTCAATTCAGTTTATTTCAACCAGCCACTGCTTGCCGAGGAAGCTAAATCGACATGCACCCGTAACTTTTCGCCGAGGTCACGTTTGTTCTTGCTGCAATTAGCGATCGAGTTTCATAGCTTATCCGAGCCAGCAGTTTCGCCGCAGGAAATCGCCGGGATTAGCCCTTGCGGATTCCCCAATAGATCCGCCAGCGTATAGCCATCCAGCACCAGGAACAGGGCGTTCAAGGCCTGGTCAAGGATTGCGTTCAGACAGCACGCCCCTTGAATCCGGCAGGTAGCGTTGGCGCCAAAGCATTCAACCAGCGTGAAATCGCTTTCGGTATGGCGGATCACATCACCGAGCACAATGTTCTGCGGCGCAAGGGCCAGCCGCATTCCCCCGCCCTTGCCGCGAACCGTCTCGATCAAGCCGCAGCGGCCTAGCTGATGCACGACCTTCATCAGGTGGCTTTCGGAAATGCCATGGCCGGCAGCGATCTCGGCAATCGTGGCCAGTCGGTCCGGCTGCGCGCCCAGGTACATCAGGACGCGCAGGCTGTAGTCGGAAAAGGTACTCAGACGCATATCAGTTTAACCCAGATTATCCATT
>DJUX01000056.1 GCA_002440665.1 Dechloromonas sp. UBA6271
CGCCTCTCGTGCAACTGCTCCAACGTCTGATTTCTTGCGTCTTCTTTGTCCATGCAGCAGTGAACCAGAAAACCTGAAAATATTCAAATATTATCAGGCCGAATCAATAGGATTACTGCCGATCGGCACCATCCGGCACGAAGACGTAACCGAAGCCCCAGACGGTCTGGATGTAGCGGGGCTGCGCCGGATCGTTCTCGATCAGCTTGCGCAGGCGCGAAACCTGGACGTCGATGGCGCGGTCAAAGGGCCCCTGTTCGCGGCCGCGGGCCAGCGCCATCAGCTTGTCGCGCGACAGCGGCTGGCGCGGGTGCTGCAGCAGGACCTTGAGCACGGCAAACTCGCCGGTGGTCAGCGGCAGGAGTTCATCGCCACGCTTCAGGCTGCGCGCCGCGAGATCGACCTCGACATTGCCGAAGTGGACGGTTTCTTCTTCAGATTCCGGCGCGCCCGGCGGCGGCGCGCTCTGGCGGCGCAGCACGGCGTGAATGCGGGCGAGCAGTTCGCGCGGGTTGAAGGGCTTGGGCAGGTAGTCGTCGGCGCCCATTTCGAGGCCGACGATGCGGTCGACCTCTTCGCCCTTGGCGGTCAGCATGATGATGGGCGTCACGTCGCCGGTGCCGCGCAGGCGGCGGCAGATCGACAGGCCGTCCTCGCCGGGAAGCATCAGGTCAAGGACGATCAGGTCGAAATGCTCGCGGGTGCGCGTCCGGTCCATCTGGCCGGCGTCGCCGACGGCCTTGACCTCGAAACCTTGTTCGCTCAGGTAGCGGACCAGCAGGTCGCGCAGGCGGCTGTCGTCGTCGACGACCAGCAGGCGGTGTTGTCTGTCGTTCATGGGGCGAAGAATAATCCGGCGGTCAGGGAAGGCATGCGGGCAATGGTAACAAGCTTTTTCACCCGTGACGGGCGAAACAAGTTGTTACAAAGCGGGCAAGCGACGGTGCATGGGGCGCCGGCAAAGCAGGGCACAATGAGCCCGTATGCACTATGAAAGGATGCTGAAGATGTTTCCGTGGCGAATCGCCGGTCGCTTGCTGCTCGCGTTGACTGCACTGACGGCTGTCGCCGGCAGCGCATCGGCGCAGATGCCGCCCGACCAGCGCCGGCAGATGCGGCAGGAGATGCGCGACTACTGGCGGCAGGCGCCACAGGACGACCGTCAGCGCTACCGCGAGAATCGCCGCGACGGCTGGCAGCAGATGCCGCAGGACGACCGCCAGCGCATGCGCGACGAAATGCGCGGCCGGCGCGATGGCTACGGTGGCGGTAATCCGTATGGCGGTGGTGGCCAGTACGGGGGCGCGCAGCGCGGCGGAAAACACTGAACGCCACCGCTTGCTGAACGCGACATGTCTGGCGACCCGGCCGCTCCGGTAAAATGCCGGGCATGAAAGTACTGGCCCTCGAAACTTCCACCGACTTCGGTTCCTGCGCCCTGCTGCTGGGCGACAGCGTCAGCGAGCGCATCTGCCCGCCCGGGCGTCCGCATTCCGAAACGCTGCTGCCCCTGGTACGTGAACTGATGGCTGAAAGTGGCATCACCTTTGCGCAACTCGATGCCATCGCCTTCGGCGTCGGGCCCGGTGCCTTCACCGGTTTGCGCGTGGCGTGTGGCGTGGCGCAGGGCTTGGCGGTCGCTGCCGGCTTGCCGGTCGTGCCGGTTTGCGGGCTGGAAGCGATGGCGGCAGCGGCGGGTGAATTCCGCGTTCTGAGTCTGCTTGATGCGCGCATGGGCGAGGTCTATGCGGCGGCTTACGAGCGGTGCGAGGCCGGCCATGAACTGCAGGGCGAGATTCGCCTCGGTGCGCCCGAAGCGCTCGAATTGCCGGCGGGTGCGGGCTGGGTGGCCTGCGGCAATGCGCCGGCGGCCTACCCGGTGCTGGCCGAGCGGCTGGCGGCAGCGGGCATTGTCGTGCGGCCGGGAATTCTGCCGCAGGCGGCGCTGGTCGCCCGCCTGGCGGCACGCAGGCCCGGCGCGGCGATCGACCCGGCGCTGGCCGCTCCGCTGTACGTGCGCGACAAGGTCGCCAAGACCATCCGCGAGCGGCTCGGCGAAGGGGGCAAGGCGTGAGTCTGCCGCCGGTGTTTTCCGCGCTGACCGAAGATGATCTAGATGCCGTGACGGCGCTGGAGGCATCGCTGCAGGCTTTCCCGTGGTCGCTCGGCAATTTTGCCGATTCGCTGACTGCCGGCCATACGATGCTGGTCTGCCGGGCGGGCGCCGATACGGTCGGTTTCTCGGTCGTCATGGCGGTTCTTGACGAGGCGCATCTGCTCAATGTCGGCATCGACCGTGGCCATCAGGGGCGGGGCTACGGCGCCGCTCTCCTGCGGCGCGTCATGGACGATGCGCGGGCGGCCGGTGCGCGACGGCTGTTGCTGGAAGTGCGGCCGTCCAACCGCCAGGCCGTCGAGTTCTATCTGCGCTTCGGCTTCACCCAGATCGGCGTGCGACGCGGTTATTATCCGACAGCCGCCGGGCGCGAGGATGCGCTGGTCTTCGACAAGGAATTGCCATGAGTCTGACCCGGGAACAGATGCTGGCCGAGATGGGCATCACGCCGATCTGGCGTTTGCGCGAGGCAGCAAGCGATTTGCCGGCAACGGAAGCGCCCGTTGCGGTGTCTGAGCCGCCGGTCGCTGCCGTGCCGGTGATCGCGGCGCCGCCAGCGGCATCTGTTGCGGTCGACACCCTGTATTGGCCGGAATTGACCGCCCGGGTCGCTGCCTGCAAGGCTTGTCCGCTATGTGAACAGCGCAAGCAGGCGGTGCTCGGTGTCGGCGATCTCGACCCCGACTGGCTGTTCGTCGGCGAAGGCCCGGGGGCCGAGGAGGATGTCAAGGGCGAACCCTTCGTCGGACAGGCCGGCAAACTGCTCGACAACATGCTGGCGGCGCTCGATCTCGCCCGCAGCAACAAGGTTTATATCGGCAATGCCGTCAAGTGCCGGCCGCCCGGCAACCGCACGCCGGAAGCGACGGAGATGGCGGCCTGCAGACCGTATCTCGAACGGCAGATTGCCTTGTTGCGCCCGAAGGTGATTGTGCTGCTTGGCAAGGCAGCCGTGCATGCGGTGCTGCACGACGATAAATCGCTGGCCTCGCTGCGCGGCAAACGCTTCGAATATCAGGGCATTCCGGTGGTGGTCACCTATCACCCGGCGTATTTGCTGCGCAACCTGCCGGAAAAGGCCAAGGCCTGGGAAGACCTGCTGTTCGCCCGGCGCTGCCTGCGCGAGGCGGCAGCGGCCGGCAGCCAGCTGCCGCTATAAGTCCGCAGCCTAGTGGTGCGCGCTGTCGTCGAGGTGCCGCACGTCGTCCTGTTCCCGCTGGTTGGCCAGGTGGCGCTGGCGGATCATGTACATCAGGCCGCTGACGCATAGCCCGAACAGGGTGACGACAACGTAGATCGAGACGTCGTTCTTGATCATCACGTAGTAAATCCCGGTCATGACGAGGATGGACAGGTTTTCGTTGAAGTTCTGGACGGCGATCGAGTGCCCGGCGCCCATCAGGATATGGCCACGATGCTGCAACAGGGCGTTCATCGGCACGACGAAGAAGCCCGACAGCGCGCCGATGAGGATCAACAGCGGCACGGCGAGCCAGATGTGGTGCACGAAATTCATGACCAGCACGATGATGCCCATGGCGATGCCGAGCGGAATGACTCGCACCGACTTGCGCAGGGTGATGAACTTGGCTGCGGCGATGGCGCCGATGGCCACGCCGACGGCGACGACCCCCTGCAACATCGAGGATTTCGAAAGATCGAGGCCGAGCGCCACTTCAGACCACTTGATGACGATGAATTGCAGCGTCGCGCCGGCACCCCAGAACAGCGTGGTTACCGCCAGCGAAATCTGCCCCAGCTTGTCGCGCCAGAGCAGGAAAAGGCAGTGATGGAATTCATGCGCCAGGTAAAACGGATTTTTCTTCAGCGCCTTGTGGTCAACGCCGGTATCCGGGATGTACAGATTGAAGAGGGCGGCGATCACATAAAGGACACCGACGATGGCAACGGCCATTTCGCCCGTGGTGTCGATGCCGGTGTCGATCAGCGGGAAGTCGTAGGATAGCAGGCTCTGCGCGATATCCGGCTTGATCAGCATGCCGCCGATCACCACGCCGAGAATGATGGCGCCGACCGTCAGGCCCTCGATCCAGCCGTTGGCGACGACCAGCAGGCGGTGCGGCAGGTATTCGGTGAGGATGCCGTACTTGGCCGGCGAATAGGCGGCGGCGCCGAGGCCGACCACGGCGTAGGCGAGCAGCGGGTGCACCATGAAGAACATCATCCCGCAGCCAACGATTTTGATCGCGTTGCTGATGAACATGACGCGCCATTTCGGCATCGAGTCGGCAAAGGCGCCGACGAAGGCGGCGAGCAGGACGTAGGAGACGGTAAAGAAGGTTTTGAGTAGCGGCTCGTATTCGGACGGCGCCTGCATCTCGCGCAAGGCGGCGATGGCGGCTATCAACAAAGCGTTGTCGGCCAGCGCGGAAAAAAATTGCGCCGCCATGATTATGTAGAAGCCGAAAGGCACTTGGGCTCTTGTCTCGTTATAACTTTGGTCGCAGGTTATACCATGGAATTGTGGCGAAGCAAGCGGGGCTCTGTCACGGTCGACTGCCGGAAACAGGCGATTTTGCTGCCATCCGCACCCGTCCGGGTGGTCAGCGGGGCGGCGGATGTGATTGAATAGCAGGCGCGATCCACAGAGAGGAAAAACGATGGCAGACCGGCGCTTGCAGGTCTTTCATGTCGTAGCGAGACATCTGAGCTTCACCCGGGCAGCCGAGGCCCTGTTCATGACCCAACCGGCGGTGACGTTCCAGATCCGGCAACTCGAAGAGCAATACAACACCCGTCTCTTCGAGCGCCGGCACGGCAGCATCTCGCTGACACCGGCCGGTGAGCTGGTGCTGTCCTACGCCGAGCGGATTCTCGCCCTCTCCGATGAGCTCGATACCCGCCTCGCCGAAATGACCGGCGAGATGCGCGGGCCGCTGGTGCTGGGGGCCAGCACGACGATCGCCGAGTTCATGCTGCCGCGCGTGCTCGGCGAATTCAACGCGCTCTACCCGCAGGTCAGGGCGCGACTGATCGTCGCCAATTCCGAAAGCATCGCCGCCCGGGTTGCCGAGCATTCGCTCGACCTCGGGCTGATTGAAGCGCCGGAGAAAGTGCCGGGGCTGACCAGCGAAGACTGCGGCGAAGACGAACTGGTGGTGATCTGCGCGCCGGACTATCCGCTGGCCGCGCTGCGGCAGGTCGGCCCGCGGGCGTTGGTCGACTACGAATACGTTTCCCGCGAGCCCGGTTCGGGAACGCGCGAGATTACCGATGCCTACTTTCGCGCCAACCGGGTCGCCGTCGACGACCTCAAGACGCAGATGGAACTGGGCAGTCCGGAAGCGCTCAAGCGCGTCGTGGCGACCGGGCTCGGCTTTGCCATCGTTGCGCGCGCCGTCGTCGACAAGGAAATACAGTTGGGAGCGCTGGTGGCCATTCCGCTCAAGCCGCCGCTCAAGCGCAGCCTTTACCTGGTGCAGCCGGAAGATCGCTTCCGTTCGCGGCTGGTCACGACCTTCATTCAATTTGCCCGGCAAAAACTGAAAGAAATCACCACATGACGACTTCGCGCCCGATTCGCGCCCGCATTTTCCGCGCTGCGCTGTTGCACAACTACCGCCTGGCGCGCCGGCTCGCACCGACGGCTAAGGCGTGGGCCGTCATCAAGGCCAATGCCTACGGGCATGGGCAATGGCGGGCGGTGGAGACGCTGCGCGAGGAAGCCGACGGCTTTGCCGTCCTCGAATGCGAAAACGCCGTGGCCCTGCGCGAGGCGGGAATCATCCAGCCGATCCTGCTGCTCGAAGGCATCTTCAGTGCGCGCGACGCGCGGGCCGTGGCGGAATTCGGGCTGACCACCGTCGTCCATTGCCTGGAACAACTGGCCTTGCTGCTGGATTCGGTCACCCCCGGGGCGCCGCTGGCGATCTGCCTCAAGCTCAATACCGGCATGAACCGGCTGGGGCTGGGGGCAGCAGACCTGCGCCAGGCACGCGAAATCCTGGCGCGCATCCCGAATGTCGAGCTGACACTGATGACCCATTTTGCCGAAGCCGACGGCGAGCGCGGGGTGGCGGAGCAACTCGCGCGCTTTAGCGAGATGGCCAGCGACTGGCAGGGGCCGGTGAGCCTCGCCAATTCGGCGGCCATCCTGCGTCACCCGCAGACGCATGGCGACTGGGTGCGGCCGGGGATCATGCTCTATGGTTCCAGTCCGTTCGCCGACCAGAGCGCTGAGGAACTCGGGCTGCAGCCGGTGATGGCGCTGGAGAGCGAGATCATCGGCATCCAGCAGCTGGTGCCCGGAGATCGGGTCGGCTACGGCGGCACCTTCGTCGCCGAACGGCCGATGCGTATCGGCGTCGTCGCCTGTGGCTATGCCGATGGCTACCCGCGGCATGCGCCGAGCGGTACGCCGATCGCCGTCATGGGAAAGATGACGCAAACCGTCGGACGCGTGTCGATGGACATGCTGGCCTGCGACCTGACCGACATTCCCGAAGCCGGCCTCGGCGCGCCGGTGACGCTATGGGGCAATGGCCGCGCCGGCTGCGTGCCGGCCGACATCGTGGCGGCTGCGGCGGGAACGATCGCCTACGAACTTTTCTGCGCCCTGGCGCCGCGGGTGCCGGTTGCGGTCGACGACGAATAAATGGCAAAAATCAAATCGATCTACAGTTGCACCGAGTGCGGCGCCACCAGCCCGAAGTGGCAGGGGCAGTGCCCCGGCTGCGCCGAATGGAACACCCTAGTCGAGAGCGTCGCCGAAAAGGCGAGCGCCCACCGTTTCGAATCGCTGGCGCCGGTGGCGCGCCTGCGCAACCTTGCCGAAATCGAGGCACGCGATACCGAACGCATCCCCACCGGCATCGCCGAGTTCGACCGCGCTCTCGGCGGGGGGCTAGTCCCCGGCGGCGTGGTGCTGATCGGCGGCGACCCCGGTATCGGCAAAAGCACGCTGCTGCTGCAGGCGCTGTCGCTGCTGTCGTCCGCCTGCAAGGTGCTTTACGTCAGCGGCGAGGAATCGGGCGAACAGGTTGCCCTACGGGCGCGCCGCCTCGGACTGGACAGCCATGCCCTGCAACTGATGGCGGAAATCAATCTGGAGCGGATCCTGGCGACCCTGCAGGCGGAAAGGCCTCAGGTGGCGGTCATCGATTCGATCCAGACGCTGTGGTCGGATCAGCTTTCGAGCGCCCCCGGGTCGGTCGCCCAAGTGCGCGAATGTGCTGCCCAATTGACGCGTCTGGCCAAGCAAACCGGCATCATCGTGATCCTGGTCGGCCATGTAACCAAGGAAGGCGCACTGGCCGGGCCGCGCGTGCTGGAGCACATCGTCGATACCGTGCTTTATTTCGAGGGCGACACGCATTCCAGTTTCCGGTTGGTGCGCGCCTTCAAGAACCGCTTCGGCGCGGTCAATGAACTCGGCGTCTTCGCCATGACCGACAAGGGGCTGAAAGGGGTCAACAACCCGTCGGCACTGTTTTTGTCGCAGCACGGCCAGGATGTCGCCGGTTCCTGCGTGATGGTCACCCAGGAGGGAACGCGTCCGCTGCTGGTCGAAATCCAGGCGCTGGTCGACAGCGCGCATGGGAACCCGCGCCGTCTGACCGTCGGTCTCGAAGCGCAGCGCCTGGCGATGTTGCTGGCGGTGCTGCATCGCCATGCCGGCATCGTCTGTTTCGATCAGGACGTCTTCGTCAATGCCGTCGGCGGCGTCAAGATTACCGAGCCGGCGGCTGATCTTGCAGTATTGCTTTCGATTACATCATCATTGAAAAACAAGGCATTGCCGTCGAAACTTGTTGTATTTGGTGAGGTTGGTCTGGCCGGCGAAATTCGCCCGGCACCGCGTGGCCAGGAGCGTTTGAAAGAGGCGGCCAAGCTCGGTTTCACGCGGGCGGTGATTCCCGAGGCGAATCGCCCGAAGCAGCCGATCGCCGGCATGGAAATCATCGCCGTCAAGCGCGTGGAAGAGGCGGTGGCGAGGATACGCGAGATCGAATAAGCTGCGCCGAAAGCAAGAAACCAGAAAATGTTCAATCTATCCCGCTATTTCTCGACGCTCAGCCTGATCCTGATCGGACTGGCCGCCGGCCTGCTCGGCCTGCTGTACCGCGAGGTCTCGGTGCACCAGATGACCGCGCTGGCCGAGGACCGCAATGTCGCGATGGCGCAGATCTTCGAGAATGCGCTCGGCGTGCCCTTGAGCGGGCTGATGGCCGCGTCGGTCGGCAAGGATGCCTCGATGCTCCAGGAGTCGGACGAATCGTTGGAGATGCAGGCCAGCGTGACAACGCTGATGCGTGGAACGGCGGTGGCCAAGGTCAAGATCTACAACCGTCTTGGCGTGACGATTTTCTCGACCGATCCCACGCAGATCGGCGAGAGCAGCCTCGACAACCCCGGCTTCAAGACCGCGCTCAGCGGGACGGTGATAAGCGACCTGACCCATCGCAAACGCATGGACACTTTCGAAGGCGTCCGTTCGGACATCGACCTGCTGGCGAGCTACATCCCGATTGCCAGCGAGGGCAAGGCGGTCGAGGGGGTGTTCGAGCTCTATCAGGACGTGACGCCGTTCATGACCTCGTTCCGCCACATGCTGTGGATCGTCACGGCGGTCGTCGCCGGCGTCTTTGCCCTTTTGTACCTGATGCAGTTGCTGGTGGTGCGCCGGGCGCAGGGCATCCTGCACGATCAGGCGGAGCGCATCGAGGCGGCGCGCAGCACGCTGGAGATCCAGATCGATGCGCGCACCCAGGAACTCCGGCGCTCTAACCGCCAGCTTGAAGCCGAGGTTGCCGAGCGCCGGCAGGCCGAGAGCAAGCTCAATTATCTCGCCTACCACGATCCGCTGACCGGCCTCGCCAACCGCCGCTATTTCCTTGAGCGGCTGGAGGCCAGCCTGAGCGATGCAACCCAGAAGAATGAGCGGGTGGCGGTCCTTTTCATCGATCTCGACCAGTTCAAGCAGGTCAATGATTCGCTCGGACACGGCGTTGGCGACGAGTTGCTGGTTTCCGTCGCTGCCGCGCTGTGCGAGCATGTGCGGCTGATCGACATGCTCGCCCGTCTCGGCGGCGACGAGTTCATCTGCGTGATGGAATCGGTGCGGAGCGATGAAGAAGTCGCGATGCTCGCCCAGGAAGTGATCGCCGCCTTCGATTCGCCGTTCCGCATCGGCGGTCACGATCTTTTCCTCTCGGCGTCGGTCGGGATCAGCGTTTTCCCGAATGACGGCACTTCGGTCGGCGATTTGCTGCGCAACGCCGATACGGCGATGTACCGCGCCAAGGCTATGGGGCGCGGCCATTTCCATTTCTACACGCCGGAAATGACGCGCGACGCGCAGGAGCGGATCAAGATCGAGATGCTGCTGCGGCGCGCGCTGGACAGCGGCGAACTGTCGGTCCATCTGCAGCCGCAGGTCGAGGCGGAAAGCGGGAGGCTGGTAGGGGCCGAGGCGCTGGTCCGCTGGGACAGCCCGGAGCTCGGCAGCGTGCCGCCGGCGCGCTTTATCCCGCTGGCCGAGGATTCCGGCATCATCATCGCACTCGGCACCTGGGTGCTGCGCGAAACCTGCCGCCAGGTCATGCGCTGGAAGGACAGTGGCTTCGAGTTACCGCAGGTTTCGGTGAATCTGTCAGTAAAGCAGCTAGAGCGCCCGGAATTCGTCGATACCCTGCTGGAAATTCTCGACGAAACCGGCATCGAACCGTCGCGGCTCAAGCTGGAAATCACCGAATCGGTGGTCATGGCCGTCGACGATGCCTTCTCGCTGCTCGACCGCCTGCGCAAGATCGGCATCAGCCTGGCACTCGACGATTTCGGCACCGGCTATTCGTCGCTCAGTTATCTGAAAATGCTGCCGGTGCAGCAGCTCAAGATCGACCGTTCGTTCGTCGTCGGCATCGGCACCAATCCCGAGGACGAAGCGATCATCCGTTCGGTCATGGCGCTCGCTCAGAGTCTTGATTTCGAGGTGGTCGCCGAGGGGGTCGAAACCGCCGAGCAGGCCGCTTTCCTCAGCGCATCGGGTTGCCACCAGTTGCAGGGCTTCCTCCACGGATCGGCGGTGGCACCCGCCGAATTCCGGGCACGCTGGGCCAGCCTGCCGCGATGAGCGGCCTTGCCTGGCGCCTGCTCGGGCGCGAACTCCGCTCCGGCGAATTGCGCCTGCTCCTTGCCGCGCTCCTGGTCGCGGTCGCGGCGGTCACGGCGGTCGGCTTCTTCACCGATCGCGTCCGCTTGGCGCTGGAACAGGAAGCGCACCAGCTGCTCGGTGGCGACCTGCTGCTGGTGGCCGATCATCCGTGGCCGGAGGCCATCCGCGCCGAAGCGCTCAAGCGCGGCCTGCAAACGGCGGATACCGTTGTCTTTCCAAGCATGGTGCTGGCCAACGGGCAGGCGCAGCTGGCCGACATCAAGGCGGTAAGCAGCACTTATCCCTTGCGCGGTCGCCTGGGGACGGCGACTGGGACGCAGGACAAGGGACCGCAGCCGGGCGGCGTCTGGCTCGACGAACGCCTGGCTACGGCCTTGCAGTCGGGCCCGGGGCATGGCGTGCAACTCGGGCAGAGCAGCCTGCCGGTGGCGGCCATCCTGACCCTCGAACCTGATCGCGGCATCAACTTCTTCACCCTGGCGCCGCGCCTGATGATGCATCTCGACGATCTGCCGGCGACCGCCCTGGTGCAGCCCGGCTCGCGCCTCACTTACCGTTTTCTGGTCGCCGGCGAATCGGCAGCTGTTGCCGGATTCCGCAAGTGGGTCGAGCCGCGCCTGAGCCGCGGCGAACGTCTTGAAGACACCAGCAATTCACGCCCGGAAATTCGCACCGTGATCGACCGCGCGCAGCGCTTTTTGGGCTTGGCGACGCTGTTGACCGTAATCCTCGCGGCCGTGGCCGTGGCGCTGGCGGCGCGCCGCTACATGCAGCGCCATCTCGACGCCTGCGCCGTCATGCGCTGCCTGGGCATCACGCAAGCGGCGCTGATCCGCCTGCATGCGGCGCTGTTCGTCTGGCTGGCGCTGCTGGCGGCGGTGCTTGGCTGTCTGGTCGGGTTTTCCGCCCATTTCGTGCTCGTTGCCTGGCTCGCCGACCTGCTCGCGCTGCGCCTGCCGGCCGCCGGCTGGTTGCCTTTGGCCGAGGGCGCGGCGGTGGCCGCCGTCCTGCTGTTCGGCTTTGCCTTCCCGCCGCTGCTCCAGTTGAGCAAGGTGCCGACCCTGCGCGTGCTGCGCCGCGAACTCGGGCCGCCGCGGCCTTCGCTGCTCGGCGGCTACGCGCTCGGGATCATCGTGCTGGCCTGCCTGTTGCTGCTGGTGTCCGGCAATTTCCGGCTCGGCGCCTATGCCATCGGCGGCTTTGCCGCCGCGCTCGCCGCCTTCTGGCTGGTGGCGCGCCTTAGCCTGCGCGCGGCGGCCGGGCTGCGCCGGGGTGGCTTTGGCTGGCGCCAGGGACTGGCCAATCTGGAGCGGCACGCGCCGGCCAACACGCTGCAGATCGTCGCGCTGGCACTTGGCCTGATGGCCATGCTCCTGCTCACGGTTACCCGCGGCGAATTGCTCGCCGCCTGGCAGAAGGCGACGCCGCCCGATGCACCGAACCGCTTCATCATCAACATCCAGCCCGACCAGCGCCAGGCGGTTGCTGACCTGCTCGCCGCCGACGGCATCGCGGCCGAACTGTCGCCGATGGTGCGCGGGCGTCTGATGCAAATCGGCGACCATCCCGTCAGCGCCGCCAGCTATCCGGACGACGAACGGGCGCAACGCCTGATCGAACGTGAATTCAACCTGTCGTGGCGCGCAGCGCTGCCACCCGGCAACCGGATCAGCGCCGGCCGCTGGTTCGCGCCAGAAGACGCCGGCAAGGGACTGGCTTCGGTCGAGGACGGGTTGGCCAGGACCCTGGGCATCAAGCAGGGCGACGAACTGTTGTTTGTCATCGGTGGACAGGAAACGCGGGTGCGCGTCAGCAGCCTGCGCAAGCTCGACTGGGATTCGATGCGCGTCAATTTCTTCGTGCTGACGCCGCCCGGCGTGCTTGACGACGCACCGGCCAGCTACATCACCAGTTTCCACCTGGCGGGCAATCAGGCGGCGCTCGGACAGGCGCTGGTCGCCCGCTTTCCCAACCTGACGCTGATCGACGTCGGCGCCATTCTCGCCCAGATCCAGTCCATCATGGGCCAGGTGGCGCGGGCGGTGCAGTTCATCTTCCTGTTCACCCTGCTGGCCGGGGCCGTGGTGCTGGTTTCGGCGCTGCTCACAGCCTTCGACGAGCGGCGCTACGAGTTGTCGGTGATGCGTGCGCTGGGTGCCAGTCGCCGGCAGTTGCGCCAGTCGTTGCTGGCGGAACTGGCGTTCGTCGGCGCCATCGCCGGCCTCATTGCTGCCGCCGGCGCCTCACTGGTCGGGCGGTTGCTGGCGCGCAACGTGTTCCAGCTCGACCTGCCGCCGGGTCTCTGGATATTCCCGCTGGCTACCTTGGCCGGTGCGGCGCTGGCGGTCGGCATCGGCTGGCTGGCGGTGCGCCAACTGCTCGCGACGCCGCCGTTGCTGGCCTTGCGCGCCGGCGCCTGATCTATTGCCAAGGTAAAATCGGGCGACTGCAATTCGACGCTGGAAAGGACCGATGAAAACTAGAACAATCTGGGTCGCCGTCGCATGGGCCGCTCTGGGCATCAATGCGCTGGCGGCGGAAGGCGAGGCGGCCGGGACGATCAAGATCAGCAAAGGCGAAGTGAGCATCGAACGCGCCGGCGCCCGCATTCCGGGCGGGGTCGGCACAGCAATTTATGTCGCCGACAAGGTCCGCACCGGGGCCGATGGCGCGGTCGGCCTGACGCTGCGCGACAACACCCTGCTTTCAGCCGGCCCGAATTCGCTGCTGACGCTGGACAGATTTTCTTTCGACAGCACGACCAACGCCGGCACCCTGTCGGTCGGTGTCAGGAAGGGTACGCTGGCCGTGGCGACCGGCAAGATCGCCCGGCAGACGCCGGAATCCATCGATTTCCGCACGGCGACGTCGGTGATCGGTGTGCGCGGGACCGAGTTCGTCATCGAAGCGGGGAGCGGCAATGAGGATTGATGCCGTCGCAAGCTGGCCACTGGCCGTTGTCGCCGGCTTGCTGCTGGGCGGCTGCGTCAGCGAACGCGTGGTGCTGCTGCCCGAGGCCGATGGCCGGCCGACCGCTGTCGTCGTCCGCGACGCGCAGGGCGAAACGGTGCTCGACCAGCCGTTTGCCGCCGTCAAGCGGCGGGCCGGCGCCAGCAGCGCGTACAAGTCGTCTGCCGGCGAAGTCGAGGAAAAATTCGGCGCCGCGCTGGCTGCGCAACCGCCACGCCCGAAGAGCTTCACGCTGTATTTCGCGGCCGGGGCGGAAACGCTGACGCCGGAGTCGGCAGCAGAACTGGCCGCGATCAGGCAGGAGATCGCCGGCCGGCCCGCTTTCGAGGTCATGGTCATCGGCCATACCGACACGGTGGGCGGCCTGGAGGCGAACGACATGCTGTCGCTCAAGCGCGCCGCCACGGTGCGCGAGATACTGATCGCTGCCGGCGTGCCCGTGGGAAAGATCGAAATAGCCGGGCGCGGTGAGCGGGAGCCGCTGCTGAAAACCGCCGACGAGGTGGCCGAACCCAAAAACCGGCGGGTCGAAATCAGCATCCGCTAGGCGGTCGACCGTACCATTCGGCGAGCAGCAAGGTGAGGTCGTCGAACGGTGGCTGGCCGGCTTCGAAATGGCGGACGGCGTCGCGAATGGCTGCTGCCCGCGCTGCCAGCGGCATGTCGGGGCTGCCGGCAAGCAGCGTCTCGACGAGATGGCCGGTGCCGAACATCTGCCGGCCATCGCTGGCCTCGCTGACACCATCCGTAAATAGGCAGAGCAGGTCGCCCGGTTGCAGTTGCTGGCGGGCACTGGTGAACGGGTAATTGGCCAGCGCACAGAGCGGCGGGCCGGAAATTTCTCTGATGTCGACCGGCACAACCTGATCGCCGCGCAGCAGCAGCGGCGCGTCGTGGCCGGCACAGACGAATTCGAGCAGACCGCTGTCGGCATCGAGTATGCCGATGAAGGTGGTCACGAACTGGTATTCCGGGTTGTCGCGGTTCAGTTCGCGCTGCAGGTCGCAGACGGCTTCACCGAGATCGCCGTGGCGGCGGGTCAGCGTGCCGGCCAGGGTTTTCGAAATGGCCATGAACAGGCTGGCCGGGATGCCCTTGCCGGATACGTCACCGATGGCCAGGCACAGGCGGCGCTCGTCGAGCATGAAGCAATCATAGTAGTCGCCGCCAATGGCGCGTGCCGGTTCGAGCAGCGCAGCGACGGCAAAGCGGGTTTCACCAACGAAACGGCTGGCCGGGTCGGGCAGCAGGCCCATCTGGATGCGGCGCGCGGCATCGAGTTCGCCATCCAGGCGCGCCGCCGCCTCGCGACTCAGTTGCAGCTGGGCTTCCGCTTGGCGTCGGCGGGTGTCGGCGGCAATCAGGGTGGCGCTCAGCAGGGCAATGAAGACCGGCGCCAGCAGCGGGATGAGCGACACGCCGTCGAACAGCCAGCTGCCGGCGGCGAAGGCCGCGTAGCCAGCCGCCGGCAGCAGCAGGATCAGCCCGGCGAAAGTCAGGGTCGCGTAGCGCGGGCGCAGGGCCGGCACCGCGACGATCAGCAGCAGGCCGCCGAGCAGCAGGGCAGCCATCTCGACCTGCGGCATCCAGGGCGGGCGTTTGAGCGCGGTGCCGCTCAGCATGCTCTCGATGATCTGGGCGTGGATGTCGACGCCGGGGAGCAGTTCGCCGAGCGGCGTGACGATGCTGTCCTGCAGGCCGGTGCTGTTGAAGCCGATCAGCACGAAACGCGACTTGAAGGTTTCCGGCGGGTAGGTGCCGGCCAGGACGTCGGCGGCCGAGAGGTAGTAGCTGGCGCTGGAGCGACCGTAGTGGAGGATGAGTTCGCCATTGGGCCGGGTCGGCAGAACGTAGTCGCCGATCCGTATGCGCTCCATGCCGTGCGCGCCGGCCTCAACGGCGACCGTTCCGGCATCACCCAGCGCGACCCGCACCATCTCCAGCGACAAGGAAAGGAAGGGCTGCTCGCCGATCAGTGCCAAGGTCGGAATCTGGCGCAGGACGCCGCGCTCGGGCGTCGATCGTGGTCCGCCCAGCGTGGCATTGATCAGTCCGGCACCGGCGGCATTTCGTTCCAGCTGCGGGAGGCTGGCGATGGCCGAAGGGAAGCGGGTCAGCGCCCGCAAGGTTGTCGGGTCGCCGGCGGCCAGCGCCGGCAGCGGTTTGCTCGGCTGGCGGGCGCCCGGCAGATCATTGGCGACACCGATGACCGCCAGCACCGTCGAGCCGCTGGCCAGCGCCTGGGCAAATTTCTCGTCGGGTCCGGGCAGGCTTTCGAACGTCGCGCGCGGCAGCGCCGGAAATCTCCCGGTGAGGGCCTGCGGCGAGAAGCGGTCGGGTTCGGCGAAGACGATGTCGATTCCCAGGGCGTGGGGCTCGCCGGCCAGTATCCGGGTCGTCAGTTCGGCCATGATGTCGCGCGACCAGGGCCATTGGCCGAACTTGACCAGGCTCTGGCTGTCAATACCGACAACGATCACCGGTTCACCGGCGCGTTCGCGCGGCATCTGGCGCTGGTAACGGTCGAATTGGGCATTGCGCAGACTGACCAGGGGCGTCGCGTCGAAATTAACCAGCGCCAGGGCGGCGAGCGCCAGGAAGAACAGGGGCAGGGCACGGCCGCGCCCGGCCTGGAGCATGGCGAGAATGAAGAATCTCAACTTGGTCAGAATCTGGCGCTCCGCTTGTCCCGGGCGGGATTCCCGCCGGCGCTGCAATTGCGGCCGATTATGCCACGCATGGCGCGGCTGGCGGCTCAGGTAAAATACGCCATGGATTCAAATCAACAAGTTACCAAGCCGCTCTTCGGCTACCGCAAGTTCTGGGCGCAGCGTTTCGGCCCGGCACCGTTTCTGCCCATGTCACGTGCCGAAATGGACCAGCTTGGCTGGGATTCGTGCGACATCATCCTGATTACCGGCGACGCCTACATCGACCATCCGAGCTTCGGCATGGCGCTGATAGGGCGGTTGCTCGAAACGCAGGGCTTCCGCGTCGGCATCATCTGCCAGCCGGACTGGAATTCGGCGGCCGATTTCAAGAAGCTGGGCAAGCCCAACCTGTTCTTCGGCGTCACCGCCGGCAACATGGATTCGATGGTCAACCGCTACACCTCCGACCGCAAGATCCGCTCCGACGATGCCTACACGCCCAACGCCGAAGCCAACAAGCGGCCGGACCGCGCCGTCACCGTCTATGCCCAGCGCTGCCGCGAGGCCTTTCCCGGCAGCAACGTGATCATCGGCTCGATCGAGGCCAGCCTGCGCCGCATCGCCCATTACGACTACTGGTCGGACAAGGTGCGGCGCTCGGTGCTGCCGGATTCCAAGGCCGACCTGCTGGTTTTCGGCAACGCCGAACGTGCCATTGTCGAAGTGGCACATCGTCTGGCCAAGGGCGAGAAGATTTCCGACATTCGCGACCTGCGCGGCACCGCCTTCATGGTGCCCACCGGCTGGCTGCCTTCCGACGCCTGGGAAGCGGTCGATTCGACCTCGGTCGACACACCGGGGCCGCTGGTCAAGCATGCCGACCCCTACGCCATGGAAATGAGCCAAAATTCGCCGTCGACCGCAACAGGCCCCGGCGAACACGCGGTGCGCATCGTTTCACGCGCCGAACGGCTGGCCGCGCTCAAGGACAAGCGCGCCCACACCGTCGTCCGCCTGCCGTCCTACGAGCAGGTAAGCAACGACCCGGTGCTCTACGCCCATGCCTCGCGCACCTTCCACCTCGAATCCAACCCCGGTAACGCGCGGGCGCTGGTCCAGGCGCACGGCGAACGCGATGTCTGGCTCAATCCGCCGCCGATCCCGCTGACCACCGAGGAACTCGACCAGGTTTACGAACTGCCCTATGCTCGCCGCCCGCATCCAGCCTACGGCGAGGCGAAGATTCCGGCCTGGGAAATGATCCGTTTCTCGGTCAATATCATGCGCGGCTGCTTCGGCGGCTGCACCTTCTGCTCGATCACCGAGCACGAAGGGCGCATCATCCAGAGCCGTTCGGAAGACTCGGTGATCCGCGAAATTGAGGAAATGCGCGACAAGACGCCGGGCTTCACCGGCATCGTCTCCGACCTCGGCGGACCGACCGCCAACATGTACCACCTCAAGTGCAAGGACGAGAAGATCGAATCGGCCTGCCGCCGCCTGTCCTGCGTCTACCCCGACATCTGCGAAAACCTCGGCACCGACCATTCACCGCTGATCTCGCTTTACCGCAAGGCGCGGACGCTGAAGGGCGTCAAGAAGGTGCTGATCGGCTCCGGCCTGCGCTACGACCTGGCGGTGCGTTCGCCCGAGTACATCAAGGAACTGGTGACGCACCACGTCGGCGGCTACCTGAAGATCGCGCCCGAGCACACTGAGGAGGGCGTGCTCTCGAAGATGATGAAGCCGGGCATGGGCGCCTACGACCGCTTCAAGCAGCTGTTCGACCGCTTCTCGCGCGAAGCTGGCAAGGAGCAGTACCTGATCCCGTACTTCATCGCCGCCCACCCCGGTACCCAGGACGAGGACATGCTCAACCTGGCGCTGTGGCTGAAGAAGAACAACTTCCGCCTCGACCAGGTGCAGACCTTCCTGCCGACGCCGATGGCGCTGGCGACGACCATGTACCACACCGAGAAGAACCCGCTGAAAAAGCTTCACCGGCAGGGCGGGGAAGTCGTCGGCGCCGTGCGCAACGGCCGCCAGCGCAAGCTGCACAAGGCTTTCCTGCGCTACCACGACCCCGCCAACTGGCCGCTGCTGCGCGAGGCGCTGAAGGAAATGGGGCGTGCCGACCTGATCGGCAACGGCAAGAAGCAATTGATTCCCGCCTGGCAACCGGCCGGAACCGGTGTCGCCCGCACCAGCACACCGATCCGGCCAAGCGGCCCGGCACAACGCCCGATCCGCCAGAGCAGGCCGCGGCACCCGGGAAAATAATTCCAACCGGATTTGACGCAATCGCCAGAACTGATGATAATTGGATGAAAAAAATCCGTTCAAGCTGCAGGCGGGATATCCGGGGTGGAGATGCGAAGCGAGCGAGGCGACAAGAGAAGAGGGGTTGATCGCCGGGTAGGCGACCGGCGGCGTACTTTCGGCCGCAAGGTCGATCTTGCCCTGCTGCGGGGCTCACAGCGCATGCTGTCCTGGGAGGACCAGCGTTCGCAATACTGGACCCGGCTGCTGTTTTGTTTGCTGGCCCTGGCCTATTTCAATTTCGGCGGCGAGGCCCAGGTTCGCACGTGGACCAGCTTGTTACTGGTCAATGTCGTGATGTCGCTGTATGGCGTCGAAATCCTTGGCTTCATGTGGCATGCCCGTCGCCAGCCGCATGCTCCATGGCGGCAACGCCTGACCATGTGGATCGATATTGCGGCCGCCAGTTTTTCCGCGCTGGCCGATGCCACGCTGAGCACGCCTGCCTTCCTCGTCTTCCTGATGATCATCCTCGGCAACGGCATGCGCTTTGGCCTGAAACCCTTCGGCGAGGCGGTCATCGGCTGTCTCGGCGCCTCGGCCTTCATCGTCTGGCTGCGCCTGCCAGACTATCTCGCCATCTTCTCGGTCAGTGCCATTTTTTTCCTGGTCTTCTTCGCCATCATCGTCCTCTATTCCTATTCGCTGACCGCCAAGATCGAGCGGGCGCGGGCCAAGCTCGCCCACGAGCGCAACATCGACGCGTTAACGGGGGTTCTCAACCGGCGCGCCCTCAACGAGCGCGTTATGCATCTGTTCGAGGCGGCACGGGCGCATGACGGGGAGGTCGTAGTGCTCTTTGCCGATCTCGACGGCTTCAAGCGCGTCAACGACACGCATGGCCATCATGTCGGCGACCGCGTCCTTGCCGCCGTCGCCGAATGCATCCGGGAAAACGTCCGCGATCTCGACCTGGTTGCGCGCTATGGCGGCGATGAATTCCTGCTCATCCTGCCGAATGCCTCGCCCGAAGGCGGCGAGGTCGTCGCTCGGCGCATACGCAGCGAAATCAACGCATGGGCACGGACCAACCAGATCGATTTCAATGTCTCGATCGGTGTCGGACGCTATCCGGAACATGGTAGCGATCTCGAAACCGTGGTCGCTTCGGTCGACAAGGCAATGTACCGCTGCAAGGCGGAACTCGGCGGTGGCGGCATTCTGCACGTCAGTTGCGACTCGGTGCCGGCCTGAAGCGTTCGGGCGGGGTGCGACGCTCGGCAAGGCGAATGGCCTCCGGTAAAATCTCGCTTTGACTTTTACGAGCGCCCGCAATGACCACACCGCCGGATGTACCGACCACTTTTGAAAAAATCGGCGGCGACGCTGCTGTCGGCAAGCTCTGCGACCGTTTCTACGAACTGATGGACAGCGTGCCGCAGTTTGCCGAACTCCGCGCCATGCACCCGGAGAACCTGCAGGGTTCGCGCGACAAGCTCTACATGTTCCTCTCCGGCTGGTTCGGCGGCCCCGACCTGTTCGTCGAGAAATTCGGCCATCCGCGCCTGCGTGCGCGCCACATGCCCTTCGAGATCGGCACGAAGGAGCGCGATCAGTGGGTCGCCTGCATGGTCCTGGCGATGGAGGATGTCGGCATCGAGGAAGGCATTCGCGCCAAGCTGCTGGAGAATTTCTTCAACACGGCCGATTTCATGCGTAACAAGCACGGCTGACGCGAGCGGGGGACCGCATGGCCACCCCGGATCAATTCCCGTGTTTTGACAACTTGTCGGCAAAGCGGTGATTGACGTCGCGGTGGTTCGCCTCGTCGGCGCGCACAACGACGATGACTTCGCGCAAGCGCGCGTCGACAGGCAGCTTCCAGTAATCGATGGCGATTTTCGGCGCCGCGACGTTGGCGTAGGTGCCGTCGTCGACGCCCGCCAGGTACTCGGTATAGCTGTAGACCGCTTCCTCCTCCAGATAGCCGACGACGCGGTGCGCGGTCCTTGACGACACCAGGTAGAGCAGGAAAAAGAAATTGTAGAAAACGCCTTGCACCAGCACGATCAGCAGGCGTTCCAGACGCGATGGCTGGGCAATCTCGATAAAAGTCATCAGGTGCATGCGCTCATTCTCGGCTTCGTCAAGAAGCGTGCGAATCCAGCCGTGATCGCTTTCAATGCGTCGCAACGCACGCAGGTGCTGGAGCGTGCCGCCGACCATGCCCGGCACGGCGGCGACGGTTTCCAGCACGACCGCGCGATGACCGTAGCGGCGGGCAAAAAAAACATCCGCGAAGAAACGCAGAAATTTCACGAACGCAAAGGCCGCCCGATCACGAAAGCATCGTGGCACGTGATGTTGCTCAAGCGGATGAAAGACGGACATCGTTAAATTCCAGTAACTTGCCAAGCTCGCCCCCGATCAGGCGAAAGGGGCAGGGTGAGTTGAATCGTCAGGGAGGCAACCCGATTGGCCGACGGTTCGGCATGACATGATACTGGTTGACGTTTTTCGTGACCATCTTGGGCGGGAAGTCCGGGAAGCCTGACGCGGAAACCTGCAAGCGCAACAGCACGGAATTTTCCATTGGGGATGTTGCGGCGCAGCACGGGATGATAGAATCACGCCTTTGATTTTTCAGGCCTTCTCCATGTCCGCTCGTCCGATCCGCAACATCGCCATCATCGCCCACGTTGACCACGGCAAAACCACCCTGGTCGACCAGCTGCTCCGCCAGTCCGGCACCTTCGCCGCTCACCAGCAACTGGTCGAGTGCGTCATGGACTCCAACGACCTGGAAAAAGAGCGTGGCATCACGATTCTTTCCAAAAACACTTCGGTCGATTACGAAGGCGTACACATCAACATCGTCGACACCCCAGGCCACGCCGACTTCGGCGGTGAGGTCGAGCGCGTGCTGGGTATGGTCGATGGCGTGGTGCTGCTGGTCGATGCCGCCGAAGGCCCGATGCCGCAAACCCGTTTTGTCACCAAAAAGGCACTGGCCCTCGGCCTGCGCCCGATCGTCCTGGTGAACAAGGTTGACCGCGATGGTGCCGATCCTGATCAAGCCGTCAATCTGACCTTCGACCTGTTCGACAAGTTGGGCGCCACCGACGAACAACTCGATTTCCCCATCGTTTACGCGTCCGGCCTCAATGGCTGGGCGGCGATGGAACTGGATCAGCCGCGCGAAAACATGATTCCGTTGTTCGACACGATTCTGCGCCACGTGCCGGCGCCGGATACCGACATTGAAGCGCCGCTGCAGCTCCAGATTACCGCCCTCGATTACTCCTCCTACGTCGGCCGTATCGGTGTCGGCAAGATCAATCGCGGCAAGGTCAAGACCGGCCAGAACGTGCTGGTCATGTTCGGTACCGAAGAAGAAGCCGCTGAACACGAGCGCACCCCGATCAAGGCCAAGATTGGCCAGGTCTTCGGCTACAAGGGCCTGAACAAGGTTGAGCTGGAAGAAGGCCATGCCGGCGACATCGTCCAGATCACCGGTATCGAAGATCTGGTGCTCGGCTGTACCGTGACCGATCCGGAACAGCCGGAATCGCTGCCGCTGCTGAAGATCGACGAGCCGACCCTGTCCATGCAATTCATGGTCAACACCAGCCCGCTGGCCGGTACCGAAGGCAAGTTCGTCACCAGCCGCCAGATCCGCGATCGCCTGCACAAGGAACTACTGACCAACATGGCGCTGCGCGTGCATGACACGGGCAATGGCGACGTGTTCGACGTCGCCGGTCGTGGCGAACTGCACCTCGGCATCCTGCTCGAAAACATGCGTCGTGAAGGCTATGAACTGGCTGTCGGTCGTCCGCGCGTCGTCAAGAAGACGATCAACGGCGTCGAGTGCGAACCGTACGAAATGCTGACGGTTGACGTCGAAGAAGACACCCAGGGCGGCGTCATGGAAAGCCTCGGCATGCGCAAGGGCGACCTGCAGGACATGGTGCCGGACGGTCGCGGTCGCGTCCGTATCGAATACCGCATTCCGGCGCGCGGCCTGATCGGCTTCCAGGGCGAATTCATGAACCTGACGCGCGGCAACGGCCTCATGAGCCACGTCTTCGACGAATACGCGCCGGTCAAGGAAGGCAGTGTCGCCGAGCGTCGCAATGGTGTGCTGATCTCCCAGGACAACGGCGAAGCCGTCGCCTACGCGCTGTGGAAGCTGCAGGATCGCGGCCGCATGTTCGTGGTGCCGGGCGACAAGCTGTACGAAGGCATGATCATCGGTATTCACAGCCGTGAAAACGACCTCGTTGTTAACCCGATCAAGGGCAAGCAACTGACCAACGTTCGTGCCTCCGGTACTGACGAAGCCGTCCGCCTGGTGCCGGCCGTCCAACTCAGCCTGGAAGCGGCGGTCGAGTTCATCGAGGAAGACGAACTGGTCGAACTGACGCCGAAGTCGATTCGTCTGCGCAAGCGTTACCTGACCGAAATCGAGCGCAAACGCGCAGTACGTGGCCTGTAAGCGCAGGCGGTAATTGCCGAAATGAGAAAGGCGACCCGCGGGTCTAGTGCAGTTCAGTTAATGCTCCTTTATTATGCCATCGGAACGAAAGTGCCTGTACGTACCAAGGCAAAACTGAAATCAGCAGCTATTGAGCACATGACAAAACTCGAACAAGACCCGGGTAGGGGCATCTCGTATTTCCAAGACCCATTCGTCAAATATGCCGCTGGTTCGTGATTCAAACTTCACAGGGCCGGATCAATAGCTGGATAGCCGGGCCTTAACTCAGACAGAATTCGAACGAGAGAAGGGGCGGTTTCAAGTCCGAAGTGCAACGAGCTGATGATAGTGTTCAAAGAAGTTGAACGACTTTGGCATAAACAGTTCAGCGGGGCATGGAAAGTTGATGCTCTTGCGCGGCCGAGTATTG
>DJUX01000026.1 GCA_002440665.1 Dechloromonas sp. UBA6271
TAATGGACAATCTGGGTTTATAAGATATATTTTATATATTGCTTATAGCGGAGAAGCTTGTTAGGATCAAGATTCATTTCATTTATACCTTATGGCAAATGCCCGGCGCAATCCGTACCGATCGCCCTGGCTGAAGCAAGAATGTCAAAACAGCCCACCAGGAAAGTCATCGAGATCAAGCCGGTCACCGATCCGGACGCCAAGGTCTACCCGCGTTCGATCAGCGGCCCCTACACGCGCTGGCGCTGGGTCTTCGTCTGGCTGACCCAGATCGTCTTCTACGGCCTGTGCTGGCTGCCCTGGCACGGTCGACAGGCAATATTGTTCGATATCGACAACCGCAAGTTCTATTTCTTCGATCTGGTGCTCTGGCCGCAGGATACGATCTATCTCGTGCTGCTGATGGTTCTCGGGGCGCTCGCGCTGTTCCTGTTCACCGCCGTGGCAGGACGCCTGTGGTGCGGCTACACCTGCCCGCAAACCGTCTACACGGAAATATTCCTGTGGTTCGAGAAAGTCATCGAAGGCGAACGGCCGCAACGCATCAAGCTTGATGCAGCGCCGTGGTCGCCGCGCAAACTGGCGATCAAGAGCGCCAAGCATGCGACCTGGGCGCTCTTTTCACTGTGGACCGGGATTACCTTCGTCGGTTACTTCATGCCGATCCGCGAACTGATGCACGACCTGGTCACCCTGTCGCCCGGTGCCTGGTCGGCGTTCTGGGTGGTGTTCTATGCCTTCGCCACCTACGGCAATGCCGGTTTCCTGCGCGAACAGATGTGCCGGCAAATCTGCCCGTATGCCCGCTTCCAGTTCGTGATGTTCGACCCGGATACGCTGATCATCGCCTACGACATGGTACGGGGCGAATCACGCGGTGCCCGCGCCAAGGGCAGTGACCCACGCGCCCAGGGACTCGGTGATTGCGTGGACTGCGGCATCTGCGTTCAGGTCTGCCCAACCGGCATCGACATCCGCAATGGCCTGCAGAACGAGTGCATCGGCTGTGCCGCCTGTATCGATGCCTGTGATCAGGTGATGGACAAGATGAGTTACCCGCGCGGCCTGATCCGCTACTCAACTGAAAACGCAGTCAGCATGCGCTACACACCGATGGACATCGTGCATCGGGCTGCCCGGCCACGGGTGATCATCTACACCGCCATCCTGGTTCTGCTCACGGTGGCGACCGCCTGGTCCCTGGCTACACGCATCCCGCTGAAGGTCAACGTCCTGAAGGATCGCAACGTGCTCTCCCGCGAGGCGGACGACGGCGCGATCGAGAATACGTATCGCCTGCAGATCATGAATACCGGTGACCAGACCCGGACCTTCCGCATCAGTATCGGAGGAATCGACGGTATCCGCCTGGCCGGGGACAACGAAGTCACTGTTGCCGCCGGCGAGATCGGTACGCAGACGGCGGTCGTCAGGGCCGATGCCGGGGCAACGGGCAGCGGTGCCACACCGATCACTTTCGGCATAGCGGACGTGGCCGATACCAGCGTTGCCGTAACCGAGCGCTCGAAATTCTGGATGCCTTAACAAGGTCTAAATATTAGCTCTTAAGGAGGCAGACATGACAGACAACCAACTTCGTGAGTACGTCAAATCAGGCTGGCCATTCTTCGGGGTCACTTCGCGGGGCGAGGTTCTGGCGCGCTACATACCGTATGGGACGGTCTACAGGTGGCAGCAACACCAAATGATCCCCACACCTCTCCAGGGAGGCGACCTGCTGTGGTGGCTACAAGCCTCGGATGAAGACGACCATCAGGGCTGAGAATCAAAAAATAAACCCCCCACGGAATGCTGCTTCGGGAAACAGCAATCGGCAACTGTGCTCATTCAGCAGTCGCTGAAACCGATGAAATGGCGACGGCACCAACTCAGGCAGCCGACGACGTCCGCAAGGACATGGCTAACTCCCGCAGTTCGGTAATGCTGCAATCAGTCCTGCAACTGCTTTACCACCCGTTTCATGGATGGGCCTTCCGGGTGGGGCAGAACCGAAAAGCCCAGGCTGGTCATCAGTCGGAGCATTTTCTGGTTGTCTGACAGGACATCACCGACCATCGATCGGTAGGACTTTTCCCGGGCACAATCCATGATCGCGCCCATGAGGCGGCGACCCAGGCCACACTTCTGCCAGCGGTCGTCGATCGCCAAGGCAAATTCCACTGATTCGCCATCCGGCGTCTGGGTGTAGCGAGCGCTACCGATCTGTCGCTCCTTACCTTCTTTGTGAACAATAGCGAGTAACACCATTTCCCGGTCGTAATCGACTTGTGTGAAGCGGGCGATCAGGCTGGGAGGGAGTTCGCGTGTGCCATCCATGAAGCGAAAGTAGCGGGCTTCATCGGACAAGCCGTTGACGAATTCCTGCTTGAGGGCCGCATCTTCAGGGCGCACGGGGCGGACGGTGATCACCGTGCCGTCGCGCATTGGCCACTCCCGGCAGAGGTGGGCCGGGTACGGGTGAATGGCCATGTGGGCATAGCGGGCCATGCCGGCACCCAGGGTGTGGTCGATGACCATTCGGGCATTGGTGGCTACGGCGCCATTTTCGTCCGCGATTAGCGGGTTGATCTCCAGTTCCTTGATCCATGGCAGTTCGCAGATCATGTTCGAGACGCTGAGTAGCATGTTCTCGAGGGCTTCCATATCAGCCGCGGGGCGATCATGGAATTCGCTCAAGGTTCTGGAAGCACGGGTCGAGTCGATCAGATTGCGGGCGAGGAAGCGATTCAGGGGGGGCAGCGAAACCGCCCGGTCGCGAAAAACTTCCAGTTGATAGCCACCGGTACCAAAGGAAATGACCGGACCGAAGACAGGATCGCGAAACACCCTGATCATCAATTCCCTGCCATTGGGCCGACTACGATGTGGTTCGATGGTGACGCCGTTGATGTGCAAATCCGGGAATTTCTGGCGGGCGGTATCGACGAGATCCTGATAGGACAGACGTACCAAGTCGATACTGGTGATGTTGAGCCGGCTACCTCCTTCTTCTACCTTGAATGGCAGGTTGGGCGAATCGACCTTCATATCGACCGACAAGCCGATCTGTTCGGCGCCGAACATGGCCTCGATGGCGTTGTGGGCAATCAAGGCCGGCTGTACGGAAATGCCGAATGAGTGCAGCAGCGTCCTGGTTTCCATCCCCGAGAGCACTTGCCGGTGTTCACCAAGTAGCGCTTCCATCAAAGGCTTGGCGTTATTGGTGCCGGTGCGTTCCATGTTCTGGCTCGGGCCGGGCGTCTGGAGCAGGAGCTTCTGGTTCTGGTAATACTTGGAAATGCTGTGGAACAGTTCAATGACCGTATCCGGTGTCAGGAAGACAGGAATACCGGCGTCTTCCAGAATTTTACGAGCTTCGGTAATCTGTTGGCCGCCCATGAAACAGCAGCAGAGCGTAATGCGCTGATTACGCACGATCTCAACGATGCCCTGAGCTACTGACTTGGGTTGTGCCATTGCGATTGGGGACAGCACAACGAGAATGGCATCGACGTTGGCATCCTGGGCCAGCGAACGGATGGCTTGCAGATAACGTTCCGGCGTCGCGTCGCCGCCCAGATCGATCGGTACGCTACCGGCCCAGTCGTGCGGCAAAAACTTCTTCATGGCGGTGATCGTATCGGGCGCAAGTTCGGACAACGGGATACCCAAGGTTCGGGCGCAATCGGCCGCCATGGCAGCGGGCCCGGTACCGTTACTGATGATGGCGAGCTGGTTGCCGCGCGGGTGAAAGCCCGAGGCCAGCGCCTTGGCGGCATGGAACAGCTGGCTAATGCTCTGCACACGGACCACACCGGCACGGCGTACAGCGGCATCGAACACCTCATCGTCAAGCTCGGGTTGGCCGGGGAGAGATTCCATCAGATCGTCTGACCCGTGGTTCCCCGATTTGAACAGGATGACAGGTTTGACGCGGGCGACTGAACGCAGGGCACTCATGAATTTGCGGGCATTCCGCACCCGCTCCACATGGAGAAGGATGTAACGGGTCTGATCGTCGGATACCAGGTAGTCGAGAATTTCCCCGAAGTCCACATCCATGGCAGCCCCGAGGGCGACCGCCGACGATACGCCAATCTTGTTCATGGTTGCCCAGTCCAGAACTGCGGCACACATGGCTCCGGATTGGGTGACAAGGGCCAAGTCGCCGGGCAAGGCAGCAATCTCTGTGAACGTGGCGTTCAAGGAGATGCATGGGCGAAGTATGCCTAAGGATTTAGGCCCAAGAATGCGGACACCGAAGTTGCGAGCCGCATCCCTGATCCGTCTTTCGAGAGTGGCACTGCTTCCGCCCAGGCCTGCCAAGCTGGAGACGATAATCAGATGGTGCACGCCCGCCTTGCTGCATTGCTCGATGATCAGGGGGATCGTTCGGGGGGCCGTGGTGACGATGGCCAGATCGATGCGGCTGCCGATCCGGTCGATGGATGGGACGCACACTTGCCCGAGAATTTCACCATGCTTGGGATTGACGGCCCATAGTTTGCCCTTGAAACCGTTGGCCAGAATATTCTGGAGAATTACGTGACCGATTGAGCCTTCCTTCTCGGAGGCGCCAATAATCGCCAGCGACTGCGGTTCTAGCAGGGAATTGAGGTAGTGGGTACGCAGCATGATCCGAAGCAGTTAATAGTTGTTCCATTACGATACCATTTTTAACAAAAATTACTAATATTTGTAATACAAATATAGTGCTTTCGCTGATGCCTTTGATTTCTTTGGCGTGTCCGCGCTTGGTTGCGCGATGATCATATTGGCAGGATTCCGAGAGCTGCGGCCGCTTGGATGCCCGTATCGCCCATGTCGTTTCACTGTCGACTGTCGCCGGTGCCGTAAAACCAGCTCACGACCTAGTCATTTCGGTGGTGGCCAACATAGGGCATTCGTATTGACTTGATCCAGATCAAGCCAGGCTTGCCCAGCGGCGGCACATTGGGTGCCCGACTACCCCAGCCCCACCGCCAGGAGCAGCAATGCGCGACTCGAAGCCCGTCCACAACGAGACCCATCTGGGTCGAATCCCATTGTTCGATGATCTTCCGGGTGAGGAGATTCAGCAGCTTGCCAAGGTCAGCAAGACGCTGGTTCTCGAAAAATGCGGCACACTGTTCCGAACAGGTGAAACCTGTCCTGGCCTGCATGTGGTGATGTACGGTCAGGTGAAGGTGGCGTTCTCGTCAACGCAGGGCAGCGAGAAGGTGGTCGACATCCTGCAGGCCGGCCAGAGCTTCGGTGAGGCCGAACTGCTTCTGGACGAACCGTACCGCGCTCATGCCCAGGCGCTGGGCGACACGCTGGTGCTGCAGATAGCCAAAACGGCAATTCTCGATCTCATCGCTCGCAACCCCGGCTTCGCCCACAAGCTGCTGAACGGCATGTCAAGACGCTTGCACGACCTGATGGTCGACCTGGAAGGCTACACGCTGCACACCGGGGCAGCGCGCGTGCTTACCTTCCTGCTACGCGAAGCATCCGCTCAGGAGCCATGCAACGAATCTGCCGTAGTCAGGCTGTCGGCGCCCAAAGGCGTCATCGCCTCGCGCTTGAATCTCAGCCCCGAGTATTTCTCCCGTACCCTGCACCATTTGAGCGAACAGGGTTACTTTGCAATCCATGGGCGCGACATCCACATCGACAGCGTTTCTCGGTTGCAGCTTAGTTTGGCGTAGTCGATTCCGTATTGTTACGACCCCTTGCTGAGTGGCTAAGCGATCCTCTCCCGGAGGCTGCAAATTTCATGGCTTGGGAGCCCATAAAAAAGGCAAGGGGGCACTTTCTGGCTACACCGGATGGCGGATTTTCAGAAAGCCGTGGCCAAGTCACCATCGCCGGATGCGCACAACATGCGGCCTCATCCATGATCGTTCTCGATATCAATACGATATATACAGTCGAACTCTGCAGCGGAGAATTGAGGCAGTGGAAATACCTTGGCCAAGACAGCCGTCGCCTGGTCTGGTGGATGGATCTGGAAACCAGGCAAGAATTCAACGAGTCATCCCTGATGTACGCGTGGAGCGTGAAGGAGAGGGTGGCGTCACACAAACAGTGAACCACTTGAATGAGTCATCAGGCAGCAAAGAGCACGGTCCGGCCATCAAGCTTCCTGGAAAGCAGGCTTAGCTACGACGGACTGGAATCAGACAGCCCATCCGGCTCAGATCGGCCAGAGGCGACCAAAGATCACTAAGCCCCAGAGCGGACAAACCACAGTGGTGCGGGTATGCTGTTAGCGTTTGGCCAAACCGCTAGAAAAACGCAAGCCTAGTCTCTCGAACTTCCTTTGATTCAGACATTTATTTGAAAAAAGCAGGATATTTATGTCAAGTATATACAGATCTGAAAACCGTATTGTATTTGAAGGTGAGTTCACAATTTCCGATCTACACCGACCGTTGGCAGCAATCCATCAAACGGTTCAGAATGCTGGTTATCAGGAAGTTAAATTTGATTTTAGTGAGTGTACTGTAGCACTCCCGGCACCAATGTTAGCTCTGTGTGCCCAAGTTTCAAGGCTTCAATTTGCACAGATTGAAACACATCTAATCCTTCCGAACATTGAAAAACTCAAACGATTGTTCATAAATTCAAATTGGGCAAATATTATTTCACCAAAGCAGTTTGAGACCTCAAATTTCCGTGGACACACGCAAGTTCCTGCAACTCAATACAGAACAACAGATGAACAATTCAAGGCAGTCAATAGAATTGCCAATGCAATTCTTGGTGCTATACCAGATTTAGAGAGAAACGACTTTGCCGCTCTTGAATGGTCAATAAACGAGTTAACAGATAATGTTTTGGTTCATTCACAATCCCCTGTTGGTGGATTTGTCCAGGTTTCAACTTTTCAAAGTAAAACCAAGCGCCTTTTGTTTATGATTGCCGACGCAGGAATTGGAATTCCAGCTTCTCTAAGTGAAGGGCATAATGATATTTCTTCCGATGCAGATGCTCTTGACAAGGCAATTCGTGAGGGCGTCACAAGAGACAAAGCAATAGGGCAAGGCAATGGACTCTTTGGAAGTTATCAGATATGCAGTGGAAGCAAAGGGAAGTTTCAATTGGAGTCCGGTTACGGAAAACTTTCCTACAGTGAGCGTACTGGGCTCCGCATAAATACGGAGAAAGTTCCATATGAAGGCACATTAGTTATCGCGGAAATTGACTTTTCAGTCCCTCACTTGCTGGAGGAAGCTTTAAGGTTTGATGGAAAAAAATACTCACCTTTGGATCATATTGAAAAATACTATGAGCACCCAATTGAGAACTCAATAATATTTAAAGTATCCGAGGAAACAAGCTCCTTTGGTAGTCGTGTAGCAGGAACACCTCTCAGGAAGAAGCTATTAAACCTCGCAAAGATGTGTCCAAATTATCCTGTGATTATTGACTTTTCAGATGTTGCGCTTATTTCAAGCAGTTTCGCAGATGAATTAATTGCAAAATTATTTGTTGAAGTTGGGGCAATATCGTTTATGAGTCGATTTAAATTTAATGGAATTTCGTCAACGGTTAAATCGCTAATTGATCGAGCAATTTCCCAGCGCGTTGCTGTTGGCTCCATAGATTGACTAAGGATATTTACGAAATGGGGCCAAATTCTGCTTACTGGAAAGAATACACGCGAGCATGCGTATGAGTCCTGAATCAAAGACTGCACCGTTAGATCCCCACTCTAAGGTCTGCTTTTCATGGGGCTGAAGGTCGCCTTAGGGCTCAACTCAGACAGCCGAGAGACCTTTCTTGCTACTATCAGCCCGCGTCGCGGATCAGCGCTAGCAACTCCTCGCCGTAGTGCTCGATCTTGGCGCTGCCCATGCCGGTTATGCCGGCCAGCAGGCCATGGCTTACCGGGCGGACTTCGGCCAATTCGCGCAGGGTCTTGTCGTGCAGGATGACATAGGCGGGGACGGCCTGTTCCTTCGCCGTGTCGCTGCGCCAACTGCGCAACAGCTGGAACAGCGCCTCGTCGGCTGGCGCCAGATCGCTGTAGACGATGCTGGCTCTGGGCTGTGGCGATTTGCGTTTGGCCGGACGGCGCAGTTCGACCTTTTGCTCGCCCTTCAGTACCCGCCTTGCGGCTTCGGTCAGCTGCAGGGCGCCGTGTTCGGCCATGTCGACATGGACCAGTCCGGCGGCGGCGAGCTGGCGGAAGACGCTTTTCCAGCCATGGTCGTCGAGGTCGCTGCCGACACCGAAAGTCGGCAGCTTGTCGTGGTTCCACTGTTTGACCTTGTCGCTCGTCTTGCCGCGCAGCACGTCGGTCAGGTGCGAGACGCCGAAGCGCATGCCGGTGCGGAAGATGGCCGACAGCGCTTTTTGCGCGGCCAGCGTGCCGTCCCATAGTTCCGGCGGCTCGCTGCAGACGTCGCAGTTGCCGCAGGCTTCGCGTTCCTCACCAAAATAGTCGAGCAGAACCTGGCGGCGGCAGCGCGGTGCTTCGCAGTAAGCGAGTAGCGCAGTCAGGCGCTGCGATTCGAGGATTTTCTGGCCTTCGCCAGCGCCGGATTCGGCGATCCGTGCGTGCTGTAGCGCGACGTCCTGCATGCCGTAGGCCATCCAGGCTTCAGACGGTTCGCCGTCGCGGCCGGCGCGGCCGGTTTCCTGGTAGTAGGCCTCGATGCTCTTCGGCAGGTCGAGATGGGCGACGAAACGGACATCGGGCTTGTCGATGCCCATGCCGAAGGCGATGGTTGCGCACATGATCAGGCCTTCCTCGCGCAGGAAGCGGCGCTGGTTGGCGGCGCGTTCGGCAGCGGGCAGGCCGGCGTGGTAGGGCAGGGCGGGATAGCCCTGGGCCGACAGCCATTCGGCGGTTTCCTCGACCTTCTTGCGCGAAAGGCAATAGACGATGCCGGCCTGGCCCTTGCGCCCGGCGAGGAAGCCGAGCAGTTGCTTCTTTGCGTTGTCCTTCTCGACGACGGTGTAGCGGATGTTCGGGCGGTCGAAACTGGAGAGGAAGACACGGGCTTCGCTCAGGCCGAGGCGAATCAGTATTTCGCTGCGCGTCGCCTGGTCGGCGGTGGCGGTCAGCGCGATCCGGGGCACGTCGGGATAACGTTCGTGCAGGGCGCAGAGCTGCAGGTATTCGGGCCGGAAGTCGTGGCCCCATTGCGACACGCAGTGTGCTTCGTCGATGGCGAACAGCGCCAGTTTGCCGGCTTCGTTCAGCGCGTCGAGCATGGCCAGCGTACGGTCGAGCAGCAGGCGTTCGGGGGCGATATAGACGAGGTCGAGCGTGCCGTTGAAAATTGCCTGCTCGACCGCCTGGGCTTCCCGCCAGTCGAGCGTCGAATTGAGGCAGGCGGCCTTGACGCCGAGTTGGGTCAGCGCATCGACCTGATCCTGCATCAGCGCGATCAGCGGCGAGACGACGACGGCGCAGCCGGGGCGGAGCAGGGCGGGAATCTGGTAACAGAGGCTCTTGCCGCCGCCGGTCGGCATCAGCACCAGGGCGTCGCCGCCGCGGCTGACGTGGTCGATGATCTCGGCCTGGGCGCCGCGGAAGGCCGGGTAGCCGAAGACGTCGCGCAGCGCGGCGAGGGCGTTGGTTGCGGTCGACATGGTTTTAGGGCCGATTTTCAGCGAGGATGGCCTCGCGTTGCAGCGACTCGCCATCCCAGACCAGGCATTCGCCACGGTCTTCGTGCCAGTCGGCGAGCACCCAGCGCTCGACGTGGATGCCATCGACGATGTGGTCGTGCTTCGCCGGCCGGTGCGTGTGGCCGTGGATGAAGGTCACGTAGCCATGGTCGCGCAGGAAGTCGTCGGTCGCCGCCCCTTGCAGTTCGGCGTAGGGGACGGGCGCTTGGGCCTGCTGGCGCGAGCGGCTGCGCCAGCGCATCCAGCGGGCAACCAGGCGGCGCAGAAAGCGTGGGCGGCCGAGCATCTTTTCTTGCCACGCGGGCGTGCGGACGCGGGCGCGGAAGGCCTGATAGGCAGCGTCGTCCAGGCACAGCGCGTCGCCGTGCGAGAGTACGAAACTCCATTCAGGCAGCGCCAGGTCGTAAGGGTCGGGCAGCAGGCGGATGCCGGCGGCGGCGGCGAAGTCTTGGCCGAGCAGGAAGTCGCGGTTGCCGTGCATGAAGCTGATCTTCAGGCCCGTAGCGGAGGCGGCGTGCAGGGCGGCGACGATCTGCGCATGGTAGGGGTCGTCGATGTCGTCATCGCCGATCCAGGCCTCGAAGAGATCGCCGAGGATATAAAGTTCCGCTGCCTGGCGGGCGCGGCCAGCGAGAAAGCGGAGGAACAAAGCAGTCGCCCCGGGTGACCGGGGCGACAGGTGCAGATCGGAGATGAAGAGGATCAAACGATCTCGGCCTTCTCGATGATCACGTCTTCAACGGGCACGTCCTGATGGAAACCCTTGTTGCCGGTCTTGACGGCGCGGATCTTGTCGACGACATCGAGGCCCTCGACGACTTCGCCGAACACGCAGTAGCCCCAGCCCTGGCCGGACGGCGACTTGAAGTCGAGGAAATCGTTGTCGACGGTATTGATGAAGAACTGGGCGGTGGCCGAGTGCGGGTCATTGGTACGGGCCATGGCGATGGTGCCGCGCTTGTTCTTGAGACCGTTGGCGGCCTCGTTCTCGACCGGCGCCTGGCACGGCTTTTGGTTCATGTTGGGTTCGAAGCCGCCGCCCTGGATCATGAAGTTCTTGATGACGCGGTGGAAAACGGTGTTGTTGTAATGGCCGGCCTCGACGTAGGCGAGGAAGTTGGCGACCGTCTTAGGGGCCTTCTCGGCGTTGAGTTCGAGGGCGATGACGCCGTGGTTGGTGGTGAGCTTGATCATTGGGAGTCCTTATTTTTCGGAGATGATTTTGACGCTTTTGATGATGACCGGCGTCGTCGGCACGTTCTGATAATTGCCGGCGTTGCCGGTCGGCACCTTGGCGATCTTGTCGACGACATCCATGCCCTGGGTGACCTTGCCGAACACGGCATAGCCATAGCCACGCGGGTCGGCGGCTGTCTTGTGGTTGAGGAAGTCGTTGTCTTTCAGGTTGATGAAGAACTGGACGCGGGCCGAATGCGGATCCTGGGTGCGCGCCATGGCGATGGTGCCGCGGTCGTTGGTCAAACCGTTGGCAGCCTCGTTCTGCAGGGCTGGGGTGAGGGTCTTTTTTTCTTCCATGGCCGGGCTGAAGCCGCCGCCCTGGATCATGAAGCTGTCGATTACGCGATGGAAGATGGTGCCGTCGTAGAAGCCGTGCTTGGCGTTGTAGAGAAACATCTCGACCGTCTTCGGCGCTTTCTCGGCATTGAGCTCGAGCGTGATCTTGCCCAGCGAGGTGGTCATTTCGACGGTTGGCGCCGCCCAAGCGGACAGCGCGACGAGCAGGCCGGCGGTTAGGGTGGAGAATTGCTTGAGCATCAAGTGTTTCCTTTGAAAAGGTTGATCAGCGGCTGGTTTCGCTGCTGGCGTTGTCGGTCCGGGCTGGTGCTGCCGCTACTTCGGCTGGCTGTGCAGCAGGCATCGGCGCCGGTTTGGCAGCCGGCGCCTTGCCAGGCCTGGCGGTCAGGTCGCGTGCCAGTGCCAGCTTGGCCATGGCCGTCTTGCTTCCGGCATTGAGCTGAACCGCCTTGGCATAGGCCTGGCTGGCCAGCTTGGCATACAGGTCGCCAAGGTTTTCATAAGCCGTCGCGTAGGTCGGGTGCGCCTGGATGGCCATCTCGAGCGCCATGCGCGCCTTGTCGTAGAGGTTCTGGCGGGCGTAGAGGACGGCCAGGTTGTTGTACGACTCGGGCATTTCCGGGTAATCCTCGGTCAGCTTGGTGAAGATGGCGATCGCCTCGGCGGTCCGGTCCGTCTCGGTATAGATGACGCCCTTCAGGAAACGTGCTTGGGCATCGTCGGGGGTTTCGCGTAGCTGGGCATCGACTTTCTCGAGCGCCTGCTCATACTGGCCACGTTTGATTAAGCGCTGGGCATCCGGGAGATTATCGGCCAGGACCGGCGCGGTGCTGCAGACTGCCAGCCCGACGACGATGGCCCGCAACGTTCTCGAAGCCCGGAAACGCGGCTGTGGCAGGGGGGCGGAAGTCATCGCTATGCTATACTCGGCGCAGGTTTACAATCGTTCGATTCTACCAAGAACGCCAGCCTTTCCAAAGCTTCACGAGCGGCTGACGACGTTGCGAAATCCCCCTCCCATGCTCAAAATCCATAATTCCCTGAAACGGGAAAAGCAGGTCTTCACGCCCATCGAACCGGGCAAGGTTCGGATGTACGTATGCGGCATGACCGTCTATGATTATTGCCACCTCGGGCACGCCCGGGTCATGGTCGTCTTCGACATGGTCTATCGCTGGCTGCAGGCCAGCGGCTACGACGTGACCTACGTCCGCAACATTACCGACATCGACGACAAGATCATCCGGCGGGCGATCGAGAACGGCGAAACGATCCAGCAACTGACCGACCGTTTCATCGCCTTCATGCATGAGGATGCCGATGCGCTCGGCGTCCTGCGTCCCGACCACGAGCCGCGAGCGACCGAGTTCGTGCCGGAAATGCTAGCCCTGATCGGCCAGCTCGAAGCACGCGGCCTGGCCTACAAGGCGGTCGACGGTGATGTCAATTACGCGGTGCGCAAGTTCGACGGTTACGGCAAGCTGTCCGGCAAGTCGCTCGACGACCTGCGCGCCGGCGAGCGCGTCGAGGTCGATTCGGCCAAGCAGGACCCGCTCGATTTCGTGCTGTGGAAGCACGCCAAGCCGGGCGAGCCGGCGTGGGAATCGCCGTGGGGCGAGGGGCGGCCAGGCTGGCATATCGAATGTTCGGCGATGAGCTCGAAGCTGCTCGGCGAGCATTTCGACATCCATGGCGGCGGCCAGGATCTGCAGTTTCCGCACCACGAGAACGAGATTGCCCAGTCGGAAGGCGCGCACCAGTGCACTTTCGTCAATTACTGGATGCATAACGGCTTCGTCCGGGTCGATAACGAAAAGATGTCGAAATCGCTCGGCAACTTCTTCACCATCCGCGAAGTGCTGCAGCGCTACGACGCCGAAGTCGTGCGCTTCTTCATCCTGCGCGCCCACTACCGCAGTCCGCTGAACTACTCGGATGCGCATCTGGACGACGCCAAGCGTAGTCTGGACAGCCTCTATTTCGCCTTGCGCGATGTGCCGCCGGTTGCGGTCGACATCGACTGGAGCAACGATTTCGCCGCCCGCTTCGCGGCGGCGCTGAACGAGGACTTCGACTCGCACGGGGCGATCGCCGTGCTCTTCGAACTGGCCGGCGAGGTGAACCGCCAGCGTAGCGCCAAGCTTTCCGGGCTGCTGAAGGCGCTGGCCGGCGTTATCGGCCTGCTCGAGCGCGAGCCGACCGCCTATCTGCGCGGCGGCGGCGCCAGTGCCGGCGGACTGGACGAGGTGGCGATCGAGCGTCTGATAGTCGAGCGTGCGGCGGCCAAGAAGGCGCGGAACTTTGCCGAAGCCGACCGCATCCGCGACGAACTGAAAGCGGCTGGGATCGCCCTTGACGACAGTCCGCAGGGAACGACCTGGCGGCGTGCCTGAAATGCAAAACGGCCTGTGAAAACAGGCCGTTTTTTCGTGTCGACCGCAACCGGCCTTACTTGAGTACCTTGCCGCCCGGCCCGATCACCGTCAGTTCGACGAAACGCGAACCCTGCCGGTTGGTGGTGCTATAGGCGACCTTGAGACCGCCCATGTCCAGGCTGGTGCTTTCCAGCGCGGCCATCAGTTTTTCGCGCGACGGATCCTTGCCCATGCGTTTCAGCGCATCGACCATGACGCGCGCCATGGCGTAAGCCTCGATGCCGTAATAGGAATAGCCGGCCTTGGCGCCGACCAGCTTCTGGTAGTCGCGCACCATCGGCACGATGTCGTTGAACGGATAGGGCATGACTTGCGAGATGCCGATGCCGCGGGCGTCGGAGCCGAGTTCGGCGACCAGTTGCTCGGTGCCGACCGGCGACAGGGTCATGAACATCGGGCTCTGGTTGGCTTTCTTCATCGCCTTGACGAAGGCCGCCGTTGGCTTGTACAGCGTGACCATGACTACGGCCTGCGGCTTGGCTTTGGCGATCGCTTCGACGGCGGCGGTGACGTCGACTGAGTTGCGTTCGACGGTGGCGGCGGTTGTGGGGGCGAGGTTGTGCTTCTTCAAAGCGACCGTGACACCGTCCAGGCCGGATTTGCCGAAACCGTCGTTCTGGTAGAAGACGGCGATGCTCTTGAGGCCGAGCGAGACCAACTGGTTGACGATGGCTTCGGTTTCGTCGGCGTAGCTGGCGCGCACGTTGAACATGTAGCGGCCGTTCGGATTCTGCGAGATCGGCTCGCGCAAGCTGCCGGCACCGGAAATGGTACCGACCAGCGGCACCTTGGCCGGCCCGAACACCGTGTTCATCGCTTCGGTCGTCGGGCTGGAGCCGTAGGAGGCGAGCAGGGCGAAGACATTCTTCTCGTTGATCAGGGACTTGGTGTTGGCCACCGCGCGGTCGGTTTCGTAGCCGTCATCGAGTGCCACCAGGTTGATCTTGCGTCCGTTGACCCCGCCGGCCTTGTTGACCTGATCGAAATAGGTCTGGATCACCTGGCGCATGTCGGTGCCATAGACGCCGTTGGTTCCCGTGAACGGGGAGGTCATGCCCAGCGTGATCGAGTTGTCGGTGATCCCCGGCTCGGCGGCTGCCAGCGCGGAAACGGCGATGGCTGCAACGGCAAGCAATTGCTTCAGGAAATGCATTGTTCGTCCCCCTGTTTTGATTGCGCAGATTCTAACAGCCGAAAGGCGGCGGGGGGAACAGGGAAGGTGGCCTGCGCCGGGCGCAGGCCACCTGTTGCGGTCGACACACGAAAAGTGCCGAAAATGAGGGTAGCGGCTAGTCGCCGAAGAATTCCTTCACTTTGTAGTTCCGGCCGGCGCGATGCGCCTTAACCTGCTGCCGCAGGTTAGCCTGCGCTGCAAAGTGAAGGAGTCAGTCGCCGAAAAATTCCTTCACTTTGTCCATCCACGACTTGGCGCGCGGGTTGTGGCGGGCGCCGTTGTCACTACTGGTCGATTCTTCCAGTTCGCGCAGCAGTTCCTTCTGGCGGTCGGTCAGCTTGACCGGGGTTTCGACCACGACATGGCACATCAGGTCGCCATGCGCATGGCTGCGAACGCCCTTGATGCCCTTGCCGCGCAGCCGGAAAACCCGCCCGGACTGGGTTTCGCCGGGAATCTTGATGCTGGCGGCGCCGTCCAGTGTCGGGATCTCGATTTCGCCACCCAGCGCGGCGGTGGTGAATGAAATTGGCATCTCGCAATGCAGGTCGTTGTGGTCGCGGGTGAACACCGCGTGCTGCTTGAGGTGGATCTGGACGTAGAGATCACCCGGCGGACCGCCGTTGACACCGTGTTCCCCTTCGCCGGCGAGGCGGATGCGATCGCCTTCATCGACCCCGGCCGGAATCTTGACCGACAGCGTCTTGTGCTGCTTGACGCGGCCGACGCCACCGCAGTTCTTGCACGGGTCGGCGATGAAGCGACCGGTGCCGTGGCACTTGTGGCAGGTCTGCTGGATCGAGAAGAAGCCCTGTTGCAGGCGGACCTGGCCGGAGCCGCCGCAGGTCGGGCAGGTTTTCGGCTGGGTGCCCGGCTTGGCGCCGGAGCCGTCGCACGGCTCGCAGACTTCCATGGTCGGAATGCGGATCTTGGTTTCCGTGCCGTGCGCCGCCTGCTCCAGCGTGATTTCCAGGTTGTAGCGCAGGTCGGCACCGCGATAGACGTTGGAACGACCGCCGCCGCCACCGCCGCGGCCACCGAAGATTTCGTCGAAGATGCCGCCGAAGGCATCGGAAAAACCGGCGCCGCCGCCCCCGAAGCCACCCCCGCCCATACCGGCCTGCGGGTCGACCCCGGCGTGGCCGAACTGGTCGTAGGCCGCGCGTTTCTGGCTGTCCGACAGTATTTCGTAGGCTTCCTTGGCTTCCTTGAATTTCTCCTCGGCCGCCGGGTTTTCCAGGTTGCGGTCGGGGTGATGCTTCATGGCCAGTTTGCGGTAGGCCTTCTTGATTTCTTCTTCGCTGGCGTCGCGGTTGACGCCGAGAATTTCGTAAAAGTCGCGTTTTGACATTTCTTCTACCCGTCAAGTGACAAAGGCGCCGAGCGCCGCCGGAGGTTTCCGGAAGGCTCGGCGCCGGGCTGTGGCGTCAGGGATTACTTCTTGTCCTTGACCTCGGTGAACTCGGCATCCACCACGTCGCCTTCGTCCTTCTTGGCCTGCTGCTGTGCACCCGCTTCGGCACCGGGGGCGGCGCCTTCGGCAGCTTGCTGGGCATACATCTTTTCACCCAGCTTCTGGGCAGCGGCGGACAGCGCCTCGGTCTTGGCGACGATGGTGTCCTTGTCGCCGTCGCGCAGCACGGATTCGACGTCCTTGATCGCCGCTTCGATAGTTTCCTTCTCGCCAGCGTCCAGTTTGTCGCCGTATTCGGTCAGCGACTTCTTGACCATGTGCACCATGCCGTCGGCCTGGTTGCGGGCGTCGGCCAGTTCGTGGACCTTCTTGTCGTCCTCGGCGTGCAGCTCGGCATCCTTGACCATGGCCTGGATTTCAGCCTCGCTCAAGCCCGAGTTGGCCTTGATGGTGATCTTGTTTTCCTTGCCGGTGGCCTTGTCCTTGGCCGTGACGTGCATGATGCCGTTAGCGTCGATGTCGAAGATGACTTCGATCTGCGGCGTGCCGCGCGGCGCCGGCGGGATACCTTCCAGGTTGAACTGGCCGAGGCTCTTGTTGCCGGAGGCCACTTCGCGCTCGCCTTGCAGGACGTGGATGGTCACCGCGCCCTGGTTGTCGTCGGCGGTCGAGAAGACTTGCGAGGCCTTGGTCGGGATCGTCGTGTTCTTCTGGATCAGCTTGGTCATGATGCCGCCCAGCGTCTCGATGCCCAGCGACAGCGGGGTGACGTCGAGTAGCAGCACGTCCTTGACTTCGCCCTGCAGCACGCCGCCCTGGATGGCGGCGCCGACGGCGACGGCTTCATCGGGGTTCACGTCCTTGCGCGGCTCCTTGCCGAAGACTTCCTTGACCTTCTCCTGCACCTTGGGCATGCGCGACTGGCCGCCGACCAGGATCACGTCGTCGATGTCGCCAATCTTGCAGCCGGCATCCTTGAGCGCGGTGAGGCAGGGCGCAACGGTGCGCTCGACCAGTTCATCGACCAGCGACTCGAACTTGGCGCGGGTGATCTTCAGCGCCAGGTGCTTCGGGCCGGAGGCGTCGGCGGTGATGTAAGGCAGGTTGACTTCGGTCTGCTGGCTGGAGGACAGCTCGATCTTGGCCTTTTCGGCGGCTTCTTTCAGGCGCTGCAGAGCCAGTACGTCAGCCTTCAGGTTGACGCCGGAATCTTTCTTGAATTCGTCGATGATGTAGTCAATCAGGCGCTGGTCGAAGTCTTCGCCGCCGAGGAAGGTGTCGCCGTTGGTGGCCAGCACTTCAAACTGCTTTTCACCATCGACGTCGGCGATTTCGATGATCGAGATGTCGAAGGTGCCGCCGCCAAGGTCATAGACGGCGATCTTCTTGTCCTTGCCGGACACCTTGTCCATGCCGAAGGCCAGCGCGGCGGCGGTCGGCTCGTTGATGATGCGCTTTACTTCCAGGCCGGCGATGCGGCCGGCATCCTTGGTCGCCTGGCGCTGGCTGTCGTTGAAGTAGGCCGGCACGGTGATGACGGCTTCGGTGACTTCTTCACCGAGGTAGTCTTCGGCGGTCTTCTTCATCTTGCGCAGCACTTCGGCGGAAACCTGCGGCGGGGCGATTTTCTTGTCGCGCACTTGCACCCAGGCATCGCCGTTGTCGGCCTTGACGATCTTGTAAGGCATCAGGGCGATGTCCTTCTGCACTTCCTTCTCTTCGAAACGGCGACCGATCAGACGCTTGACGGCATACAGCGTGTTCATCGGGTTGGTCACGGCCTGGCGCTTGGCCGGGGCGCCGGAGAGGATTTCACCGTCTTCGGCATAGCCGATGATCGACGGCGTGGTGCGCGCACCTTCGGAGTTTTCGATGACCTTCGGCTGGCCGCCTTCCATGATGGCGACGCAGCTGTTCGTCGTGCCGAGGTCGATACCAATGATCTTGCCCATGATTTATTCCTTTACTGAATGCGAGTGAATTTGTGATGTTCTGGAGTTGGGGGCGTTGCCCCCGATTTCAAGACTTCGGCTTGGCAACCATGACCAATGCGGGGCGCAGCGTGCGCTCGGCGATCAGGTAGCCCTTTTGCAGCACGGTGACGACGGTATTGGCTTCCTGCTCGGAGTCGACCATGCCGATCGCCTGATGCTTGTGCGGATCGAACTTCTCGCCGGCCGGATTGACTTCGACCAGGGCGTTCTTCTCGAAGGCGGAAACCAGTTGCTTCAGAGTCAGTTCGACGCCGGACTTGAAGCTGTCGACGGTCTGTTCCGGCACGGCCAGTGCGGCTTCGAGGCTGTCCTTGACGGCCAGCAGTTCGCCGGCAAATTTTTCGACGGCGAATTTGTGCGCCTTGGAAATGTCTTCCTGGGCACGGCGGCGAATGTTTTCGCCTTCGGCCTTGGCACGCAGCCAGGCATCGTAGTGCTCGGCGGCCTGCAGTTCGAGCTTGCGGAACTGTTCCTCGATGCTCGGAAGCGTATCGGTGTGCTCGTGCGCAGTGGGTTCGGGCGTTGCCTCGGTGGCGGGTTCGCTGGCCAGCAAGGGTTCCTGGATGTTTTCCGGGTTGGACATGGACGCTTCTCCAAAAAAGTTGTTCCTTATTTGGGGGTGGCGTTCCGCATTTCAAGAGTCCGATGCAACAATTCGCCGGTGGCTGGCGGATGACCGGTCCGCGACCCGCATGCTACGATTAAAACTTCGGTTTGAATGTCACGAGGCGCATGGAAACGATAGGCAAATACCGGGTAGTCAAGGAGCTTGGCAAGGGGGCGACGGCTACGGTCTACCTCTGCGTGAGCCCGGATTCCGACCGGCCGGTTGCCGTCAAGGTAATCCGCTTCGGCGGGGATTGTGCTGCCATGTCGCGCCGGCTGCGCAAGTTGTTCCAGAACGAGGACATGGTCGCCCGGCGCCTTGATCACCCGTATATCGCCAAGGTGTACGAAGGTGTCGTCGAGGAGGAATTTGCCTATCTGGCGATGGAGTATATCGAGGGCATCTCCCTGGAGGTGCACACCCGCATCGATAAATTGCTGCCCTTGCACCGCGTGATCGGCATTATTTTCAAATGCTGCATGGCACTGGACAGTGCCTACCGGCAAGGGATCATCCATCGCGACATCAAGCCGGCCAACATCATCGTCAAGGACGGCGACGAACCCAAGCTGGTCGATTTCGGTCTGGCGCTCAACCTGAACAAGAACATGGACCGCGACTCGACCTTCGTCATGGGCGTCGGCTCGCCGTCCTACATGTCGCCGGAGCAGGTCAAGGGCTACCAGCTGAACCAGAAAACCGACCTCTATTCGCTCGGTGTCGTGCTCTTCCAGTTGTTGACCGGGCGCCTGCCGTTCCGCGCCAAGAACCAGGCGACGCTGATCTATCGCATCATCAATACCGATGCGCCGGATGTGACGTCGCTAAACCCGAGCCTGCCGGAAGGACTCAACGCCATCCTGAAGCGGGCGCTGGAGAAAGACCTTTACAGCCGCTACCGGAATGGCGCCGAGTTCGCCAAGGATCTGGCGGCGGTGCGCTACCAGATTCTTGAAGACGACGAAACCGTCCAGGATAACCGCCACTTCGAGATGCTGAGAAAGCTCGAGTTCTTCACCGAGTTCGAGAATGTCGAACTGTGGGAGATATTGCGTATCTCGGTCTGGCGCCAGATCGCCCCGCGCGTGGCGATCATCCGTGAAGGCGATGTCAACCGGGTATTCGGGATCGTGGTCGAGGGCTACGTCGAGGTTTCCATCGCCGGACGAACGCTTTGCCGTTTGGGGACAGGCGAGGTCATCGGCGAGGTGGCTTATCTGCATCCGACGCAGGATGAGCGTTCGGCGAGTGTCGTTACACTCGAAGGTACGCTGTTCCTGGAAATCAACGCGGCAGCGCTGGCGCTCGCCTCCGAGGAATTGCAGGAGCGCATGCGCTCGGCGCTGCTCGGGCGCATGATCGACCGCATGCGCGAGGTCAACCGTATTGCCGCAGCGCACGGCACCCCGGCCGTCGAGTGTGCGCAGAGCTTGATGGCCGGTTCGACGCGCGCTTCACCGGGTACCGGACTCGATCTCGAACTCACCCCGCTATAGTCGTGTTGCCGGATTGCCGCGGAATCAAAGGTGGGACTGCACCCAGCGCTTGAGCGTGGCGCCATCGAGCGCGCCGCTCTGACGGGCGATTTCGCGCCCGTTCCGGAAGATGGCCAGGGTCGGAATGCTGCGGATATTGAAGCGGGCGGCCAGTTGTTGCTGGCTTTCGGTATCGACCTTGGCGAGGCGGGCCGCGGGTTCCAGTTCGCCAGCGGCGCGCGCGAAAGTCGGCGCCATGGCCCGGCAGGGGCCGCACCACGGCGCCCAGAAATCGACGACGACCGGCAGATCGCTGCGCCCGATATGGCGGTCGAAATTACCGGCGCTCAGGTCGACCGGCTGGCCGGCAAACAAGGCGTGCCCACACTGGCCGCAGGCCGGCTTTTCGGCGAGCCGGGCGGCCGGCAGGCGATTGACGGCATCGCAATGCGGGCAGACGACGTGCAGGGTGTCACTCATGACGCTTCCTTTGTATCAGGGAAGACTGATATTTGGTCGCCGGAGCCGATTTCAAGTCCTGGCGCCGCGCGCCTTCGCCCGCTGGGCTGTTGCGGTCAACGCCTGCGGATCGGCCTTTTCCGTCGACGGCCAGCCGCCGAGGTGGCGTTCGACCAGCGCGGTCAGCGCCGCCAGCCAGTTTGGGTCTTCGTTCAGTGCCGGAATGTAGTGGTATTCCTTGCCGCCGTTGGCCAGGAAAGAGGTCTTGCCCTCCATGGCGATTTCTTCCAGGGTTTCCAGGCAATCGGCGACGAAGCCGGGGCAGATGACGTCGACGCGGCCGGTGCCAGCCTTGCCCAGCGCTTCGAGCGTCGGCGCGGTGTAGGGCTGCAGCCATTCGGCCTTGCCGAAACGCGACTGGAAGCAGATCTTGAACTGTTCGGTCGCGAGATTCAGGCGCTCGGCGAGCAGGCGGCCGGTTTTCAGGCATTCGCAGTGGTAAGGGTCGCCAAGATCGAGACTGCGCCGGGGCAGGCCGTGGAAGCTGATGATCAACTGGTCGCCGGCGGCCAGGCGCCCGTGTTTCATCCAGTGGCTGCGCACCGTCTGGGCGAGCGCTTCGATGTAGGCCGGGTCATCGTGGAAATTGCGGACGAAGCGCATCTCGGGCTGGTTGCGCTGGGCCAGCAGCCAGCGGCAGGCGTCATCGACCACGGTGGCCGTGGTGCTGGCCGCGTACTGCGGATACATCGGCACCAGCAGGATGCGAGTCGCGCCGGCGGCCTTGAGCTTGTCCAGGACATCGGCAATCGACGGCGCGCCGTAACGCATGGCCCAGGCGACCGTCACATGATGGCCGCGCTCACCGAGATAGCCGGTCAGCAGCTTGGCCTGGCGCTCGGTATGGACCCGCAGCGGCGAGCCTTCGGGCATCCAGACGGCGGCATATTTTTCGGCGGACTTTTTCGGACGAATATTGAGGATGATGCCGTTCAGGATCAGCCACCACACTGGGCGCGGAATTTCGACGACGCGCGGGTCGGACAGGAATTGCCGCAGGTAGCGCTTGAGCGCCGGTGCCGTCGGCGCTTCCGGGGTGCCGAGGTTGACAAGGACGATGGCCGTCCTGGGTGCCGTTCCGTGCTGGTAGGGCGGTTCCGCCTGAAAACGTGGCATTTAGTGGCCTGCCCCATAGATTGCGAAACAAAATGAAGACGAAGGATTTGCGCTGCTGGCTAGGCGCGAACCGCAGCAATAGCCGTAGCTATTGCGAGGATGAGCAACAACGCCAGCAGTGCAAAGACAAGTTTTCATGTTTCGTTATCTGTGGGGCAGGCCACTAATAGTTCTGCTGGTTGGAAAGGGCGCTGGAGAGCAGCCTGGCGGTGATGTCGACGATCGGGATGACGCGCTCGTAGGCCATGCGGGTTGGCCCGATGACGCCGACCGAGCCGACGATCTGGCCGTCGACGGTGTAGGGAGCGGCGATGACGCTGCATTCGTCGAGCGTGGCGATGCCCGATTCGCCGCCGATGAAGATCCGGACGCCGGCCGCGCGGTTGGAGACATCGAGCAGGCGCATCAGGCTCGAACGCTGTTCGAAGAGATCGAACAACTCACGCAAGCGCTTCATGTTCGACGAAAGCTCCTCGACGTCCATCAGGTTGCGCTCGCCGGAGATCACGTAGGGCGCCGGGTTGCCGGACAGCGCTTCGTCGCCGGCTTCCAGCGCCAGCGTCATCAACGGCTTGATGTCGTCACGCAGTTGCTGGATTTCGGCCGACAGCCGGTGACGGATCTGCTCGAAATCCATGCCGGCAAAATTCTGGTTCAGGTAGTTGGCCGCCGTCACCAGTTCCGATGCCGAATAGGCCTTCTCGGTGACGAGGACGCGGTTCTGCACATCGCCATCGGTGGTGACGATGATCAGCAGGATGCGTTTCTCAGTCAGGTTGAGAAACTCGATCTGGCGGATGCGGCTGGCCGTCCGGCGCGGCGCCATGACGACGCCGGCAAAATGGGTCAGACTGGAGAGCAGTTGCGAGGCACTGGAAATGACCTGTTTTGCAGGTTGACCGTGCAAGGCATCTTCCATTTCGTCGAGTTGCCGTGCTTCGAGCGGGCGCATCGTCAACAGGGTATCGACGAAGAGGCGGTAGCCGCGCGGCGTCGGGACGCGGCCGGCCGAGGTATGCGGACTGGCGACGAACCCTGCCTCTTCGAGGTCGGCCATGACGTTGCGGATGGTGGCCGGCGACAGGTCGAGGCCGGAAAATTTCGACAGCGCACGTGAGCCGACCGGCTGACCGTCGGCGATGTAGTGTTCGACCAGGGCCTTGAGGAGGGTGCGGGAGCGATCATCGAGCATGGCAGGGCATTGTACAAAAAACCGGGAGCGGCGCGAGAACCCATTTTTATGCAAGAATTCGGGCCATGAACTCCAGCTTCGGCTCCTACCGCTCGCCCAAGACCATCGCGCTGGTCGGCAAGTACCATAGCCTCGAAATTGCCGAGTCCCTGCGCCGGCTGGCGGAATACCTTCATGAGCGCGGCGTTTCGGTGTTCATCGAACGCGAGACGGCCGAGCACATCGGGCGCCAGGTCGATCTGTCGCGCTGGGTCACCTGCGGCTTCAATGACATTGGCGCACACGCCGATCTGGCTATCGTGATCGGTGGCGACGGCACCATGCTCAACGCGGCGCGCCGCCTGTCGCGCTACCGTGTGCCGCTGGTCGGCGTCAATCAGGGGCGCCTGGGTTTTATGACCGATATCGGTCGCGACGACATGCTGACCTGTATGGACGACCTGCTCGATGGGCGCTTCGCCGCCGAAAACCGCATGTTGCTCGACGCCGACGTGATTCGCGAAGGCAAGGAAATCGCCTCCAACCTGGCGCTCAACGATGTCGTGGTCGACAAGGGGGCGATCGGCCGGATGATCGAGTTCGAACTCTTCATCGATGGCGAATTCATCTACAACCTGCGCTCGGACGGCCTGATCGTCTCGACGCCGACCGGGTCGACCGCTTATTCGCTTTCGTCCGGCGGCCCGATCCTGCATCCGACGCTGACCGGCATCGCACTGGTTCCGCTGTGCCCGCATGCCCTGACCAACCGGCCGATCATCGTCAATGATCAGGCGGATATCGAATTCCGCATTACCCATGCCGACGATCCGCGCGTGCACTTCGACGGCCAGGTCACGCTGGACCTGCAGCCGGGCGACAGCGTCCGCCTGCGGCGCTCCGCGTATACCATCTGTTTCCTGCATCCGCCCGGTTACAGCTATTTCGCCATGCTGCGCCAGAAACTGCACTGGAGCGAACGCCCCAAGGGCAACTAACTGATGCTGCGCCACCTTGCGATTCGCGACTTTGTCATCGTCGACCGGCTGGAACTTGAGTTTGCGGCCGGTTTTGGCGCGTTGACCGGGGAGACCGGCGCCGGCAAGTCGATCCTCATTGATGCCCTGGCTTTGGCGCTGGGCGAGCGCGCCGATGCCGGTGTGGTGCGTGCTGGGTGCGACAAGGCGGAAGTGGCGGCGACCTTCGATATCGGCAAGCTGCCGCAGGTAGGCGCCTGGCTGGCAGCCAACGATCTCGAAGCCGAAGACGAACTGATTCTGCGCCGCGTGCTCGATGCCGGCGGCCGCTCGCGCGGCTACATCAACGGCTCGCCGGCAACCGCCCAGCAGTTGCGCGAGGTCGGCGAGTTTCTGGTCGACATTCACGGTCAACATGCCCACCAGTCGCTGTTGCGTGCCGACGCGCAACGTGCGCTGCTCGACAGCCACGCCGGGCTGACGGCTAGCGCGCAACAGGTCGCTACTGCTTACCGCAGCTGGCGGGATGCCCTGCAGATACTGCAATCGGCGTCTGCCGGCGCGGAAGCGCTGGAGCGCGAACGCGAGCAGCTTGAATGGCAGGTGCGCGAGCTGGACACCCTGGCCTTTACCGGCGCGGAATGGGCCGAACTGGAAGTCGAACATCGGCGCCTCGGGCACGCGGCGAGCCTGATCGAAGGCGCGCAATTCGCCCTCGATGTGCTGGCCGACGGCGAAGCAGCCTGCGCCGGCCAGGTCGACCGCGTCGCGACGCGGCTGGACGGGCTGGCCAGTTACGACCCGGCGCTGCAGGACGTTGCCGGCCTGCTCCAGTCGGCGCAAGCCGAACTGGCGGAGGCGGTGTCCACGCTGCGCCGCTATGCCGATCGCGTCGATCTCGATCCGGCGCGACTGGCGGAAGTCGAGCGACGGATGGAAGCGGTGCTCGCCTGTGCCCGCAAGTATCGCGTACAAGCGGCTGAACTTCCGGCGCTGCTAGCCGATTGGCAGGTGCGCTTGGCTGCGCTGAATGCGTCAGCCGACCTCGCCGGGCTGTCCGCCCGGGTCGATGCGGCGCGTGCTGAATTTCTGCGGCTGGCCGAACTGTTGTCCGCCGGTCGCCGCCGCGTCGCCGGCGAGATGGGTGCCGCGGTCAGCGCGCTGATGCAGCAACTGGCACTGGCTTCCGGGCGTTTCGAAGTGGCCTTGCTGCCACTGACCGAGGGCGCTGCCTACGGCCTCGAGCAGGTCGAGTTCCGCGTCGGCGGGCTGGCCGGGCAGGAGGCGAAGCCGCTGGCGAAAGTAGCGTCGGGCGGCGAGTTGTCGCGTATCAGCCTGGCCATCCAGGTGCTCACCTCGCGGTCGGCCAGCGTGCCGACACTCATTTTCGACGAGGTCGATGTCGGAATCGGCGGCGGCGTCGCCGAGATCGTTGGCCGCCTGCTGCGCGAACTTGGTGGCGAGCGGCAGGTGCTGTGCGTGACCCACCTACCGCAGGTTGCGGCACGCGCCGAGTGGCAGTGGCAGGTCAGCAAGGAAACCCGCGACGGCGCCACGCTCAGTTCGATCCAGCCGCTCGGCGACGACCAGCGGGTGCGCGAAATTGCCCGCATGCTGGGCGGCGTCGAGGTGACGGACATTACGCTGGCACATGCCGGCGAGCTGTTGCGGTCGACTCCGGTTTTAGCCCAAAAATGACCAGAGCAGGCGGCTGGTGGCAATAATCGCCAGCAACAGGAAGAAGACGCCGCTGATCCGGTGAATCCACCGCAGCGGCAGCCGGTTGAGCAGTTTGCGCCCGGCAAAGACGCCCAGTGCCGAGGTGGTGGCCAGCGCGAGCGTCGCCCCCGCCCAGACTGCGGACGGTTCGCTGGTGCTACCGAGGCCGGCGACGGCCAGTTGCGTCTTGTCACCGAATTCGGCTAGGAAGATGAGCAGAAATGTGGTCGCGACGATCCCGTGTCCGGGCGTTTCTTCCACCTTGTCGTCCTCGTCTTCCTCTTCGTAGCGCAGGGCGCTGATGCCGAAAATGGCAAAGAGGACGGCAACCGCCAGAGTTACCAGCCATTCCGGGAGCCATGCGGCGACGGCTGCGCCAAACAGGACAGCGAGCAGATTGAGGATGGCGAACGCCAGGATTGCACCGATGACGACTGGCAGCCCGCGGTGGCGAGCCGCCAGGGTCATGCAGACCAGCTGGCTCTTGTCGCCGAATTCGGCCAGTCCTACGAGCAGAAAGGTTGTTCCAGCCGAGGTCAGCCATGGCCCTGACAGGGCGGGCATCCAATCAGGCATTGTGCTTCCAATTAGGGTTTTGTGGGCTTGTCCCGATTGGGGCAGTCGGTTTTTGTGCAGTGAGCGTAGAGGTAGAGCGCGTGATCCTGGATCGAAAAGCCTCGCTCGCTGGCGATCATGTTTTGCCGGCGCTCGATTTCCGGATCGTAGAATTCCTCGACACGACCGCAATCGACGCAGACCAGATGGTCATGGTGATTGCCGCGATTGATTTCGAAGACGGCCTTGCCCGACTCGAAAAAATGGCGTTCGAGCAAGCCGGCCTGTTCGAACTGGGTCAGCACCCGGTAAACGGTGGCGAGGCCGATGTCCATGTTTTCCGAGATGAGCATCCGGTAGACGTCTTCCGCCGTCATGTGGCGCACGTTACTCTTTTCGAACAGCTCGAGTATCTTGAGGCGCGGGAAAGTGGCCTTAAGCCCCATGTTCTTGAGGCTTTGCGGGTCGCTCATTGTTTTGTGTCCGTTAGTGGTTGGGGCCGAGCAATCGGTGATTTCAGGTATGATATACCGCTTCAAAGATGTTTGAGAAACTTCGGATTTCCGTATGTTCCGTTCCCCATTGTCTTATCTCTGTGTCGTCGTTGCCTTGCTCGCAGCGTGCAGCAGCCCGGCCCGTTACGTCAACGCCTACAAGATCGACATCCAGCAGGGCAACGTCCTGACGCAGGAAATGGTCGCCCAGTTGAAGCCCGGCCAGACGCGCGAACAGGTCCGCTATATTCTCGGCACCCCGCTGCTGACCGACATTTTTCACCAGGAACGCTGGGATTATGTCTATAGCTATCGCAACGGGCGGACCGGCGTGGTCGAGACCCGTCAGTTCTCCGTGTTTTTCGACAAGGAAAACCGCCTGGAGCGGGCTTCCGGGGATGTCGACACCGCTGGCGTCGAAGACCTGACGGTGCCGACGGCGCGCACGCGACTGGTCGATTTCGGCTCCCTGCCCACCGACGGTTCGGCACCGCCGATGCCGCCGCCCGAGGGGCCGGGTTTCTTCAAGAGTTTGATGGATTCTGTTGGGTTCTGATCATGGCTGGAACGCGAATTGGTATTGTCGGGGCAGGCGGGCGCATGGGGCGAATGCTGCTCGAAGCGGCGCTGAAGGACGATGGCGTCACGCTGGCGGGGGCGTTCGACGTTCCCGGAAGTCCGGCGATCGGCCAGACCGTCGAACAGTTGACGGGGCTGCCCGGCACGGTCCGGGTCAGCGATGACCTTGCCTCCGGGCTCAAGGATGTTGATTGCCTGATCGACTTCACCCGGGCGCAGGGTACGCTTGAGCACCTTGAGCTTTGTCGCCGGGCTGGCGTGGCGATGGTGATCGGGACAACGGGCTTCGAAACGGAAGGCAAGGAGCAAATCGCGGTGGCAGCACGCGACATTCCGGTCGTCTTCGCCCCGAACATGGCGGTTGGCGTCAATCTGGTGTTCAAGCTGCTCGATACTGCCGCCCGGATATTGAATCAGGGCTACGACATCGAAATCGTCGAGACGCACCATCGCATGAAGGTCGATGCGCCGTCGGGCACGGCACTGCGCATGGGCGAGGTCGTTGCAGCCGCCGTCGGGCGGGACCTCGAAGAGTGTGCCGTCTACGGTCGCGAGGGCGTCACCGGCGAGCGTGATCCGTCAACCATCGGTTTTGCCACGGTGCGTGGCGGCGATGTGGTCGGCGACCATACCGTCATGTTCTGCGGGATCGGCGAACGCGTCGAGATCACCCACAAGGCCGGAAGCCGCATGCCTTATGCGCTGGGCAGCATGCGCGCTGCACGTTTTCTGGCTGGTCGGAAGAATGGCCTTTTCGACATGCAGGATGTCCTTGGCCTGCGCTGAACGGCCGTGGCGCTGTTGCCGGAGCGGGGCGGGTGAGCTGGATCCGAACGGCTGTTTGATGCCGTTCCGGGGTTCCGGATTTGCCTGAAAAGGCTCTTTTCGACTAGAATAGCAAGGTTAAAAAGCACAAGCGGGAGGGCGCAAGCCTTCCCGCTTGGCACATGAATAAGCAGAAAATTCTAGGAGAGCCGGTCGTGTCGTTGCTGCCCTCATTCACTCCCGCCATTCTCGCCCTCGCCGACGGAACGGTATTCAAGGGGCAATCCATCGGCGCCGATGGCGTTACCAGTGGCGAGGTGGTGTTCAACACCGCCATGTCGGGCTATCAGGAAATCCTCACCGATCCATCCTACTGCCGCCAGATCGTCACGCTGACCTACCCGCATATCGGCAACACCGGTTGCAATGCCGAAGACTTCGAGTCCGATGCAAACTATGCTGCCGGCCTGGTCATTCGCGACCTGCCGCTGGTTGCCTCGAACTGGCGTACCGAGGAGGATCTGTCGTCCTACCTGAAGAAGCATGGCATCGTCGCCATTGCCGGCATCGACACCCGCAAGCTGACCCGCATCCTGCGCGAAAAAGGCGCCCAGGCTGGCTGCATCCTGGCTGGCGAAGTGGACGAGTCGAAGGCGCTGGCGATGGCCAAGGCCTTCCCGGGCCTCAATGGCATGGATCTGGCCAAGGTGGTTTCCGCCAAGGAAGGCTATCCTTGGACCGAAGCCGAGTGGACCCTGAGGGGCTACAAGCCGGCCGCCGAGCCGCGCTTCCATGTCGTCGCCTACGATTTCGGCGTCAAGCGCAACATCCTGCGCATGCTGGCCGAGCGCGGCTGCCGCCTGACCGTGGTGCCGGCTCAGACGCCGGCCGCCGAGGTGCTGGCCATGCAGCCGGACGGCATCTTCCTGTCCAACGGCCCGGGTGACCCGGAGCCTTGCGATTACGCCATCGCCGCCATCCGTGAATTCCTCGACCGCGGCGTGCCAACCTTCGGCATCTGCCTCGGTCACCAGCTGCTGGCTCTGGCTTCCGGTGCCAAGACGGCCAAGATGAAGTTCGGCCACCACGGCGCCAACCACCCGGTCAAGGACCTCGATAGCGGCCAGGTGCTGATCACCAGCCAGAATCACGGCTTTGCCGCCGATATCGATTCGCTGCCGGCCAATCTGCGGGTCACTCATGTTTCGCTGTTCGACGGTTCCCTGCAGGGTATCGCCCGCACCGACGTGCCGGCCTTCTCCTTCCAGGGACACCCGGAAGCCAGCCCCGGCCCGCACGACGTGGCCTACCTGTTCGACCGCTTCCTCGACACCATGACGCGCGGTGTTGCCGCGCTGCAGCCGGCGAAATAAGGCGAGAGTAAAGAAATGCCGAAACGTACAGACATAAAAAGTGTTTTGATTATTGGCGCCGGCCCGATCATCATCGGTCAGGCCTGCGAATTCGACTACTCCGGCGCGCAAGCCTGCAAGGCCCTGCGCGAAGAGGGTTACAAGGTCATCCTGGTGAACTCCAATCCGGCGACGATCATGACCGACCCGGAAATGGCCGACGTCACCTATATCGAGCCGATCACTTGGCAGGTCGTCTCCAAGATCATCGAGAAAGAACGGCCGGACGCACTGCTGCCGACCATGGGTGGGCAGACCGCGCTGAACTGTGCGCTCGACCTCGACCGCGAGGGCGTACTGGCTAAGTTCAACGTTGAACTGATCGGCGCTTCCAAGGAAGCCATCGACAAGGCCGAGGATCGCCAGAAGTTCAAGGATGCGATGACCAAGATCGGCCTCGGTTCCGCCCGCTCGGCCACGGCCCACAGCATGGAAGAGGCCTACCAGGTGCAGGCTGCCATCGGCTTTCCGACCATCATCCGCCCGTCCTTCACGTTGGGCGGCACGGGTGGCGGCATCGCCTACAACATGGAAGAGTTCGAGACCATCTGCAAACGCGGTCTCGAAGCCTCGCCGACCAACGAGCTGCTGATCGAAGAATCGCTGCTCGGCTGGAAGGAATACGAGATGGAAGTGGTTCGCGACAAGGCGGACAACTGCATCATCATCTGCTCGATCGAAAACCTCGATCCGATGGGCGTGCATACCGGTGACTCGATCACCGTGGCGCCGGCCCAGACGCTGACCGACAAGGAATATCAGATCCTGCGTAACGCCTCGATCGCCGTGTTGCGTGAAATCGGTGTCGATACCGGCGGTTCCAACGTGCAGTTCTCGATCAACCCGAAGGACGGTCGGATGATCGTCATCGAAATGAATCCGCGTGTGTCGCGTTCATCGGCGCTGGCCTCCAAGGCCACGGGCTTTCCGATAGCCAAGATCGCCGCCAAGCTGTCGGTCGGCTATACGCTCGACGAGCTTTCGAACGACATTACCGGTGGCAAGACCCCGGCCTCGTTCGAGCCGTCGATCGACTACGTCGTCACCAAGGTGCCACGTTTCGCTTTCGAAAAATTCCCGCAGGCCGACAATACGCTGACGACGCAGATGAAGTCGGTTGGCGAAGTCATGGCCATTGGCCGCACCTTCCAGGAGTCGCTGCAGAAAGCCTTGCGCGGTCTGGAAGTTGGTGTCGACGGCTTCAACCTGAAGTCGGTCGATCCGGAAACCATCGACGAGCAACTGGCCCGGCCGACGCCGGATCGCCTGTGGTACGTTGCCGATGCCTTTGGTGTTGGTATGTCGGTCGAGAAGGTTTTTGACCTGACCAAGATCGATCCGTGGTTCCTGGTCCAGATCAAGGAGATCGTCGATCTCGAACTGGAAGTGGAAAAACGCGAACTTTCGACGTTGACCGCAGACGAGTTGCGCTATCTGAAGCGCAAGGGTTTCGCCGACCGCCGGCTGGCCTATTTGCTGAAGACGAACGAATCCGAGTTCCGCAATCGCCGTCATGCCTTGGGCGTCCGCCCGGTGTACAAGCGCGTCGACACCTGCGCTGCCGAATTCGCCACCGGAACCGCCTACATGTATTCGACCTACGAGGACGAGTGCGAGGCGATGCCGACCGACAAAAAGAAGATCATGGTGCTGGGCGGCGGTCCAAACCGCATCGGCCAGGGCATCGAGTTCGACTACTGCTGCGTGCATGCCGCCATGGCGATGCGCGAAGACGGTTACGAGACGATCATGGTCAACTGCAATCCGGAGACCGTGTCCACCGACTACGACACCTCGGATCGCCTGTACTTCGAGCCGCTGACCCTGGAAGACGTGCTGGAAATTGTCGCCATCGAAAAGCCGGTCGGCGTCATCGTCCAGTACGGTGGCCAGACGCCGCTCAAGCTGGCGCTGGCTCTGGAAGCCAACGGCGTGCCGATCATTGGCACGACGCCGGAATCGATCGACATCGCGGAGGATCGCGAGCGTTTCCAGAAATTGCTGCACGAACTCGGCCTGAAGCAGCCGTCCAACCGTACCGCCCGCACCGAAGAAGACGCGTTGCGCCTGGCGGCCGAAATCGGCTATCCGCTGGTCGTCCGCCCGTCCTACGTGCTCGGCGGCCGCGCCATGGAAATCGTCCATGAGCAGAAGGATCTCGAGCGCTACATGCGCGAAGCCGTCAAGGTTTCGCACGATTCGCCGGTGCTCCTTGACCGTTTCCTGAACGACGCCGTCGAGTGCGACGTCGATGCGCTGTCCGATGGCGAGGAAGTCATCATCGGCGGCGTCATGGAGCACATCGAACAGGCCGGCGTGCACTCCGGCGATTCGGCCTGCTCGCTGCCGCCGTATTCGCTCTCTGCCGCCGTGCAGGACGAGCTGCGTCGCCAGACCAAGCTGATGGCCAAGGCGCTGAACGTCTGTGGTCTGATGAACGTGCAGTTCGCGATCAAGGACAACGACGTCTACGTGCTGGAAGTCAATCCGCGTGCCTCGCGCACCGTGCCTTACGTCTCGAAGGCGACCGGCCTGCAACTGGCCAAGATCGCCGCACGCTGCATGGCGGGTCGCAGCCTGAAGGATCAGGGCATCACCAAGGAAGTGATTCCGCCGTATTTCTCGGTCAAGGAAGCGGTTTTCCCCTTCGTCAAATTCCCGGGTGTCGATACCATTTTGGGCCCGGAAATGAAGTCGACCGGGGAAGTCATGGGCGTCGGCGTCACTTTTGCCGAAGCCTTCGTCAAGTCGCAACTGGCGGCCAGCGTCAAGCTGCCGTCGTCCGGCAAGGTCTTCCTGTCGGTCAAGGACAGCGACAAGGCCAAGGCCATCGAAATCGCCCGTCACCTGCACGAAGCCGGTTTTCACCTGGTCGCCACGCGTGGCACGGCGCATGCCATCGAAGCTGCCGGCTTGCCGGTGCTGCCGGTGAACAAGGTGACCGAAGGTCGTCCGCACATCGTCGACATGATCAAGAACAACGAGATTTCCCTGATCATCAACACGGTTGAGGAAAAACGCGGGGCCATCAACGACTCGCGTTCGATTCGTACCTCCGGTCTGCAGGCGCGGGTGACGATGTACACGACGATCTGGGGCGCCGAGGCCGCCGCCGAAGGTATCCGCAACCTGGGTGAGCTTGTGGTGTATCCGATTCAGGCGTTGCACGAGCAACTTCACTAAGAAAACCCCGAACCGCCGGGTTGCCCTGTTCGGGCGCCGGCGGTTTGCTTTTGCTGGAATAAAAGATGAGTAAAGTTCCGTTGACCGTGACCGGTGCCGAGAAACTTCGCGTCGAACTGCATCGCCTGAAAACGATTGAACGCCCGAGCGTCATCGCGGCGATTGCCGAAGCGCGCGCGCATGGAGATCTTTCCGAAAATGCCGAATACGATGCCGCCAAGGAGCGTCAGGGTTTCGTCGAGGGGCGCATTCAGGAAGTCGAGGGCAAGCTTTCCAATGCGCAGATCATCGACCCAAAACTGCTCGATGCCGATGGCCGTTGCGTTTTCGGTGCCACCGTCGATATCGAAGATCAGGATTCCGGTGTTGCCGTGACCTATCAGATCGTCGGCGAAGATGAGGCCGACATCAAGAATGGCAAACTTTCGGTCGCTTCGCCGATGGCGCGGGCACTGATCGGCAAGTACGCCGGCGATATTGCCCAGGTGCAAGCGCCGGGTGGCATTCGTGAGTACGAAATCATCGACGTCCGCTACGAGTAAGCACCGGTGCGCAAACTGTCCGAAGCGCTCTACTTCACGACCATCACGCTTTGGGTGGGTGGAATGTGGGCAATCGGATACCTCGCGGCGCCGGTTCTGTTCGCCAGCCTCGGCGACCGCCAACTAGCCGGCATGGTGGCCGGCAAGCTGTTCGCATGGGTTGGCTGGGTCGGTTTGGGTAGCGCAGCTTACTTGCTGATTTTTCTGATTGCCCGTCGGGGTGGTCAGATATTCAAAAGTGCGGTTTTCTGGCTGGTGCTGTTGATGGCGTTGATGCTCGCAGCCAGCCAGTTCGGCATTCAGCCGCTGATGGCCCAATTGAAAGCCGATGCCTTGCCGCGGGAAGTGATGGAAAGCGTGTTGCGCGACCGCTTTGCCGCCTGGCACGGAATCTCCAGCATTCTCTACCTGGTGCAGAGTCTGCTGGGTTTGTGGCTGGTTGTCTGGGCCAACAGAGGGTTGAAGTAATCAGCCCTGAAAGCTGCGCTTGGACTTGCGCGGCGCGGCGGTCGGTCGGCGGGTTTTGGGGCTTTTCGGGGCGTTGACCGCAGCAGGGGCGGCCGGGGCAGGGCGGTAAACCACCAGCAGCTTGCCGATATGTTGAACGGCAGCGGCGCCAAGTTCGGCGCAAATTTGTTCAAGGTAGGCGAGGCGATTGTCGCGGCTGTCGCCATAAACGCGAATCTTGATCAGTTCATGGGCCTGGAGATTGACCTCGATTTCCTTGAGAACCGCCTCGGTGAGGCCGTTCTCGGCAATCGAGACGACGGGATTCAGATTGTGCGCCTGGGCACGCAGTTCGCGGCGTTGGGCAGACGATAATTGCAGCATAGTAAACCTTTCAAAAACGGCATTTTACCGAATGAAAAGAACCAGAACCAGCAAAGCTTGGATGCGGGAGCATGTGAATGACCCGTACGTTCAGCTCGCCAAAAAGGAGGGCTGGCGTTCGCGCGCGGCTTTCAAGCTGACGGAGATGGACGACAAGGACAAATTGCTGCGCCGCGGCGAGGTGGTGGTCGACCTTGGTGCGACGCCGGGCGGCTGGTCGCAGGTCGCCGCCAAGCGCGTCGGCGATGGCGGCATGGTGCTGGCGCTGGACCTGCTGGAGATGGAACCGATTCACGGCGTCGAGTTCATACAAGGCGATTTTCGCGAGGACGACGTTCTCGCCAGGCTCGAAGAAAAACTCAACGGGCGTAGCGTGGGGCTTGTAATGTCGGACATGGCCCCCAATATGTCTGGTGTGCCGCTTGTCGATCAGGCGCGGATCATGCATCTGGCCGAACTGGGACTGGAGTTTTCCAAGGCCCACTTGAAACCTGAGGGGGCCTTTCTGGTCAAAGTTTTTCAGGGAACGGATTACGAGAGCTTTCTCCGTTCCATGCGTGAGACGTTCAGGGCCGTTGCTGTGCGCAAGCCTGACGCGTCGCGCGACCGTAGTGCCGAGCTTTATTTGCTCGGTCGTATATTGCGTTGAAAGTTATGTATAAAATGGCGTTTTTATCGCTCGACGCTGTAGAAGGAGAGCAAGCTTGAACAACATGTTCAAAAACCTCGCAGTTTGGCTCGTTATCGGTCTTGTGCTGATGACGGTGTTCAATCAGTTCAACACCCGCCAGGTGGCGCAGGGTTCGGTCGAGTATTCGCAGTTTCTCGACGAGGTCAAGCAAGGCCACATCAACAAGGTGGTCATCGAGGGACGCACGCTGAAGGCGACGACCACCGAAGGCAAGCGCATCACTTCCTATGCGCCGCCCGATCTCTGGATGGTCTCGGACCTGCTAAAGAACGGCGTCAAGATCGAGGCCAAGCCGGAAGAGGAGCCGTCTTTCCTGATGAACATCTTCGTCAGCTGGTTCCCGATGCTGCTGCTGATCGGCGTCTGGGTTTTCTTCATGCGCCAGATGCAGGGCGGTGGCAAGGGTGGTGCTTTCTCCTTCGGCAAGTCGCGCGCCAGGATGACCGATGAGGCGCAGAACACGATTACCTTCGCCGATGTTGCCGGTTGTGATGAAGCCAAGGAAGAAGTCCAGGAACTGGTCGACTTTCTGCGCGATCCGTCCAAGTTCCAGAAGCTTGGCGGCCGAATTCCCAAGGGCGTGCTGATGGTCGGCAACCCGGGTACCGGTAAGACTCTGCTCGCCAAGGCCATCGCCGGCGAGGCCAAGGTGCCGTTCTTCAGCATCTCCGGTTCCGATTTCGTCGAAATGTTCGTCGGCGTCGGCGCTGCCCGCGTCCGCGACATGTTCGAGAATGCCAAGAAGCACGCGCCGTGCATCATCTTCATCGACGAAATCGATGCGGTCGGCCGCCATCGCGGTGCCGGCCTGGGTGGTGGCAACGATGAGCGCGAACAGACGCTGAACCAGTTGCTGGTCGAAATGGATGGCTTCGAAGGCCACGCCGGCATCATCGTCATCGCTGCGACCAATCGTCCGGACATTCTCGATCCGGCGCTACTGCGTCCGGGACGTTTCGATCGTCAGGTTGTCGTGCCGTTGCCGGATATTCGCGGTCGTGAGGAAATTCTCAAGGTGCACATGCGCAAGGTGCCGATGTCAGGCGACGTCAAGGCCGACATCATCGCCCGCGGAACGCCTGGATTTTCCGGTGCCGATCTCGCCAATCTGGTGAACGAGGCGGCCTTGTTTGCAGCGCGCACCAACAAACGCCTGGTCGACATGGAAGACTTTGAGAAAGCCAAGGATAAGATCATGATGGGCGCCGAGCGCCGCAGCATGGTGATGTCCGAGGACGAGAAGCGCAATACGGCCTACCATGAGTCGGGGCACGCCGTCGTCGCCAAACTGGTGCCGAAGTCTGATCCTGTGCACAAGGTCACCATTATTCCGCGTGGCCGCGCTTTGGGCCTGACCATGCAGTTGCCTGTCGAAGATCGCTACGCCTACGATCGTACCTACCTGATGAGTCGCATTGCGGTCTTGTTCGGTGGCCGGATCGCCGAAGAATTGTTCATGGACCAGATGACGACCGGCGCCTCCAATGACTTCGAACGGGCTACCGCAATGGCGCGTGACATGGTGACGCGCTACGGCATGTCCGATCTCGGGGTCATGGTCTATGGCGAAAACGAGGGCGAGGTCTTCCTCGGCCGCTCGGTGACCCAGCACAAGAATGTTTCCGAAGCGACGATGCAGAAGGTCGATGCCGAGATCGGCCGCATCATCGACCAGCAGTACGCGCTTGCGCGCAAGCTGCTGGAGGAAAATCGCGACAAGGTGGAGGCGATGACGCATGCGCTGCTTGAGTGGGAAACCATCGATGCCGAGCAGATCGACGACATCATGGCAGGCAAGCCGCCGCGTCCGCCGAAACCGTCGCAGAGCACGCCGCGTGCTTCCACGCCCAGCGATTCTCCGGGAGCCGAGCCGAGCGCGCCGGCGACTGCCTGAACAAGGCTCTTTTATTTCAAGCCGGGAGTTCTCTCCCGGCTTTTCCTTTTCTGCCATGTCCATTCTTCACTGCGGCCGCTTCAGGCTGCCACTCGACCGTCCGCTCGTCATGGGCATCGTCAATCTCACGCCGGACTCGTTTTCGGGCGATGGAACGGGATCGGATGTCGACCGCGCCATCCGGCATGCGCGCTACCAGATCGATGCTGGCGCCGACATGCTCGATATCGGGGCGGAGTCGTCGCGTCCCGGTGCGATTCCAACCCCGGAAGACGAGGAACTGCGTCGCCTGATCCCCGTCCTTCGGGAAATTGCTGCCTGGGGCGTGCCGATTTCGGTTGATACTTACAAGCCGGTTGTCATGCGTACAGCACTGGAAGCGGGCGCCTCGATGATTAACGATATCACCGCACTCGGCCATCCTGACGCAATTAGCATCGTTGCCGCCAGCGAGTGTGGCGTTTGTCTGATGCATATGTCGGGCGAACCGGGAACGATGCAGCATGCTCCGCAATACGACGACGTGGTCCGCGAGGTGCGCGAATTTCTGGCCGAGCGCGTTGCACGTTGCCGCGAAGCCGGGATTGCCGACAATCGTCTGGTGCTTGATCCGGGCTTCGGGTTCGGAAAAACGCTGGAGCACAATTTGGCCCTGTTTCGGGTGTTGACCGCAGCAGGCACCGATGAATTGCCATTGCTGGTCGGTTTGTCGAGAAAATCCATGCTCGGTGCCATCACCGGCCGGCCGGTCGACCAGCGCGGGGCGGCAAGTGTCGCAGCAGCGCTGCTCGGTGCGCTGAAAGGTGCGAAAATATTGCGCGTGCATGATGTCGCAGAAACAAAAGATGCGCTGGCGGTGCTGGCGGCCATAGAACAGGGAGTTTGCAATGAGTAGAAAATATTTCGGTACCGATGGCGTGCGCGGTCGCGTCGGGCAAGCCCCCATTACCCCGGATTTCGTGATGCGCCTGGGCTATGCTGCCGGGAAGGCACTGCTTGACCAAACCTCGATGCCGGATGGTGAGCGTCCGTCGGTCCTGATCGGCAAGGACACCAGACTCTCCGGGTACATGCTCGAATCGGCCCTGGAGGCGGGGTTTTCTGCAGCCGGCGTCGATGTCTGCCTGGTCGGGCCGATCCCTACGCCGGCAGTGGCCTATCTGACGCGGGCGTTGCGCTTGCAGGCGGGCATCGTCATTTCCGCCTCGCACAACCCCTACTACGATAACGGCATCAAGTTTTTTTCGGCGCAAGGCACCAAGTTGCCCGACGAAGTAGAACTTGCCATCGAGGAAGGGATCGATCAGCCGATGACCTGCGTACCGGCTGCCGATCTCGGTCGGGCGAAGCGGATAGAGGACGCGCGCGGCCGCTATATCGAATTCTGCAAGAGTACCTTCCCTAACGATCTCGATCTGCGCGGCCTGAAAATTGTCGTCGATTGCGCGCATGGTGCGGCTTATCACACCGCGCCGGATGTCTTCCACGAACTTGGCGCCGAAGTCGTGACGATCGGTTCGCAGCCCAATGGTCTGAATATCAACGACGGATTCGGGGCCACCGCGCCCAAGGCCTTGTGCGATGCCGTGCTGGTCCACCGGGCTGACCTTGGCATTGCTCTCGATGGCGATGCAGACCGCATCCAGATGGTCGATGCCGGCGGCAAACTCTATGATGGTGACCAGTTGCTATATGCGATTGTTCGGAGCCGGGCGCGTCATGGTCAGGTTAAGGGCGTTGTCGGAACCCTGATGACCAATCTGGCGCTGGAGCATGCTTTGGGCAAGATGGATATTCCCTTTGCCCGGGCGGCCGTCGGCGACCGCTATGTGGTCGAAATGCTGCACGAAAAAGGTTGGCTGTTCGGCGGGGAGAACTCCGGCCATATTCTCGCACTCGACCGTCATACGACGGGGGACGGCATCGTCGCCGCGCTTCAGGTGTTGGCAGCGCTCAGGGAGTCGGGTGGTGATCTGGCAAGCCTGCTGGGTGGTCTGCATCTCTATCCGCAAAAATTGATCAACGTCCCGTTGTCCAGGAATTTTCCTTGGAAAGACGATGCGTCAATCCAGAAGGGGCTAACCAACGTCGAGGCACAAATCGCCGGGCGCGGTAGGGTATTGCTGCGTGCTTCGGGTACCGAGCCACTACTGAGGGTGATGGTGGAGGGCGAAGATCCGAAGGAAGTGCTCGCGGCCGCCGAAGAACTGGCCACGGTGGTGCGTGAAGCGGCCCAGTGAGACCGTACCAACCCCTTTGATTCTTGACCAAAAAACCTCTGGGTGGCTATAATCCTAAGGTTTTTGCAAACGGAATTGCCTGACGCATGCGGAAAAAGCTGGTTGCTGGAAACTGGAAGATGCATGGCAGTCTTCAGCAAAATGCATTGCTGCTGGAGCGCCTGAAGGCCGGGATGCCCGGTATTCAGTGCGACGTGGCGGTGTGTGTGCCGCATCCGTACCTTGCTCAGGCCCAGTCGTTGCTGGCGGATAGTCCGGTCTTGTGGGGGGCGCAGTCGGTCAGCGAGCATGCATCTGGTGCATATACCGGTGAGGTTTCGGCATCGATGCTTCGCGATTTCGGTTGTCATCATGTCCTGGTCGGGCATTCCGAGCGGCGCAGCCTGTTCGGTGAAACCGACGCTGTGGTGGCGGCGAAGTTCGTGGCGGCGCAAAAGGAAGGGCTTGTCCCGGTACTGTGTCTGGGTGAAACGCTCGCTGAGCGCGAAGCCGGCCACACGATGGTGGTGATCTTGCGGCAGTTGTCTGCCGTGATCGATCATGCCGGGGTTGTTGCCTTGGCCTCGGCGGTGGTCGCGTATGAACCGGTGTGGGCTATCGGTACCGGTGTGACAGCCTCGCCCGCACAGGCGCAGGAAGTGCATGCTGCGATTCGCGCTCGGGTGGCTGAGCTGGATTCCGGCCTGGCGGGCAGATTGAAGATTTTGTATGGTGGTAGCGTAAAACCGCAAAATGCGGTCGAATTGTTTGCGCAGGCTGATATCGATGGGGGTCTGATCGGTGGGGCGGCGCTGGTTGCGGATGATTTTCTTGCGATTTGCCAAGCGGCAAATTGATAGGCGTTAATAATGAACTGGCTTTTCTCTCTTCTTCTCACTATCCATATTCTGGTTGCGCTGGCAATTATCGGACTCGTGCTGATGCAGCATGGCAAGGGGGCTGACATGGGTGCGGCTTTCGGTAGCGGTGCCTCCGGCAGTTTGTTCGGGGCGACCGGATCAGCGAATTTTCTCAGTCGCACGACAGGGGTTCTGGCAGCGGTCTTTTTTATGACGAGCTTGAGCCTTGCCTACGTTGCTTCACACAAGCCAAAAACGACTGGCAGTGTCATGCAGGAAACGGTACAATCGCAGCCGGTTTCACAGCCTGCCCCGGCGGGTGGTGAGTCGCTTGCGGTGCCGGCGGATACTGGCTCAAAGGCAAAAGACATACCGAAGTGACGCAAGGTGGTTTCCCCGGCATTTGTTCCTCGCCTGGGTGATCAAAAAAGCAGGGCCGACGTGGTGAAATTGGTAGACACGCTATCTTGAGGGGGTAGTGGCGCAAGCTGTGCGAGTTCGAGTCTCGCCGTCGGCACCAAAAAGGGGGCAGTGGCTGAAAAGCATGCTGTTTCGTACAAGAAACTGAATATTGGCGGCGGATCATGGAAAACTACTTTCCAATCCTGATGTTCGTCCTGGTGGGGGTCGCGGTCGGCGTATTGCCTGTTGCGATGGGTTTTCTGCTTGCTCCAAGCCGGCCGGACCCCGAGAAGCTCTCTCCTTACGAGTGCGGCTTCGAGGCTTTCGAAGACGCGCGCATGAAATTTGATGTGCGCTATTACCTGATTGCCATTCTCTTCATCCTTTTTGATCTGGAAATCGCCTTCCTCTTCCCGTGGGCAACGATTTTCAAGGATATCGTCGCTGCCGAATCCATTAAGTTGTTCGGCTTTATCGAGATGCTGGTTTTCGTTGCCATCCTGGTCATTGGCTATATTTATGCTTGGGCCAAGGGTGCGCTGGAATGGGAATAAAGCATGGCTATTGAAGGCGTTCTTCAGGAAGGGTTTGTCACCACAACGGCTGACAAACTGATCAATTACATGCGTACCGGCTCGATGTGGCCGATGACGTTCGGTCTTGCCTGCTGTGCGGTCGAAATGATCCATGCCGGCTGTGCGCGTTACGACCTGGATCGCTTTGGCGTGGTGTTCCGCCCCAGTCCTCGCCAATCGGATGTGATGATCGTCGCCGGGACCTTGACCAACAAGATGGCGCCGGCATTGCGCAAGGTCTACGATCAGATGGCCGAGCCGCGATGGGTCATTTCGATGGGCTCCTGTGCCAATGGCGGTGGCTATTATCACTATTCATATTCGGTGGTTCGTGGCTGCGACCGGATCGTGCCGGTCGATATCTATGTGCCGGGCTGCCCGCCCACGGCGGAAGCCTTGCTCTACGGCATCATTCAGCTTCAAAACAAGATTCGTCGTACCAATACCATTGCTCGTTAATTGCCAAGGCTGATTCGATATGTCCGCCAAGCTGGAAACGCTTAGCCAAAACCTGCAGAAGCACTTCGAAGACAAGCTGAAATCGTTAAAGCTTGCTCTTGGTGAGTTGACCATCGAGGTCGCTGCTGCCGACTATCTCGTGGTCATGACCGCTCTGCGTGATGAGCCTGATCTGCGCTTCGAGGAGATGATCGATCTCTGCGGTGTCGACTATTCAACCTACGGCGATGGCGCTTGGTCTGGCCGTCGTTTTGGGGTGGTCTCGCATTTGTTGTCGATCGCGCATAACTGGCGTTTGCGGGTTCGCGTCTTTGCTGATGATGACGAGTTTCCCTCTGTGGATTCGCTCATCGGTGTCTGGACCAGCGTCAACTGGTTCGAGCGTGAAGCCTTCGATCTTTTCGGCATAGCCTTCGTCGGTCACGACGACCTGCGTCGCATCCTGACCGATTACGGATTTATTGGTCACCCGTTCCGCAAGGATTTCCCGATTTCCGGTCATGTTGAGATGCGCTATGACCCTGATCAGGGTCGCGTCATCTACCAGCCGGTGACAATCGAGCCCCGCGAAAACACCCCGCGCATCGTGCGCGAAGATACCTACGGGGATCCTGCTCATGGCTGATATTCGTAATTTCACCCTAAATTTCGGGCCGCAACACCCGGCGGCGCATGGCGTGCTGCGTTTGGTGCTGGAACTGGATGGTGAGGTCGTGCAGCGTGCCGACCCGCACATCGGACTTTTGCATCGCGCTACCGAAAAGCTTGCCGAAACCAGGACGTGGGTTCAGTCGGTGCCGTACATGGATCGTCTGGACTATGTGTCCATGATGTGCAACGAGCATGCTTATTGTCTGGCGACTGAAAAGCTGCTTGGCATCGAAGTGCCGGAGCGTGGCAAGTACATCCGTACCATGTTCGACGAGGTGACGCGGATCCTCAATCATCTGTTGTGGATCGGCTGTCACGCGCTGGACGTCGGTGCCATGACCATGGCGCTCTACACTTTCCGTGAGCGTGAAGATCTCATGGATGTCTATGAGGCAGTTTCCGGCGCTCGTCTGCATGCGGCGTATTATCGTCCGGGCGGCGTTTATCGTGATTTGCCGGATCGCATGCCTCAATATGAGGCTTCGACCTGGACCAGTGCGAAGAAAGCCGGAGAACTAAACGAAAACCGCAGTGGCTCCCTGCTGGATTTTCTTGAAGACTTTACGAACCGATTCCCGACATATCACAGCGAATACCATACGCTGCTGACCGATAACCGGATCTGGAAGCAGCGTCTGGTCAATGTCGGCGTGGTGACTCCGGAAAGAGCGATGCAAATGGGATTCAGCGGCGCGATGCTGCGCGGGTCCGGTATCGCTTGGGATTTGCGCAAAAAGCAGCCGTATGCAGCCTATGACAAGGTCGACTTCGATGTTCCGGTCGGCGTGAACGGAGATAGTTACGACCGCTATCTGGTGCGTATGGAGGAAATGCTCCAGTCCAATCGCATCATCAAACAATGTATCGACTGGCTCCGCAAGAATCCGGGACCGGTCATCACCGAAAACCACAAGGTTGCGCCGCCACCCCGCGAAAGCATGAAATCCAACATGGAAGAGCTTATCCATCACTTCAAGCTCTTCACCGAGGGGATTCATGTTCCGCCGGGCGAAGCCTACTCTGCGGTAGAGCATCCAAAGGGTGAATTTGGTATCTATTTCATCTCGGATGGCGCCAACAAGCCTTACCGCATGAAGATTCGTGCGCCAGGCTATGTGCACCTGGCGGGGATGGACGAGATGTCCCGTGGCCACATGATTGCCGACGTCGTTACGATTATCGGTTCCCAAGATATTGTTTTTGGCGAGATTGACCGCTGATGTTTTCCGCTGAAACCCTCCAGAAGTTCGACCGCGAGGTCGCCAAGTACCCCGCCGATCAGAAACAGTCGGCGTCGATGGCTTGTCTTGCGCACGCCCAGGAAGAAAAGGGCTGGTTGCCTCCCGAAGCAATCGAGGCGGTTGCAAATTATCTCGGTATGCCGCCAATCGCGGCCTACGAGGTGGCATCCTTCTACAACATGTATGACCTGAAGCCGATCGGCAAGTACAAGATTACGGTCTGTACCAACTTGCCGTGTGCGCTTTCCGGTGGTTATCACGCTGGCGAATATGTGCAGAAGAAGCTCGGCATCGGCTATGGCGAAACGACAGCTGACGGCAAGTTCACCCTGAAAGAGGGTGAATGCATGGGCGCCTGCGGTGATGCACCGGTGATGATTGTCAATAATCGCTCAATGTGTAGCCACATGCATCCGGAGCAGATCGACAAGCTGCTTGAGGAGTGCAGATAATGGCAATGCTTGGTTCGATCAACGGTGTTCTGATGGAAGGACTTGACGGCGACAATACCTGGCGCCTTCAGGACTATGTCGCTCGCGGCGGTTACGCTCAGCTACGCCGCATCCTGGAAAGCAAGATGTCTCAGGAAGAGGTTATCAGCGAAGTCAAAAAATCCGTCCTCCGTGGTCGTGGCGGCGCCGGCTTCCCGACTGGTCTGAAATGGTCCTTCATGCCGCGCTCCTTCCCGGGGGACAAGTACGTCGTCTGCAATACTGACGAAGGCGAACCCGGGACATTCAAAGACCGCGACATCATGCGCTTCAACCCGCACGCGGTCATCGAGGGCATGGCGATCGCCGCCTATGCGATGGGCGCCAACCGCGGCTACAACTATGTTCACGGCGAAGTCTGGCAAGAATACAAGCGTTTTGAAGAAGCGCTGGATGAAGCCCGTGCTGCCGGGTTCATCGGTCAGAATATTCTCGGTTCCGGGTTCAACTTCGAATTGTTCGCCCACCATGGCTACGGCGCCTATATCTGCGGCGAAGAAACCGCGCTGCTCGAATCCATTGAGGGCAAGAAGGGGCAACCACGCTTCAAGCCGCCGTTCCCGGCCTCCTATGGCCTTTACGGCAAGCCGACGACGATCAACAACACGGAAACTTTCGCTTCCATTCCTTTCATCCTGAAGATGGGTGGCGAGGAGTTTCTCAATCTGGGCAAGCCCAACAACGGTGGCACCAAGCTGTTTTCCGTTTCCGGCCATGTCAATCGTCCGGGCAATTATGAAATTCCCCTCGGTACGCCGTTCTCCACCCTGCTGGAAATGTGTGGCGGCATGCGCGGCGGGCGCAAGATCAAGGCAGTCATCCCCGGTGGTTCGTCGGCACCGGTTATTCCCGGTGCGGTCATGATGGATACCACCATGGACTACGACGGCATTAGTAAAGCGGGTTCCATGCTCGGTTCCGGTGCGGTCATCGTCATGGATGAAACGGTGTGCATGGTCAAGGCGCTGGAGCGTCTGTCCTTTTTCTATTACGAAGAGTCCTGCGGCCAATGTACGCCTTGCCGCGAGGGGACGGCCTGGATGTACAAGGTGGTGCATCGTATCGAAAACGGCTTGGGCAAGCCGGAGGATCTGGACCTGTTGAACAGCGTGCTGGGCAACATCATGGGGCGTACCATTTGCGCCCTCGGCGATGCAGCGGCGTTGCCGGTGCAGAGCTTCCTCAAGCATTTTGGCAGCGAATTCGAGTACCACATCGAACACAAGACCTGTCTGGTTCCCAAGGATGTGCAGTGGGCGGGCAGCGGTTTCCACAAGGTTCAGGCCTGAACGAAACCTTCCAAGCGATAGATACGAAAGAACTGGCTACAAGGTAGCGACATGCTAGAAATCGAGATTGACGGCAAGAAAGCGCAAGTACCCGACGGCAGCACGGTGATGGACGCCGCGCAGCAGGTGGGTGTCTATATCCCGCATTTTTGCTACCACAAGAAACTTTCGATTGCCGCCAACTGCCGCATGTGTCTGGTGCAGGTGGAAAAGGCGCCGAAGCCGTTGCCTGCGTGTGCAACGCCGGTGACCAACGGCATGAAGGTGTTCACCCATTCCGATCTGGCCATCAAGGCGCAGAAGGGAGTGATGGAGTTTCTGCTGATCAACCACCCGCTGGATTGCCCGATTTGCGATCAGGGTGGCGAGTGTCAGTTGCAGGATATGTCAGTCGGTTACGGCCCGATGAAGAGCCGTTACACCGAGGAAAAGCACGTCGTCTTCCACAAAAATGTCGGCCCGCTGGTTTCGATGGAAGAAATGAGCCGCTGCATTCACTGTACCCGTTGCGTGCGCTTCGGCCAAGAGATCGGCGGCATCATGGAACTCGGCATGGCCAACCGCAACATGCATTCCGAGATCACAACCTTCCTCGGTCGTACGGTCGACTCCGAATTGTCGGGCAATATGATCGACCTTTGCCCGGTCGGCGCCCTGACTTCCAAGCCATTCCGCTATACCGCCCGTTCCTGGGAACTGCAGCGCCGCAAGTCGATCAGTCCGCATGATTCCGTCGGCGCCAATCTGGTCGTTCAGGTCAAGCACGACAACGTGATGCGCGTTTTGCCGCGTGAGAACGAAGCAGTCAATGAATGCTGGATTTCCGATAAGGAGCGTTTCTCCTATCAGGCATTGAATTCCGACGAGCGCCTCACCAAGCCTATGGTCAAGCAGGGTGGTCAGTGGCGCGAAGTCGACTGGAATGTGGCGCTCGACTATGTCGCGCATGGTTTGAAGGACGTTACCCGCGAGAATGGTGGCGATGCGGTGGCGGCGCTTGCGTCACAAGGCTCAACGCTCGAAGAACTTCATCTTCTCGCCAAGGTCATGAAGGGGCTTGGTAGCGGCAATATCGATTTTCGCCCCCGTCAGAGCGACTTTGGCAGCGATTTCAAGCGCGCCGGCGCGCCGTGGCTTGGCTTGCGGCTTGAGGAAATCAAGGATCTTGATGCGGCACTGGTGATTGGCTCCTTCCTGCGCAAGGATCATCCGCTGATCGCCCAGCGCCTGCGCCAAGCGGCCAAGAAATACACCAAGGTGAGCCTCATTTCGGTCGCTGCCGACGATCAATTGATCGATCTGCACGCAAGTCTCTCCGTTGCTCCGGCCAGTCTGGCGGATAAGCTGGCGGCGGTGGTCAAGGCTGCTGCTGAAATCAAGGGCGTCAGTGTTCCGGCTGGTCTGGAGACTGTTGCAGCGTGCGAAACCAGCAAGAAAATTGCTCAAAGTTTTGTCGATGGCGAGAAGCGTGCGATTTTCCTCGGCAATGTGGCAACGCAGTCCTCGCAGGCAACGCAACTCCATGCACTTGCGATCGAACTCGGAAAGCTTACCAATGCGACAGTAGGTTTCCTGGGCGAGGGCGCCAACACGGTTGGCGGTCATGTGGGCTGGTCCCTGCCCTCCGGTGCCAACGCACGCCAGATGTTCGAGCAGCCGCGCAAGGCCTATGTGCTGATGGGGCTGGAGCCGGAATTCGATTGCGCCAACCCGCAACTGGTTGTCGGGGCGCTGAAGCAGGCCAGTCTTGTCGTCTTCATGTCCGCATTCAAGCATGCAGCTGCACTTGAATACGCCGACGTGATGCTGCCGATTGCCCCATACACCGAAACCTCGGGTACGTTCGTCAATATCGAAGGCCGGGTGCAGAGCTTCAACGGGGTTGTCAAGGCGCGCGGCGATTCCCGTCCTGCCTGGAAGGTACTGCGTGTCCTTGGTAACGTACTGAATCTGGACGGCTTTGCTTACGAATCCAGCGAAGCGGTACGCGATGAGGTGATTGGCAAGGGTACCGAGTTCGTTGCTGGTCTCGATAACGGATTGAGCGGCGTGGCAATCAACCTGGGTTTGATTTCAACAGGATTGCAGCGTATCGCCGACGTGCCGATCAACTTTGCCGATCCGATGGCGCGCCGTGCGCCGGCACTTCAGCAAACGGCTGATGCAGTGGCGCCCACGGCACGGATGAATGAAAAGACACTTATGAAGCTGGGCGTTTCTGCCGGTGTCCAGGTCCGTATCAAGCAGGGACTCGGTGAAGCGATTCTGACGGCCAGGATGGACAACGCGGTGCCTGACGACTGTGTCCGCGCGGCGGCCGCTCATCAAAGCACGACTGGCCTTGGTGATATGTTCGGTCTCATTTCCGTGGAGCGTGCATAAATGGACGCACTGATGAATTTAGGGCTGGGTGTGTTCGGCGGTGCTTGGCCTGCAGTCTGGACATTGGTGAAAATTGTCCTGATCGTTGCCCCGCTCATGCTGAGCGTTGCCTATCTGACCTGGGCGGAACGCAAGGTAATCGGCTATATGCAGGTCCGTATCGGTCCGAACCGGGTGGGGCCGTGGGGCCTGATCCAGCCGATCGCCGACGGTCTCAAGCTGTTGATGAAGGAAATCATCGTTCCGAGCGGTGCCAACAAGGGTATCTTCATCATCGCGCCAATGCTGGCGATTGCGCCGGCCCTTGCTGCCTGGGCGGTCGTGCCTTTCAATGACAGTCTGGTGCTGGCCAATATCGATGCCAGCCTGCTGTACATCATGGCCATTACCTCGATGGGTGTGTACGGCATCATCCTTTCCGGTTGGGCCTCCAATTCGAAGTACGCCTTCCTCGGGGCAATGCGGGCTTCGGCCCAAATGGTTTCCTACGAAATCTCGATGGGGTTCTCGCTGATCTGCGTCCTGATGGTATCGAACAGCCTCAATCTGGTCGAGATCGTCAATGTTCAGAATCAGGGACGTTTTGCCGATTGGGGCTTGGGATTCCTTTCCTGGAATTGGCTGCCACTACTGCCAATGTTTCTGGTCTATCTGATTTCTGGCGTTGCCGAAACCAACCGTGCGCCGTTCGACGTCGCCGAGGGTGAGTCGGAAATCGTTGCCGGCTTCCATGTCGAATATTCTGGTATGGCCTTCGCCGTCTTCTTCCTGGCTGAATACGCAAACATGATTCTGGTGTCGGCCCTGACATCGATCATGTTCCTCGGTGGCTGGCTTTCACCTGTCGGTTTCCTGCCGGATGGCGTGCTTTGGCTCTTTGCCAAGATGGCATTCATCCTGTTTCTGTTCCTCTGGTTCCGCGCAACGTTTCCGCGTTACCGGTTTGACCAGCTGATGCGTCTGGGCTGGAAGGTATTCCTGCCGGTCTGTCTGGTTTGGCTCGTTGTGGTGGGGGTCTGGATGATGTCCCCGCTCAGTATCTGGAAATGAGGAGAGATCAATGGGTTCGATGAAGGAAATCTTCAACAGCCTGCTCCTCAAGGAGCTGCTGAAGGGTATGTCGGTCACGGGCAAGTATTTCTTTGCCCGCAAGATCACTGTTCAGTACCCGGAGGAAAAGACACCACAGAGCGCACGTTTCCGTGGCCTGCATGCCTTACGTCGTTACCCGAACGGCGAGGAGCGGTGCATCGCCTGCAAGCTTTGCGAGGCAATCTGTCCTGCTCTGGCCATCACGATCGAGGCGGAGCCGCGTGATGACGGTTCGCGGCGCACCACGCGCTACGACATCGATCTGACCAAGTGTATTTTCTGCGGTTTCTGCGAGGAAGCCTGCCCCGTGGATGCGGTGGTTGAAACGCGCATTTTCGAGTATCACGGCGAACGGCGCGGGGATCTCTACTACACGAAGCAGATGCTGCTGGCCAATGGCGATCGGTACGAGGCGCAGATTGCCAAGGATCGCGAACTAGATGCACCTTACCGATAACGGATACGAGCGATGGATTTTCAGACTCTAGTCTTCTTTTTCCTGTCGGCGATACTCATCGTTGCCAGTCTGCGTGTGATTACCGCACGCAATCCGGTGCATGCGGCGTTACACCTGATTCTCGCGTTTTTTACCTGCGGCGGAATATGGGCGCTCCTGCAGGCCGAGTTTCTGGCGATCGCCATCATTCTGGTCTATGTCGGTGCGGTCATGGTGCTCTTCCTCTTCGTGGTCATGATGCTCGACATCAACCTTGATCGCATCCGCCAAGGATTCTGGAGCTATCTTCCCCTCGGGGCGATGCTCGGCATCCTGATGGTCATGGAAATGGGCCTGGTGCTGGGGAGCAAGTACTTTCAGGTGCCCGCGGCTGACGCGCTCATGCCTGCCGGCGTGTCCAACACCAAGAGCATCGGTGCTTTGATGTTCACCGATTTCGTGTATCCCTTCGAGCTGGCTTCCATCATTCTGCTGGTCGGCATGATCGCTGCGATCGTCCTGACCCATCGTGGTCCGAAGAAGTCGAAATACACCAATCCGAATCAGCAGGTCTTCGTCAAGGCGAAGGATCGTGTCCGCGTACTGCAGATGCCGGTAGAAAAAGACTGAACCCGGGGCGCCAATGCTAACTCTTTCACTCTCGCACTTCCTGATTCTCGGCGCGATCATGTTCGCGATCAGCGTGGTCGGCATCTTCCTCAACCGGAAGAACCTGCTGGTGTTGCTGATGGCCATCGAACTGATGCTGCTTGCGGTCAACATGAATTTCGTGGCCTTTTCGCACTATCTTCAGGACCTCTCTGGCCAGATCTTCGTTTTCTTCATCCTGACCGTGGCCGCAGCCGAATCGGCGATCGGCCTGGCCATCCTGATCGTGCTGTTCCGCAACCTGAAGAGCATCCACGTGGATGACCTGGGTAGCCTGAAGGGTTAACATGGAAATGCAAAAACTCTACCTGCTGGTTCCCCTGGCGCCCCTGTTCGGGGCCATGATTGCCGGCCTGTTCTGTCGTGTCATTCCACGTTGGCTTGCCCATACCGTGACGATTGCCGGAGTCGCGACCGCTTTTGTCGCGTCGGCGATAATTTTCAAGGATGTTCAGGCCGGCCACACGTTCAATGGTCCTGTCTACACCTGGCTGACCAGTGGCGACTACCGGTTTGAAGTTGGCTTCCTGATCGACTCGCTGACCACGACGATGATGCTGGTCGTGACCTTCGTATCGCTGATGGTCCATATCTACACGATCGGCTACATGCAGGAAGACCCGGGCTACAACCGCTTCTTCAGCTATATCTCGTTGTTTACGTTCTCCATGCTGATGCTGGTCATGAGCAACAATTTCATGCAGTTGTTCTTCGGTTGGGAAGCTGTCGGCCTGGTTTCCTACCTGTTGATCGGTTTCTGGTACACCCGGCCGACTGCAATCTTCGCCAACATGAAGGCCTTCCTGGTCAACCGCGTCGGTGACTTCGGCTTCATTCTTGGTATCGGACTCGTTCTCGCGCATTTCGGTACGCTCGATTACGCCGAGGTGTTCAAGAAGGCCTCAGAATTTGCGAGCGCCACCATCAATATCTGGGGATCGGCTGACTGGTCGCTGATGACCGTGACCTGTATCTGCCTGTTCATCGGTGCCATGGGCAAGTCGGCCCAGGTTCCCCTGCACGTCTGGCTGCCCGACTCGATGGAAGGCCCGACACCGATCTCCGCGCTGATCCACGCTGCCACCATGGTGACGGCAGGCATCTTCATGGTCGCGCGCATGTCACCGCTGTTCGAACTGTCGACCACCGCTCTTTCCTTCGTTCTGGTGATTGGTGCGATCACCGCGCTGTTCATGGGCTTCCTCGGGATCATCCAGAACGACATCAAGCGTGTCGTGGCTTACTCGACGCTCTCCCAGCTTGGCTACATGACCGTTGCGCTGGGCGCCTCGGCCTATTCCGTCGCCATCTTCCACCTGATGACCCATGCCTTCTTCAAGGCGCTGCTGTTCCTCGCTGCCGGTTCGGTCATTATCGGGATGCATCACGATCAGGACATTCGCAACATGGGCGGTTTGCGCAAGTACATGCCCATTACCTGGATCACTTCGCTGGTCGGTTCGTTGGCGCTGATCGGCACCCCGTTCCTTGCCGGTTTCTATTCCAAGGATTCGATCATCGAGGCGGTGGCACTCTCTCACATCCCCGGGTCTGGCTTTGCCTACTTCGCCGTCATGGCGGGCGTGTTCGTGACCGCGTTCTATTCTTTCCGGATGTATTTCCTCGTCTTCCACGGCGAGGAGCGTTTCGGCAAGGCCGCGCATGACGAACATCATGATCATCATGGCGACCATGATGACGAAGAAGTTTCGCACGACCATCACCATGGCCTCGCACCTGGTCAAAAGCCGCACGAGACGCCGTGGGTGGTAACGTTGCCCCTGGTCCTGCTGGCCATTCCGTCCGTAGTCATTGGCTTTATCGGTATCGGTCCTATGCTCTTCGGCGACTATTTCAACGGCGTCATTTTTGTCGATGCCCACGCGCATCCGGCCATGGACCATCTTGCCGAGCATTTCCATGGTGCGACCGCCATGGGCATCCATGCCCTTACTTCGCTGCCATTCTTCCTGGCGCTCGCCGGTGTGGTGGTTTCCTGGTTCTTCTACATGAAACGCCCCGACATTCCGGCGGCGATCCAGCGCCGATTCTCGACGATCAATACGCTGCTTGAGAACAAGTACTACTTCGACAAGATCAATGAACTGGTCCTGGCTGGCGGCTCCCGCGCTCTCGGCAAGGCGTTCTGGCGTGGCGGCGATGTCGCCGTGATCGATGGCGTGATCGTCAATGGGTCGGCCAAACTTGTCGGAATGATTGCCTCGGTAACCAGGTTGTTCCAGACCGGTTACGTCTATCACTACGCTTTCACCATGATCATCGGCGTCTTTGTGCTGATGACCCTGTGGATCAACCGCGCCTAGCGTGAATAGTTCGCAGAAAAGCAAGGAATAACATGTCGACTTACCCGCTGCTATCTCTAGCCATCTGGATTCCAATCGTCGCCGGTCTGGTGGTGCTCGCCACCGGATCCGACCGGAACGCTCCGCTGGCACGGATGCTTGCCCTGTTTGGCTCGATCGCCGCCTTCCTGGTCACGATTCCGCTGTGGACCGGCTTCGATATCGCCAACGGCGGCATGCAGTTCGTTGAACTGAGAAACTGGATTCCCCGCTTCAATATTAACTACCACCTCGGCGTCGATGGCATCTCCATGCTTTTCGTCGTGCTCAATGCCTTCATCACGATCATCGTCGTTGCGGCAGGTTGGGAAGTCATCCAGGAAAAGGTCGCCCAGTACAACGCAGCGTTCCTGATCATGTCGGGGCTGATGAACGGCATCTTCACCTCCCTGGACGGCATCCTTTTCTATGTCTTCTTCGAAGCGTCGCTGATCCCGCTCTATCTGATCATCGGCGTCTGGGGCGGCCCGAACCGGGTTTATGCTGCCTTCAAGTTCTTCCTTTACACGCTGTTCGGTTCGCTGCTCTTTCTGCTGGCGCTGATGTATCTGTTCATCAACTCCGGTGGCAGCTTCTCCATTCTCGAATGGCACAAACTGCCGATCGCGCTGGGCGCCCAGATCTGGCTGTTCCTCGCTTTCCTGATTGCCTTCGCGGTCAAGGTGCCGATGTGGCCGGTGCATACCTGGTTGCCGGATGCTCACGTCGAAGCGCCGACAGGTGGTTCCATCGTGCTGGCCGCCATCGCCCTCAAGCTCGGCGCCTACGGCTTCCTGCGTTTCTCGCTGCCGATCGCGCCCGATGCGTCGCATGAACTCTCCGGCCTGGTGGTTGCCCTGTCGCTGATTGCCGTGGTCTACATCGGTTTTGTCGCCCTGGTCCAGGCCGATATGAAGAAGCTGGTTGCCTATTCATCGATCGCCCACATGGGCTTCGTGACGCTGGGCTTCTTCATGTTCAGTGCCATGGGCATCGAAGGCGCGCTGGTACAGATGGTTTCGCACGGCTTCGTCTCCGGCGCCATGTTCTTCTGTATCGGCGTCATGTACGACCGTGTACATAGCCGCCAGATTTCCGATTACGGCGGTGTAGTCAACAAGATGCCGAAGTTTGCCGCCCTGTTCATGCTGTTTACCATGGCCAATGCCGGCCTGCCGGCTACTTCCGGCTTCGTCGGCGAATTCATGGTTATCCTCGGTGCCGTCAAGTTCAACTTCTGGGTCGCTTTTGCCGCCGCCAGCTCGATGGTCATCGGTGCCGCCTATTCGCTGTGGATGTACAAGCGGGTGATTTTTGGCGACGTCGCCAATCACCACGTCGAAGAGCTGTCAGACATCAACAAGCGCGAGTTCGCCATCCTTGGCGTGCTGGCCATCGCCACCCTGTGGATGGGCCTGTACCCGCAACCCTTCACGGAAGTCATGCACGCTTCGGTCAATGACCTGCTGCGTCACGTCGCCATCAGCAAGATCCAATAAACGGTAGCCGACATGTTCGACAATTTCGTTGTCCCCGATCTCCTGCCCGCCGCCCCGGAACTCTTTCTGGCGTTCATGGCGCTGGTCATCCTCATGATTGACCTGACCGTCAAGGATCGTCGGCGGACCCTGACCTTTGCGCTGACCCAACTGACACTGGTCGGATGTGCCGTCATCCAGCTCGGTACCAGCACGGGGGATGTGGTTTACACCTTCAGCAACATGTTCGTCGACGACCTGATGGCCGACTTGCTGAAGTTGTTCCTCTACATGACCGTCATCATGGTGCTCTTCTATTCACGGGCTTACATCCTCGACCGCGAGGTGATGAACAAGGGCGAATACTACGTGCTGGCGCTGTTTGCGACGCTCGGCATGATGGTCATGATCTCGGCCAATAATTTCGTGACGATTTATCTGGGTCTCGAACTGTTGTCGCTTTCGCTGTATGCGATGGTCGCCATGAATCGCGAGTCCGTCACCTCCACCGAGGCGGCGATGAAATACTTCGTTCTCGGTGCGCTGGCTTCCGGCTTGCTGCTCTACGGTATGTCCATGATCTATGGTGCGACCGGCTCGCTTGAAATCACCGGGATTGCCGAACGCCTCTACGGCGGTGGCGTCAACAAGTCGGTGCTGACATTCGGTCTGGTCTTCCTGGTGGCAGGTCTGGCGTTCAAGCTGGGCGTAGTTCCGTTCCATATGTGGATTCCCGACGTTTATCACGGTGCCCCGACCTCGGTCACCCTGTTCATCGGTTCTGCTCCGAAACTTGCGGCTTTCGCGATTGTCATGCGCCTGCTGGTCAATGGACTGATCACCATGGCCCAGGATTGGCAAGCCATGCTGGTCATCCTTTCGGTGCTGTCGATGGCCATCGGTAACCTGGCCGCCATTGCCCAGACCAACCTGAAACGCATGTTGGCCTACTCGGCGATTTCCCATATGGGCTTCATGCTGCTCGGCATCACCACCGGTGTGGTGGGTGGTGATGCCCGTTTCGCCTTGAATGCTTACAGCTCGGCGATGTTCTATGTGGTGGCCTACGTTCTGATGTCGGCCGGTACATTCGGCATGATTCTGCTGATGGCGCGCGCCGGTTTCGAAGCCGACAATCTCGACGACTTCAAGGGTCTGAATAAGCGTAGCCCGTGGTTCGCCGGCATCATGATGATGTTGATGTTCTCGATGGCTGGCGTGCCTTTCTTCATTGGCTTCTTCGCTAAATTCGCGGTGCTGCAGGCGGTGGTTGCCGCCGGCTACATGTGGCTGGCCATCGTCGCCGTGCTGTTCTCGCTGATCGGGGCCTTCTACTACCTGCGTGTCGTTAAGCTGATGTACTTCGATGCACCGCTCGATGAATCTCCGCTCACCGCGGCTTTGGATATGCGTATCCTGATTTCGGCGAACGGTCTCGCAGTTGCCCTGCTTGGCATTTTCCCGCAAGTCATCATGTCGCTCTGTGCCTATGCGCTGTTGCGCTCGCTCTGATAGGCGGCAAGGCAGTTACGACGAAGCGCCCCGAATTTCGGGGCGTTTTCATTTCCGGAGTCCGAGATGAGCCACGACACCCACCTGATCGAATCGGAAATCGCCTCGCAAACCGTCTTCAAGGGCGCCTTGCTTGAAGTCCGCAAGGACCGGGTGCTGTTGCCTGACGGCAAGGAGTCGTTACGCGAATACATCGTTCATCCGGGGGCCGTCGTCGTTCTGGCTTTTCTTGACAATGGCAATCTGCTGTTCGAGCGGCAGTTCCGCTATCCGCTGCGCCGGGTATTCCTGGAACTCCCGGCTGGCAAGATCGATCCGGGCGAACCGATTCTTGATACTGCCCGCCGTGAATTGCTGGAGGAAACCGGCTATGTGGCGAGCGACTGGGAATACATTGGCGTAATGCACCCCTGCATCGGCTATTCGGATGAAAGAATCGAAATTTTCGCGGCGCGCGGGCTACATCTGGTCGGCGCCAAGCAGCTTGACCATAATGAGTTCCTGGAAGTCGTCGAACTGGCTCCGGCGGCCGCCAAGGCGGCAGTCTGGAATGGCCAGATCACCGATGCCAAGACGGTGACGGCACTTTTCTGGCTGGATCGTCCGTAATCCGGGGATCACCAGATCAATTTTGAATTTTGCCGTTTTTTGGCAGTCGACCGCAACACTTCATTCCGCCAGACAGACTGGCTCCAGCCAGTGAATGCTGATCAGGCCATCGGGGTCGCACCAACTGGTGCAGGGTTGGAAGCCGCTGGCCGCGGCAAGGGAGCGGAAGGCGTCAGAATGGCGGATGAGAAAGAAGTACCGGGCCTGTAGATCGCCCAGAGCGAAGCGTGGCGATCTGAATTGAAACAGCCCGCCGAAGCGGGCTGTAATTTTGTCCAACTGAATTGGACAAACTGACCGTTTTGAAGCCTAGCCGCAGGTTCCTACGGCGCCACAGGCGGTGCAGAAATCGCAGCCGTCCTTGCGGATCATCGTATGGTTGCCGCATTCGCTGCACAGCTTGCCCTGCGTCGGGTGCACCGTGTTGCTGGCATCTTCCGGGGCTTTCAGGATGCCCATTTGCTGGAGCGGGAAGCCGTTCTCGTCGAGAATGCCCAGCATCGCATAGCGATGAATGATCAGATTTGCGATGTAGGCGACGGTCGATGGATAGGTCTGTTGCTTCCGCGAGCCGGGAACGAATGCCATGAAATCGCCGAGTGGCTCGGGGTAGTCGAGCAGCTTGCGCAGCTTCATGCCGATCCACGCCGGATCGAGGACGCGCATGTCGAGCGACAGCAGCTTGCACAGGCCATCCAGCGCGCGCGGGTAGTTGCCCGACAGCCACATCGAGTAGGGGCGGGTCACGCCGTCCGGCAGAGTGATTTCCTTGAGGCCGAGGACAAAATCTTCACTGGTGGACGGGTTGTTGACATCGACCGTCCACGACAGCGTGCCGTCGGTGCCGGTCTTCGGCTCCTTGGCGCTGAACAGTGCATCCTTCACCGGGGTCGGGCCTTCGTGCCTGAGCGCACCGAGTTGTTCGACACGCCAGCGGATGATCTGCGCCATGGCAGAAACTACGGACGGCACGCGCTTGCGTTCGCCATGCGGCGGCATCGGCATTTCGAAGGATTCGCCCGGCGTCTTGGCCAGCGCGTCGAGCTTCATTTCCAGCCAGGCATGATCGTTGGCACGCATGTCCATCGACAGGGTCTTGGCGACGGCGCCGAGGCCACGCGGTTCGGACGGGCCGTTGGCCCACACTTCGAACGGCCAGGCGCGGCCTTCAGGTTCGACGTGGCCGACGAACAACGCGAACTTGCCGATCGGCGAATCCAGCATGTAGGTCCAGCACAGGTTGCCTTCCGGCAGGCTGGGGCGGTTCGGCCAGCGCAGGCTGGAGAGCACCGGGGCCGGCAGATCCTTGATCGACAGGCGGCGGTTGGCGTCGGAAACGAAATCCTGCGGTGATTTGGCGTCGACCGCAACAGCCTCGGCCTTGGTCGGCTCGACGGAGAGTACCGAGCCGAGTACGCTGTTCGGGCGATAGGTAGCCAGACCCTTGAGGCCGGATTTCCAGGCGCTCATGTAGAGATCCTGGAAATCCTCGTACGGGTAATCGGCCGGCACGTTCACCGTCTTGGAAATCGAGGTGTCGATGTGCGGGGCAACGGCGGCGACCATGTCCTTGTGCGCAGCGGCTGAGATTTCCAGCGCGGTGACGAAGTAATCCGGCAACTTGGTGACATCGCCGCCAAGGTGCTTGTACAGACGCCAGGCGTAATCCTCGACCGAGTATTCCTTCAGCGTGCCGTCCGGCATGCGCTTCTTGCGGCTGTAGGTCCACGAGAAGGGCGGTTCGATACCGTTCGAGGCGTTGTCGGCGAAGGCCAGCGAGATGGTGCCGGTCGGCGCGATCGAGAGCAGGTGCGAGTTGCGCAGGCCATGCTTGCGGATTTCGGCCTTGACCTCGTTGGGCAGGCGGGAAGCGAAATTGCCGCCGGAGAGATAGAGTTCGGCGTTGAACAGCGGGAAGGCGCCGCGCTCCTTGGCCAGGTCGACCGAGTACAGATAGGCGGTGTCGCGCATGAATTCGGTCATGCGGGTGGCCATGGCGCGGGCTTCCGGCTTGTCGTAGCGCAGGCGGAGCATGGCCAGCGCATCGCCGAGGCCGGTGTAGCCGAGGCCGACGCGGCGCTTGTTGGCGGCTTCCTGCTGCTGGCGTTCGAGCGGCCAGTGGGTAGCGTCGAGTACGTTGTCGAGCATGCGCGTGGAGACGCGAACGACTTCGGCAAATTCGGCGAAATCGAACTCGGCCTTGTCGGAGAACGGGTGCCTGATGAACAGGGTCAGGTTGATCGAACCCAGGCAGCAGCAGCCGTAGGGCGGCAGCGGTTGTTCGGCGCACGGGTTGGTGGCCTCGATCACTTCGCAGTAATTGAGGTTGTTGTCCTTGTTCATCCGGTCGAGGAACAGGATGCCCGGTTCGGCGTGGTCGTAGGTCGATTTCATGACCTGATCCCACAGATCACGAGCCTGCACCTTGCGATATACCCACAGACCGTCTTCACGCTGGTAGGCACCGGTGGAGCGCATCTCGGCATTGGGTTCGGCGCGATGCGTCAGTTCGACCTCGGTATCGGCGTCGACCGCTTCCATGAAGGCATCGGTGACGCCAATGGAAATGTTGAAGTTGGTCAGATCACCCTTGTCCTTGGCGTGGATGAAAACTTCGATGTCCGGATGGTCGCAGCGCAGCACGCCCATCTGGGCGCCGCGGCGGGCGCCGGCGGATTCGACGGTTTCGCAGGAGCGGTCGAAGACGCGCATGTAGGAGACCGGGCCGGAAGCGCGCGACTGGGTGCCCTTGACGTGGGCGCCCTGCGGACGAATGCTGGAAAAGTCATAACCGACGCCGCCGCCGCGACGCATGGTTTCGGCAGCCTGGGCCAGCGCGGTATAGATGCCCGGCTTGCCGTCGGTGGTTTCGACGATGGAGTCGCCGACCGGCTGCACGAAGCAGTTGATCAGCGTTGCCTGGAGATCGGTGCCGGCGGCGGAGTTGATGCGGCCGGCCGGGATGAAGCCGTTTTCCTGGGCCCACAGGAAGCGGGCTTCCCAATGGGCGCGATCCTTCTCCTGCTCGACCTGAGCCAGGGCGTAGGCGACGCGGCGACGCACGTCGTGAACATTGGTTTCCTTGCCTTTTGCGTATTTTTCGATCAGCACCTCGCCGGAGATTTCCTGTTCCGGGAGCGGGGTGATTTGTGGCGGTGCCGGGATATCGGTCAGCGACAGTTGTTCGGAAACAGGGCTCATTTTTTGCTCCTCGGCATGGCGGTGTTGATCGGGCTTATTGGTTTTCGATTGAGCAGCAATCTACTATATCTAGTAGGTCAATGCAATCCGTTGACTAGATACAGTGTCATGTGCCGATGGAAAAAGCCCTTTGTCATGTCGCAGAAAAGGCCGAAAATGAAAGCCGGCAATAGGTTTGAAACGATCCGGCTAAATCGTTGAAATATCCGCGTAATGTTTGAAATACGGGGCATTCCAGGGAGGATGCCGCTGTAAGGCACAGCAAGGTTTCGGCAATTTGCACAAATAAATTTCGGCACTCGTTTCGTGCCAAATATCGTGCAAATATTTTTCTTCTCCGCCCTCGGTGCGTTAAATCTGCGGGCGATTTGCACTCGGTATTCCCGAAAAAAGCCCCAAGCCAAGGGAGGAATCAAGGCTTGGGGGCTTCATGCTGCCATGGGTCGGGAAACCATTGAGTCGCTATGGCATGCGTCTGGCGGCTCGGCTTTTTCCCCCTCAGTGAAAGAAGGCGCGCCAGGCGCTCAATCCTCAAAGGCATCCGGCGCCAGGCGGCGCAGAGCCTCGGCGGCGCGCGGGTCCGATTGTTCAAGCCCCGCCGGAAAGCGCGGCTTGGTGCACTGTCCAGTCAGGGCGGCGATGGATTCGGCGGGCGTCTCAGGGTGATACTTCCCCGCGCCCGCAAAAGCCCGGTTGAAGGCCTCAATCCCCCGGTCAGATTCACGTGGACGGGCGATGGTCGCGCCTAGTGCGCTCAAGGCCGCCAGGTTGGTCAGGCCGGGTAATGCCGGATTGTTGGTCAGGCCAAGCCCGACGATTTTCAGCACTTCGCCGGAAACGGCGTTGTACGGGAAGACCGGCGAGATATGCCGATACTCCCCGGCGGCAATCATGGCCCTGGCCTTGTCCGTCCACTGCACGTCGACCGCGAACAATCCAGCGCCTTCCCGCCAAACCATCCGCTTGAACCAGCCGGCGGCCGGCGCCGGCTGGCCGTTCTTCTCCGCGTTGATCGTCTGGTGTTCGTAATCGATGACCAGCTCGTCAGCCGTGGCAGAAGCGGCAATCACGCGCTGGGCAATCTCGGCATCCATTTTCCAGCCGGGAAGATGCTGCGGGCGGCCATCCTTGGCACGAAATACCCCCGCCGGAAGAATGCGGAACTCACGCCCTGCCACGGGCAGCGATTCAGTCAGGATGGCCAGGTGCGAAATCACGGCTGGGCCTTGGCGCTCAAGAATCGAAGCCATCGCGCAAACACTTGAGTTCGACCAAACCGGGAATGGCGCCGCTGCCGGAACGCAACACTTCCACCTTGACCGCCTCAATGCCAATATCTTCGATAAAACCCAGAAATGCCACGCCCTTGGCCAGGGGCACCGGGACAGGGGAAAAACCTGCTGCGGCGCTGAACACACCGTATTCAATATAGCTGCCATTCGGGACCAACTGCACCAAAACCCGGAACGTGATTTTTTCCGTGCTGGCGCTGGTGTCCGTGTTGTAAACCGCGACCACGATGCGGTCCACGTTCGCCTTGATCGGCATGTAAGCCACATCGGCAAAGGTGCCGCTATCCGCTGAAAAGGCTTTTGATAGATGGTCTCCGCGAATCACAGCACACCCCCTTGCAAAGTCTTGATCTGGCCGTCGACTTGCCGCTGCTGCGCCTTGAAATCATCCAGTTCGGCATGCAGCACGGAAATCCGCTCGCGGCGGGCGGCCAAGGGCAAACCAACCTTTTCGGGGCAGTGATACTTGATGAGATCGACCTCGAAGAGCTTGCGCAAACCATCCTTGATTTGATCCTGCAACAAGTAGGACAGAATCGCCCGCCCCTGCTCGGCATCGCCGGCGGCGTTCAAGTACGGCAGCACCTGGGGGAGATTGGTTTTCAGCCAATCCGTGTTCTTCGGGTCGAGAATCTGGCTGATTTCGTCAAACCCCAGCGGCTTGCGATCAATGACCAGCGATACCGAAGCGTAGCGCTGGGGGTAAAGCAACCCGGTCAGCCGGCGCAGCATTTCCTGCCGACCAAGCTCGGCAGTCGCGTCGACATACTCGACAAAGAAATTGAGCAAATCGGACTCCGGCAAAGGGGCGGCCTGATGCTGCTGCAATTCGTCTTCACGCAGGCGAATTTCGGAAACGATCTTTTCGCGCTGCTGGCGCAAGGCTTTGAGCGTTTCGGCAACCTGCTGGCTGGCAGCGACGGCAGACTCGAAAGGCACGGGATTGGGGGTGGTCATGGGGGGGTTCTCCTCGGGGGTTATTGGGGTTCAGTGGGGGATTTGGCGCGGCTGGGGCGTTCCTTGCCGTTGACGATCTTTTCGAGAGCCCTGCCGCTCATCCGGTAGCGCTGCGTCAGAATGTTCACGGCGCGATTGCTCCCCATGGTTTTGGTCAACTGGTCGAAGTCGGTGACGATCTGCCGATTGCGAAGAATGGCCATGGCCCTGGCGGCGCGGGGCACGTAGACTTTTTCGTTGGAATAGAAGTGGGCAGCGAGCGCCTTGGTTTGCTCATGGCCGATGGCTTCGGCGATGTGAGCGTAGAAGGCAGCCGCCGGGCCATCTTCCTTTTTCGGGAAAACGAACTCCATGCCGCCGAATTCGCAGATCAGCGCCAGCGTTGCGGGAAGGCCGATCAGGCGGACCAACTCCGTAGCGCTGGCCGGCAATGCCGCTTCAACGAGTGCGGCGGCATCCGGATCGAGGTCTTTGTAGCGAATGGGCAACATGCCGGGCTATCCGTTGAGCGATAGCCGCATCTTGGGGGCAAGGGCTTCACCCCCGAAGGGGGACGCCGTTCGGCAGGCAGCGCGGTTTGCTTGGCGACGGCGAAGCCCCACCCTTTGAATCAGGAATAGCGGTGTAACCCGGTTACACCGCGCTTCAATCGACGTAAGCCGTGCGGGTAGTGCCGTGGTGGCACTCGGCAAGAAAAAACCGCCAGGGGGCGATTCTGGCGGTTTTGTTGGGTGGGCAGTTTGGGCAGCTAGGTTTTTTTGGCGGAGATGGCCAGCCTGAGCATTTCGACCAGTGCCGGCAATGCTTCGGCTCCCTGAAGTGTCAGGTGAATATGGATGGCGCCTTTGCTGGTGATTTCGTAAATGTCACCGCCAGCCACGTCGCCGCTGATCGCCCCGTTGATTTGTTGGGCGGTGTTCACTTTGCTATCTACGGATTGGTTATTGTGAATATCCCCGCCTGATAGCTGCCCATGGAGCGTGTCGATATTCATTCTCATGACTGCACCGCCGCCTCGGCCTTGAACGCGAAGCCGTGCGGGTCTATGGATTCCAGCAGGGTGCGTGCTTGTTTCAGAAGAACAACTGTGGCACCAACCGCGCTATCGCGTGCAAGCCGCTGATCATTGGGGTCGAGGATCATCCCGGCGCAATCGAAATCCCCAAGCATGGCTAGCCCCAACGCAGTGTCGACGCGGGTCTGAATGCTGCACCAGGCAACATAGTATTCGTCTTCAGTCATTGCTTCGCTCCTTGATGGTCGGGATATTTGTCACTTCTCTACAACTGCTGAAAACCACTTGTCGTGCCCACATGCTGCGTTTCCTTTCGCAATGGAAAAATATATTTCTCAGGGTTACATCTGGTAGCAGCGGGATGTTTTTGAAGGGCACATGTTCATACCTCGAACTGATAGCCAAGATCGTTGGCAGCAGCGCGCAATACGCGGATATCGATGTTCACCTTCCGCATCCGTGCAAACCCAGCAGCAGAGCGAAGAATGCGGATTAGGGGGCGAAGACTATTTAGACGCTCCCGCGCCTTTTGCATGAATCCGCGCTCAATACGACCCTTGATGCCCCATTCCGCCAAAATGGTGTCCACGTCGTCCTTGCTCGGCCCCACCAGATGTAGACGGTAAGCGGCGCGGTCGGACAACGCGGCAAGTTCCTTGTTTTTTCCGCCGTGCAGATCGCTATGCTTGCCCTCGTTGCCACACAGAACAAGGGATATGTGCCGCTGGTTATAAAACCATGCCAAGCCGGCGAGCAGGCGGTTTTCGAGTCGTTGGACTTCATCGATGATGATCACCGGGCAGGATCCGCGAGAATCAGTATGGAGGCTATCGGCCAGCCGGTTAGCTATTTCTCCGCGCCCCCATAGCGCGTCGTAATGGCCATAAACGGCGGTACTCAGGCTTTGGAGCAAGCGTGGCATAGTGGCTGCTTCCTCTGCCTCTATGTAGCAAATAGAGCGTTCGCGCTGGCCATGTTTATCCAAAATAAACTCTTTGATAGTCGAAGTTTTGCCACTTCCAGGGGCGCCAAAAATCGTTATAACCTCTGGGGATTTACGAGTTGCATGCAGCGCGGTTTGAATTCTCTGGAAAGTGGGCGTCTGCACAATGCCGGGCAGTGATTCGGCGATTTCCTTGTCGACTAGGTCGCACCAGGTCTTGACCAGTGATGCCGTGGCGTCATCTGCTTGGCCTTGCAGCCAGCCGGCAAGTGACCTTTCATTGCATCCGGTTTCTATGGCAGCTGCCTTAGCCGTTAGGCCGCCATCAAATGCAGCTTTGAGGCGTTCCCGCAATGCGGTTTCTTCGTTGGTGTTCACGTTTTTTCCTCAATCTTGAAAATATGGGGACGGCTTTTTGCTCTCGGCTTCTCGCCAGGCTCGAAAATCAGCCATCAGTTCATCATCTGGGGCGGTCGGGTCGGGGGCTTTTTCCAGAGGAGTAATGAGAGGGGTAGTGTCGGATTCATAACCTTCCAAGGTGGCGGTTTGAATGGCCGGCAATGCTCGGGCTTCACTGCCCGTATTGGTGGTGGCTTGTCCCTTCGCTCTCGCCATGCCGTCAAGCGCGTCGGCGGTTTTTTTGATGGATTTGCGATACCTCGCCTTGTGTTTTGCGTGTTCCCGTGCAGCTGTTGACGCGCACTGAAAAG
>DJUX01000043.1:0-124 GCA_002440665.1 Dechloromonas sp. UBA6271
CGCCCGGTCAGGGCAAGATCTTTCCCGGATTCAGCAGGTTGTGCGGGTCGAGCGCGGTTTTGAGCATGCGCATGGCGTCGACCGCAACCGCTCCGTGTTCGAGGACCAGATATTTGCGCTTGCC
>DJUX01000043.1:248-42181 GCA_002440665.1 Dechloromonas sp. UBA6271
CGATGCCGTGCTCGCCGGTGCACGTGCCTTCCATGGCGATGGCGCGCTCGACGACGCGCTCGCTGATCCACGCCGCTTCGGCCATGTCCTGCGGGTTGTCGCGGTCGACCAGCACGACGAGGTGAAAATTGCCGTCGCCGACGTGGCCGAAGAGGGCGATCGGAATATGAACCTGGGCGATGTCGTCGTTGGTCGCGGCGATGCACTCGGCGAGGCGTGAAATCGGCACGCAGACGTCGGTCGGAAAGCAGCGGCAGCCGGGCTTGAGCTGCAGGCAGGCGAAATAGGCGTCGTGCCGCGCCTGCCACAGGCGGCTGCGGTCTTCCGGTCGCGCCGCCCACTCGAAATGCGTGCCGCCGAGGTCGTCGGCGATGGCCTGTACGGTTTGTGCCTGTTCCTCGACCGAGGCCGGGCTGCCGTGGAATTCGAAGAACAGGGTCGGCGCCTCGGCCAGCGTCGTCTTGCTGAACAGGTTGATGGCCTTCAGCGACAGCGCGTCGAGCAGTTCGATGCGCGCCACCGGCACGCCGAGCTGGATGGTCTGGATCACCGTTTGCACGGCTGAATCGATGTCCGGGAAGGTGCACACGGCGGCCGAAATGGCTTCGGGGATCGGGTAGAGCTTGACCGTCAGCTCGGCCATGATGCCGAGCGTCCCTTCCGAGCCGACCAGCAGGCGGGTCAGGTCGTAGCCGGCCGACGACTTGCGGGCGCGGCCGCCGGTCTTCATGACGCGGCCGTCAGCCAGCACGGTGGTGGTCGCCAGCACGTTGTCGCGCATGGTGCCGTAGCGCACGGCGTTGGTGCCCGAAGCGCGGGTCGCCGCCATGCCGCCAAGCGTCGCGTCGGCACCGGGGTCGATAGGGAAGAACAGGCCGCTACCTTTCAGCGCGTCGTTCAGCTGCTTGCGCGTGACGCCGGCCTCGACCACGGCATCGCCGTCCTCGGCATGGATTTCGACGACGCGATTCATGCCGGAGAGGTCGATGGAGATGCCGCCGCTTGACGCCAGCACGTGGCCTTCGACCGAGCTGCCGACGCCGTAGGGGATGATCGGCACGTCATGTTCAGCGCAGAGGCGGACGACGAAGGCGACTTCGTCGGTGTTTTCGGCCATGACGACGCCGTCGGGTAGCAGTGGCTCATGGACCGATTCGTCGCGGCCGTGCTGCAGGCGAGTCGATTCGCCGCAGGAAAAACGCGGGCCGAATCGTTCGGCCAAGGATTGCCGGAGGGCTTCCGGCAGAGCGGCGCGCCGACTATTCACGGGGCAGGAAGCGGGTGGCGTTGTCGAGATCGCCCTGGGTGCGGCCGTCGTAAAGGGCGTTGACGAACTTGCGCCAGATAAGGTCGGGCTCGCCGATCTGGAAGCCATAGCGGTGGTTGTCTTCAAACTGGGTGTCCTGCACACAGCGTACCTGGAGCGATGAGGTTTCCTGGCGCCCGAGCTGGATGACGGCAGTCAGCCAGACATCCGACGTCACCGGCTGCCTGGTGCGGGCGCGGAAGCCGTAGCGGGAAACCTCGCTGATTTCCATGGCGATCGACGTGCCTTCCTCATCCGGCGCGGCCAGGCGACCCGGGCATTTGACCGAGAAGCGCCGGTGCTGGCGCACCTTGAAATCGCCGCTTGGCTGCGGCAGCGGTGGCAATACCTTCCGGTATTCCGGCAGGTCGTAGATCATGTGCAGCAGCGCCTTCTTGCGCTCGCTCAGGCGGGCGAAGGCATCGGTTCGCAGGTTGAAGAAGTAGTCGATCAGCTCCGGGGTCATGACCGGGTCGTTGGTCGTGTAAAAACGGCGGCTTGGCATTTCGATATTGGGCAGCTGCATGGCCACGAAATAATGATACAGGTTGCGCCGCAAGGGCCGGTTGCCATAGTGCTTGCGCAAAATGTCCGGCGCGTGCTTGAGGTCCAGAGTGGCGCCGACGGCCGGCGCGCCGTTGACGAAGTCGTAGCTGTCGACCACGGTGCCCGAAAGACGGCGAAAAAAGAGCAGCGACTCGTAAGTCTCGACATGCCGCGGGTGGACCGCGATGACCAGATGCCGGGTGTCGGAGAAGGTCGTGCAGTATTCGTACATGAACTTCATCAGCGGCAGGAGAACCATTCCGCCCTGCCGCTGGAAGTCCGGATGGACCGCCAGCGCCGAGGCCTCGGCGATGTTGCCGCGCCGGCCGCGGATGCTGGTCAGGTCGAATATCCGCTGCAGGGGAAAGCCGATGGCGCTTTCGCGGATCAGCGATAGCGTGCCGACGACCTTGCCGTCGTACTTGGCGCACAGCGTGGTGGTGGTCGGCAGCGCATGGTAGATCGTCACCCGCAGGCCCGAAGGGTCGGGCTGCATGAAGCCGCGGCGGACATAGGTGTCGTGCAGCAGCCGGAAACAGGCTTCCAGTTCTTCCCGGGTTTCGGCGATCTTGAAGGTCAGGCGTGGGTTGGGCGCCGGGTCATATTCCGCAAAGAAGCGGAAAACACGATAACGCTTGCGGCGCGGCAGTAACGCCAGTGCCTTGCGCGCTGCCTGGTGGGTGATTTCTTTCAGGAACTTGAGTGGCCGCATCGCGAATGACAGATTATTGTCCTTTTCTGCAATCATCATAGCACCTTGTTATTGACAGGACTCCGGCGCCTCCGGACAATCAGCCGACAATTCCACATCCCCCCAAGTCAGGAGAAACATCGATGCAAGCCAAGCTGTCCGTAGTTGCCCTCTCCGTAGCAGCCGCCCTCGCCATGACCGCCTGCGGCAAGAAGGAAGAGCCGAAACCCGCTGCGGCGCCAGCCGCACCGGCGGCCCCCGCCGCCAAGCCGGTGATCGTCGTCAAGCTCGGCCACGTGGCGCCGATGACCGGCCCGCAGGCCCACCTCGGCAAGGACAACGAAAGCGGCGCCCGCCTGGCGATCGAGGAACTGAATGCGCAGGGGCTGGAAATCGGCGGCGCCAAGGTCAGCTTCGAACTGCTCGGCGAAGACGACCAGGCCGATCCGAAACAGGGTTCCATCGTTGCCCAGAAGCTGGTCGACGCCAAGGTCGCCGGCGTCATCGGCCACCTGAACTCCGGTACCACCATCCCCGCCTCCAAGCTCTATTCCGACGCCGGCATCCCGCAGATATCCGGTTCCGCGACCAACCCGAAATACACGCAGCAGGGCTTCAAAACGGCCTTCCGCGTGATGGCCAACGACGTCCAGCAGGGCAAGTCACTCGGCGAGTTCGCCGCCAAGCAAGGCGTCAAGACGGTCGCCATCGTTGATGACCGTACCGCTTACGGCCAGGGTCTGGCCGACGAGTTCAAGAAGGCTGCCGAAGCCGCCGGCATCAAGGTCGTCGCCACTGAATATACCAACGACAAGGCCACCGACTTCAAGGCCATCCTGACCAAGATCAAGTCGACCAAGCCCGACCTCGTCTTCTATGGTGGCATGGATGCCCAGGGCGGCCCGATGGCCAAGCAGATGAAGGAACTCGGCATCAAGGCCAAGTTCCTCGGTGGCGACGGTGTCTGTACGCCAGAATTCATGAAGCTGGGTGGCGAGGCGACCGAGGGTAATTACTGCTCGCTGCCGGGCATGCCGCTCGAAAAGCTGGCCAAGGGACCGGAATTCAAGGACAAGTTCACCAAGAAGTTCGGCATGGATATTCAACTCTATGCTCCGTACGTCTACGATGCCGTGATGGTCATGGCCGATTCCATGAAGCGTGCCGACTCCGTTGATCCCGCCAAGTATCTGCCGGCCGTCGGCCAGACCAAGTACGACGGTGTCACCGCCATGATCGAATTCGACCAGTTCGGTGACCTCAAGGGCGGCGAGATCTCCATTTACCAGTACAAGGGCGGCAAGCTCGAGTATGTCGAGACGCTGGGCGGCAGCGCTGTCGGCGCGGTCAAGGAAGCGGCGGCTGAAGTCAAGGAGGCCGCCAAGGCGGTCGCCGGCGCGGCGAGTGCGGCGGGTGCCGATGCTGTCAAGGCCGGCGCCGAGGCGGTCAAGGGTGCTGCCGAAGCAACCAAGGCAGCGGTCGAGAAGAAGTAAAGTTCGTCCGCACTGAATGAAACGGCACCGCAAGGTGCCGTTTCTTCATGTTGCAGTCGACTTGCCCAAAATGGATATTTTCCTTCAGCAGATCATCAACGGTCTCGTCCAGGGCAGCATCTATGCCCTTGTCGCGCTCGGCTACACGATGGTGTACGGCATCATGGGCCTGATCAATTTCGCCCACGGCGAAGTGGTGATGATCGGCACGCTGGTGACCATCACCGTCGCCACTACCCTGATCAAGGCCGGCATGCCGGTGGCGGTGGCGGGGCTGGCCGGGCTGAGTTCAGCTGTACTGGTCTGCATGGCGCTCGGCTGGGGGCTGGAGCGCATCGCCTACCGGCCGCTGCGCAATGCGCCGCGCCTGACGCCGCTGATCACGGCGATCGGTATGTCCATCGTCCTGCAGAACGTCGCAATGATCGTCTGGGGGCGCAACTACCTTACCTTTCCGCATCTGCTGCCGAAGGTCAATTTCGAGTTCGCCGGCGCCCATTTCACGGCCATCCAGGTGATGATCGTCGTCGTTTCCGGGCTGACCATGGCCGGTCTCGTCCTTCTCGTCTACCGCACCAAGCTCGGCATGGCCATGCGCGCGACCGCGCAGAACCCGCAGGTGGCGAGCCTGATGGGGGTCAACAGCAACCGTGTCATTTCCGCCGCCTTCGTCATCGGCTCGGCGCTCGGCGCCCTGGCCGGCGTCATGGTCGGCACCTATTACGAAATCGCCCACTACCAGATGGGTTTCATGCTCGGCCTCAAGGCCTTCACCGCCGCCGTGCTGGGCGGCATCGGCAACCTCGCCGGGGCGATGGCCGGCGGCATCCTGCTCGGCATCATCGAGGCGCTGGGAGCGGGCTATATCGGCGACCTGACCGGCGGTTTCCTCGGCAGCCATTACCAGGACATCTTCGCCTTCATCGTGCTGATCGTCGTGCTGATGTTCAAGCCTTCCGGCCTGTTTGGCGAAAAAACTGGGGACCGGGCATGAGCAAATGGCTGAATCCCCGTTCCGCCTTTGGCATCGCCCTGATTGCCGCAGCCCTGATCGCGCTGCCCTTTGTCGCCGCTATGGGCGGGCAGGCCTGGGTGCGCATTCTCAATTTCGCCATTCTCTACGTCTTCCTGGCGCTCGGGCTGAACATCGTCGTCGGCTTCGCCGGCTTGCTCGACCTCGGCTACATCGCCTTCTACGCTGTCGGCGCGTATACCTATGCGCTGCTGGCCAGTCCGCATTTCGGCCTGCACTGGCCGTTCTGGGTCATCCTGCCGATCGGCGCGGCGGTCGCCTGCTTCTTCGGCGTCCTGCTCGGGTCGCCGACGCTCAAACTGCGCGGCGATTATCTGGCCATCGTCACATTGGGTTTCGGCGAAATCGTCCGCATATTCCTGAACAACCTGAATGCGCCGATCAACGTTACCAACGGTCCGCAGGGCATCACCCTGATCGACACGGTGGCGTTCGGCGATTTCCGGTTTTCCGGCACGAGCCAGGTTCTGGGCGTTTCGCTGAGTGGACCGCAGAAGTATTACTTCCTGCTGGTGGCGCTGGCCATTTTCGTCATCATCATCAACTTGCGCCTGCAGAATTCGCGCATCGGCCGCGCCTGGCAGGCGATCCGCGAGGACGAGATCGCCGCCAAGGCGATCGGCATCAATACCCGCAACCTCAAGCTGCTGGCTTTCGCCATGGGCGCCAGCTTCGGCGGCGTCGCAGGTGGGGTGTTCTCGGCGATGCAGGGCTTCGTGTCGCCGGAGAGCTTCTCGCTGATCGAGTCGATCATGATCTTGGCGATGGTCGTGCTCGGCGGCATGGGGCACATACCCGGCGTCATCCTCGGCGCCGTGCTGCTCAGTATCCTGCCGGAAGTCCTGCGCTACGGCGTCGGGCCGCTGCAGATGGCGCTGTTCGGCAAGATGCTGATCGACCCGGAAAGCCTGCGCATGCTGATCTTCGGCCTCGCGCTGGTACTCGTCATGCGCTTCAAGCCGGCCGGCCTGTGGCCGTCGCCGGAGCGCAAGCGCGAACTGAGCGAAAAGCGGGCGGGGGCGGTCTGATGGCCGAGGTGCTGCTCGCTGCCAAGGCCGTCGCCAAGCATTTCGGCGGCGTCAAGGCGCTGCGCGACGTGTCGCTGAGCATCCGCGAGGGCGAAATCTACGGCCTGATCGGCCCCAACGGCGCCGGCAAGACCACCTTCTTCAACTGCATGACCGGGCTCTACATTCCCGATGGTGGCGGCTTCGACTTCGCCGGCGCGCCGCTCAAGGCCGACGCCCCGCATCAGGCCGCCGAGCGCGGCATCGCCCGTACTTTCCAGAACATCCGCCTGTTCGCCAACATGACGGCCCTGGAAAACGTCATGGTCGGCCGTCACGTGCGTACCGCTGCCGGCGTGCTCGGCGCGATGTTCCAGAATCGGGCGACGCGCGCCGAAGAGGCGGCTATCCGCCAGCGCGCCGAGGATCTGCTGCACTACGTCCGCATCGAGGACCGCGCCGACGACCTGGCCAAGAATCTCTCCTACGGCGACCAGCGGCGGCTGGAAATCGCCCGCGCGCTGGCCACCGAGCCGAAGCTGCTCTGTCTCGACGAGCCGGCGGCCGGCATGAACGCCACCGAAACCGAGGAACTGCGCGACCTGATCGAGGGCATCCGCCGCGACGGAACGACCATTCTGCTGATCGAGCATGACGTCAAGCTGGTCATGGGCCTGTGCGACCGCGTCGCGGTGCTCGATTACGGTGCCCTCGTCATCGAGGATGTGCCGGCCGTGGTGCAGAAGGATCAACGTGTGATCGAGGCTTACCTGGGTGCTTGAAGTTACCGGACTCCGCGTTGCCTACGGCGGCATTCAGGCCGTGCGCAGCATTACCTTCCATGTCAACGAAGGCGAGATGGTGGCGCTGATCGGCGCCAACGGCGCCGGCAAGACCAGCACGCTGAAGGCGATTTCCCGCGTGCTCGACGCCGCCGGTGGCGACGTGCATTTCTGTGGCGAAAAGATCACCCACATCCCGTCGCACGACATCATCCGCAAGGGCATCGCGCTGGTGCCGGAAGGGCGCGGCGTCTTTCCGCGCCTGACGGTGGCCGAAAACTTGGCGATGGGCGCCTTTGTCCGGAATGATGCGGTAGACATCGAAAAAGACCTGAAAATGGTCTATGGCTATTTTCCGCGCCTGAAAGAGCGCGAAGCCCAGCTGGCCGGCACGCTTTCCGGCGGCGAACAGCAGATGCTCGCCATCGGCCGCGCGCTGATGAGCCGGCCGCGCCTGCTGCTGCTCGACGAACCGTCGATGGGGCTGGCGCCGATCATGGTGCAGAAGATCTTCGAAGTCATCCGCGCCGTCGCCGCGCAGGGCATGACCATCCTGCTGATCGAGCAGAACGCCAAGCTGGCGCTCGAAACCAGCCAGCGCGGCTATGTCATGGAAAGCGGCGAGATCACCTTCAACGGCGATGCGAAGGACCTGTTGAACGATCCGAAAGTGCGCGCCGCCTATCTCGGCGAGTGAACTTGCCGCGCATTTTTCAACTGCATCAAACCCAACACCGGCGCGACACGCGACAATGACCGCCCGTTCGTCCATTCTCCGCGAGAAGCCATGAAAATCCGCCATTCGATCGTCGCCCTGCTGGCCGCCGTGTTTGCCTGCGGCCTGCAGGCCCAGGGCAGCAAGCCGGCCGACACCACGCCCAAGATCGCCTCCGGACTGCTGATGAAGCAAGGCGACAAGCTGGTCTTCGCACCCTGCCGCGACCGCAGCTATGCCATGGTCGACGATATTTCGCCGGATCGCATGGTGACGGCGGCGCTCGACAGCATCGGCCTGGCGGCCGGCAAGAAGCTCTATGTCGAACTGATGGCGGTGGTTGATGGCGGCATGGTGCGGGCGTCAGGGCTCAACCTGGCGCGCACCGAAGGCCGCTGCCAGCAGCCGGGCGGCAACGAGGAGTCCTGGCGCGCCTCCGGCAACGAACCGGGCTGGCTGCTGGCCGTCGGTCCCGAAGTGGTGGTTCTCAAACGACTGGGGCAGCCGGATGTGAACGTGCCTGGCACGCCGGTTTCCCGCGATAGCGGGGTTGCCCGTTTTGAGGCGCGGACGGAAGGCACGCGGCTCGCGGCGCGCTTCGAGCACAAGGTCTGCCACGACACGATGGCCGATGCGGTTTTCGGCTGGACGGCGACGCTCGAAGTGAATGGCCAGACGCTCAAGGGCTGCGCCTGGCAGCGCTGATCGCGGATCAGTCGTCGAGCGCGTCGATCAAGGCGAACAGCCGGCGGTAGAAATCGGGGTCGGCGATGGTTTCCTCGCCGACCTTGGTCAGCATATCCTTGTCGGTGGACCACGGCAGGTTGATCGAGCCGAAGCCGGCGACGCTGACGCCGGCGCTGGTGCCGCGTGACTTCAGTTCATAGCGGGTCTGCAGGGCATTGGCGTAAAGGCCGGCGCCGACGTTGCTGGGCAGGCAGACCAGCGTGATGTTGAGCTTCATCACGTAATCCGGCTGCGGCTGGAAGAGCTTCTCGCCGCGGATGGTCAGCGGTTTCGAATCATCGACCTGATAGCCCTGGCTGAGCAGGGCGCGGCGGCCGAGTTCGCAGGCGGCAGCGGGTTCGTTCGTGCTCCAGTAGCGGAAAGGCGAATCGGCATTGAAGGTCTCGGCGTTGTAGGCGGGCGGCGGCGGCGAGGCGCAGGCGCCAAGCAGCAGCCCCGCCAGCGCCAGCAGGGCGGGGTGGGACCAACGGGCGATGATGGTGCGGGCACGAGGCATGAATGGGCGATGCGGATTCAGGTGGTCGAAAAGCTGAAGGCGTCGGCGAAGAATTCTTCTTCCGGCAGCTTGCAGATGCCGACAAAGTCGCTGCGTGCCGCGTCGATCATGACCGGGGCGCCACAGGCGTAGACCTGATGCCCGGAAAGGTCCGGGAAGTCGTCCATCACGGCGCGATGGACGAAGCCGATGCGGCCGCTCCAGCGGTCATCGGCAGCCGGCTCCGACAATACCGGAATGTAGGTGATGTTGGCGTTTTCGGCCGCCCACCTTTCGGGCAGGCTGTTCTGGTAGAGGTCGGCCCGCGCCTTGGCGCCCCAGTAGATGTGCATCGGACGCCGGCATTGCTCGGCGATGGCGTGCTCGACGATGGCCTTGATCGGCGCGAAGCCGGTGCCGCCGGCGAGCAGAATCATCGGCTTTGCCGAGTCTTCGCGCAGGTAGAAGCCGCCGTGCGGGCCGTTGAAGCGCAGGATGTCGCGCACCTTCATGGTCGAGAACACCTGGTCGGTGAACAGGCCGCCCGCCACGTGGCGGATGTGCAGTTGCAGGAAGGCGTCGTCATGTGGTGCGTTGGCCAGCGAGAAGCTGCGCTTCTTGCCATCCTTCAGCAGGATGTCGATGTATTGTCCGGCGAGGAACTGCAGGCGCTCACTGGCCGGCAAACGAAGGTGCATTTCGATGACGTCCGGCGCCAGCCGTTCGAGTTTTTCGATGCGCGAGGGCAGGGTCTTGACCGGGATGTCGGCGCCCGAGGTCAGCTGCTTGCATTGCAGCGTCAGGTCGGACTGCGGCCGGGCGCAGCAGAAGAGCGCCAGGCCGGCCGCCTTTTCCTCGTCCTTCAGCGCCTGTGGTTGCGCCTTGCCGTGGTCGACCGTGCCTGCCAGCACTTTTCCCTTGCATGAGCCGCAGGCGCCGTCCTTGCAGCCGTAGGGCATGGTGAAGCCCTGACGCAGCGCGGCGTCGAGAATGGTTTCGCCGGCGTCGGCGGCAAACTGCCGGCCGCTCGGCTGGACGGTAATCTGGTGGCTCATCTGTTCCTCATGGTCGTCGGCTACAATGCCGGCGTGCAAAAAATCCTTATTGTCGGCAGCGGGGACGTGGCCCGCCGCATTCTCTCCCGCCTTGCCCGCCGCTATCGCGTCTATGCGCTGCTGCGCGATGCGAGTCGCGCCGCCGTATGGCGCGGTGCCGGCGCGGTGCCGGTGCTGGCCGACCTCGACGACCGGGCCAGCCTGCAACGCCTGGCCGGCCTTGCCGACTGCGTGCTGCATCTGGCGCCGCCGCCGGCCGAGGGGCTGGGCGACCGCCGCACCCGCAACCTTCTCGCTGCTTTGGGCAAGGGCAAAAGTCTACCATGCCGCCTGATCTACGTTAGTACGACTGGTGTTTATGGCGATTGCGGCGGGGCGGTAATCGACGAAACGCGCCGTCTGAATCCGGAGAGCGCCCGGGCCTGCCGGCGCGCCGCCGCCGAAAACAGCCTGCGTGCCTGGGGTCGGCGGACCGGTGTCGCCGTTTCCATCCTGCGTGCTCCCGGTATTTACGCGGCCGACCGCCTGCCGCTGGAGCGCCTGCAAAAAGGCCTGCCGGCGCTGGTCGACCGCGACGATGTCTATACCAACCATATCCATGCCGACGATCTGGCGGCGGCCTGCATCGCCGCCCTGCGCCGTGGCGGCAGCAACCGTGTCTATAACGTGGTCGATGATTCCGATCTGAAGATGGCCGACTATTTCGACCGCGTTGCCGATGCCTTTGTGCTGCCGCGCCCGCCGCGCCTCACGCGCGCCGAAGCCGGGCAACGCCTGTCGCCGCTGCAGTTGTCCTTCATGCGCGAATCGCGGCGCATCGGCAACCGGCGCCTGAAAGAAGAACTTGAATTACGCCTCGCCTACCCGACCGTCGATGCCGGGATTGCCGCGGCGCTCATAAGGAGAAACGCATGCTCATCGTGAAGACCCTGCATATCTGGATGGTCATTTCCTGGTTCGCCGGCCTGTTCTACTTGCCGCGCATTTTCGTCAACTTGGCGATGGTGCCGGCCGGCAGTGTCGCCGAGCGCGACCGCCTGCTGCTGATGGCCGGCAAACTTTACAAGTTCATGACGCCGCTAGGCGTGCTGGCGGTGGCGACCGGTCTGTGGCTATGGTTCGGCTATGGTTTTTCCGGCGGCTGGCTGCATGCCAAGACGACGCTGGTCGCCGTGCTCGCCATATACCACTGGCATTGCGGTCGCGTGCTGCAGCAGTTCCGGAGCGGCGGCAACAGTAAGTCCCATGTCTGGTTCCGTTTCTACAACGAGCTGCCGGTCATTGTCCTGCTGGTCGTCCTTTTCCTCGTCGTACTGAAGCCTTTCTGACATGAACAAATACTTTGCGATCTGCCCGCGCGGGCTGGAAGAACTGCTGCTCGAGGAGCTGCGCGGTGTCGGCGGCGAAGAGTTGCGGTCGACACCCGGCGGGGTGTTCTTTTCCGGCGACTGGTCGGTCTGCTACCGCGCCAACCTCGAATCGCGCATTGCAACCCGCATCCTCTGGCACATCGTCAAGGGGCCGTACGCCAAGGAAGAGGATATCTACAGGCTGGCCGTCCGTCAGTTGTGGCCGAACCATTTTGCCGTGTCGCGCACCATGCGCGTGGTGACGACGGCGATCAAGTGCCCGCTCAAGTCGCTCGACTTCGTCACGCTGCGCGTCAAGGATGCCGTCTGCGACCGCTTTCGTGAGGATCGCGGCGAGCGGCCGAATATCGAGACACGCAACCCGGATGTCAGCGTCCATGTTTTCCTCAGCGAGAACGAGTGCACGCTGTACCTCGATACCTCCGGCCAGCCCTTGTGGCAGCGCGGTTTCCGCAAGGCCAGCGTGGAGGCCCCGCTGAAGGAAAACCTGGCCGCCGGCATCCTGAAAATGACCGGCTGGCAGCCCGGCATGTCGCTGGTCGACCCGATGTGCGGCAGCGGCACCTTCCTGCTCGAAGCGGTGCAGATGGCGCTCGACCGGGCGCCGGGTCTCGATCGCGGCTTCGCATTCGAAATGCTGGCCAGCTTCGAGGCGCTCAACTGGGCGAATATCCGGCAGGCGGCCGAAGTACGCTGCAAACCAGCCGAGCCGCTGGAAATCCGTGGCTACGACATCGACGACAAGGCCGTGCGCGCCACCCGGCGCAACTTGCAGGAAGCCGGTTTTGGCGGCATTGTTACGGTCGACCGCGCCGATGTGCTCGAAATCGAGCCGCTGACCGATCACGGTATCCTCGTCGCCAATCCGCCTTATGGTGAGCGCATCGGCGAACAGGAAGAACTGGCCACCTTCTATCCGCAACTTGGTTCGGCGCTGAAAAAGCACTGGGCTGGCTGGAATTGTTTTTTCTTCACCGCCGACCTGCGTCTGCCGAAGCTGGTCGGTTTGCGGCCCAGCCGCAAGACGCCGCTGTTCAACGGCCCGCTCGAGTGCCGGTTGTTCGAAATCCGCATGGTGGCGGGTAGCAACCGCAAGACCTGATTGCTGCAATGCAACAAGCATGATTTTTGATCTCGGTCAGGCTTTTGGTCTGACCAACATGTAAACATTAGCTTTTTCAAAAATAATTCAGGAGATAGCGCATGTCAGCCAAGACCCTTTACCAACAAAAGCGCATGTCCGCCGCCGACGCCGTCCGTGTGGTCAGGAACGGCGACACCATCGTCGTGCCGACGGCGGTCGGCGAACCGCCGTCGCTGCTGACCGCTCTTTCGGAACAGCGCCGCGACTTTCGCGACGTCCGGGTGGCGCAGATTCTGGCCGTGCGCAAGTTCGGCTACATCGATCCCGAGACGGTGGACAACGTCCGCCACGAAGCCTACTTCTTCAGCGGCGCCTCGCGCGCCGGTGGCCAGGAAGGCTGGATCGACTATACCCCGGCCTATTTTTCCGAGCTGCCGGCACTCATCAAGAGCAACATGATTCCCGCCGATGTCGTCTTCAGCCTGGCTTCGCCAATGGACGAGCACGGCTACTTTTCGCTGGCGCTGGCCGCCGACTACACGATGGCCGCCATCGAAAAGGCGCATGCCGTGGTGCTCGAGGTGAACCCGAACGTGCCGTTCGCCAACGGTGACTGCCACATTCATATTTCGCAGGTCGCCGCGCTGTGCGAGAGCGAGGAGCCGATCCTCGAAGTCGGCTTGCCGAAGATCGGGCCGGTGCAGGAGGCGATCGGCAAGTACGTCGCCGACATGATCCCGGACGGCGCGACGCTGCAGATCGGCTACGGCGGCATCCCGGATGCGGTGGTGATGCAGCTGACCCACAAGCACGACCTCGGCATCCACACCGAAATGGTCGGTGACGGCATCATGACCTTGGTCGAGGCCGGCGTCATCACCAACCGCAAGAAGAATTACCACCACGGCAAGATGCTGGCGACCTTCGCCCTCGGCTCGAAAAAGTTGTACCAGTTCATGCACCGCAATCCGGCGCTGGAAATGCACCCGGTCGATTTCACCAACGATCCCTATCTGGCCGGCCAGAACGACAACCTGCACGCGATCAACGCCACCATGCAGATCGACTTCATGGGCCAGTGCGGTTCCGAAAGCCTCGGCTTCGCGCCGTATTCCGGGACCGGCGGGCAGTCGGATTTCGTGCGTGCCGCCAATCGCTCGAATGGCGGCAAGGCCTTCATCGTCCTGCCGTCGACGGCCAAGAACGACACCATTTCGCGCATCGTGCCGACGCTTTCCGCCGGTACGCACGTATCGACCGGCAAGAACGACATTAACTACGTGGTCACCGAGTTCGGCGTCGCCCAGTTGCGCGGCAAGACCGCCAAGCAGCGTTGCGAAGCGCTGATCGGCATCGCTCATCCGAATTTCCGCGGTGAATTGCGCGAGATGGCGAAGAAGATGAAGTTGCTTTAGGTTGGTGGTCGAGGATCAAACTCGTCTGGAGACGCAAGGCGAGAAGATCAAGGCCAGGGAGGCCGTGCGGACGGCCTGTCGCGCCCTTTCATTGAGGGATTTGATGGGCGTGAGGAGTGTGGGTCTGGCTCAATAGCATCACTTAAAATGGCTCGTAGTCAAAAGCACCAATAAATGGCTCCAGCACTTGCGACACTGATGCGAACTCTGATTCGAAATACCGCCAGCGTTTGACGGACGACGAATATAGCGGTTGAGCAACTTGAGTCCGGCTCGGCGTGGCGATGTACTTGCGTGCCGCGCGCTTGTGGAAATCGGAAACGCTAGCGTCCCAAGGAAGCCCAAGAAAATCGAAAACCCTTCGGAATGTCGGCTCAAACTGTGTAACAGCATCTTCATAGCGGAATTCGATGAAATCGAGCGTCATTTGCTGTTTGATGTACATCCACCATTTCATGACCGTCGCGTAAAATTCGATCGTTCCCTGCCAGGTCAGCAAGTGCACGGTCGTTGGCGTCGGTACCATGAGTTGCATGAAGCAGCTTACACAAATGTCACGGGGGTCGCGCATGACGAAGATTACCTTGGCATCCGGGAAAATGAAGTTGATCAGGCCAAGGTCAATGGTGTTCATAGTGAACTTGTCCACGAGCAATCGCTTGCCCAGGCTGTCGCCAAAGCGCTGATGGACCTGTTTCCAGTAGTAGTCCCTTAGATGCAGAACGCCGGCAAAGTCCAGTCGCTTTAGTTTCGCGGCAGTATCGTCACTGGATTTGTCCATCATGTGGAGTTCGCGTTGCATCGCCCAGATGAAATCGGCCTCATCAGCCACCAGAACACCGGGGTGCGCGTCCAGTACCTCTTGGGTTAGCGTTGTACCCGAGCGCATGAAGCCGAGTACGAATGTCGGTGGTGGTTGATGTTGCGGGAACTCGGCTCCAGCCCAGCGACTCATAAGCTCCCGGTCGAAGCCAGCCATGTTGGCCTTGATCATGTTCGGAATGAGTGATCTATCCTGTGAAATGATTTCTGGCAGCTGGCTGGAAAAATCGGCCGCGGCGCGCAGATGGGGAAATACTTGAGCATAGTCACCAAGCTTGTCGAGAACGCGAGCTAGTTCTTTATGGGCACGAAACTCCTCCCTGGGGTTCAACTCATAGGTCAGGACATCTTCAAGGTGCAGTTTTGCAGCGGTATTTTGCCCGGCATCCGCTTCCAGACTGGCTTGGAGGATATGCATCATGCTGTTTTCAGGGTCCAACTCCAAAGCCCGCTGGCCTGCCAGCAAGGCCTCGGCTGTCCTGTTCAACTGGGAATACGTTACGGCAAGAAGTCGATATCCACGAAAGTCGGCATTGTTGATCTCGGTCGCCTGTTTGCACATTTCAAGAGCACCTTCGTAATCGCTCCAATGTTGCAAGGCTGAAGTGATCTCAAGCAACTGGCTAATGTCACCGCTCTGGCGAGCCGGTTCCAGGAAATGTTGTCCACCTTTCCGCAAATAGGCTGTGCCTTCCAGGCGCCTTCCCAGATTGCACAAAGCCTGCCCGAAACCAATCATCGCGTGTGCGTTCTCGGGGGTTTCCTGAAGGATTCTTTCGAACCATTGAGCCGCCTCCGCATGATTTCGTGCTTTGACGGCTATTTGGGCACGCTCCATGGGACTGGTTGCAGTGCCGGCTGCAAAGGTGTGTTTGTGGCTAACGGTGAGGTTGCCATAGCTGGGTGGTGTGTAAGTGGTCATGGCAAAAATCGATTGAGTTTTCGGAGAACGCGTTGATATAGCGAAAAAAGGGTCAATGGAAATGGCTAGGACGAACAGTGGAGCTATAGAAAATGGTGCCAATGACTCCGTTGGTTGTTGTGAATAATGCAGTACCTAACTTGATTGGATGAATTGTTTTGTCATGTTCCGGATGAGGGATTAAGTGTTCGCTGCTGAAGTATTCTCAAACATTCGGATATATGTCTGTAAAAAATTTCGCTCTTGTAGAAGCAAAAGGGTGTATCCGGTTTCAGCAAGGTGTAAATGTCCTCAGTTGTGTCCATCTTCTCCAAGCTGGCTAGAGGGAAACATTTGCGGCGGGACCTTTGGATTCAGTGTAGCGAGTAGACGCTGGCTGCTCACGGCAATGAATTCGGGATTGAGAACAGGTCTGTCAAGTCCATAGTTTAGCGGCTCACCGTATAAGTCAGTCACAGATCCACCTGCCACTTCCAGAACACAATGTCCGGCAGCGGTGTCCCATTGGCTGGTTGGGCCAAGGCGAGGGTAAATGTCAGCTTGACCCTCAGCGATGCGGCAGAACTTCAATGAACTGCCTACCGCCAAAAAGGTATGTTTCGCAGGCAATCGCGCCATCCACTTGTCTAGCGCCTCGCCACCGTGAGAGCGACTTCCTGTCACGCGAAGCGGCTGGCCTTGGACCTGATTAGCCACCTTTATGGCCTTTGGCGCTTGCCGGCCTTGCTTCCACGCGCCCAAGCCTTTGGCGGCGTAAAAAAGTTCCCCCAAGGCTGGAGCAAAAACCACCCCTGCAATGACTTGTCCCAGATGCACGAGGCCGATATTGACAGTAAATTCGTCGTTGCGCTTCAGGAATTCCTTGGTGCCGTCCAGTGGGTCGACCAGGAAGAATGTATCCGTCGCCGCTTCGCCATTGGAAACGGATTCTTCGGATAGGATGAACAACCCGGGAAAGGATTCTTCCAGCCTGGTTCGAATTAGCTTGTCAGCCCGGAGATCTGCCTCTGTCAGCGGGGAGGCGTCATCCTTTTGCCAGGTTTGTCCTCCATGCATGTATACAGACATGATCTCTTGGCCTGCCGCCAAGGCTATCTGGCACAGTGTCTCAAGTTGTTTGTATGTGATTTTCATATGGAAACAGTTCCCAACAGCTTTATCCCGATCAAAAGCAATACAATTGAAAGCATGCCTTTTAGGAGCCGATGTGACAGGTGTGCTGACAAAATGGCCCCTGCAATAGCCGCCGGAATCGACCCAAGCAGCAAATTGACCAGCAAGCCGAAATCCACATTGCCGATCAAAAGATGACCAATACCGGCGGTGATCGCAAGCGGTATGGCATGCACGATATCGGTGGCAATCAGACGCGGTGGTGTCAGACGCAGTGGGTAGAGGTAGGTTAGAAAAACAGCCCCCAAAGCGCCAGCCCCCACCGAGGTGAAGGTAACCAGCACACCGAGCATGGCGCCTGCCAGCACAGTCAACGGTGCTTGCATTGCCTTGAACTGCTCGCTGTTGGTTGTGCGCAACTCGCGCCCCAACGCATGCAAGGGCTTCTGGAACAGCATCCCCAGCGCTGTCAGCATGATGGCGGCCGCGATCATGGTCTTTAGTAACGGCGCCGCAGTTTCATCCGCGAGGTGTAATTTCATCCACACCAGCGTCAAGGCGGCAGCTGGCAAACTGCCCAGCCATAAGCGACGTACAACCTGCCAGTCGATCAGGCGATGTCCGTGATGCACGCGACTGGCAAAGACCTTGGTGACGGCTGCGAACCACAAATCCGTTCCGACTGCTGTAAGCGGTGCGATACCACACACCAGCAACAGTAGTGGAGTCATCAATGCGCCGCCCCCAACCCCCGTAAGTCCCACCAACAGACCCGTCACGGCGCCACTTGCCACCAATATCAAGTCCATCGCTTATTCCAGCAGTGTCACGATTTGCTCGACGCTGGACTCCGGTGCTGATGTTGCGGTCAATAGGTGGACTTCGGGCGCCTCGGGCGCTTCATATGGGCTGTCGATGCCGGTGAAGTTCTTCAGGTCACCGCGGCGTGCCTTGGCGTACAGACCCTTCACATCGCGCCGCTCACACTCTTCAATCGGCGTGTCTACAAATACTTCCACGAATTCACCGTCGGCAAACAGGCTGCGTGCCATCCGGCGCTCGCCCCGAAAGGGCGAGATGAAGCTGACCAGTACGATCAGCCCGGCGTCCACCATCAGTTTCGCCACCTCGGCCACACGGCGGATGTTCTCTACACGGTCGGCTTCCGTGAAGCCCAGGTCGCGATTCAGGCCATGGCGCACGTTGTCGCCGTCCAGCAGATATGTGTGTTTTCCCTCGGTGTGCAGACGCTTCTCTAGCAAGTTGGCAATTGTGGATTTGCCGGAGCCGGACAAGCCGGTAAACCATATACAGCGTGGTGTCTGATGCTTTTGCGCCGCCCGGATAGCCTTGTTCAGTTCGAGGGGCTGCCAATGGATATTGCTGGCTCGGCGCAAGGCGAAATTTATCATTCCGCCACCCAGCGTTTCGAGGGTGAGTTTGTCTGCGAGAATAAAGCCACGCAGCGTGCGGCTTACGTCAAAGGGGTCGAACACGATAGGCGCACTCGTCGCCAGGTTGACCGTGGCGATTTCATTGCGCCCAATCATCTTGGCAGCCAATTGGGCGCCGGTGTCGACGTCTTCCCGGAACTTGATCTCCGTCACGGTAGCCGGCACTTCCTTGCTCGCCAGCGTCATCAGGTATTGACGCCCTGGTGTCATGGCGCGCTCGCTGATCCAAAGCAGCTTCGCCTCAAACTGGTCTGCAACCTCGGGCGGCGCATCGGCAGCTACCAGAACATCACCTCGGTTAACATTTACCTCGTCGGTCAGGGTCAGTGTGATGGATTGTCCCATGCTGGCGACCTCGAGTTCGTCAAAACCAGCCAGTACTGCCTTGACGCGTGTTCGCACACCCGAGGGCAAAATACGTACCGCCTCGCCTGGTCGGATTACACCCCCCGTGACGCGACCACAAATACCGCGAAATTTAATGTCTGGGCGGTTGGCAGGTTGTACCACCATGCGAAAAGCAGCTCGTTCGCGGTGGTCACGCACGTCCACTGTATCCAAGTGGGCCATCAGGGCGGGGCCGCAATACCATGGGGTGCGTCCGCTGGTTTGCAGCACGTTGTCACCATGGAGGCTAGACAAAGGAATTGCCTGGAGGCTGGCAAAATCGAGATTGGCCGTAAAGGCGTGATAGTCCGCAACGATGGTATTGAAAGCGGCCTCCTGGTAGCCCACGAGGTCCATCTTGTTGACCGCCAGCACCACATGGCGAATGCCCATCATGGCGACAATCCGAAAGTGGCGGCGATTCTGTGCAAGCAACCCCTTGCGGGCGTCAACGAGGATAACTGCCAGGTCGGCGGTCAAAGCGCCAATGGCCATGTTGCGCGTGCACTCGTCGTGCCCCGAAGCATCCACAACAATATAGCGTCTGCGGTCGCTGTCAAAGAAATGGTAGGCCACGTCGAAGATGTTGCCCTGCGCACCCGCCAGTGAAGAGTGCAACCGATCATCAATGGCAGCGTTGATTTCGGACAGCAAGCACCCGATCAAGGTGCTCTTGCCATCGGTCGCGTTGCCACAAGTGATGAGGCGTAAGGTTTCCTTGTTGCTTTGGCTGTCGAGAAAGGCGAGGTTGTCTTTCTTTTTCAGGGGATCCATCAGAAATAACCTTCCTCCCTTTTTCTTTTCATCGGGCCAGTCGCGCTGCGAACCAAGGGTGCGAAAGCGCTCGCTCTGTAATTCCATCTGCAGGCTGAGCTGAAGTCGAAAGTGCTTGTGATCGCCGATGATACATTGGCCGTCGCGCTTCACCACTTGACGCGGCATATTGTTAAAACGCCATTTACATCTTGTAGCAAATATATGCAGTTGTCTGAAGAAGTATCGACTATCTTGTAAACAATTGCAGAAGGAGATGGTCGAGGATAATCTGATGAAATCGCCAAGAGTCCTGCTGATTGCGTTCGCATTGCTCGTTGCCGGAATCACCAATGCCTGGGCGGGCGGGCGGGTGTATGGTGGAGTGAGTATCGGCATCGGTGGTGGCCCGGGGCCTTATTGGGGAGGGGGCTACTATGGGCGCCCTTACTGGGGTGGCTATTACGGCCGACCCTATTTCCCAGGGCCGTATATCTATCCCGGCCCCATTTTCGCGCCTTACTACGCCCCGCAAGCGGTCGTTGTCGTTCCCAGCGAGCCGCAAGTCTACATTGAGCAAGGGGGCGCAGCCGAACAGGCACCTGAAGGGACGCAATACTGGTATTTCTGCCGAGGGGCGAACAACTATTATCCCTATGTGAAGGAGTGTCCAGGTGGCTGGCAGAAGGTCTTGCCGCGACCGGAGGAATGATCGTATGAGAATCCACCAGACATTGATCCCGCGCATGGGGGTCGTCGCCGGCATTCTGCTTCTCGGCGCCTGCACCGTCCTGCCGACGGGGCCGAGCATGCTGGTCCTGCCCGGCACCGGCCGCTCGATGGACAATTTCCGTTACGACGACAATGAGTGTCGCCAGTATGCCTATGCCCAGGTCGGTGGCACGACGACACAACAAGCGGCCAACCAGGCGGCGGTGGGTAGCGCGGTGGTCGGCACGGCTGTCGGTGCGGTCGCCGGGGCGGCGATCGGTGGCAGCCAGGGGGCTGCGGTCGGTGCCGGAACCGGGTTGGTGGCAGGGAGTGCCATCGGCGCGAGTTCGGCGTCGGTTTCCGGGTATGGCACCCAGCGCCAGTACGACAATGCCTACATTCAGTGCATGTACGCCAAGGGGCACCGCGTGCCGGTGCCGGCCAATATGGCGTATCCGCAGGCGGTGCGGAATAACGATCCCGGCATTCCGCCACCACCGCCGGGCTTGCCGCCCCCGCCTCCGGTCAACGTGAAATAGTTTCGGGCAGAAGAAAAAGGAAGAGGGCAGCCGAGCAGTTGCCCTCTTCTTTTTCGATTGTCGATTGTCGGTTGCGGCTGCCTGTTCCCCGCCCAGCCTCCGCGCTGTCGGATTAATTTACAGCCTGCCCGTATTTTGAGGTCATAGATTTTCCAACTTTATGATTATAAAACGTATTTTATATATGGCATGCCTCGTGCTTTTACTTGGCTGCGGCGCTACGCGGCGTCAATTTTCAACTGTCATGTAGGGGATTATCATGAAAAAAACAGTAATTGCGATGGCTATTGCGTCAGCACTCGCTTCGCCTGCGTTCGCTGATTCGTTCATCAACGGCGGATTTGAAGATGGCAACACGAATGGCTGGGACGTGTCGAATAGTGCATACCGTGCCAGTGTCAATAACACGGCACTGACTCCGGCTTGGGTTTACGCCAATGACACGTCCCCAATGCGTTCGACGATTATCAACGCTGGTGCGCTTGACCCCAACGTTGGTGCGGCCTTTGGTGCGACCGTTTACTCCGGCAATCATTCCATGCGCGTTGAGGATACCGTCAGTGGTGGCTATGCGTCGGCGATCCAGCAGACGGTAGCGAACTATACTGATCCGTCCATTTTCTTCGCTTGGAAGGCAGTGCTGGAAGGTGCTCATGGTACTACCGACGCGGCAACCATGAAAATTGTCCTGCGCGACGAAACCGACAAGGTGGACCTAATCACTCGCACCTATAACGCCGCATCTGGTGGCGGTGGCATTGATGCTCGCTGGACGCTTCTTAACGGCAATTACTACACTGCTCAATGGCAGATCGAGCAGTTGGATGTCTCAAAACTGTCCGGACACACTTTCACCCTGTCGGTTCTGGCAAGTGATTGTCAGCCGACCGGTCATTTCGGTTATGTCTATCTGGATGGTTTTGGCGCCGTCATCCCTCCCACCACCGTGCCGGAACCGGGTTCCCTGGCGCTGCTTGGGCTTGGTATGGTCGGTCTGCTCGCGGCATCCAGCCGTCGCCGCAAGGCTGCATGACGGAATTGAAAATGATGAAGAAAGGCGGCCTGCGGGCCGCCTTTTTTTGCCTTTCGTATTCTTCGGCGTCATAATTTTCGGCGGATCTCAGCCTTCAAAGTCGCTGAACTATCATGTGCGCTGCCTCTGGTCGGTAAGGCACCGGAGTCCCCAAGAAAGTTGTGTTCGCTTTCACAATGACCGGAAAGGCCACCCAAGGGGGGCTCCTATCTGGGCGGTTGCAATTTGGCTCAGCCTCGCTCAGGTACCAAGATTGCCGGTCAGGCGCTTGAGGCTTGTCTGGTCATTCGCGTTAAGCGCTTTTGGATCCATGGCCTGAATCAGGTTTGCGGCCTCTTTGCGTTCCCCTGCGGCAATATATAATTCGGCCAGATGCAAACGTGGGGACGCTGCTTTGGGCGCCAGGTTGACTGCGGCGCGCAGGGTGGCAATTGCTTCGGCCTGTTTGCCTGCTTGGGCTTGTGCCATGCCAAGCGTGTCAAGGATTGCCGGGCTGTTGGGGGCCATTTCTGCCGCCTTGGTGGAGTTTTTCAGGGCCTCAGGCAGTTTTGCCTCGAACTGTGCCCAAGCCAAATCGTTCAATATCACTGGATTCCCAGGGTTTTTGTCGGCGATTTTTTGCAGAAGTTCTGCGGCTTTTGCCGGGTTCCCTTGTGCACGAATGCGTTGTGCCGCGAAACCGAGTACGCTTGGATCGCTGGGAAATTTCTTCATGGCTTCCGCCAGTTCCTGATCGGCAGCCTTGTGGCGATTGCTGCGATCAAGCACCTGCACGACTCGCAGTTGCGCGGCTGGTGTCGCCCCGGCCTTGGTGGCCTTATCGAATTGCTTGAGGGCTTCGTCCGGTTGTCCATACTGGGCAAGCAGGTCGCCTTCCAGAAGCATGGCGGCCAATCTGTTGCCTTCCCCGGTACCAAGTTCGCGGGCGATGGACAGTGCCTCGCGCAGGTTGTCCGGCGCCGTGAGATTCGCGAGTACGATGTACGGGGTGGGGTCGAAGGGCCGATCGGTGATCAGTGCGCGCAGGATGCTGGTCGCTTCCTTCTTCTGGTTTGCCCCTGCCTCAAGTTCTGCCAGTTTTAGCCTCCAGTCAGCACGTTGTGGGTAATTCGCGGCAAGTTTGCGATAGGTTTCCGTGGCCAATCGTGTGTCGCCAACAGTTTCATAGAGCGACGCAAGCAAGGCGACGGCTTCCGGTGACGCGTTGTTCGATGATGCCCCGGTTTGGGCAACATTGACCGCGGCGTCGGCTTTGCCGGCACGGAGCAGTTCCTGTGCGAGCGCAGCTCGTAGTGCCGTGGATGTGGGCAACGCGCTGACGCCCTTCTCCAGAAGCGCCGTTATGCTGGAGCGATCGCTCTGCGTTTGCTGCAACAGGCGAGCGTATTCGAGATAGGTCTGATCGGTTGCAGGTTTTGCCTGGGTTGCCTTTTCGTAACGCGCCAGTAATTCCTCACGCTGTTTCGGCTCACGGGCAAGCAAGGTCAGGGCGTTCAGCGCGGGTTGAAATGCTGGCTGGAGATCGAGGGCGGCGATTGTTGCCTGCCAGGCGCCCGCGTTGTCATTCTGCAGCCCTTGGGCGGCAGCCAGCATCAGGTGTGAGCCGGGGTCTTTCGGGTGCGACTTGATTGCGTAATCGGCCAGTTGGCGAATGCGAGGCAGGTCGCCCATATTCAAGGAAATGGAGATGATCTGGTCGCGTATCGCCGGAATGTCCTTGCCCAATTCAGTCGCTTGATCGAGAAGCTTATTCGCTGATTCCTTGTCGCCTGAGCGCGCCTTGAGTTGGCTCAGGCGGAGCAGGTAAGACGCATTTCCGGGGGCGATGACGCTAAGACGTTCAAGGGTGCTCATTGCCTCCCGGGTTGCGCCGCGCATGACCTCGCTGTCCGCCCGAAGCGAGAGCAGTGTCGCATCGTTTGGCGCCACGCTGAGGCCGCGCTTGATGGTTTCGGCGGCATCGGCGGCCTGCCCTTGCCGGAGTTGCGCCTGAGCCAGCAAGCGGATGGTTGGCACTGAGTAGGGGTTTTGGGCGGCGATCTTTTTGAGCCGCGTGCTAGCCATCAAGACGTCGCCTTTTTTAAGCTCTGCCTGGGCAGCCAACAAGGTTCCCGGCAGGTGGTCCGGTGCGACGGCGAGAACCTTCATTGCCGCCGCCAGACTTTCTTCCTGTCGGCCTTGCTGCGCAAGAACCAGCGCGTCGACATAATTTGTCCAATAGTAGCGCGGGGCCAGCTTCTTGAGGCGGTCTCTGATGACAATTGCCTGTTCGAGTTTGCCTGCTGCGAGGAGAAACTCGGCATATTCTCCCATTACGGACTGATGCCACGGCACGGCTTCATAGGTGCGATTCATTAACTGGAAGGCCACTTCGTGGTTGCCGGATGCCTGATGGATGCGGCCAAGCGCTCGCAATACCCACCAAGGGGCATTCTGTTCCGCCAGTGAGCTATCCAGTGCGGCAACGGCCTGTTCCTTCTTGCCTTGAGCCAGCAGCAACTGGGCTCTGGCCAACTGAACCGTCGCAGTGTTCTTTGTAGCTGCCTTCAGGTGTTCCTCAGCCAGTGGATACTGTCTCTGATCGGCGTAGGCGATGGCGACGATTCCGCGGAGATTGCTATCCGCTTCGGGAGAGGTCAGTCGACGATCCTTGAATTCAGTGATGACTTTCGCGGACTCCTTGTGGTCGAGCATCATCAGGGCGATGCGGGGAATCAGAGAGTCGCTGTCGCCGCCTTGAGTGGCCGCCTTCCGGAGGTGCTGCTCTGCGCCAGCCTGGTCATAGGTGCGCTCAAGCGCATCGGCCAGGGCCAGGCGTGCCTCGACCGAGTCTGGCTTGGCCTGGACCGCGTTCTTGAATTCAATCACAGCCGAGGCATAGTCGCCTTTTTTCATGAAATCATTGCCCGCCACAAGCGAGTCTTGACTGCACCCGGCAACGACGGCTGCTATTGCTGCGACCAGGATAGTCTTGCGGAAATTCCTTGTGCAGCCAGGCAATGTCCTTGGAAAAACGCGCATCGGCATAATGACTCCCCGTTAACTGAAAATATTCGTTTAGCTTACCATTGGCTATTTTGCCGAGCATGGTCGTATTTCACACACTCAAAGAAATTTACGAGATGTCAGGCCAATAGCTCTCAATTACTGGTGGCCATGAACCTCCCATGACTCTGGCGCGCTTTGATGTCAGGTGACGCCGACGACCACATCTTGTAGGCATCGGTTTCGTAAATTGTGAGGGTTTCCGGCGGCACGTAGCGGCTCATCGGTAGATGATAGGCGATGGTCAGTATCTCGACGTTGTGGACGCACAGGTTGCGCATGAATTCGAGGATTTCTTCGTCGGTTTCGCCAAGGCCGACCATCAGGCCGGATTTGGTGGAAACCTTCGGGTAGCGTGCCTTGAACTGTTTGAGGAGTTCCAGCGAGTGCTTGTAGTTGGCGCCGGGGCGAGCCTGCTTGGGACAATAATTCGCAACCGGTGAAAGCGGCTGATGCAGGAATTCCGCCACCGCCACCTGGTGCGCCGCCACCAACGGCTGGTCGATAGCTTTTTGGTGGTGATCTGAAAAAAGTAACGGCGACCCGCAGGTCGCCGTAGGCAATGAATAAACTGTTTTGCTTACTTATGCTTCTGGGTCCGCTTGCGGGAGAAACCGATACCGGCCAGCGCCAATCCCATCAGGGCGACGGTTCCGGGTTCAGGGACTGCCAGTGCAGCCGTGCCAGCAGAAACATTGTTGTTCGGCCCTGGTGGGTTCCAGGACACGCCTTCGATCTGGATTCTGATGCTTCCCGGATCCTGAATGCTGCTGGCGTTTTGACCGGAGATGGCCTCAGCAAGGGTTAGGTCAAACTCGCTGATTGCAAGAATATAACTTCCTGCGGTTAGTAAAATGTCATCAATCAGGGAGTTCAACCCAGTCCCGCTGTCATCATCACTGGCAATAAAGTTGCCGTTGGTCAGTGTATTTCTAAACAGAAAAATTTGGGGGTCGTTGTTCCAAAAGTTGGTTGAGCCCAAGGTATCTGAGCCAAGGGCTCTAATATCAAATCCACCGGCTGTCGTGACGTTGAAATTGATATAACGTACCGAATTGGTAGTGCTGATGGCCACATCTTGAGTTATGAGATTGGCTTGGGCGGTAGGTGCAATAGATGCCGAGGCAATTGCCAGCGTCATTGCCAGGCACTTGAAAAGCTTCATGGTAATCCCTGAGTATTATATTGGTATCCCATAAAAGCGAATTTCATGCCATGCTTGGTTCTATATTCTATTCTACATTAATTTCAGTGGTTTGGGTATGATTGTCGATCGTTTTTTATTGCGTATCTCCCACCTTCTGTAAGATTTATCGACAAGTTTTAGATATGCTGGCTGACTCCGGCAGTGTGCGCCTGCTGGTCGGCCCAGTACGACGACCTGACCATCGGCGCACAGGCGGCGCCGGTGAACCCCATCTTGTAGGCTTCGGCTTCGTACATCTTGAAGGTGTCCGGTGGCACGTAGCGCGTGACCGGAAGGTGATGGCCCGTCGGCGCCAGGTACTGGCCGATGGTCAGCATTTCGACATCGTGGGCACGCAGGTCGCGCATGACTTCGAGGATTTCCTCGTCGGTTTCGCCAAGGCCGACCATCAGGCCGGATTTGGTGGAAACCTTCGGATAGCGCGCCTTGAACTGCTTGAGGAATTCCAGCGAGTGCTTGTAGTCGGCACCGGGACGGGCCTGCTTGTAGAGGCGCGGCACGGTTTCCATGTTGTGGTTGAGGACGTCGGGCAGGGCGCCACCGAGGACGTCGAGCGCGACTTCCATGCGGCCACGGAAATCGGGAACCAGGGTTTCGATGGTGGTGGTCGGCGACAGGTCGCGCGTGTTGCGGATGACGTCGACGAAGTGCTGGGCGCCGCCGTCGCGCAGGTCGTCGCGGTCGACGCTGGTAATGACCACATATTTGAGTTTGAGCGCAGCGACCGATTCACCGAGTTCACGCGGCTCGTCCGGGTTGGGCGGCAGCGGCTGGCCGTGGCCGACGTCGCAGAACGGGCAGCGGCGGGTGCAGATGTCGCCGAGGATCATGAAGGTCGCCGTGCCGCGGCCGAAGCATTCGCCGATGTTGGGGCAGGTGGCTTCCTCGCAGACAGTGTGCAGCTTGCGTTCGCGCAGCATGGTCTTGATTTCGCCGAAGCGCCCGGCGCTGTTGCCGGCCTTGACGCGGATCCAGTCCGGTTTTTTCAGCGGCTGGTCGACTGGGATAATCTTGATCGGGATGCGCGCGGTTTTGAGTTCGCCTTTTTGCTTGACGCCTTTTTCAGCCATGTTGTTGGTCCAGTTGCTGTAGCAAGTGTTGAGAGAGTTGCTCGCCGGCCTCGTGAGCGGTGAGCGGGACGCCCAGGTCCCGGGTTTGCGTGACTTTGAGCCCAGCATAGCCGCAAGGGTTGATCGCGGTAAATGGGTAAAGATCCATATCGACATTGAGCGACAAGCCGTGGTAGCTGCAGCCGTTTTTGATCTTGAGGCCGAGCGCGGCGATCTTGGCTTCGCCGACGTAGACGCCCGGGGCGCCCTCGCGGCGTTCGGCCGCAACACCCTGGGCAGCGAGAAAGTCGATGACCGCCTGTTCGATGGCGGTGACCAGTTCGCGCACCTTGATCTTCAGCCGCTGCAGGTCGAGCAGCAGGTAGATCACCACCTGGCCGGGGCCGTGGTAGGTCACCTGGCCGCCACGGTCGATCCTGACGACGGGGATGCCGACATCTTCGAGGATATGTTCGGGTTTGCCGGCCTGGCCAAGCGTGTAGACCGGCGGGTGCTCGACGATCCACAGTTCATCGGGCGTTTCGGCAGTGCGGCCAGCTGTGAAATCCTGCATTGCCTGGAAGGTCGGTTCATAGTCGACCCGGCCGAGTCTTTTGACAACAGGATTCACAGAACAACTTTGACGAGCGGATGGCTGGATAGGTCGGTGTACAGCGCATCGAGTTGCGGCTTCGAGGTGGCGACCACGGTGCAAGTCAGGCTCAGGTAGTTGCCGCCGGAGCTGGCACGCATTTCCATACTGGCGCCGTCGAAATCGGGGGCATGTTTGGTGACTATCTCCAGAACCACCTGGGCGAGTTCGTCCTGCGCCTTGCCCATGATCTTCAGGGGAAAGTCGCAGGGAAATTCGAGGAGGGTGTCCTTGTACGAAGCCATCTCAGCCTTTGCGCATTACCGTGTTCTTGAAATCCTGATACCACTGCCACATCCGTTCGCCGACCGGCCCCGGTGTCCCGTTGCCGACCGGCGCGCCGTCGAGCGTCGTGATCGCCAGCACTTCCTTGGTCGATGAGGTCATCCAGACCTCGTCGGCGGCGCGAAGTTCATTTTCGTGAATTTCGCCTATTTTTAGCGGTTGACCGTGACAGGCAGCCAGTTCGAGGACGACGTCGTAGGTGATGCCGGGAAGCATGAAACTGGTCTTGGGTGGCGCCAGCAGCACGCCATCCTTGACGACGAAGATGTTCGATGCGGCGCCTTCCTTCAGGTAGCCGTCGCGGATCAACAGCGCCTCGGCGCAGCCGGCGTCGACCGCCTGCTGGCGCGCCAAGATGTTGGCGAGCAGCGAGATGACCTTGAGGTTGCAGTGTGCCCAGCGGTCGTCGGCGACGGTGATCGCGGCGACGCCGACGGCCCGGATGTCGGCCGGCGTGGTGACCAGCGGTGAGCTGAAGGCGAAGGCGGTCGGCGGTACGCTGGCCGGCGGGAAGGCGTGGTCGCGCTTGTTGTCGGCGCCGCGCGTGACCTGCAGATAGATCGACTGGTCCGCCCACGGGGCTTCGGCGATCAGCCGCTCGACGACCGCCGTCCAGCCGGCGACGTCGAGCGGGTTGGCCAGGCGGATGCCGTCCAGCGTCGCCTGCAACCGCGTCAGGTGTTCGGCAAGGCGGAACGGGCGCCGCGAGTAAACCGGAACCAGCTCATAGACCCCGTCGCCGTAGAGAAAGCCGCGGTCGAGCGGCGAAATGCCAGCTTCCGCCAGCGGCAGGAAGCGGCCATTCAGATAGACGGGGTCGGCGACGTAGGGGGTCATGGGCTTATTCGAACCAGAGCAGGACGCTGTCGATGGTACGACCGAAGATGCCGATCAATCCTACATTTTCAAGCGCCGGAACGGGGTATTCGCCATACAGCTTGCCGTCGATGGTGACCTTCAGCGAGCCGAGTTGCTGGCCGGCCTGGACCGGCGCCATCAGACGCGGTGGCGCGGTGAAGTCGCTCTTGACCTTGTCGGCGTAGCCGCGCGGCACGGCGATCATGAACGGCCGGTCGAAACCGGCCTTGACCGTCTTCTGCGTGCCCTTCCAGACGCGCAGCGTGGCCACCGGCTGCTCCTTGGTAAACAGGGTGACGGCGTCGTAGGACTGGAAGCCCCAGTTGAGCAGCTTGAGCGATTCGCTGGCGCGGGTGGCGTCCGACTTGGTGCCGAGGACCACCGACAGCAGGCGGCGCTGGTCGCGCAGGGCCGACGACACCAGGCAGTAGCCGGCCCCTTCGGTATGGCCGGTCTTGACGCCGTCGACCGAGGAATCGATGAAGAGCAGGCGGTTGCGGTTGGGCTGGGTGATGTTGTTGTAGCGGAATTCCTTCATCGAGTAATACTTCTTGTATTCCTCGGGGAAGTCGCGGATCAAGGCCGAGGCCAGCGTCGCCAGGTCGCGCGCCGTGGTGTACAGCATCGGATCGGGCAGGCCGGTCGAATTGGTGAAGTTTGATGAATTCATGCCGAGGCGCTTCGCCTCGCGGTTCATCATCTGCGCAAAGGTTTCCTCGCTGCCGGCGATCGCCTCGGCCAGCGCGACGCAGGCGTCGTTGCCCGACTGCACGATCATGCCCTTGATCAGGTCTTCGACCGGTACCTGCGTGTCGACCTTGATGAACATCTTCGAGCCGCCGGTCTTCCAGGCCTTCTGCGATACCGGCACCGGCTGTTCGAGGGCGATGGTCTTTTGGCGCAGGGCGGCGAAGGTCAGGTAGGCCGTCATCAGCTTGGTCAGCGAGGCGGGCTCGATGCGCTCGTCAGGCTTTTCTGCGGTCAACACCTGGCCGGAGCCCATTTCCAGCAGCAGCCAGGATTTGGCGGCGAGGGTCGGCGGCACCGGCAGTTGCTGTGCCAGCGCATGGCCGGTCAGGGTGACGAGGGCGAGGAGGGCGATGAATTTGCGAAACTGGAACATGGATTTTTCTGCTTTGGTTCTGCGTTGGGGGTGAGAATTATACCTCTCGCGTCGCGGCCGGCTGGCGCGAGGTTCAGTGTAATCAGGTATTTGGCGTGCTCGGCGAAGACGAGCAGAGGACTTCGATGGCCGGGTGGCGAATCCGTCGCTCGTTCGAAATGGCGTAGATCTGCTCGCTGACGCCGGCCATTTCGCCTAGAGACTGAGCATCGAGTTGCTCGGCGACCTGTTCGGCGAGTACCAGTGGCGCCGGGAAAAACCCGAGCCCGGCCCGTCCGAAAGTGCTGAGCAGGGCGCTGTCCTGAAATTCGCCGACGATGCGCGGGCGGATGCCGCAGCTTTCGATCCAGCGGTCGATGCGGCCGCGCAGCGCGTTCTGCCGGGTCGGCAGGAAGAGCGGGGCGCCGTTCAGGCTGTCGGGAAAACCGGGCGCGTAGCGCTCGACCAGCGCGGCGCTGCCGAACAGCCCGGCGGCAAAGTCACCGAGGCGCGTGCTGAAGACCTTGAGGTTGCCGCCGACCGGCGCCGGCCGGTCGGTCAGCACGAGGTCAAGGTGATGCAGGGCCAGTTCGGCCAGCAGGGGTTCGAAGGCGCCCTCGTTGCAGATCAGGCGCACGTCGTCCGGCATCGCCAGCACCGAAGCCAGCAGCCGGTAGGCCAGCAGCTTCGGGATGCCGTCCGAAATGCCGGTGCGCAGGCGCAGCGTGTTGCCGCTGTCGGCGGTGTGGACCGCTTCCTCCAGCGCCTCGCCGAGCTGGAAGATCTGGTCGGCGTAGCCGAGCGCCAGCCGCCCGGCGTCGCTCAGAGCGAGGCCGCGCCCCTGGCTGACGAACAGCGCCTTGCCGAGGTTGCGTTCGAGCAGCGAGAGTTGGCCACTGATGGTCTGCACCGCGACGCCGAGGCGCTCGGCGGCGCGCGTCATGCTGCCTTCGTGGGCGACGACCCAGAAATAGTGCAGGTGCTTGTAGTTGAGGTTCGACATGAATTGTCCGAAAAAACCGAAATGATATTCAGGCTGGGTGCGATTTTACAGTATTGTGCGCTGCACTATCATAGCGGCGTCCCCCATTCTGATGGAGTCCGTCATGAAACGTATTGTGCTCTTTCTTGCTACCAACATCGCGGTGATGCTAGTGCTCGGGCTGGCCGTCAATCTGCTCGGTGTCGATCGCTTCCTGACCGAAAACGGCCTCAATCTCGGCATGCTGCTCGCCTTCTCGGGCGTGATTGGCTTCGGCGGCGCCTTCATCTCATTGGCGATGTCGAAGTTCATGGCCAAGCGCAGTGTTGGCGCTCACGTCATCGAATCGCCGAGCAACTCGACCGAGGTCTGGCTGGTCGATACCGTCGCCCGTCTCGCCAAAGACGCCAACGTGGCGATGCCGGAAGTCGCCATCTACGAGGGCGAACCCAATGCGTTCGCCACCGGCGCCACAAAAAACAGCTCGCTGGTCGCGGTTTCGACCGGCCTGCTGCAGGGCATGACGCGCGAGGAAGCCGAAGCCGTGCTCGCGCACGAGGTTGCGCACATCGCCAATGGCGACATGGTGACGCTGACGCTGATACAGGGCGTGGTCAACACCTTCGTCATCTTTCTCTCGCGCATCGTCGGCTACGCGGTCGACTCCTTCCTGCGTCGCGGTTCTGACAGCAGTGGCCCGGGTATCGGCTACATGGTGGCCAGCATGGTCAGCCAGGTGATTTTTGGCGTGCTGGCCAGCATCATCGTTGCCTGGTTCTCCCGCCAGCGCGAGTTCCGTGCCGATGCCGGCGCCGCGCAACTGATGCGCTCGCCGGTGCCGATGCAGAACGCGCTGCGCCGCCTGGGCAGCATGCACACCGAGCCGCTGCCGCAGAACATGGCGGCCTCCGGCATCGCTGGCGGCGCGGGGCTGATGGCGCTGTTCGCGACGCACCCGCCGCTCGAAGAGCGCATCGCCGCGCTCGGCAAATCCTGACTGCTGGCTGACGAATGGCATGCCGCTTGCTAAGCAACTGCTTATGATGCACTGCACAAAACTAATCGCCCTGATTGGCGGGCTGGGCGCCACGCTGGCTTTCGCGCAACCCGCCTACGACCTGCCCCGGCTGGAATCGCTCGCCCTGGAATCCAGCCGGGCGGTACTGGCGGCGCGCGACCAGGTGACGGCGGCGCGCTACGCGGTCGATAGTGCCGGTGCCTTTCCTAACCCGGAAGTGGAATACCTGAGCGGGACGACGCGGGCGCGCAGTTCCGCCGGCAATCCCGGCGATGCCCGCAGCGTGACGCTGACCCAGCCGCTCGACATGCCGTGGCGGCGTTCGGCGCGCATCGGCGCCGCCGAAGCCGGCCTGGAAGCAACGACGGCAGCGACCCGCGCCTTCGAGGCCGACCTGGTGGCGCGCCTGCGGAACCGCTATTTCGAGGTCTTGCGCCGCGAGGCGGAGCTGAGAAACGCCCGTGAAGATACGGCGGCGATGGAGAGTGTGCGCTCACGCATCGCCAAGCGTGTCGAAACCGGCGATGCCGCGCGCTTCGAGCTGATCAAGGCCGATGCCGAGGCGCTGAATGCCCAGAAGACGGCCCAGGCTGCCGGCTTCCGCGTCGATCAGGCGCGCTCGCTGTTGCGCCAGACAGTCGGCGGCAACTTGCCGGCCGAATTCGCCATCAGCGGGCGCCTGGGGGACGTTCCCGCTTTGCAGCCGCTGGACGGCTTGCGCAAGGAACTGGGCGAGATCAGCCCCGAATTGGCGCGGGCGCGCGCCGAAACGGTGCGCGCCCAGCGCCAGCTCGATCTTGAGCGGGCCCAGCGCTGGCCGAATCTGGCCTTGAAGGCCGCGATGAACGAAGACCCGGACATTCGCGCCTCGCAGGTCGGCGTAGTGCTGACGATTCCACTCTGGGACCGCCGTAGCGGGCCGGTCGGTGAAGCTGCCGCGCAACTTTCACGGGCACGCAACGAACTGGCAGCACAGGAGTTCTCGCTGGCGCAGGCTCTGGAAGTTGCCTTCCAGCAATACGAAATTGCCCAGACGCAGGTAACGGCCCTCGAATCGGGCATCCTCAGGCAGGCCGAGTCGGCACTGCGGGTGGCTGAGGCGGCGTATCGCTTCGGCGAGCGCGGCTTCCTCGAAGTGCTCGATGCCCAGCGTGTCTATCGTGCCGCGCGTGCGGAGTTGATCGCCGCGCGCTATGAACTGGCATCGGCCTGGGTGGAAATTGAAAGACTGCGGGCAAGCCCCGGAGGAAAAACAGAATGAAAAATGCCCTCTTTTTACTGTTGACCGTAGCAGTCCTGCTCGGATGCAACAAGGAAGACAGCAAGGTTGCTGCGCCAAACGGCAACGATCCGGCGCTGGTCACCCCGGCGCCCGAGTTGCTGGCGCAGCTCAAGCTGGCGGACGTCAGCATCCGTCCCGTCGCCGAAACCCTGCGCGTGGCCGGGCGCATCGACTTCGACGAACAGCGCCTGGCGCGTATCGGGGCCACCGTGACCGGCCGCGTTACCCAGATCGATGCGCTGCTCGGCCAGGAAGTGAAAAAAGGCGACGTGCTGGCGCGCTTGAACAGCAGCGAGCTGTCCAGCCAGCAACTGACTTACCTCAAGGCGCGTTCCCAACTTGAACTGAACCGGCGTAATGCCGAGCGCGCCAAGGCCTTGTTCGATGCCGACGTGATTGCTGCCGCCGAGATGCAGCGGCGTGACAGCGAATACCAGATATCGGTCGCCGAAACCCGCGCGGCCGCCGATCAATTGCAGATCCTCGGCGTCAGTCCGGCGGCCGTCGAACGCCTCGCCAAGAACGGTGCGGTGGATTCGGTGACCCCGGTGGTGGCGACGCTGGGCGGTGTCGTCGTCGAACGCAAGCTGGCCCAGGGGCAGGTCGTGCAACCGGCCGATGCGCTGTTCGTGGTCGCTGATCTGTCGCGGCTGTGGGCGGTCGCCCAGGTTCCCGAGCAACAGGTGAGCCAGGTCAAGGTAGGCCAAACGGTGAACATCGAGGTGCCGGCCTTGGGCAACGAGAAACTGATTGGCAAGCTGATCTTTGTCGGCCAGACCATCAACCCGGAAACGCGTACCGTGCTGGTGCGAACCGAGCTCGACAATACCTATGGCCGCCTCAAGCCGGCGATGCTGGCATCGATGCTGATCGAGGCCAAGCCGGTCGAACACATGGTCATCCCGGCCAGTGCGGTGGTACGCGAAAACGACGAGGAGCATGTCTTCGTTGCTGAGGGCGACGGCGTTTTCCGTTTGCTGAAGGTCAAGCTCGGTCCGGAGCAGGGCGGGCAGCGGGTGGTGATCTCCGGGCTCAAGGGGCAGGAAAAGCTGGTCGTCGATGGTGCTTTCCACCTGAACAACGAGCGTAACCGCAAGGAAATGGAGGGATCGTGATCGAGTCTCTCGTCCGTGGGGCGCTCAAGCAGCGCCTTATCGTCGCGGTCATTGCCGCCGTCCTTTTCTTTTTCGGGCTGGATGCCGCGCGCAAGCTGTCGGTCGATGCCTTTCCGGATGTCACTAACGTCCAGGTGCAGATCGCCACCGAGGCCCCCGGCCGCTCGCCGGAAGAGGTCGAACGCTTCGCCACCGTGCCGCTGGAAGTGGCGATGACCGGCCTGCCCGGGCTGGAGGAGATGCGCTCGCTGAACAAGCCGGGCCTGTCGCTGATCACGCTGGTGTTCAACGACAAGACCGACGTCTATTTCGCCCGCCAGCTGGTCATGGAGCGCCTGCTTGAAGTCGGTTCGCGCCTGCCGCAGGGCATCACGCCGGTGCTCGGGCCGGTGTCCACCGGCCTCGGCGAGGTCTATCAATACACGCTGGAACGGCCCGACGACGGCGACCGGACGCTGACCCAGGACGAACTGATGCAGCGCCGGATCGCCCAGGACTGGGTGGTGCGGCCGCTGTTGCGCTCGATTCCCGGCGTCGCCGAAATCAACTCGCAGGGCGGGTTCGCCAAGCAGTACCAGGTGCTGGTCAATCCTGACAAGCTGCGCCACTTCGGGCTGTCGATCGCCGACGTCTATCAGGCGGTCGGGCGCAACAATGCCAACGCCGGCGGCGGCGTGCTGCCGCAATACGCCGAGCAGTACCTGATTCGCGGCGTTGGCCTGGTCAAGGACCTCGACGACCTGCGCGCCATCGTGCTGCGCGAGAAGGATGGCGTGCCGGTCTATGTGCGCGACGTGGCGGAAGTGCAGATCGGCCACGATGTGCGCCAGGGCGCCGTGGTCAAGAACGGCGTCACCGAGGCGGTCGGCGGCGTCGTCATGATGATCGCCGGCGGCAATGCGAAGGAAGTTGTCGGCCGCATCAAGACGCGGGTCGACGAGATCAACGCCAAGGGCATGCTTCCGGACGGCCTCAGGATCGTGCCGTACTACGACCGTTCGGAACTGGTCGACGCGGCACTGTGGACCGTGACCAAGGTGCTGCTCGAAGGCGTCGTCCTGGTCGTCGTCGTCCTTTTCCTGTTCCTCGGTGACGTGCGCTCGTCGTTGATCGTCGTGGCGACGCTGGTGCTGACGCCCCTGCTGACCTTCATGGCGATGAACAGGTTCGGCATCTCGGCCAACCTGATGTCGCTCGGCGGCCTGGCCATCGCCATCGGCCTGATGGTCGACGGCTCGGTCGTCGTCGTCGAAAATGCCTACCTGCAACTGGGCCGCCATGCCAACAAGGGCGAAAGCCCGCTACGGGTGATCCTGCACGCGGTGGTCGAGGTGGCGACGCCGGTCATCTTCGGCGTCGGCATCATCATCCTCGTCTTCCTGCCGCTGATGACCTTGCAGGGCATGGAGGGCAAGATGTTCGCACCTCTCGCCTACACCATCGCCATCGCGCTGGGCATTTCGCTGATCCTGTCGATGACGCTGACGCCGGTGATGTCGACTTACCTGCTGAAGCCGCCGGCGCATGATGGCGATCACGACACCAAGCTGATCGCGGCGATGAAGCAGCGCTACCTGAAAATGCTGCACTGGACGCTCGCCAACGAGAAGAAGACGGTGGCGGCGGCGGTCGGCGCCTTCGTCCTGACCATCGGCATCCTGCCCTTCCTCGGCACCGCCTTCATTCCCGAAATGAAGGAAGGCTCGGTGGTGCCGGGCATCAACCGGGTGCCGAACATCTCGCTCGACGAGTCGATCAAGATGGAAATGGAGGCGATGCGTCTGGTGATGCAGGTTCCGGGGGTGAAATCCGCGGTGTCCGGCGTCGGCCGTGGCGAGTCGCCGGCCGACCCGCAGGGACCGAACGAATCAACCCCCATCGTCAGCCTGAAGCCGCGCAGCGAGTGGCCGAGCGGCTGGACGCAGGACGATATCCAGGAGGCGATGCGCGAAAAGCTGAAGGCATTGCCCGGCGTGCAGATCGTCATGGCGCAGCCGATTTCCGACCGCGTCGACGAGATGGTCACCGGCGTGCGCTCGGACATCGCCGTCAAGGTCTTCGGCGATGATCTCGACCAGTTGCGCAAGGTCGCTGGCCAGATCGGCAAGGTCGCGCAGAGCCTGCAGGGCGCGCAGGATTTGCGGATCGAGCGGATCAGCGGTCAACAGTATCTTTCGGTCGAAATTGACCGCCAGGCGATTGCCCGTCTCGGCCTCAACGTATCCGACGTCAATGACGTGCTGGAAACGGCGATCGGCGGCAAGGTGGCGACCGAGATATTCGAGGGCGAACGGCGCTTCCCCGGTGTCGTCCGCCTTCCCGAGCGTTTCCGCAACAACGTCGAGGCCATCTCGAACGTGCTGATCACCTCGCCGAACGGGGCGCAGGTGCGCCTGACCGATGTCGCGAAAATAAGCGTCATGGACGGCCCGGCGCAGATTTCGCGCGAACTGGGCAAACGCCGCATCGTCGTCGGCGTCAACGTCAAGGACCGCGACCTCGGCAGTTTCGTCGCCGAGCTACAGCAGAAGGTCGAGCAGCAGATCAAGCTGCCGGAAGGCTATTACCTGGAGTGGGGCGGTCAGTTCCAGAACATGGAGCGGGCGCTCGGTCACCTGATGGTGATCATCCCGATCACCATTGCGGCAATCTTTTTCCTGCTCTTCCTGCTCTTCAATTCGCTGCGTTTCGCGACGCTGATCATCACCGTGCTGCCATTCGCCTCGATCGGCGGCATCATCGGCCTGTTCGTGACGCGCGAATATCTGTCGGTGCCGGCCTCGGTTGGTTTCATCGCGCTGTGGGGCATTGCCGTGCTCAATGGCGTCGTGCTGGTGTCGTATATTCGTGGCTTGCGTGAGGATGGGCGCAGCGTGCGCGACGCGGTCGTCGAAGGTGCGACGCTGCGCTTCCGGCCGGTGATGATGACGGCGACGGTCGCCATGCTCGGCCTGATCCCCTTCCTGTTTTCCAGCGGGCCGGGTTCCGAGGTGCAACGACCGCTGGCCATCGTCGTCATCGGTGGCCTGATTACCTGCACCCTGCTCACACTGCTGGTTTTGCCGACAATTTATCGCTGGTTTGATGAGGAGGAAGTTGAGGCATGAAGGAAATCAAGGCAATCATCCGTCCCAACAAGCTGGCGGTGCTGCGCGACGCGCTGGTGATGCTACCCGGTTTTCCCGGCATGACGGTGAGCAAGGTCGAGGGCTGCAGTGCGCCGTCGCGCCATGTCGTGCGGCAGAAGATCAAGGATGAGCTGACCGATTATTCGCCCAAGGTAAGGGTTGAGATCATCGCGCCCGACGAGGTGGCCGAGGCGATTTTCCAGCGTATCACCGAGATTGCCCAGACCGGCCATTACGGCGATGGCCTGGTCTGGATCACCGACGTCGAAAAGGCCGCGTTCGTCTTCAAGACCATGCCCGGGCCGGCCTGATTCAGCGCCTTGCCGCCAGTTTTAGCGCGGCGTGGCGCATTTTTCAGCCGCTGTGCGGGCGCTGTTCGGCGTCGCGGGCGATCTCCCGAGCCGGGAGAACGTGGCGTTTTCCGGAGCCGTCCGGACAGCATGAGTGACGGGCGCTGGCGCGCCTTGTCGTCACGCTTGAAATTCGGCATTTTTCGGGCGTCGACCGCAACAGCCGCCGCCCGCTTTGCCAATCAGCCGGCAGCCAGCCTGGCGAAGGCCGAAACGACTTCCGGCGGCGCTTGCACCAGTTCGATCAGCACGCCTTCGCCGCCGATCGGGAATTCCTCGTTGCCCTTGGGATGCAGGAAGGTGATGTCGAAACCGGCGGCGCCCTTGCGGATGCCGCCCGGGGCGAAGCGCACGCCGTTGGCCGAAAGCCATTCGACGGCCTTCGGCAGGTCGTCGATCCACAGCCCGACGTGGTTGAGCGGCGTCGCGTGTACGGCCGGCTTCTTTTCCGGATCGAGCGGCTGCATCAAGTCGACCTCGACCTTGAACGGGCCGCTGCCCATGGCGCAAATGTCCTCGTCGACGTTCTCGCGCTCGGAGACAAAGGTGCTGGTGATTTCGAGGCCGAATTTCTCGACCCACAACGTGCGCAGCTTTTCCTTGGAGGGGCCGCCGATGGCGATTTGCTGGATGCCGAGAACCTTGAACGGACGTGTCATGACGGGATTCCTGTCGTGTGGTGAATAACGTAATCCATAATTATAGAGATTTCTTGCGGTATGCCATCACCAGCATGGCGATGCCGATGGCGACCATCGGCAACGACAGCCACTGGCCCATGCTGACCGTGTACGACTGCCCGAAGATGCCGTGATCCGGCTCGCGGAAGAATTCGGTGATGAAGCGGAAGGCGCCGTAGCCGATCAGGAAAACACCCGACACCGCGCTGCGCGGTCGCGGTCGACTGCTGAAAAGCCACAAAATCGCGAACAGCGCCAAGCCTTCCAGTCCGACATGGTAAAGCTGTGACGGATGACGCGGCTGCATGTCGCCGGCCTGGGGAAAGATCATCGCCCACGGCAGACTGGCGTCGGCAACCCGGCCCCACAGCTCGCCGTTGATGAAATTGCCGATCCGCCCGGCCGCCAGCCCGAGCGGCACCAGCGGGGCGATGAAATCGGTGACGTCGAACCAGGCGATGCGGTGCTTGCGCGACCACAGGCCCATGGCGGCGAGGACGCCGAGAAAGCCACCGTGAAAGCTCATGCCGCCTTTCCAGACGGCGAGGATTTCCAGCGGGTGGGCCAGATAGTAGCCCGGCTCGTAGAACAGCACCTGCCCCAGCCGACCACCGAGAATTACGCCGAGCATGCCGTAGAACAGCAGGTCGTCCAGTTGTTCGACCGTGAGCAGGCCGGGGCGCGTGCGAATGCGGTAGCGGCCGAGCAAGATAAATTGAACGAAAGCGACCAGATACATCAAACCGTACCAGCGCACCGACAGCGGGCCGAGCGAAAAGGCGACAGGGTCGAACTGGGGGTGGAGAAGCATCGGAGGCGGAGAGTCGGCTAGAATTCGCCAATTATAGTTCGCGCCGCAGGGCGCAAAGTTTTCGACGGAGATTCACATGCCTGATTACCGCTCCCGCACCTCCACCCACGGCCGCAACATGGCCGGCGCGCGCGCCCTGTGGCGCGCGACCGGCATGAAGGACGGCGATTTCGGCAAGCCGATCATCGCGGTGGTCAATTCCTTCACCCAGTTCGTGCCGGGCCATGTGCACCTCAAGGACATGGGCCAGTTGGTCGCCCGCGAGATCGAGGCGGCTGGCGGCATCGCCAAGGAATTCAACACCATCGCCATCGACGACGGCATCGCCATGGGTCATGGCGGCATGCTTTACTCGCTGCCGTCGCGCGACCTGATCGCCGATTCCGTCGAATACATGGTCAACGGCCACTGCGCCGACGCCATGGTCTGCATTTCCAACTGTGACAAGATCACCCCGGGCATGCTGATGGCCGCCATGCGTCTCAACATCCCGGCCGTCTTCGTTTCCGGCGGCCCGATGGAGGCCGGCAAGGTCACGGTGCAAGGTCAGGTCATCCACCTCGATCTCGTCGACGCCATGGTCAAGGCCGTGGACAGTTCCGTTTCCGACGCCGATCTGGCCGAGATCGAACGTTCCGCCTGTCCGACCTGCGGTTCCTGTTCGGGCATGTTTACCGCCAACTCGATGAACTGCCTGACCGAGGCGCTCGGCCTCTCGCTGCCCGGCAACGGTACGGTCGTCGCGACGCATGCCGATCGCAAGGAACTTTTCCTGGGGGCCGCTCGCCAGGTTGTCGAACTCTGCCGCCGCTACTATGAACAGGACGACACCTCGGTTCTGCCGCGTTCGATCGCCAGTTTCCAGGCCTTCGAGAACGCCATGACCCTCGACGTGGCGATGGGCGGCTCGACCAACACCGTGCTGCACATCCTCGCTGCGGCGCAGGAGGCCGGCGTCGATTTCAAGATGGCCGACATCGACCGCATTTCGCGTCAGGTGCCCTGTCTGTGCAAAGTGGCGCCAATGACCGACAAGTACCACATCGAGGACGTCCATCGCGCCGGCGGCATCATGGGCATCCTCGGTGAACTCGACCGCGCCGGCTTGTTGCACCGCAATGTGCCGACTGTGCATGAAAAAACCCTCGGTGACGCGATCGACCGCTGGGATGTGGTGCGCACGCAGGACGCGAAAGTCCATGAATTCTTCCGCGCCGGACCGGGTGGCGTGCCGACCCAGGTTGCCTTTTCCCAGAGTCGGCGCTACAGCGAGCTCGACCTTGATCGGACCAAGGGCTGCATCCGCAACCGGACCGACGCCTATTCCCAGGAAGGTGGTCTGGCGGTGCTCCACGGCAACATCGCGCTCGACGGCTGCATCGTCAAGACGGCAGGCGTCGACGAGTCGATCTGGAAATTCACCGGCACTGCCCGCGTCTTCGAAAGCCAGGATGCTGCGGTCGACGGCATTCTCGGGGGCAAAATCGTTGCCGGCGACATCGTCGTCATCCGTTATGAAGGCCCGAAGGGAGGCCCCGGCATGCAGGAAATGCTCTACCCGACCTCGTACCTCAAGTCGCGCGGGCTGGGCAAGGAATGTGCGCTGCTGACCGACGGCCGTTTCTCGGGCGGCACCTCCGGCCTGTCGATCGGCCATGCTTCGCCGGAAGCTGCCGATGGTGGTGCAATTGGACTGGTCGAGGACGGCGACACCATCGAAATCGACATCCCCAATCGCCGCGTCCACCTTGCCGTGTCGGACGGCGAACTGGCGCGTCGCCGTGCCGCCATGGAAGCCCGGGGCGACGCCGCATGGCAGCCGGTGCAGCGTGAGCGTTTCGTTTCCGCCGCCCTGCAGGCCTACGCTCTGATGGCGACTTCTGCCGACAAGGGTGCGGTGCGCGACGTCAGCCAGATTCAGCGGCGCAAGTAAACGCCTGCCGGTTGCGGTGCTGCTGTCAACGCCGCAGGCCTGGATTGCGTTATCCAGTTGCAGTTGAGGTCGGATGAATTTGATTTATCTGGCAAACCCAAGAGTGCAAGCGGTTTGCAAGGCAGTAAAAAGGGTCTTATCATCACAAGCTGATTTACCACTTACCAACCCGACGAACGGAGCGAGAGAATGAAAGCTTTATATGTTGCCATGCTGGCTGCAGGTGTTGTGATGGCCGGTCAGGCCCAGGCTGACGAAGCGCTGGCCAAGGCCAAGAACTGCATGGCCTGTCATGCCATCGACAAGAAAGTGGTTGGCCCGGCTTACAAGGACGTTGCAGCCAAGTACAAGGGCGACAAGACCGCCGTCGCTACCCTGGCGGCCAAGATCAAGACTGGCGGCAAGGGCGTCTGGGGCGAGGTTCCGATGCCCCCGAACAACGTCACGCCGGAAGAAGCGACCAAGCTGGCAACCTGGGTTCTGTCCCAGAAGTAAGTTGCTTCAGTTGAAAAAGCCGGCTCTCGCCGGCTTTTTTGCGTTTACAGGTGTTGACACGACTGGCCTGCACCGGGATAATCTTGCGTTCTTCCGGAGGGGTACCCAAGCGGTCAACGGGAACAGACTGTAAATCTGTCGGCTCTGCCTTCGAAGGTTCGAATCCTTCCCCCTCCACCAGATTGAATGCTGTAGCGGCTTGTGCTGCGGGGCAAGGGTTAAGCGGGTGTAGCTCAATGGTAGAGCTGAAGCCTTCCAAGCTTAAGACGAGGGTTCGATTCCCTTCACCCGCTCCATTTGCGGTACGGCTGGAGTTTTAAGGTAGGCCCATGTAGCTCAGTGGTAGAGCACTCCCTTGGTAAGGGAGAGGTCGGAAGTTCGATTCTTCTCATGGGCACCACCGATTTAGCTTTGATTCTGGATTTTTTGCTTATTTGATGATTGGGGAACTGGAATGGCTAAGGAAAAATTCGAGCGTACGAAACCGC
>DJUX01000060.1 GCA_002440665.1 Dechloromonas sp. UBA6271
AAGGTGTCAGCAAAGAGATCATAGCATCCGAGACCGCCTGCGCCGTCTTGAACGGTACATGGGCAATCAGCGCGTAGCGGGATTGGCGTTCGTTGAGCGTGACCAGTGCTTGCTGTTGGCCAGCGCCAATGACCAGGTCGGCCTCCCAGTCACCGAAGCGCTCGCGGGTATGCATCGACTCTATCTCGTATGCCAGGATGTCTTCCATGAGATAGGTCACCCGCTTGGAGAGCTTCAAGTACCTCGGGCCTCGGCCCTCGCTACGCCAGCGTTGCAGGGTTTTTGGGCTGACGCCCCAGCGCTCGGCCAACTCGTGCTCATTGATTGCGACTTTTTTCATCACGTATCTCCTGTGGTTGTAGGGAATCGCATTCAGGCGCTGTTCGGGCACAAAGCCAAGTCGTCGGAGATGGGCGGGGTGGCGAGAGGGTTGCGGGCATCATCAATCTGAAAGATCGGGTGTAAATGGGCGTCGAAATGGATGTGACTCGTAATTGGGTGTAAATGGGTGTAGTATTGGTTCGTGCTGCAAACTGACACCATCCAGATTACCCCGGAGATCTTGAGCCTCATTGCCAGGGTCGACGAGTTCAAGGGCGCCTGGCGCGCCTTGGGTACGCTCGCGCCTGACCGCCTGTCGGCCCTGCGCCGCGTGGCCACCATCGAGAGCATCGGTTCCTCCACCCGCATCGAGGGCAGCAAGCTGTCCGACCGGGAGGTGGAACAGCTCCTGTCGAATCTGGAGATCAAATCCTTCTCCACTCGTGACGAGCAGGAAGTGGCTGGCTATGCCGAACTGATGGATCTGGTGTTCTCGTCGTGGCAGGACATCCCGTTCACCGAGAACCACATTAAGCAGTTGCATCAGATCCTGCTGCGCCACAGCGAGAAGGACACCTGGCATCGCGGCAACTACAAAACCAACTCGAACAGCGTCGCGGCGTTCGATGAAACCGGCGCGCAGATCGGCATCGTGTTTCAGACGGCCACACCGTTCGATACGCCTCGGCTGATGACGGAGTTGGTGGCCTGGGTAAACCAGGAGCGGGAAATTGCCCGACTGCATCCGCTGCTGATCATCGCCCTGTGCGTTGTCGTTTTCTTGGAGATTCATCCCTTCCAGGACGGCAACGGGCGGCTCTCCAGGGTGCTGACCACGCTGCTGCTCCTGCAGGCCGGGTACGCCTATGTGCCGTACAGTTCGTTGGAAAGTGTGATTGAACACAGCAAGGAAGCCTACTACCTGGCGCTGCGTCAGACGCAGGGCACGATCCGCACGGAGTCTCCCAACTGGCAGCCGTGGCTGGTGTTCTTCCTGCGTTCCCTGGCCGAGCAGATGCGGCGTCTGGAAAAGAAGGTCGAGCGCGAGAAAATCGTGCTGGCAGCCATGCCTGAACTGCAGCTACAAATCGTCGAGTTCGCCCGCGAGCATGGTCGCGTCACGATTGGCGATGCCATCAAGCTGACCGGTGCTAGCCGGAATACGCTCAAGCAGCATTTCCGTACCTTGGTCGAGCGCAGCACGCTGAACCAGCATGGCAGTGGCCGAGGGGTTTGGTACGACCTCCGTTAAAACGCGCTTCCCGTCGAACCTGCCCCTCCACACCCTCTTGTGCGAAAAGTGACGTTGCAATGCGGGGAGTAGAGCAAATTACGACAAGCTGCTGTTGATCGCCGACAGAACGGTAGTCCTTCCTATTAAGGTCATTTATGTGTAGAATCTCGGTTTCCGTGTTGGACTCGTTCCACCACCAAAAATTTGTATCAAAAAGTCCGAAAAAGGCCAGAAACCCAATGGGTTCTGGCCTTTTTTGCATCTACCGCTGATGCAATGTATTCATTCATGCGCTGACCGTGTTTTTCTGATTTACTTACGGTTACGGGTTGTTGAAAAATCAGAGGAGAGGCGACATGTTCAGAGGAATCCTGATCACCAAGGACGATGCTGGGTACAGGGCACAGTTGCAGAATATCGACGATGCCGTCCTGCCGGAGGGTGACGTTACGGTCAGCGTCGAATGGTCCACCCTGAATTACAAGGATGGGCTCGCCATCACCGGCAAGTCGCCGGTGGTTCGTCGCTTTCCCATGGTGCCGGGCATCGACTTTGCTGGAACCGTTACGGCAAGCACGCATCCCGCCTGGAAGCCGGGTGGCCGCGTGGTCCTGAATGGCTGGGGGGTTGGTGAAACCCATTGCGGTGGTCTGGCGGAAGTCGCACGCGTCAAGGGCGACTGGCTGGTGGCGCTGCCGCCGCAATTCACGGCGCGCCAGGCGATGTCGATTGGTACCGCCGGGTATACGGCGATGCTTTGCGTTCTCGCCTTGGAAAGACATGGCATCAGGCCCGAGGATGGCGAGATTCTGGTCACCGGGGCGAATGGCGGGGTCGGCAGCGTTGCGATTGCGCTCCTTTCCCGGCTTGGCTTCACGGTGGTGGCATCTACCGGTCGCGCTTCCGAAGCGGCTTACCTCAAGGGGCTGGGCGCGGCCGACATCATTGACCGCAACGAGTTGTCCACGCCGGGCAAGCCGCTCGGCAGGGAGCGTTGGGCGGGTGTCGTCGATGCGGTTGGCAGCCATACGCTGGCCAATGCCTGCGCCACGACAATATATCGCGGTGCGGTTGCGGCCTGCGGGCTGGCGCAGGGGATGGATTTCCCGGCTAGTGTCGCACCGTTCATTCTGCGGGGCGTCACCCTATATGGTATCGACAGCGTCATGGCGCCGCAGACTGTCCGGCAGGAAGCCTGGAAGCGCCTCGGGCGCGACCTCGATATTGCCAAGCTGGATGCAATAACCCGGGAAATCGGACTTGGCGAGGCGATTACGGTTGCCGCTGATCTGCTCGAAGGCAAGGTGCGCGGTCGGGTCGTTGTCGATGTCAGGCGCTGAATGGCCGGAAGGCTTGTTGGGCGAGAGCGCTGGAATGTGGCGAGGCGATTCCGGTAGTTTGTGAAATTCCTCACAGCGTCGTTCTTCGGCGTGTGGCAGACTTCAAACGCAGGATGTGATGCCTTGGCGGCATGTGTTGGTCGGAGAAGAACACAAATAGGGCATGCAATGAAATATTCGAGGAACAGGCGTGCGGCTGAAGACCGGCGCAACGAAGACAAGGGACCGCCGACAGGTTGGAGTGAGCGCCGGCACAGCGTTGAACGGCGCAAGCCGGAGGTGCGCGAGATTACCTTCGCCGAATGGATTGCCTACATGCGCGAAAGGCCGTGCGAAGTCGAATGAGCAGTATTGCGGTTGCGACGGTCCGGCATCGTGAGTGGTGAGAAGTTTTTTCCCGACCCCGACGATGCTGCATTGCCATCGGCTGTTTCGGGGCTGCATAGTGATAATCCGGCATCGTTGCTGGAGCGATGCTTTGGCGAACGCCGTGACCGGCCTGCGGTAAACCCGTTATTGACTTGTCGCGCGGTTGGTTTTTCCCATTACCGTGGTGACTGGCTTGGCGTGCTGATTACGCCCTGGTTCGTGGATCTGTATTTGCTGCCTGGTGGCGGTTCCCTGTGGGGTGATATTCCGGCTGGCCAGCGTCGTTACGTGGAGTTGCCTCAGGGGACGGTTCCCTTCACTGCCGCTGACGATCCGAAGATCGGTCCCTATCAGTATTCGCCGCTGGTGGCGCCGGTAAGCACTTTGCCGGATATGGCTGCCGCCATGAAGCTTGCGCACGAGGTGATGCGCGGGATATCTGGCGAGGTGTCGTCGCCAGCCATGGCAACCGGTACAGCTGAAGAACGGCTGATGAAGTCAGCCAATCCGGAAATCAACTCGCGCCGCGGTTTTTTCCGCCGGCTGGCAGGAAAGCGCTAGGACTGTTTGGTCAGTTGGCGCTGTTGTCCGCGCGGATGGCCAGTTAGCGCGGATCGGCTGGCGGTGGTTCGGCCGGCGCTGCCGCCGCATCATCCTTGGCAGCGGGAGTCGCGACAGCAGGGCGGGCGCCCGGTTGCAACTCGGGTGGCACCGGTTGGCCCAGCAGCCCTGGGTGCACCTTGAGTGTCCCTTGCTGCGATATGTTCTTGTTGGCCAGCGCGTCCTTGTCGGTGGCGCATGCAGCAAGCAGGGTGGAAAGCGGGAGGGCAAGGAGGGCAAGGAGGGCGGATAAGCGCATCATGGTCTGGGCAACATGAACAAGTCTCAATGATAGCCTCTTGGAATGGTGGCGAACAGGTCCGGCCCCTAACTTATACTCCTGAAATGCCTGTGTAACCTCGGAGACTCATGATGGCGGATTTGTTGGGGAGTACGACGATGGATTTGTTGTTGTGGCGCCATGCCGAGGCGGAGGATGGCGAGGACGATCTGAAAAGGCGGCTGACAGCGCGCGGCGAGAAACAGGCGCGGACGATGGCGGCCTGGATACGCGACCATCAACCCAAGGATTTGCGCATCATCGTCAGTCCGGCGATGCGTACCCAGCAGACGGCCGAGGCGCTCAAGTTGCCGTTCGAAACGCACCGCAAGATCGGGCCGGACGCCTGCGTCTCCGAGTTGATCGCCGCCTCCGGCTGGCCGGGTGCCAGCGGTGCAGTCCTGATCGTCGGCCACCAGCCTTCGCTGGGACGCATGGCGTCGTTGCTGCTGGCGGGGCATGAGGCGGAATGGACGATCAAGAAGGGCGCGTTGTGGTGGCTGAGCAACCGGGTGCGCCGGGGTGAAACACAGACCGTGCTGCGTGCGGTGATTCCGGCTGAACTGCTGGAGTAGACAAGGATCGCGCTTTGCCGTGAAATAGCCCCTTTGCATCAAGACGGAGGGGACATGGCTACCAAGAAGAATACAGTTGCAGGGGCGCCGGAAATTGCAAGCCAGCCCAAGGCGCGGGCCAGCCGGCAGCGGCCGGTAGCGAAGGGCGATATTGCGCCATCCATGACCCCGGCCGGCATCGAGGGTTTTTCCGTGCATGTTGCGGTCGACGCTGCCCAGGAGTCGAAAATGGGCGCCATGCGCGACGTCATTGCTGGTGTTCCGGTCGAGGAGTCGGTTGCGCTGTTGAAATCCCTGCTCAGGCAACAGCGCATGACGGCCGGTGAGCTGGCGCCCAATCCCGACGACGAACTGGCCAAGGACTGGCGTGACGGCGGCTACCCGTACAAGAACCTGATGCAGCGGCGCAACTACGAGCGGCAGAAGTATCGCCTGCAGGTCGAACTGCTCAAGCTCCAGGCCTGGGTCAAGGAAACCGGGCAAAAGGTGGTCATCCTCTTCGAAGGCCGCGACGCGGCCGGCAAGGGCGGCACGATCAAGCGCTTCATGGAGCACCTGAATCCGCGCGGCGCCCGCGTGGTGGCGCTGGAAAAGCCGAGCGAGACCGAGCGCGGGCAGTGGTATTTCCAGCGCTATGTCGAGCATCTGCCGACCAACGGCGAAATCGTCCTGTTCGACCGCTCCTGGTATAACCGCGCCGGCGTCGAGCGGGTGATGGGTTTTTGTACGGATGCCGAGTACGCGGAATTTGTCCGCCAGGCGCCGGAGTTCGAACGCATGCTGGCGCGCAATGGCACGCATCTGATCAAATTCTGGTTCTCGGTCAGCCGCGAGGAGCAACGTCGACGTTTCGGCGAGCGCAAAGTGCACCCGCTCAAGCAATGGAAGCTGTCGCCGATCGACCTGGCTTCTCTGGATAAATGGGACGACTACACCAAGGCCAAGGAGGCGATGTTCTTCTACACCGACACCGCCGATGCGCCGTGGACGGTGATCAAGTCAAACTGCAAGAAACGCGCGCGCCTGAATGCACTGCGCTACATCCTGCACAAACTGCACTACACCAACAAGGATACGGCGCGAATCGGCAATCTGGACTCGTTGATTGTCGGTCGCGCTCATGTGGTTTTCGAGCGTGGTGAGCACCAAGGGGTGCCGATCCTGTAATTAGCTGATGACGTAGGACGCGCCGCCGGTGGCGATCAGCAGGCCGGTTTCGTTCTCCAGCGTCATCTGCACCGAGGCGATGCGGCCACCGAGACGGGTAATCCGTCCGGTGGCCGTAAATTTTTTCCCGATGCCTTGGTGCAGGTAATCGGTACGCAAGTCGATGGTGCCGATGCGGCCGAAGCGATGGCCGACCTGTTCGGTGGTTTCGCTGTTGAATTTTTCGGCGATGGCGACCGTGGCGGCGAGGCCGCCGACGGTGTCGAGCACGGTGGCGATCACGCCGCCGTGCAGGCGTCCATGAAGGTAGTGGCCGATCAGGTCGCGGCGCATGGCGAAGCTGATCTGCGGCGCTGCGGGGTCGAGCGACTCGATCTTGAAGCCCAGCAGTTCGTTGAAACAGAGCTTGCGTTCGAAGATATCGCGCAGGGTGGCGTCGAGACGGATTTGCTCCTCGGCGGAGCGGCGGGGCAGGTGGGGCGTGGCGGTCATTGGGTCCGATGAAAACAAAAAAGGGCGACGGGTTTGCCGTCGCCCAAATCGAACGCAATTTTAACCCAGCTTACTTCTTCCTCGGTGGCGGCACATCGGTACAAGTGCCATGCGCCACTTCAGCCGCCATGCCGATCGTTTCACCCAAGGTCGGATGCGGGTGGATGGTCTTGCCGATATCGACCGCATCGCAGCCCATTTCGATGGCCAGGCAGACTTCGCCGATCATGTCGCCGGCGTTCGGGCCGACGATGGCGCCGCCGATGACGCGATGCGTCTCTGCGTCGAAGATCAGCTTGGTGAAACCGTACTCGGCACCATTGGCGATGGCGCGGCCGGAAGCCGCCCACGGGAACTTGGCCGACTCGACCTTGCGCCCTTCCTTCTTCGCCTGCTCCTCGGTGTAGCCGACCCACGCCACTTCCGGATGGGTGTAGGCGACACCGGGAATCACCGTCGCATCGAAAGCCGCCTTGTGGCCGGCGGCGACTTCGGCAGCAACGTGCGCCTCGTGAACCGCCTTGTGCGCCAGCATCGGCTGGCCGACGAGATCGCCGATGGCGAAGATGTGCGGCACGTTGGTGCGCATCTGGGCATCGACGTTGATGAAGCCGCGGTCGGTGACCGCCACGCCGGCCTTCTCGGCGGCGATCTTCTTGCCGTTCGGCGAACGGCCGGCGGCCTGCAGGATCATGTCGTACTTGACCGGTTCGGAAGACACACCTTCGCCTTCGAAGGTCACGTAAAGTCCGTCTTCCTTGGCGTCGACCGCAACCGTCTTCGTTTTCAGCATGATCTTGTCGAAGCGGCTGGCGTTCTGCTTTTCCCAGACCTTGACGGTGTCGCGGTCGGGGCCCTGCATCAGGGCATCCATCATTTCGACGACATCGACACGGGTGCCGAGCGTCGAATAGACGGTCGCCATTTCGAGACCGATGATGCCGCCGCCGATGACCAGCATCTTCTTCGGCACGAAGCGCAGTTCGAGCGCCCCAGTCGAGTCGACGATGCGCGGGTCGCGCGGGATGAAGGGCAGATGCACGGCGGCCGATCCGGCGGCGATGATGCACTTCTGGAACTTGATGATCTTCTTGACGCCGGTCTTGTCCTGGCTGCTGCCGGTGGTTTCCTCGACCTCGATGTGGTGCGGGTCGATGAAGGAACCGTAGCCGCGCACGATGTCGACCTTGCGCCCCTTGGCCATGCCGGCGAGACCGCCGGTCAGCTTGCCGACGACCTTGTCCTTGTGCGCGCGCAGCTTGTCGATGTCGACTTGCGGCGCGGCGAAGGTGACGCCAAGGGCGCTGGCATGTTCTGCTTCTTCCATCACAGCGGCGACGTGCAGCAGCGCCTTGGACGGAATGCAGCCGACGTTCAGGCAGACGCCGCCCAGCGTCGCATAGCGTTCGACGATGATCGTCTTCATGCCGAGGTCGGCCGAGCGGAAGGCCGCCGAGTAGCCGCCGGGGCCGGCGCCGAGGACGAGCATCTCGCACTCGAGGTCAGCGCCGCCGGCATGACTGGCGGCCACCGGCGCCGGGGCTGCCGGCGCGGCGGCTGCGGTCGACGCCGCTGCCGGGGCAGAAACCGGGGCCGCCGCAGCGGCGGCACCGGCTTCGACCTTGATCAGCACGACGCCTTCGCTGACCTTGGAGCCGAGCTGGATCAGCACTTCCTTGACCGTGCCTTCGACCGTGCTCGGCACGTCCATGGTCGCCTTGTCGGATTCCAGCGTGGCGATGGCATCGTCTACCTTGATGGGATCGCCGACCTTGACGAACAGGTCGATGACCGGCACGTCGGAGAAATCGCCGATATCCGGGACTTTGACTTCGATGAGACTCATAGTGATCTCCTTCCCGGATTACAGCGCGACGCGACGGAAGTCGGCCAGCAGCTGGGCGATATAGACATTGAAGCGTGTCGCCAGCGCCCCGTCGATGACGCGGTGATCAGCGGTCAGCGACAGCGGCAGGGTCAGGCGCGGCACGAATTGCTTGCCGTCCCAGACCGGCTTCATGGCCGACTTGTTGACGCCGAGAATGGCGACTTCCGGCGCATTGACGATCGGCGCGAAGTAAGTGCCGCCGATGCCGCCGAGGCTGGAAATCGTGAAGCAGGCACCGGACATGTCGGCCGGCTTGAGCTTGCCGTCACGCGCCTGCTTGGCCAGATCGCCGGATTCCTGCGCCAGTTCGAAGACGGACTTCTTGTCGACATTCTTGACCACCGGGACGACCAGGCCGTTCGGCGTATCGGCCGCGAAACCGATGTTGAAATACTTCTTCAGCACCAGATTGTCGCCGTCGAGCGAGGAATTGAATTCCGGGAATTTCTGCAGGCCCTTGACGCAAGCCTTCATCAGGAACGCCAGCATGGTCAGCTTGGCGCCGCCACCCTTCTCATTTTCCTTGTTGAGCAGCACGCGGAAGGCTTCGATGTCAGTGATGTCGGCATCTTCGTGATAGGTGACAGCCGGGATCATCACCCAGTTGCGCGACAGGTTCTGGCCGGAAATCTTCTTGATGCGCGATAGCGGCTTGACCTCGACTTCGCCGAACTTGGCGAAATCGACCTTCGGCCACGGCAGCAGGTCGAGCGTGCCGCCACCGCTGATACCGCCGCCAGCGGCAGCGACCGGGCCGGAGATGGCACCGGACATGACGCCCTTGACGTACTTGGTCAGGTCTTCCTTGACGATGCGGTTCTTCGGGCCGGTGGCCGGTACCTTGGTCAGATCGACACCGAGTTCGCGGGCATAGGCGCGGACCGACGGCGAGGCGTGAACCTTGCTGCCGAGCGGCAAGGCCGGGGCGAGGGCGGCCGGCGCTGCTGCGGTCGGCGCTGCTGCAGGGGCAGAAACCGGGGCCGGTGCGGCGGCGACTGGTGCAGGGGCCGCGGCTTGCGGGGCCGGAGCGACTGCGGCAGCACCCGTTTCGACCTTGATCAGGACGACACCTTCGCTGACCTTGGAGCCGAGCTGGACCAGTACTTCCTTGATGACACCCGAAACGGTGGAAGGCACATCCATCGTCGCCTTGTCCGATTCCAGGGTGGCAATCGCGTCGTCGACCTTGATGTTGTCGCCGACCTTGACGAACAGATCGATGACCGGCACGTCGGAGAAATCGCCGATATCCGGCACCTTGACGTCGACCACGCCACCACCGGCAGCGGGCGCAGCAGCCGGTGCGGCGGCAGCCACGGGGGCCGGCGCGGCAGCTTGCGGCGCCGGGGCAGCAGCCGCAGCACCAGTTTCGACCTTGATCAGCACCGCACCTTCGCTGACCTTGGAGCCGAGCTGGACCAGTACTTCCTTGATGACGCCTTCAACGGTGGAAGGCACATCCATCGTTGCCTTGTCGGATTCGAGGGTGGCGATGGCGTCGTCGACCTTGATGCTGTCGCCGACCTTGACGAACAGATCGATGACCGGCACGTCGGAGAAATCGCCGATATCGGGGACTTTGACTTCAATGATTTGGCTCATGTCGTCTCTCCCTCTTAAACCGACATCGGGTTGGGTTTGTTCGGGTCAAGGTTGTACTTGACCAGAGCGGCGGCGACGACTTCACGCTTGATTTCGCCGTTGTCGGCCAGCGCCTTGAGGGCAGCCAGCGTCACCCAGTGACGGTCGACCTCGAAATGGTGGCGCAGCTTCTCGCGGGTGTCGGAACGGCCGAAACCGTCGGTGCCCAGCGTGACGTACGGTGCCTTGACGAAGGGACGGATCTGCTCGGAGAACAGCTTGATGTAGTCGGTCGAAGCGATGACCGGGCCCTTGGCGCCCGCCAGCTTTTGTTCGACATGCGACAGCTTCGGCGCTTCGAGCGGGTGCAGCAGGTTCCAGCGCTGAACATCGAGGCCGTTGCGCGCCAGTTCGTTCATGCTGGTACAGCCCCAGAGGTCGGACTCGACGCCCCAGTCGGCACGCAGCAGGTCGGCGGCGGCGATGACTTCGCGGAAGATGGTGCCGGAACCGAGCAGTTGAACGCGCGGGCCGGCCGAATCGGCGCCCTTCTTGAAGGCGTACATGCCCTTGATGATGTCGGCTTCGGCACCGACCGGCATTTCCGGGTGCTCGTAGTTCTCGTTCATTACCGTCAGGTAATAGAAGACGTCTTCCTGCTCCTGGAACATGCGGCGCATGCCGTCCTGCGTGACGACAGCGACTTCGTACTGGAAGGTCGGGTCGTAGGAAACGCAGTTCGGGATCAGGTTGGAGAGGATCAGGCTGTGGCCGTCCTCGTGCTGCAGACCTTCGCCGTTCAGGGTGGTGCGACCGGCGGTGCCACCGATCAGGAAACCACGGGCGCGCTGGTCGCCAGCCGCCCAGCACAGGTCGAGCACACGCTGCATGCCGAACATCGAGTAGCAGATGTAGAACGGAATGGTCTGGACGTTATGGACGGAATACGACGTGGCGGCGGCGATCCAGTCGCTCATCGCACCCGACTCGTTGATGCCTTCCTGCAGCACCTGACCGGTCTTCGATTCCTTGTAGAACATCAGCTGGTCATGGTCTTCCGGCACATAGTTCTGGCCTTCCTGATTCCAGATACCGACCGAGCGGAACATGCCTTCCATGCCGAAGGTGCGCGATTCGTCGGGCACGATGGGCACGACGTTCTTGCCGACATTCTTGTCCTTCAACATCATGTTCATGATGCGGACGATGGCCATCGTGGTGGACAGTTCGCGCCCCTCGCCCGAGGCCTTGAGCAGCGCGGCAAAGGTTTCGAGCGGCGGAATGGCGAGCGGCTCGGCCTTGCGCCGGCGCTGCGGCAGGAAACCGCCGAGGTCCATGCGGCGCTGGCGCATGTACTGGTATTCCGGGGAGTCTTCGGCGAACTTCAGGTAGGGCACTTCTTCCAGCTGATCGTCCGGAACCGGCAGGGCGAAGCGGTCGCGGAAGCGGCCGATCTGCTCCTTGTCCATCTTCTTCTGCTGGTGCGAAATGTTCATCGCCTCGCCGGCCTGGCCCATGCCGAAGCCCTTGATGGTCTTGGCCAGGATCAGCGTCGGGGCGCCCTTGTGGGTGACGGCGGCGTTGTAGGCGGCGAAGATCTTAAAGATGTCGTGGCCGCCGCGGTTGAGTTGCCAGACCTGGTCATCGGTCCAGTCGGCGACCAGTTCGCGCAGTTCCGGCGTGTTGAAGAAGTTTTCGCGGACGTAGGCGCCGTTCTTGGCCTTGAAGGTCTGGTACTCGCCGTCGCACAGTTCCATCATGCGCTTCTTGAGGATGCCCTTCTTGTCGCGGTTGAACAGCACATCCCAGTGTGTGCCCCAGATCAGTTTGATGACGTTCCAGCCGGAACCGCGGAATTCGGATTCGAGTTCCTGGATGATCTTGCCGTTGCCGCGCACCGGGCCGTCGAGGCGCTGCAGGTTGCAGTTGATGACGAAGATCAGGTTGTCCAGCTTCTCGCGACCGGCCATGCCGATGGCGCCGAGCGATTCGACCTCGTCGGTCTCGCCGTCGCCGAGGAAGGCCCAGACCTTGCGCTTTTCTGCCTGGGCGGCGTCGATCAGGCCGCGGCTGGCGAGGTACTTCATGAAGCGGGCCTGGTAGATGGCCTGGATCGGGCCGAGGCCCATGGAAACGGTGGGGAACTGCCAGAAGTCGGGCATCAGCCACGGGTGCGGGTAGGACGAGATACCCTTGCCGTCGGTTTCCTGGCGGAAGTTGTCCAACTGCTCTTCGGTCAGGCGGCCGAGCATGAAGGCGCGCGAGTAGACGCCGGGGACCGAGTGGCCCTGGAAGAAGATCAGGTCGCCGCCGGATTCGTCATGGATGCTCTTCCAGAAATGCGAGTAGCCGACGTCGTACAGCGCGGCGGCCGAGGCGAAGGAGGCGATGTGGCCGCCGACGTTGGTGTCCTTGTTGGCGCGGATGACCATGGCCATGGCGTTCCAGCGGATGTAGCTGTGAATCTTGATTTCCATGTCGGCGTTGCCCGGGTACTTGGGCTGCTGGTCGGCCGGAATGGTGTTGATGTATTCGGTGTTGGCGGAGTACGGAATGTCGACCCCGGCTTCGCGGGCCTGGCCGATGACTTTCTCGATCAGGTAGTGCGCGCGCTTGGGGCCTTCCTGGGCGATGACGCCCTCCAGCGCCTCCATCCATTCCTTCGTTTCCTGGGGATCTACATCAGGCAGTGCAGTCGGCTGGTCGGCCATGGTTTGTCTCCTAAGTTGGTTTTCATTTCGTTTCGCCTGTTGAGCAAAACGACTTTGCCACAAATTGTGTCGTTTCGGGACTGGTTTGCAAACCCGTGTTTACACCTAGAGCATATTTCACATTGTAAAAATAAACTTCGCATCGTGCAATAGTGTCAATGGCAAGTTTGGTGAAATTTTTGCTAGGGATATCCCTGATACGGCAGAGAATTCAGGGCGAGTTTTGTCCCGCCCGGCCGGTTACGGGCGAGCGAATTTCGGAAAACCGGGGTGGATTAGAGCGTGGCCCAGCGGGCCAGCGTGTCGCCGAAAAAGGCGGTGAGGATCAGGGCGGTCGGCGCGATGGCGATGAAGCCCTGCAACAGGCGGGCGATGAACGGGTGGGCGACGTGCGATTCAATGAAGCAGCGCGCCACCAGCGCGCCCTTGAGCCAGATGATGGCGGCGACCAGCAGCGGCAGCCAGTGGGCCGCGCGGAACCATTCGCCGAGGCCGAGGCCGACCAGTGTCAGGGCTACGAGTGCCAGCCATGCTGCGGTCAACAGGCGAAAATGGTCGATTTTCGTGTCCATGATCAGGCCAGCACGTAGAACAGCGGGAAGATGATCAACCAGATGATGTCGGTCGCGTGCCAGTAGCTGGCCAGCGCTTCCAGTCCGGTGTAGTCCGCCGCCGAATAGCCGTGAAAGAGCAGACGGGCGAGAACATAGAGAATGCCGAGAATGCCCCAGGTGGCATGTACCAGATGGTTGAAGGTCAGGTAGTAATAGACAGTGAAGAAGATGCCGGAACTGCCGTCGATCCCGTGCGCCAGGTTCCAGCTGATCTCGAGATATTTTGCGACCGGGTAGCCGAGTGCGACGATGAGGCCGGCGACCAGCCAGAGCACCGAAGCGCGGTGTCGTCCGCTGCGGATGGCGTTGACCGAGCAGGCGATGAAATAGCTGCTGGTGACCATCAGTAGCGTAATGACGGTGCCGGAAATGACCGACAGGCGCTGGGCGCCCTCGTGAAATGCGTCAGGGAAATGGGCACGGGCGACGAAATAGACTGCGAAGAGCACGACGAACTCGATGATTTCGCAGGTGATGCCGACCCAGATTCCCTTGTTGCCGGGAATGCGCCGTCCCTCCTCGACGGGGATGTCGGGTGGCGTGTGGAGTACTGCTGCGACCATGGTTGCGCTTCTAGCGTGCTTTCAAAAATTTTATTCTGCGCCGGGCCCGACGCTGTGGCTTTGATCCAGATTCCAAAACTGGCGGTTAATTACACAAAAAAGAATTGCAACACGCCTTGCGTTGTATCAAATGCTGAATCGCGGCCATTCCTATAATGATCGGTTTGGTAATGCTGATCGAGGAGTCGCCATGGCGGCAGTCATGCCCATACCGGCCGCGAGCCGGGTTCTATTGTCTGGTAACGAAGCAGTCGCCCGTGCCGTCTGGGAGGCGGGGGTCAAGGTCGCGGCCGCCTATCCCGGCACGCCGTCGACCGAGATGCTGGAGGTGATTTCGACCTACCCGGACCTCTACGCCGAGTGGTCGGTCAACGAGAAAGTCTCGCTGGAAGTGGCGATCGGCGCCGCCTACGCCGGTTCGCGCGCTTTCTGCTGCATGAAGCATGTCGGCATGAACGTCGCCTCCGATGCGCTGATGACGCTGACCCTGACCGGCGTGATCGGTGGCCTGGTGATTGCCATCGCCGACGATGTGGGTTTGTCCTCGTCGCAGAACGAGCAGGACTCCCGCTACTGGGGTCGTTTCGCGCACGTCCCGGTGCTCGAGCCGGCCGATTCGCAGGAAGCCTACGCGATGACGCTGTACGGCTACGAGTTGTCGGAAAAGTATCAGGTACCGGTCATCCTGCGCATGACGACGCGCATCAACCATGTGAAGTCGCTGGTCGAAGTTGGCGAGCGCGTGCCGCACACCGGTGCCGGCTTCAAGAAGGAACCGGGTCGCTTCGTCATGGTGCCGGGCAATGCCGGCAAGCGCATCCCGCTGATGTTCAAGCGCGACATCGAACTGCGCGCGCTGGCCGAAACCTCCGAACTCAATTTCATCGAGAAGGGTTCCGATACCCGCGTCGGTTTCATCGCCTCCGGCCCGGCCTACATGCATGTCAAGGAATCTTTCCCGAATGCGCCGGTGCTCAAGCTGGGTTTCTCCTGCCCGGTGCCGTTCGAGAAATGCCGTGAACTGGCAGCACTGGTCGATCAGGTGGTGGTGGTCGAGGAAGTCGAACCGCTGATCGAGACTGAACTCAAGGCGCAGGGCGTGAATGTTATCGGTAAGGAAATCCTGCCGCTGCAGGGCGAACTCTCGCCCAACGTGCTGAAACCGGCCATCGCCCGACTGCTTGGCGAAAGCGTGCCGGAAAATGGCCCAAACGGGCGGTCGACCGCAGCAATGCCGGTTTTTCCCCGCCCGCCGACCATGTGTGTCGCCTGCCCGCACCTCGGTGTCTATTACACGCTGTCGCAGGTGCGCAACCTGACGATTTCCGGCGACATCGGCTGCTACACGCTGGGCGCCGGGCACCCGTGGAATGCGCTCGACACCTGCGTCTCGATGGGCGCTTCGATGGGCATGGCGCTCGGTCTCGACAAGGGCCGCGGCGAGACCGACAAGGACAAGCGGATCGTCGCCGTGATCGGCGATTCCACCTTCCTGCACATGGGCATGCAGGGCTTGCTCGACATGGTGTACAACAAGGGCAACGTCACCGTGCTGCTGCTCGACAACCGCGCCGTCGGCATGACCGGCGGCCAGGACAATCCGGGCAACGGCCGTGACATCTACGGCGACACCGCGCCGCGGGTCGATTTCGCCAAACTGGTGGCTGCGCTGGGCGTCAAGGAAGAGCGCATCCACAAGGTGAATCCCTACGAGCTGCCGGTGCTGTTCAAGACCATCCGCGACGAGGTGAAGGTGCCGGAGGTCTCGGTCATCATCACCGACCAGCCCTGCGTGCTGATCAAGGATTACCACAAGCTGAAGCCCTTCGAGGTCATCGACGACAAGTGCACCGGCTGCGGCAACTGCATCGATGTCGGCTGCCCGGCGATCCACGTCACGCGCCGCGGCAAGGAGGTGAAGGCGAGCGGGCGCGAGGTCGATCTCGCTTTCGTGCGTATCGAAAGCTCGGTGTGTACCGGTTGCGGCCTATGCGTCCAGCCCTGTGCGCCGAATGCCATTGTCCATTACGCGCCGGTATCGCCGATCAAGCTGGTCGGCAAAGGCTGCGGGGCCTGAGATGAGCGAAAACACCAATATCCTCGTCGTCGGCATCGGTGGCCAGGGTGTCATGACGGCCACCGAAATCCTGGCCGAAGCCGCCATCGCCATGGGCCACGACGCCAAGAAAACCGAAGTCGCCGGCATGGCGCAGCGCGGCGGCGTGGTGTCGTCGCACCTGCGCTTCGGTCAGCGCGTGCTGTCGCCGCAGATCACCCCGGGCACGGCCGACGTGCTGCTCGGCTTCGAATCGGCCGAAGCGATGCGCTGGCAGCACATGCTCAGGCCGGGCGGTATCACGCTGATGAATACCGCACGGCTGGTGCCGCCGGTCGTCGAGCTCGGGCTGTTCGATTACCCGGAAGATCCGCTGGCCGAAATCAGGAAGACCGGGAACAAGGTTGTCGCCTTCGACGCCACGTCGATCGCGCTCGAACTCGGTGACATCCGCCTTGGCAACACCGTCATGCTCGGCGCCATCGCCGACCACCTGCCATTTCCGGCCGAGACGCTGCTCGACTGCGTACTCAAGCGATTCCAGCGCAAGGGCGAGAAACTGGTCGAACTGAACCGCCGGGCCTTCGAAGCGGGACGTGCCGCAGTCGGCGAAGCAGAGGCCGCATTGGCGTAATCTGTTAAAATAGTCGCCAATTCAAAGGGAAAGGCCGCGGCCTTTCCCCTTTTCTTTTTTGTTGGATGCGACGATGACGGCACAAATTATCGACGGCAAGGCGCTGGCAGAAGAACTGCGCCAACGTTTCAAGGCCCGCGTGGAAGCGCTGACGGCCAAGGGGCAGCGCCCCGGCCTGGTGGTCATTCTTGTTGGGGCTGACCCGGCCTCCGAGGTTTATGTCCGCAACAAGGTCAATGGCTGCCTGGCCATCGGCATGCACTCGGAGAAGATCACCTACGATGCTGCGGTCGACCAGCAAATAGTGCTGAAAAAGATCGCCGAATTGAATGCCGACCCGAACATTCACGGCATCCTCGTCCAGTTGCCGTTGCCGAAACATTTCAACGAAGAAGCCGTCCTCGAAGCGATTGCCGTCGACAAGGACGTCGATGGCTTCCACGCCGAAAACGTCGGCGCGCTGGCCCAGGGTAACCCGCGCTTCATCCCCTGCACTCCCTATGGCGTGATGAAGATGTTCGAGAAGGGCAATGTCGACCTGAGCGGTAAGGAAGCCGTCGTCATCGGCCGCTCCAACATCGTCGGCAAGCCCATGGCGCTGTTGCTGATCAACGCCGGTGCCACGGTCACCGTCTGCAACTCGCGCACCAAAGACCTTGCCGGCCATACCCGCCGCGCCGACATTCTGGTTGCCGCCGTCGGCAAGCCGCGCTTCGTCACCGCCGACATGGTCAAACCGGGTGCCGTTGTCATCGACGTCGGCATCAACCGTCTGCCGGACGGCAAGCTGTGCGGCGACGTCGATTTCGCCGGCTGTCTCGAGGTGGCCGGCCAGATCACCCCGGTACCCGGCGGCGTCGGGCCGATGACCATCACCATGCTGCTCGCCAACACGATTGAAGCTGCCGAGAGGAAAGCTGGACTATGAGCGACAAACAGATTTCCGTCGGTATCGTCATGGGCTCCGACTCCGACTGGCCGACCATGCAGGCCGCCGCCGTGATTCTCAAGGATTTCGGCGTTGCTTTCGAAGCCCGTGTCGTTTCCGCCCACCGCACGCCGGACCTGTTGTTCGAATATGCCGAAACCGCCGCTCCACGCGGGATCAAGGCGATCATCGCCGGTGCCGGCGGCGCCGCCCACCTGCCGGGCATGCTGGCCGCCAAGACCACGGTGCCGGTGCTCGGCGTGCCGGTGCAGTCGAAGGCCTTGTCGGGCGTCGATTCGCTGCATTCCATCGTCCAGATGCCGAAGGGCATTCCGGTCGCCACCTTCGCCATCGGCGAGGCCGGCGCCGCCAATGCGGCGCTGTTCGCCGTCGCCATGCTGGCCAACGAGAATCCGGCGCTGAATGCCAGACTGCAGGCCTTCCGCAAGACCCAGACTGAAAAAGTCCTGGCCATGAAGTTGCCGGAAGTTTGAGCATGTCATCGACGATGATTCTGCCGCCCGCCACGCTGGGCATGCTCGGCGGCGGCCAGCTCGGCCGCTTCTTCGTGACGGCCGCCCACGAAATGGGCTATCAGGTATGGGTCCTTGATCCGGACAAGAACAGCCCGGCCGGCCAGATTGCCGAGCGCCATTTGTGCGTTGGTTACGACGACTACGCGGCACTCGACGAGTTCGCCGAGGGCTGCGCGGCGATCACCACCGAATTCGAGAACGTGCCGGCCGATACGCTGGATTATCTGGGCAAGTTCGTGCCGGTCCGCCCGTCCGCCGCAGCGGTTGCCGTTTGCCAGAACCGCATCGTCGAGAAGACCTTTCTGCGTGACAACGGCCTGCCGTATGGCCCCTTCGCCGCGATTCGCAGCGAAGACGACATCAAGAGCGCCGCCGCCTCGTTGTTCCCGGCCATCCTCAAGGTCGCCCGCTTCGGCTACGACGGCAAAGGACAAGCTACGGTCAACAACCGCGAAGAGGCGCTTTTGGCTTTCGGCCGCTTCAAGGGCGAGGCCTGCGTTCTGGAACAGCGTCTGACGCTGGATTACGAAGTCTCGGTCGTGCTGGCGCGCGACGAGCACGGTCATGTCCAGTGCTTCCCGACCGGCGAGAACCAGCACACCAACGGCATCCTCGACGTCTCCATCGTGCCGGCGCGGACACCTGCCTGTGTCCGCAGCGACGCCGAAGAGGTCGCTGCCCGCATCGCCGAAAAGCTCGGCTACATCGGCACCATGGGCGTCGAGTTCTTCGTCAGTCGCGGCCAGTTGATCGTCAATGAAATGGCGCCGCGCCCGCACAACAGCGGCCACTACACCATCGATGCCTGCGTCACCAACCAGTTCGAACAACAGGTCCGCGCCCTGTGCGGGCTGCCGCTCGGCGAGCCGCGCGCCCATTCGGCGGCGGTCATGGTCAACTTGCTCGGCGACCTCTGGTACGAAGGCGAACACTACAGTGAGCCGGACTGGGCAAAGTTGTACGCCATCCCCAACCTGAAGCTGCACCTCTATGGCAAGCATCACGCCCGTCCCGGCCGCAAGATGGGCCATTTCACGGTGCTCGGCGAGGATGCCGCCAAGGTTCAGGAAACGGCGCTGGCCGCCCGCGCCGCCATCGGCATCACGGACGAATGATTCCTTCCGAAGCCGAATACGCCCGCGCCGTTGAGTTACTGCGCGCCGGCGAGCTGGTCGCCTTCCCGACCGAGACGGTCTACGGACTTGGGGCGGATGCTGCCAACCCGGCGGCGGTCGCCAAAATCTTCGCCGCCAAGGGCCGCCCGGCCGATCATCCGCTGATCGTTCATCTTTCGGGCCACGATGCGGTCGACCACTGGGCCGAGCAGGTTCCCGATGTCGCCTGGGAATTGATGGAAACCTTCTGGCCCGGGCCGCTGACCCTGATCCTGAAAAAGCAGGCCTGGGTGCCGTCGACCGTAACAGGCGGCCAGGATACCGTCGGTCTGCGCGTCCCCGGCCACACCGTCGCGCTCGAGCTGCTGCGCCGCTTCGCCGCCGCATCCGGCGAACATGCCGGCATCGCCGCGCCGTCGGCCAACCGCTTCGGGCGCATCAGTCCGACCACGGCAGTGCATGTGCAGGAAGAACTCGGCGAGCGGATTTCGCTCATTCTGGACGGTGGACCGTGCAAGGTCGGTATCGAATCGACCATCGTCGACTGCTCGCGTGGCGAGCCGGTTGTCCTGCGTCCCGGCCACATCGCGCCGGCACACCTCGAAGCCGTTCTTGGCCGTTGCCCGGCGATTGCAACCGCGACTGGCGCACCGCGCGTTTCCGGCTCGCTCGCAGCCCATTACGCACCGCAGACGCCGATGCGCCTCGTCGCCGGCCACCGCCTGCTCGATTTCCTGAATGCCCAGCGTCACAAGGGCGACCGTTGCGGCGTCATCGGCCACAGCCAGCCGCCGCAGGCTGGCATGCCGCATCTCTGGCGCATGCTGCCGGCCGACCCGGTCGGCTATGCCCACGACCTGTACGCAGCGCTACGCGAGATGGATCACGCCGGCGTCAGTTCGATTGCCGTCGAGGCGCTGCCTGACGGAGCGGCTTGGGCGGCGGTTGTCGACCGCCTGCGGCGTGCGGTTGCCGGGTCGGGATCGTCCTGATCAGAGGGTAAACAGCCGCTCTACCATGGCGGCGCAGATGAAATCGTTCTCCGACAAGCCGCCAATGGCGTGCGTCAAGTAGCGGACCCGGCAGTCTGCGTAACCCACCGTCAGTTCCGGGTGGTGGTCTTCGCGGTGCGAGATCCAGGCCACGGCATTCACGAAGGCCATCGTTTCGTGGTGGTTGCGGAAGCGCCAGGTTTTTTCGATGGCCATGCCGGACAGTTCCCAACCGCTCAGCGAACCCAGATACTCCTGGCTGGCCGCTTCGTCGAGCGCCGCCATGCCGCCTTCGCAGGGCTTGCACTTCCGGTCGCCAAGATCGCAATGGGCATCCATTTTTTTCTCCAGGGTTGAACGGGGCATTGCCCCTGTATTCTTCAGAGATTGCGCACAGGCTTTCGGTTCCGGCAGGCATCAAGATCGCTTTGATAAGCGAATTGGCGTGATATAGAATATGCCCACGTCGGGGGGGTAGCTCAGCTGGGAGAGCGCCGCGTTCGCAATGCGGAGGTCGTGAGTTCGATCCTCATCCTCTCCACCAACGACCAGTTTGGTGTAGTCCGGCGACATCCAAGAAACCCGCCTAAATGCGGGTTTTTTATTGGGTTTTGTCCAGTTGTGTGTAACGTTGTCCAATGGCATCCGACCCCAAGTGTGTGTAACTATGGGTGTAACTGGATGTTGGTCAGAAGGGGGTACACAATGCCCTTGAGTAACGCTGCAATCCTAAATGCGAAGCCGAGCGGAAAAACCTATGCGCTGACAGATGAGAGCGGGTTATCCATCCAAATTCAGCCATCTGGCAGGAAGTGGTGGAGGTTCCGCTATCGCTTTTTAGGCAAGGCAAAAATGATTTCGCTCGGCGTATATCCTGACGTTGGACTGAAGGATGCTCGAGAACGGCGAGATGCTGCTCGAAAGCTGCTATCTTACCGATCCCAGTACGGCTCCTCACCGATATGGGAAATCATGAAGTCAATGAATACCCTGACCTTGCTGGGCAGGTGGCGCGTCGGCAAATACATCGCATAGACATAGCGCTCGACCGGGATGTACTCGGACAAAACAGCCTGCAAATTGCCGCTTTGAAGTTCCTTGCCAATTATGAAAGTCGGCAACAGGCCGACGCCCAGCCCGCCCAGGACGGCTTGCGATAACGCCTCGTCGTCATCGACATGCAGCGGGCCATTAACCGGTACGGAAATTTCACCTTCCGGTCCGGTAAAGCGCCAGCGCCCCGGCTCTCCGGAGCGTGTGTAGTCCAGGCAGTTGTGAGCAACCAGATCGGCGGGAGTTTGAGGAATGCCTTTCCGCCGAAAGTAATCCGGGGTCGCGCACAATTTCCGCCGGACCGGTGCCAGCGGACGCGCCACCAGATTAGGCTGGGGGTCGCCGGTAACATGGATGGCTACGTCATAGCCCTCCTCGGCCAGGTTCACCCAGCGGTCCGTAATGCTGAGGTCTATCTTGAGTTCAGGATGGCGCGGCAAGAACTTGGCAAGGGCGGGGGCGACATGAAGCGTTCCGAAGGCAACCGATGCGCTGACGCGAAGAACACCCCTCGCTTCGCTGTTCAGGCTGCCAACAAGTTTTTCTGCTTCCGTTGCTTCGTCCAGAATGCGGGAACAATGTTCTGCAACCGCGGCGCCAATTTCAGTCAAGCTGAGATAGCGGGTAGTCCGATTCAGCAAGTGTGCACCAAGCGATTTCTCCAACTTCGCCACCGCCTTGCTGACCGCCGAACGGGAGCACCCCATCCGCCGCGCCGCTTCCGAAAAACTTCCTGCCTCGACCACGCGGGCAAAGATTGCCATCAAATTCAAATCAGCCATTGATGCCTTCAATCATGCTTTCTTGTTAAACACCAATGATTGTTGCCATTTTGGCTAGATTTTGATGCCATTTTTCTGTCTAGTGTGATGGAAATTCCAGTATTAAAATTCCAACTTATGACACATCTTAATTTTTCCATAGCACAGAGCATCCCTTGCGAATTCGAAGGATCTGACACGCCTATTGTCGGTGTCGTAGATTATATGCGCTTACGTCAATATGCATTGAGCGACAAATTGGCCGACGAGTTGGATCGAGCGATTGTAGTCGAAAGGGAACAGGTCCCAGAGGACGTCGTTCGCATGCACGCCCGTTGCACTTATATCGACCGACGTATCGGAACTCAACGAGAGATCGAATTGGTCTATCCGGATGAGTCAGACCCGGCGATGGGCAAAATTTCCGTATTGACACCGGTAGGTAGTGCGTTGATCGGACTCCGGGTGGGGCAGAAAATTGCTTGGGAGTTTTCCGATGGTTCGATGCGGCACCTAAGGGTCGCAAGCGTTAACCAGAGGGCTGGATAGCACTGCCAACCGGATTGAAGTGTTTGGTGTGGCCAGGAGCCAGCGGAAGACTATGTCAATGATGTTTTTCACAATGGAGAGTCCAATGGAGTCATTTTTCGAAACTATTACGGCGACAGAAAAATTTCCCTGGAGGCGGCTGCCAGTTTTACCGATAGCTGTCTAGGTTGGTGACTGTGCTAGTCGGGCCACCGCACGAGAAGTTCGATGACTCCGCCAGGAAAGAAACTATCAGGGCTACGTTTATCCATCCCAAGGAGGACAGGCGATGAAACTACTCTCCCGCATTCTTGCCGCCACCGATCTCTCTGCGCCAGCCCGCCACGCTGTCGAGCGTGCCTTTCATCTGGCAGCCATTGCTAACAGCGAACTCTACATTCTGCACGCTATCGAGTTAGATGCACTCGACAGCCTGCGTGAGATGTTGGGGGACGAGGTGTTAGCGGTGAGGGCTGCTTTGAACAGCGATGCCCATGCCCGCCTAGACCAGTTGACAGGCAATGCCGCGATCAATTGTGGTGTCATTCCGCATACCTGTGTGGCCGATGGAAATCCTCTGGCTATAATCGCCGCCGAGGCTGAGGTGCTGAATGCGGATCTGGTGATTCTCGGGGCACGCGGCGAATCCTTTTTGCGTCACACTTTGCTGGGATCGACAGCGGCCCGCTTGTTGCGCAAGTCGTCGCGGCACCCGGTGCTGGTAGTGAAACAATCTCCCCATGAGGTATATCGTTCAGTCCTAATCGCCGTGGATTTTTCACCCGTGTCGCTTCAGGCGATTCGTATGGCGAGACAAGTGGCTCCAGGTGCCGACCTTGTTCTGTTTCATGCCTTTGAAATGCCCTATGAGGGCAAGTTAATATTCGCGGGTGTCGATGAACACGTTATTCGCCAATATGTGAGATCTAGCAGCGAGACGCGACGCAAACGGTTGCACGCTCTGGCGGTGGCTGCCGGCCTGACGGCACCGGAATACTCGGCGCGGATTGTCCACGGCGATCCATCGCAGCAGATCATTGCCATGGAGCAGGAGGTCGATGCTGACCTGATTGTCGTCGGCAAACACGGGGCGCGCATTGCCGAAGAATTGCTGATCGGCAGCGTAACCAAACATGTGCTGGCGGAATCGCAATGCGATTTGCTGGTTATGTGCGACCCACACGATGCACCTGAATCATCGCCATGACTGAAATGATCATTGAAACTTGTATGCCAGACCTCCCCCGTTTCCGCCTGATTTTAGGGTAGAGCGACTGTTTCGCTAGGGCGCCATCCGGCCAATGTTGAAGCAATTCGCGAGGCTGTTGAGGTGAGCCTTGCCAAGAAACTCGTCGGTATTGAAATCTCAGAGGTTAGGATCTACAAACAAAGGGCGTGTCGCTTACAAAGACCGGGGGCTAGTCATGGGTGCAAACGTGGATCGCAGAGAAGGCGCGGAGCGTAGAGCTGGGGCGGATCGACGCGTGAATGACGCAATGCTTGAAAGCAAATTTTTTGATCGTCGCTGGCGCCCGGAGCGTAGATTGCCGGATCCGGAGGAAGCTGCTTTCGTAGATTGTGCTTGGGAAAGATATTTTGCCGAAATCGAAAAAAGGTCGAAAGCGACAGACTCAAACTAGATGATGCCCCGTTGCCCGTAATGACATGATAGTAGTCTCCGCATCTGATTCGGGCCCAGCGGAAGCAAGAAACCGTTGCAGCACGAGCGATTTAGAGATTGGTTCGATAGACTGAACCCACGAATATCAAAAAGGCCATCTGTTCGCAGGTGGCCTTTTTGTTTGGTCGCATAAGGGTTTACCCTTGGGGTTGTTGCAATCAGGCGGCTACCGTCCAATACTGTTTGTCGCAAGGGAACGTGGTCAAGAATTCAATGTCTCCCTTTCATCTGTCGTCGTTCCAGCTGGACAACCATCGCATGGAGGAGAGAGTCATGACGATTGCGGCAAAAGTGCGTACGCGCAAAATTTCACCGAAGGCAGGTCTGTGTGTTTCCGGAAGCTATAACCTGATCGGGCCGGAGTCGCCGGCGATCGAAGCGATGACCGATTTCGCGCGGGTTACGGCGGCAACGATCGGCGCCGGCGCCTCCGTGGCGGCGGCCAATTCGACCATGATCGCCCGCGGTGTGCGGCTGCTTCTGGTGCTTGACGGCGAGGGGGAACTGGAGGGACTGATCACGGCCCGCGATACACTGGGTGAAAAGCTGATGCAGGTCAGTCAGGCGCGGGGTGCCAAGCACCATGAAGTGACGGTGGTGGATCTGATGTGCCCGGTCAGCGATATCGATACCATCACACTCAAGGATGTCGCCAATGCCCGCGTCGTCGATATCCTGGATGCGCTGCGCAGCCTTGGCCGGCAGCATATCCTGGTCGAGGACATCGATCCGGCGACCGGTTCGCCGCGGGTACGCGGTGTCTTTTCGGCGACGCAGATCGGCCGCTTGCTCGGCGTGCCGGTTCAGACCTTCGATTTCGCGCGAACCTTCGGCGAGATCGAGGCGGCGCTGGCGAACTAGGGGGCGAGATGACGCGGAATGTTTGGTTTTTAATGTGCGGGAGGTCGGGATGCTGATCAAGGCCGGCCACTCGATCTTGTTGCTGATCGATCTGCAGGAACGCCTTGCCCCGGCGATTCGTGATATCGATGCGGTACTGCGCCACAACCTCTGGCTGGTGGCGGTTGCTCAGCGCCTGGGGGTGCCGGTGGCGGCGACCGTCCAGTATCCGGCCGGATTGGGACCCATGGTCCCGGAATTGACAGCGCGTATCCCGGCCGCAGATGTCGTCGAGAAGATCCATTTTTCGGCGGTCGCCGACGGTTGTCTGGAGGCGCTTCCCGGCTTTTCGCGCCGCCAGGTCGTGTTGACCGGAACAGAGGCGCACGTCTGTGTGCTGCAGACGGCGCTCGGTCTGCTGGAATTGGGCAAGGAGGTTTTCGTGGTGGCCGAGGCCGTCGGTTCGCGGCGGCCGGAAGACCGGGAACTGGCGCTGGAGCGCCTGCGCCAGGCGGGTTGCCGAATTGTTTCGCGCGAGATGGTGGCTTTCGAATGGCTGCACAAGGCCGGCTCGGATATTTTCCGCGAGATCAGCCGGGAGTACTTGCGCTGATCTGAAAATGAAAAAGGGCCGGTCATCACCGGCCCTTTTTATGGGTTGTCGCTGTTCAGCTGGCAACCGCCTTGGCGGCCTGCTTGCGGCGATCTGCGGCGACCAAAGCGGCGACGGCGCAGGAAGCCAGCCGGGTCAGGACCGAATCGGCGCGGCTGGTCAGGATGATCGGCACGCGGGCGCCGAGCACGATGCCGGCAGCGTCGGCATCGGCCATGAAGCTCAGGCTCTTGGCCAGCATGTTGCCTGCCTCCAGGTCGGGGACGACCAGAATGTCCGCCTTGCCGGCCACCGGCGATTCGATCTTCTTGATTTTTGCGGCGTCGAGGTCGATGGCGTTGTCGAGTGCCAGCGGGCCGTCAAGGATGCCGCCAGTGATCTGGCCGCGATCCGCCATCTTGCACAGCGCGCCGGCCTCGATGGTCGACTGCAGTTTCGGGTTGATCGTTTCCATGGCCGAAAGAATCGCCACCTTGGGTTTTTCCATGCCCAGTGAATGGGCGAGGTCAATGGCATTCTGGATGATGTGCATCTTGTCTTCCATGGTCGGGAAGATGTTGATCGCCGCGTCGGTAACGAAGATGGGGCGGTCCAGCTTCGGCACGTCCATGATGAAGCAGTGGCTGATGCGCCGGTTGGTGCGCAGGCCGGTGCCGCTGCGGACGATGGCGGCCATCAGTTCGTCGGTGTGCAGGCTGCCCTTCATCAGCAGTTCGGCGCGCCCTTCATGCACCAGTTGCACGGCACGCTCGGCGGCCGAGTGGCTGTGATCGGCATCAACGATCTCGTAGGGGGCGATGTCGAGGCCGAATTCGCGAGCGACCGACTCGATCTTGCTTCGGGGACCGACCAGAATTGGCTGGATGATGCCTTTTTCGGCCGCCTCGACGGCCCCGCGCAACGAGCTTTCGTCGCAGGGGTGAGCGACTGCGGTCGGCGCCGGGGCGAGTTCCCGGCAGCGGGCGAGTAGGCGTTCGAATTTGGCGTGCTTCTGTTCCATGACGAGTCTCCAGATGCGTTGTTGTGGGCGAATCATAGGCACCTGCGCTAAGGTAAGCAATGCCGTTCGCTTGGCCGCGATGCTATGCCAGCGGGGGCTAGTGATTTAACATGCCAAGTCTGTACCGCACGCGCGGTCCCCTCCGAGGAGAGTTGGTATGAAATCGCCGGTAAAGAAACTGTCCCAGAACCTTCAGATCGATCGCAATGTCGCGGATCTGCTGCAAAAGCGCCTGAAGCATGCCCAGGACGAGTTCGCCGAGGCGCTGCGCGAGGCGCAGGCGAAGAGCGCGGCGACGCTGCCGTCGCTGCTGGCATCGGGCACGACGTGGAACGATTACGCGGTCGACTTCGCGCAGCGGGCCATTTTGTTCTGGGACACCATGCGCCAGCGCGGCAACGACTTCCGCGAGCACCAGAAGAAGGGGCTGCCGCCGCTGCTGCATTTCGACTACGAGACCGTGCTCGATGCGCGCAAGTTCGCGCGCCCGGTCAACTACACCCTGCTGCGCATCGTGCCGCCCAAGGGCGTCACCGTCGATCCGAAGCGCCGGCCCTATGTCGTGATCGACCCGCGCGCCGGCCACGGACCGGGGATCGGCGGCTTCAAGGACGACTCGCAGGTCGGCGTCGCGCTGCGTGACGGTCACCCGGTCTATTTCGTCTCCTTTTTCCCCGATCCCGAACCCGGCCAGACCCTGCTCGATGTCTGCGAAACGGAATCGATCTTCGTCAAAAAGGTGCGCGAACTGCACCCCGACAGTCCCAAGCCCGTCATCATCGGCAACTGTCAGGGTGGCTGGGCGGCGATGATGCTCGCCGCTTCCGATCCCGACGATACCGGGCCGATCGTCATCAACGGCGCGCCGATGTCCTACTGGGGCGGCGCCTGGGAAGAGGGCGCGGGCGACAACCCGATGCGCTATTCCGGCGGCCTGCTCGGCGGCACCTGGCTGTCATCGATGGTCGCCGACTTGTCGAATGGCGTCTTCGACGGCGCCTGGCTGGTCCAGAACTTCGAGAGCCTGCATCCGGCCAACACCTTTTTCGACAAGTACTACCACGTCTTCAAGAACGTCGACACCGAGCCGCCGCGCTTCCTTGAGTTCGAACGCTGGTGGGGCGGCATGTTCATGCTCAACCGCGAGGAGATCGAGTGGATCACGCAGAACCTCTTCGTCGGCAACAAGCTGTGGAATGACACCAAGTCGAAGCAGGGCAAGCTCTTCGATCTGAAATCCATCCGCTCGCCGATCGTCCTCTTCGCTTCGATGGGCGACGACATCACGCCGCCCGAGCAGGCCTTCAACTGGGTTGCCGATACCTATGGCTCGACCGCGGAGATCAAGGCCAACGGCCAAGTCATCGTCGGCCTCCTGCACAAGAACGTCGGCCACCTCGGCATTTTCGTCTCCGGCGCCGTCGCCCGCAAGGAACACGCGCAGATCGTCTCCGTGCTCGGCTCGATCGAGGCGCTGCCGCCCGGCCTCTATGGCATGAACATCATCGAGCACCAGAGCAAGGACGGCACGGTCAGCTACAACGTCGAATTCGTTGAGCATTCGCTGGAAGAGGTCAGCAAGCGTCTCAACCGTTTCGAGCGCAAGGACGAGAAGGTCTTCGAGGCGGTCGCTGCAGTTTCCGAATTCAACCAGAAAGCCTACGAACTGTTCGCCCAGCCGCTGGTGCAGCAAATGTCGAACGAGACGACGGCCAAGCTGGGTCGCACCTTCCACCCGCTGCGCATGCAGCGCTGGGCGATCTCCGACCTCAATCCGTGGCTGGGCTGGCTGGCGCCGGCGGCCGCCTTCGTCAAGAAGCAGCGCAAGGCGGTTGGGCCGGAAAACCCGCTGCGCCAGCTGGAAAATGCCGGCTCCGGCATCCTTTCGGCGACCATGACCTATTACCGCTCAGTGCAGGATGCGATCAGCGAAGCCGCCTTCTTCCAGCTCTTCGGCCACATGTTCACCAACCTGATGGCTGAACACAGCCCGTCGCTGGTGCGCGAACAGTCCGCCGGGGCGCGCCAGGCGGAAACGGTGAGCGCGGCACTGGCGCAGATCGACGAGGGCGGCTACCCGGCCGCCGTCTCGCGCATCGTATTCCTGTTGAAGGACAAGGGCAATGCCCTGCCGCTCTCGCGCCTGCAATTGAGGGCCGAACTGATCGGGGACTACGCCGATCTGCTGCCGGAGCTGGCGCCGGACGAGCAGCGCCGCATCCGCGGCACCCAAGAAATCATCGTCGGCGAGTCGCCGGAAGTGGCGATCGCCACCCTGCCGAAACTGCTGGCCGAGCCGGCCGATGCCGAGCGCCTGCAAACATTGCTCGACAAGTTGATGCAGGACGAACGGATTCTCGCCGCCAAGCCGACGGCGGCCCAGAAGGCGATGCTGGAGAAAATCCGCAAGGCCCTGGGGGGCAAGACCCTGGCGCCACCGGCAGCGAAAAAACCGCCGGTCAAGCGTGCCGCTGCCTCCAAAAAGCCGGCAGCCGTCTCCACAGCACCTGCTGCGAGCAGCGCGGCCAAGCCGAAGGCCGTCGCCAAGCCGAAACCGGCAGCGCGCGCCAAGGCGCCGGCCGCCAAGCCGACTGAAAGCTGACCACGCCCCGGATGTCGGTTTTCACAAGGCTTTCCCGCTGGCTGTCCGGCCGCAGCCAACCTGCTGAAGAGCGCCTGAAGGCGGCGCTCGAAGCCTTTCGCGACCCCGCAGCCGACCCGCTCGAACTGGCGCGCCGGCTGGTTGCCGAAATTCGCCCGAAAAATCGGCGCGACACCGGGGTTGTCGAACGATACGAGTTTTTTCTGGCCTGCCTGGAAGCGGATGCCGATCTTCTGGCGATCTTCCGCAGCCGCGTCATGCATTTCATCGCCACGCGCCGCCTCGTCACCTTCTTCACCGACAGCGGCATCCTGCCCGGCACCGGCTTCTTCTCGGAATGGTGGCGCATCCTGGGCGACCGCCTGCTGCCCGAGGTACCGGACGAGCGGCGCCTGAAGGACTGCATGCACGTCGTTTACGACCGCAGCGACGACTGGCGCTGGCAGGAGCAGATTCCGCTCGAGCATTCGCAGCGCTTCTGGGCGCTGCTGGCGCCGGACGAAGAACTGCACAGCCTTGACTGGCGCGGTATCCAGGAACAGATCCATGACGCGGTGCTGCTGCTGGCGCACCGCGTCAGCGGCCTCGGCGTCGAGGGCGAACTGATGCGCGCCTCGCCCAGTTTCGATGACGACCTGCCGTGTTTCGTCGCGCTGTCGGCCGAGGCACTCGATTTCGTCAATGCCCTGCGTGCCGCGCTCGACGACCCGTCCAGCCCGATCGACGACGGCAGCCAGCTGCTGGTCATCGCCGACCAGTGCCAAAGCACGCTGCAGCGCATCCGCAAGCGGGCGCTGACGGTCGGTACCAGTCTGCATCTCAGCTACCTGCTGACACGCAGCGAGCAATGCCTGGAGCGCCTGCGCGAGCTGGTCGCCATTTTGACCGCTGCGCAGGCGTCGACCGCAAGAGGCAAGGCGATCGGCGCCTGGGTCGAGTTCGCGCGCGCTGCCTATCTCGCCGAGAACCGCCGCAACAGCCTGAGCCATTACATGGCGCAACTCTCGACCCTGCTGGCGGTACGGGTGACCGAGAACGCGGCGCGCTCGGGCGAGCACTACATCTGCGAAACGCGCAGCGACTATGGCCAGATGTGGCGTTCGGCGGCCGGTGCCGGGGTGCTGATCGGCTGCATGGCGCTACTCAAGATTTTCGCCAGCGGCCTGCATGCGCCGCTCATTGTCGAGGCCTTCCTGTTCAGCCTGATCTACGGCCTCGGCTTCGTCGCCATCTACCTGCTCGGCATGACGGTTGCCACCAAGCAGCCGGCGATGACCGCGCAGACGCTCGCCGGCCTGCTCGGCGATGTGCGGGCGACGCGCCAGGCGGAACTGGAGCGCCTGGTCGACGTAGTCGCCGCCGTCTGTCGCAGCCAGCTTGCCGCCATCGCCGGCAACGTCATGGTCGCGCTGCCGGTCGCCATTCTCCTCGGCCTCGGGCTCAGCCAGTGGCTCGGCCAGCCGGTCATCGCGCTGGAGAAAGGCGCCCATCTGCTGGCCGACCTCGACCCGCTGAGTTGGGCGCTGCCGCATGCGGCGATCGCCGGTTTCTTTCTCTTCCTGTCCGGCCTGATCACCGGCTATTTCGACAACCAGGCCGCCTATAGCGACGTCGGCGCCCGCATCGCCCGCCTGCGCTGGCTGCGCGGCATGCTCGGCGGAGCGCGTGCGGCCCGGGCTGGCGCCTACATCCAGGATCATCTGGGCGGCATCATGGGCAATTTCCTGTTCGGCTGCATGCTCGGTTCCACTGGCGACATCGGCAAGATGATTGGCCTGCCGCTGGATATCCGGCACATTGCCTTCGCCTCGGCCAATCTCGGCTACGCCTTCATCGGCTTCCAGTTCGAACTGCCGCTCAAGGTCATCCTGTGGGCCGCGCTGGGCATCGCGCTGATCGGCCTGACCAATCTCGCGGTCAGCTTCGCGCTGGCCCTGCGCACGGCGCTCCGCGCCCGCGGCATTCGCTTCGCGCACTGGGGGGCGCTGCTGCGCGCCATCTGGCGGCGCTTCCGGCGCGAGCCGCGCAGCTTCCTGCTACCGCCGCGCGCGGTGGCGATCAACGGTCAAGGGTAAAATAGGCAGGTGTCTGTCCTCTCGCGCGCCGTCCGGCGCCTGTTCCCGCTGGCCCTGCTCGTTCTTGCCCCACTCGCCGCGGCGGGCGGAATCGACCTGCGCGCGCCGGATGAAATTGCCGAGCTGCTGACCCCTTTCCTGCCCGACGAGACGGCGCCGGGGGCGGGCGGCCAGGTCCGGCTGCAGCGGCTGGTCAGCCAGATTCTCGAAACCGAAGGTTATTTCTCGCCGCAGATCGAATTCGTGGACAGCGACGGGGTCGTGCGCCTGACGGTCGCCCCCGGCCCGCGCACCGTGATCGCCGCAGTGGATGTTGCGGTCGACGGCCCGCTGGCGGCAAAAACGCGGCAGGAACTGATCGCCGGCTGGGAACTGCCGGTCGGCCAGCCGTTTCGCCAGCAGGACTGGAACAGCGCCAAGCAACAAGTCCTCTCGCGCCTGCTTGCGGAAAACCATGCCGCGGCCCGCCTCGTCGACAGCCAGGCGACGATCGACCCGGCGACCAGAGAGGCACGGCTGATGGCTCGCTACGACAGCGGCCCGCCCTTCCGCTTCGGCGAGTTGCGAGTCGAGGGCCTGGAACGCTACCCGGTGACGCTGGTCGAGCGCCACAACCGTACCGTGCGCCCCGGCGAGCCCTTCCGCGAAGCCGATCTCAATGCGCTGCAGACGACGCTGCAGGCGACACCGCAGTTCCGTTCGGTGCAGGTCAGCATCGACCGCGACACGCCGCCGGACGCCGATGGCGTCGTCACCGCGCCGGTCACCGTGCGCCTGAGCGAGCGCCCGGCGCATCGTCTTTCCTTCGGCGCCGGCATCAGCTCCAACACCGGCGCGCGTGTCGAAACCAATTTCCAGACGGCCGACCTCTTCGGCCAGGCCTGGGAATTGAATACCGGCCTGCGTATCGAACAGAAGATGCAGACCGCCTACGCCGACGTTTTTCTTCCGCCGACCGAATCGCAGCGCCGTAACAGCGTCGGCGCCATGGTGCAGGCCACCGACATCCAGGGCCTGCGCACCGAGCGCATCGCCATCGGCGGCCAGCAGGCGTGGCGCGAGGGGCCGTTCGAAACACGGCTATCGCTGACCTGGCAGGACGAGCGGCTGGAGCCGCAGGGCGCGCCGGACAGCATCAACCGGGCGCTGGTCCCGAACGTGGCATGGACTTGGCGCCACGTCGACAACTTGCTCGACCCGCGCGACGGTATCGTGCTGCAGGGGCAGATCGGCGGGGCGACCAAGGCGGTGCTGTCGGATCAAAATTTCATCCGCCTGCTCGGGCGCTTCCAGTACTTCTTTCCCGTGGGCCGTCTAGATACGCTGATGTTGAGCGGCAATATCGGCTACACCATCGCCGACTCACGCAACGGCATTCCGCAGGAATATGTCTTCCGCACCGGCGGCACCGGCACGGTGCGCGGCTACAGCTACCAGAGCCTCGGCGTCAGCGAGGGCTCGGCCATCGTCGGCGGCCGCTACATGGCCAACGCCACCGTCGAATACACGCACTGGCTCGACGATACCTGGGGCATCGCCGCCTTCGTCGACGCCGGCAATGCGGTCGACGATCTGAGCAAGGTCGATCTCGCCTACGGCTACGGCCTTGGCGTCCGCTGGCGCACGGTGGCCGGGCCGATTGCCGTCGATCTCGCCTATGGCGAGCAGAGCGAAGCGGTCCACCTGCATTTCTCGCTGGCGATCCCGTTCTGACATGAAGCGACTTTTTCTCCTGCTTAACGTTGCCCTGCTCGCCGCCATCATCGCTGCCGGCTTCTGGCTCGGCTTCAGTGAGAGTGGCCTCGGTGCGCTCGCCCGCCTCGCCGGCGCGGCGAGCGGCGGCCGCTTCGCCGTCGAGCAGCCGAGCGGCCGCCTCGTCGGTCCGCTGGGGTTTGCCCGGCTGAGCTGGAAGGAGCCGGGGCTGGAGGTCGAGGTCGACGATCTGCGTATCGAGTGGACTCCTGCTGCCCTGTTCGAGAAGCGGCTGGTGATCGGCGAACTCGCCGCGGCGCGGCTCCGGGTCGACATCGCCAGTTCCGACGAGGCGACGCCGCCGCCGGCCAGCCTGAACCTGCCGGTTGCGGTCGACATCGAAAAAATCGCCATTTCCCGGCTCGATTACGGCCAGGCGCTCAGCGCCGGCGACCTGCGCGGCGTTTTCACCAGCGACGGGCAAATCCACCGTCTGAGCGACTTCAGCGCGCACCTCGGCCTGGCCAGAATCAGCGGCTCCGCCGAACTGGGTGGCGCCGCGCCGCTGTCCTTGCGGGCGGACGCCAGCGCTGTCGGGCAACTCGACGACCGGCCAATGCGGCTGGCGGTCAGCGCCGCGGGCCCGCTCGAGCGCATCGTGCTGAAATTCGCCGCGCAGGAAGGGGTGCGCGGCAGCGGGCAGGCGCTGTTGACTCCCTTCGCCCGGCAGCCTTTTGCCGAGGCCAGTCTGGAACTCGCCGATGTCGATCCGGCCGCCTGGATAGACGGTGCCCCGGCCGCCCGCCTGACGCTGCAGGCCGATGTCCGGCCGGACGAGCGGCAAGCGGATACCATCACCGGCAGTTTCGAGTTGCGCAACGCCAGCGCCGGCCCGCTCGACCGCCAGCGCTTGCCACTCGAGCGCCTGAGCGGTCGCTTTGCCTGGAATGATGACGGCGGCCACTTCAGTGACCTGCACGCGCGTTTCCCCGGGAGCAGCCGGCTGAGCGGCACCGCGCTCTGGCGCGACGCCGCCCTGAGCCTCGATCTGGCCGCCCGTGACCTCGATGCCGCACAACTGGCCAGTGTGTTGCGGTCGACCCGCCTGAATGGCCCGATTTCAGCGACCGTCGGCAGCGCCCGCCAGCAGCTCATGTTCCGCCTCGCCGATCAACGTTTTACGCTCGTCGCCGAAGCCAGCCACGAGAACGGCAAGGTCAGCCTGACACGGCTGGAACTGAGTGCCGGTGACGCCGTGTTGCGGGCCAGTGGCGAACTGGCGACTAGTGAGGAAATGGCGTTTTCGGCCAGCGGTGAACTGGCGCGTTTCGACCCCAGCCGCTTCGCGCGGGTGCCGGCGGCGGCGCTCAACGGCACGCTGGCCGCCAAAGGCCGGCTGCAGCCGCGTCCCGTGGTCGAGGCGCAGTTCGCCCTGCGCGACAGCCGTTTCGCCGGCCAGCCGCTGACCGGGCGCGGCGAGCTGGTCATCGACTGGCCGCGTATCCCGCGCGCTGACGTGCAACTGGCGGCCGGGCCGAACCGGCTTACGGCGCGCGGCGCCTTCGGCCGCCCCGGCGACAGCCTGCGCGTCGACATCGAAGCCCCGGAACTTGGCCCCTACGGGCTCGATGGCAGCCTCGCCGGTTTCCTCCAACTCGCCGGCACGCCGGAAAACCTGACGCTGGCGGCCGAGCTGGCGACGCCGCGTCTCGGCCTGCCGGGCATCGGGCGCCTCAAGGAGGCGAGCCTGACGGCCGACCTCGGCAGCCAGCCCGGGAGTCCGCTCAAGCTCGACCTGCGGGTGGCGAGCTTCGACGGCGTCGACCGGCCGGGGCTGCTCAAGAAGCTGAACCTGCAGGTCGCCGGTACGCGCCGCCAGCACAGCCTGCGCGCCGGTGGCGAAATCGCCGGCCGCAACGTGCTCGAACTGGCGGCCGAGGGCGGCTTCGCCGACGATCTCCAGAAACCGCGCTGGGATGGCAAGCTGACGGTCGCCCGGCTGACCACCGAACAACGCTTCCGTTCCTTCTCGCTGGCGCAGGCGGCGCCGCTGACGCTGGGCAGCGAGGCCTGGCGCATCGGTCCGGTAAACCTCGACGGCGACCCGTGGAAGCTGCGCCTGGCGGCCGAAGCCGGGGCGCAGCGCCTGCTCGTGGAAGCGGCTGTCCGCGGCCCCCGGCTGGGCAATATCGAGACGCGGCTGGAGGCGGGGATGCGCGACGCGTGGACGCTTAACCGGCAGGCGGCATGGTCGGGCTCGCTGCGCACCGAAACGCCCGACCTGGCCTGGTTGGCCGAATTCCTCGACGAGCGCGGCACGACCGGCGGCCGCCTGAACAGTGAAGTGACGCTGGCCGGTACGCCGGAGCATCCCTTGCTTTCCGGGGTGTTCAAAGGCGAGGGGCTGGCGCTGGCGCTGCCGGAAACCGGGATGCGCCTGAGCGACGGGGCGCTCGACGCGCGCCTTGACGACAACCTGCTGCGCGTCAGCCAGCTGGCGTTCGCCAGCCCGCTGCAGCCGGCGCCGCGCCAGTTGCAGCGGGTGGCCGGCGAGCGCCTGGCCGAGATCACCGGCCGCCCCGGGCGGCTTGAAATTGCCGGTCAAATGCGCGTCGACCGCAGCAACGAGAGCGCGGCGCTCGAACTGCGCCTGGATCGCGTTGGCGTCTACCAGCTGCCCGACCGCTGGCTCACCGTTTCCGGCAACGGCAGCATTTCCTGGCTGGCCGAGACGCTGACGGTCAGGGGCCGGGTCGCGGTCGATGCCGCCTACTGGCAAATGGCGCCGATGGGTGCGCCGCGGCTGTCCGACGACGTGGTCATCCTCGCCGCCGACGGTACGGCGCAACCGGGCGGCTTCCGGCCGCGCCTCGACCTCGATCTGGAAACCGATCTCGGGCGCCAATTCATGTTCAGCGGCCTCGGCCTGGAAACCCGGCTCGCCGGCAGCGTCCGCCTGCAGGCACAGGGCCGCGACCTGCCGCGGGCCACCGGCCGCATCCGCTCGCAGGGCGGCCGCTACGAGGCTTTTGGCCAGCAACTGGAAATCGAGCGCGGCATCCTGACCTTCCAGGGGCTGGTCGACAATCCGGCGATCGATGCGCGGGCGATGCGCCGCGGGCTGGCGGTCGAGGCCGGCGTCCAGATCAGCGGCACGGTGCAGCGTCCCATCGTGCGCCTGGTTTCCGACCCGGACGTGCCGGATGTCGAGAAGCTGAGCTGGCTGGTCCTCGGGCACGGCCCGGAGCAGGGCGGAGCCGGCGCCGCCGGGCTGCTGTTGTCGGCGGCCGGCAGCCTCTTCGGCAACGAGTCGGGCGGTCTCGTGCGGCAGATCAAGCAGGGCTTCGGCATCGACGAATTCAGCGTGCGCCAGGGCGAGATCGGCGACAGCGGCGGCCGCCGGATGGGTAGCCGCGTCGTCGGCAGCACCTTCGATACGACGGCGGGCACCGGCAACCAGATTCTCAGCGTCGGTCGGCGCCTGTCGAGCAACGTGCTGCTCTCCTACGACCAGTCGCTCGGCCGCGCCGGCAGCGTGGTCAAGCTGAGCATCGCCCTCAATCGCCAGGTATCGCTGATCGCCCGCGCCGGCACCGACAACGCGCTGGACGTCCTTTACAGCTTCGTTTTCGGTGAGCCGCCGTCGCGCCGCGAGCGCTCAGCCCGGTAAGCTGCCGCCCGCGGAGGGCACGACATGCACTGGTAGCGCGTCGCCGACGTTGAGCCGGATGTCGCGCTGCGGGAAGGGGATGGCGATACCGGCTGTGCGCAGCTGCTTCTCGATCGCGAAGCGCAGGTCGCTGTCGATCCGTCGCCCCGGTACGCTGGCGTTGAGTTCGACCCAGAACACCAGCGTCATGACTTGGGCGTTGTCGCCGAAATCCTCGAAGAAGACAGCGGGCGGTGGATCCTTCAGCACCTGACTGTGGTCCTCGGCGCAGCCGGCGATGATATCGGCCGCCTCATGCACCGGCGAGCCGTAGGCGATGCCGACGCGGATTTCGCGACGGATCTGCGAATTGGAATAGGTCCAGTTGACCACCTGGTTTTCCAGGAAGCTGGAATTGGGCACCAGCGCCTCGACGCCGTCGAAGCTGCGCACTGTCGAGGCGCGCAGGTCGACGGCGGTGACGCGGCCGGTCGTGCCGCCGATGGCAACGATGTCGCCGACCCGGATCTTGCGCTCGAAGAGGATGATGATGCCGCTGATGACGTTCTTGATGATCGTCTGCGTGCCGAAACCGATACCGATGGCCAGTGCGCCGCCCATGAAGGCGAAAGCGGTCAGCGGGATGCGCGCCACGTTGAGGACGAAGACGAGCAGCACGACGCCGAGCGAGATCACGACCCAGCGGCGGATGACGCTGGCCACCTGCTGGTCGACCCCGAAGCGGTCGACCATGATCCGCTGAAATCGCCGGGCCAGGTGCGAGAACAGCCAGTAGCCGAGAATGAAGAGGAGCAGCCCGCCGATGCTCTTGCCGATCGTCACGCCATAGGTCACGGTCACCGTCCGGCCGTCGACGAGGGTCGAATCCTCGACCGCGAACATCTCGAATTCCCAGATCTGCTTGAGCTTCTGCACCAGTTGCAGCGCGCCCATCTTCCAGTAGCTGCCGGCGCCTTCGCCCGCGTAGCCGAAGTCGCCGGTCAGCCAGCGTTCGAGCTGGCGGTCAAAGCGCTCCGCTGCCTGGTTGATGCGCTGATAGGCCTCGAGGCGCTGCTTCAGGCTGCTGAGGACGGCTGACTCGTAGGTGGCGGCGGCGGCGTCGAGGGTCGTCCCGTCGATGCGCAGTTCCTGTTCGCGCACGGCCAACTCCGCTGCCGCCTGCAGGTCTTCGAAGAGCGGCCTGCGGGTATGCAGTTCCTCGCGGATGCGGCTGAGCACGGTGGTGACGGCCAGCCTGGTCTGCGCGTCGTCCGTCGACAGGCCGCGGTAGCGTTCCGCCCAGGCATTGCTGATGACCTGCGTCAGGGTCTGCAGCGAGTTGAGTGTCATCAGCACGACGCGGTCGGTTTCCAGGGTTTCGTCAAGCAGCTTGAGGCGGCGCGCGCCGTCGCCGGTGGACTCGGTGCTGGCCAGAGCTTTGGCGAGCTGTTCGCGCTCCACCGCGTGCCGGGTGTTTTCGGCGATCCGGCGGTCCAGTTCGGCGGCCAGCTTCGCCGTCACGTCGCGCAACCGGGCCTGCTGCTGCTCGGCTTCCTCCTTGCTCAGGTGCTGTCCCGGCAGGACGCGATCGATCAGGGCCTGTAGGTCGGTGCTGGTCGTCTGCAGGCCGGTAACTTCGGCCTGGACCAATTCCTCGCCGAGGGCGATGTTGGCCAGCTCGGCATCGTTCAGCTTGAGGCGCAAGTCCGCCACGTCGCGGTTGTGGCGTTCGCGTTCAACTTCGTCGTCGCCGCTGGCCCGTGCCAGCCGGTCTTCGGCCAGGCGCTGCGCCTCGGCAGCGCGGCGCTGGGCTTCGACCTGTCCGCGCTTCTGGCTCTCCAGCGCCCGTTCGGTTGAGGTCAGGCTTTGCAGACGCTCGCGCACCGCGTTGAACTCCTGGCGCAGGGCGTCGACGCGGATCGCGGAATAGGGCGGCGGACCGGCAAACTCGGCGGTAAAGCTCTGCTGGTTCAGCGTATAGGGGCGGGCCTTGCGCAGGGTGTCGAGTTCGTCGAGCAGTTTCAGGCGCTCGCCGTAGGCGACGATCAGGCGCTCGAGCATACGCTGGCGCTTGGTCGTCAGGCCGTCCCCTTCTTCCGGTACGCCGCTGGCTTCCAGCTGGCGGCGCGCTTCGGCCAGTTGCTCCCGGGTCTGGGTGCGCTGGTCCGGCGCGGCGGGTTTGGCCGCCGCCGTTTTGGGCGCGCCGGCGCTTGTCGGGAGGCCAGGGATCGCGGCCTCCGCATTAGCCGTTGCCGCCAGCGCGAGCAGCATTGCGGCAGCGATGCGCCAGATGCCGGATGCAGGCGGCCACCCCTTGTCTGTCTGGTGGGGTGGGCGGGCTTCGGGAAGACGGCTAGGAGTGGGAAAGCGGGCCACGTATATCGCTATCGATTTCAGTTGCGTAAGTATCCCCGCACAACATTGGCGAGTCCACCACGCGTTCGCCGGGTCAATATCTTTCCTTTTATTGATCTCGAACGAATCTGCAGGGGGCGCAACCCCCGTTACGCAGATCACTTTGCGAGGAGCATTTTTGCCTGTTATTTCGGGTCGACCGCAGCAAACAGTTTTTCGACTTGTGCCAGACGTTGCGCACGTTCGCCACTTGCCTTGCCGGTGGCCCGGACGGTACGCTGGATCGCTTCAAGGGTCTTCGTGCGGACGGCAGGATCAGCCGGCAACATGGCCGGGATGGCAGCAAGCGCCGCCTCCTGGTCGAGCAGCAGCCCGAAGAACTGCTCGCGCAGCATTTGTTTGAACTCCTGCAGTGTCATGCCTTCGTTTTCGGCACGAATTTTCCGCAGTTCGTTGAATGCGCGCTCGTCCACCCCTTCCCCGGCCATGCCGATGTAGACCAGGCTGCGGACTGCCGCTTCGCGCAAGCCGCCTTCGGCGACACGGGACTTCAGTTCGCCGATGCGCTGTTCGATGAAGGCGAGACGCTTCGGGTCAGCACCCGGTCGCCGGCGCGGGCTTTCGTCCGCCGCTGGCAGTCCGACCATGGCCTGCAGCAGCGGGGAGCCGTAGGTGGCCAGGAAAATCTGCTCCATGCTCTTGTCGCGCATATCGCGATAGCCGTCGAGGGCAGCGACAATCCCTTCCGAGACTTTTGTCTGCCACGCCACGAGAGGGTTGTCGGGCGCCACCGGCGAGCGATGCTGGCGAACCTGTTCGGCCATCTGGGCGACTTGCCGCATCAGCGGGTTGTTCGCTGCAAAGGGATCAGAATCGGGCAGGGCCGGCATGATTTTTTTCATCCACTCGGTTGCCGGATTGTTCAGGGCAGCGCGAACCAGGGGCTGGAAAAAGCCGTGGTAAAGGCCGAGATTGATCTCCGATACCCGCTGTACCGTGGCAAAGAGGCGTTCATTTTCGATGCTGGGCTGGACGATGGTGCGGATGTCGTCCATGGTGCGCAGTTCGAAGCGCACGACCCAGTCGCCGCCGACCAGGTCCGAATTGACCAAGACGTTGGCTTTTGGGGTCATCACGGCCTCGTAGAGGCCGGGCGGCAAGACGTCGATCAGGTCGATGTTGGACGTGAATTCCTGATGCTCTTTCTTGGCGACGCCACCCGAGACGAAGATGCCGAGATGGCCAACGCTTTCGTGGATGGCATAGATGATGGTCTGGCCGCAGGCGCGGATATCGTCATCGGTGGCGTAAAGGTCGGCGATCCAGCCCAGAGCCTGTTGCGGCGGGGTGATGTTGTCACCCTTGGAGCAGAAGCAGATGATCGGCGAGCGGATATTGCGCAGATCGATGCGCTCGCCCTCGCTGGTGACGATTTCGGCGGTGGCCAGCTTGTTGCCGACGAAGAGCTGATCGACGATCCACTGTATTTCCTCGGCGTTGAGATTGACGTGGCCACCCCACCATTTTTCGAACTCCAGGAAGCGTTTGGCACCTTTATCGACGTTCGCCCAGATGTCGTAACTCTTGCTCCAGTGGGTGTTGGCGGGATTAAGGTTCTCGAAATTCTTGACCAGGTGGGCGCCGTCGAACTTGCCGTGACCGAGGTCGCTGGTCAGTGCGGTGAGCCAGCTGCCGCCCGCCAGACCGCCGGTGTAGCGCATCGGGTTTTCGCCTTTTACCCCGGCCCAGTAAGACAGCGGCGAGCCGGCAACGATGATCGGGCCGAACAGTTCCGGCCGCGTCGCGGCCAGCATCATCACCGCCCAGCCGGCCTGGCAATTGCCGATGACGCAAGGCTTGCCTTCCGCTTCCGGGTGCAGCGCGATGACCTTCTCAAGGAACACGGCCTCGGCATGCATGATGTCTTCGATGGTCTGGCCCGGCATGGGTTCGGGGGTGAAACCGACGAAGTAGCAGGGATGCCCGGCGCCCATGGCCATGCCGATTTCACTGTCTGCCTTGAAGCCGCCGATGCCCGGGCCGTGCCCGGCCCGTGGATCGACCACCACGAAGGGGCGTTTCTGCGGATCGATCGTCACGTCCTTGGTCGGCTTGATGCGCACCAGCAGGTAATTTGCCGGCCGTTTGAAAGTACGGGCGTCGAGGACCAGTTCGGCGTCAAACTTCAATACATTGGGCACCGCCTCTGCCTTCTGTTTCTCGTGCAGCTCGCTACGCTGGCGCATCAGATCCCAATAAAGAATGGTGCGCTGCATGGCATCCAGCATGTACTCGCCGGAGGGCCCCCAGGCTTGCAGCGCCGAATTGATGCCGCTGATCATGCTATCTGGCAGGCTTCCAGCGGGGGCGGCGCCAGAGGCATTCTCGGGCTTGCTGACTTTTCTGCTCATTTTGATCTTCCTTGTGTTAAAGCTTTTTTGAAGGGGCGTTTCACGAGTGGGTCACGGCCCGCGACTAATTCTGTAAGCTCAGGTTGCTTTTGTCGCCAGATAGCGGTCGATGGCGAGATGGGCATTGAACACCATCCGCTCGCGGCCCAGGCGCTCAGCCAGGCCGGCATGCTCGACCACCTTCATCACGCCCGGATTCAAGCCAGCCAGCCAGATGACTGGGCCGCTATCGGCCATGCGCGCCTCTCCTTCGACCAGCATCTGCAGCGCGGAATACTCGATATCCGGCACTCGGCTCAGATCCAGCACGAGAACCCGGGGTTGATGCTTCAACATGAGTGCCTTGATCTGGTCGGCAACCGCCTGGGCGTTGACGAAGAACAGGCGTCCCTCGGGGCGCAGGATCAACAGTCCCTCGAAGGTTTCGTCATCCGGATGTTCATTCGAGATTGGGCGCAATACATCGGTACCGCGCTTGCGCCCGATGACATGGACTTGTGGGTTGGCCGTCTGGCTGGTCAAGCCGATCAGGGAGAGGATGATGGCGACGACGATGCCTTGGAGGGTGCCGAAGATGATCACCCCGAGAAAGGCAGCCACCGCCCAGCGAAACTCCATCGTGCGCACCTTGTGGATTGCTCTGAATTCGGCGGGCTGGATCAGCCCGACTGAATATACGATGACTACGGCAGCCAGCGTGGCGTAGGGCAGCATGCCGAGCAGCGGCGCGAGAAAGAGCATGGTAGCGAGCGCTGCGCCGGCGGTAACCAGTGAGGCCTTTTGCGATTGACCGCCAACCGACCGCACCACTGCAGTTTGCGACGTGCCGCCCCCCGCCGGCATGGCGCCGAAGAGCGCGCCGCCCAGATTGGCAGCGCCGACGGCCAGCAGTTCGCGATTGGCGTTGATCGGTGGATCCGAATTTTTGGCGAAGGCACGTCCCGCCGCAATCGATTCGGTAAAGCTCATCAATGCAATGCCCGTTGCACCCGGAAGCAATTGCTGAATCAGCGCGAGGTCGGGCAGGGTCAGCGATGGGAAGCCCTGGGGGATATGGCCGACTAACGCTACTCCTTGTCCTTCAAGGCCGAAGAATCAGGCTGCGGCAATGCTGCCACCAACGGCGACCAATGGTGCTGGCGAATGTGGCCACAGGCGTTCCATGCAGATCAGTACCGCAAAGGTCGCCACGGCTACCACCAACGTCATCAGCGAGGTATCGGGAAGGTGGTGCACAACGCTGAGCACGTCGTAGAGGAAACCCTGCTTCGTGATGTGTATGCCGAAGAGCTTGGGCACTTGGTCAAGAACAATCACAATGCCGATTCCCGCCTTAAAGCCGGTCAGAACCGGCGCGGAAATGAAGCTGGCAACGAAGCCTAGACGCAGCAACCTGGCTACGAGGAGAATCGCGCCGACCAACGTCCCGAGTGTCGCCGTCGCCGTGAGGAGTCGTAGCGAGTCACCGTCTGGAACCGCCAGTCCGAGCTGTGTGGCGACCAGGATGCCCAGTGTGGCGGTGGAACTGACGCTCAGTACACGTGAGCTACCGAGCAGCGCGTAGATGACCATTGGCACGAAGGCCGTGTAGAGACCGACCGCCACAGGTAATCCGGCGACCGTCGCATAGGCCATGGCCTTGGGCAAAACGACGGCCGCTGCGGTCAACCCGGCGACTACGTCAAGTTTGATACTCGGGCTGCCTTCGATAATCGTCACCGCTCGCCCCTGACTGACTGTACAGCGCCATTCCGGAAAAAGAGCGCCCAGATCCTTTCCTGCCCGAACACCCGACCAAGCTCCTTGACACCGAAGAAAGGGATCAAGGCCACGAAGTACACCAGGAGTGCGGCGAGCACTTCGTGGTGCCCCCTGGCAAGGAGGTCTTCAATCCCGCCGGTGATCCCGCTCCCTCTCCATAGGCCCTTGATTGCATGCTCGACTATGGTGAATACGGCGATAAATAGTGTGAAAACGGCTGCTTTGTAGAGTGTCGGGTAAATCAGGGGCTTTTCTTCAAGGCCACGCCCGAGATGGAAAATGCTTCCGATCATGATGACTTTCCCGAGGATCAAGGCCTGGATCACAGCTACCCAGTAATTCGTGTAGATGATGTCATGGGCGGCAAGCAGGAGCCTCCGGTATTGCGTGAAAACGGCGAAAACGAGGGTCAGGTAAATGACGTTTACCCCGTAATCGACCATCTCGTGAGAGTTTTTTTCCTTCCAGCTTCTGCTTTTTTGGTCAGCGCCGCCCATAGACTTCCCGTCTAGTTCACCAGGACATGAGCGTGATAGCGCGACAGCGTGCCGCCGGCAAGGGTTCTCGCCTGGAATCCGTGTTGCAGGAGCGCGCGGGTCGCATAATACGCACGCTGGCCAGAGCGGCAGATGACCAGGATTTCCCGGTCGCGAGGTAGTTCGCCGAGCCGCGCCCGCAGTTGGCCGAGCGGGATGTTGGCCGCACCTGGCACGCTCTCCACGGCGAGTTCGGCCGGTTCGCGCACGTCGAGGAGAAACCCGCTTTCTGCGGAATCCCAGTGACTGATCGGCATGTCGCCACGGACGATGTCGGCGGCGACCATCCCGGCGAAGTTGACCGGGTTTGGCGCTGCCGAACTGGGGCGCGTAGCAAAGTTCGGCCTCTTCGAGATCGTAGATCGTAGCGCCCAACTGGAGTGCCATGGCGAGCGCGCTGATCCGCTTGTCCACTCCGTCCTCACCAACCGCCTGCGCACCGAGGAAACGCCCGTCGGATTTGCGGAAGAGAACCTTCATCGCGATCGGCCGGGCGCCGGGGTAATAGCCGGCATGCGAGTTCGGGTAGAGATAGATCTTCTCGTAATCGCTGTCGCCGAGCCGCTTGAGCGTGTTCTCGCTGGCGCCGACCCAGGCGGCTGCGGCGCCAAAGAGCCCGATGATCGAGGTGCCCTGGGTGCCACGAAAGCGTGAATTGCGTCCGGCAATCACGTCGGCGGCGATGCGCCCCTGGCGATTGGCCGGCCCGGCGAGGGCGATGAGACTCCACTCGCCGGTGACGAAATCGCGGACTTCAACAGCGTCGCCGACGGCGAAGATGTCCGGGTTGCTGGTGCGCATCTGCTCGTCGACGCGGATGCCGCCACGCTGGCCGATCTCGAGGCCAGCCGCCTTGGCTAGCGCCGTATCCGGACGCACGCCGAGCGCGAGGATAACGATGTCGGCGAGGTGCGTCTTGCCGGATTTGGTCAGCACCTCAAGCGAACCGTTAGCGGCCTGCTGGAATCCCGCTACCCCGTCATTGAGGGCGAGGCGGATGCCATGCCGTTCTACGTAGTCTTCGACGATGCGCGCCATGTCCACATCGAGCGGCGCCAGGACCTGGTCGAGCATCTCGACGAGGGTGACATCAAATCCCCGATGCACCAGATTCTCCGCGGTTTCGAGGCCGATGAAGCCACCGCCGATGACCACTGCGCGGGTCTTGGGCTTGACCGTCTGGAAGCCCGAGTATTTGTCCATGCCGCTGAGGAACAGGGAGCCGCGCTCTATCCATTCGCGGATCGCCCGCGCATCGGGTACGGTGCGCACCTGGAAGATGCCCGGCAGATCGATGCCCGGTAAGGGCGGACGAACCGATGGTGCGCCGGGCGACAGCACGAGTGTGTCGTAGGACTCGCTCGTGACTTCGCCGCTTTCCACGTTGCGCAATTCGACGGTCTTGCTCTCGGGTGAGATGCGGATCGCCTCGCAATTTGTCCTGACATCGACATTGAACTGCAGGCGGAAGGTGTCCGCCGTCGCCACCAGAAGGCTGGCTTCCTTCTCGATCACGCCGCCCACATGGTAGGGCAGGCCGCAATTGGCGTAGGAGACGTACGGCCCCTTCTCGACCATGACGATTTCCGCATTTTCGTCGAGCCGGCGCAGGCGTGCCGCGCACGAGGCGCCACCGGCCACGCCGCCGACAATGATGACTTTCTTTCTAGCGCTCTTGGGTTCCATGATTTCCTTACCAGTTTCAAGAATTGGTGATCGGGCCAGTCGACCGGGCAGTCGCGCAGCTTTCATTTTTCAATTCAAACATGTTGCCGCTACGCACACTGGACATTTTTGGACAATCTCGCCTACTCTGTTCGCATGCGATCAGAGAAACAGGGCTTGAGCGAATCAGAAGAGTTAACGGTGCGAAAGCCTCGCGAGGATGCAAGCGTTCGCATCGGCGCCGCGCGGGCGGTTCCGGCCGTACTCCGCAGTCTTGGCGCAAATCCGGCAGAGGTGTTGGCCGAGGTGGGCCTGGTGCCGGAGCTGTTCGACAACCCCGATAGCCGGATTTCATTCGTACTGCGGAGCCGCCTTTTCAAGCATTGCGTGGACAGAACCGGTTGCCAGCACTTTGGATTCCTGGTCGGTCAGCAGGCGGGTCTGCATTCGCTGGGGCTGGTGGGCCTGTTGGTGCAGCACTCGCCGGAGGTTGGGAATGCGCTACGCAGCCTTGTGCGCTGCCTGCATCTTCATGTCCGTGGCGCCGTGACGAACCTCGCGGTGTGCGACCACACGGCGATGCTGAGCTATAGCATCTATGAGGGACAGGTCGAGGCTACCGACCAGGTCGGGGATGGTGCGGTCGCGGTCATGTTCAATATTTTGCGCACTCTGTGTGGCCCGGATTGGAAACCCGTCGAAGTCCAGTTTGCCCACCGCAAGCCGGACGATCTTCGGCCCTTCCAGCAATTCTTCCGGGTGCCGATGCGCTTTGATGCCGAGCAGAACGGGGTCGTGTTCACGGCCGACTGGCTGGATCGTCCAGTGGCGGGCGCGGATGCCGAATTGCGCAGTCTGCTGCAGCAGCAGATCGACGCACTTGAGGCGGCACATGGTGGTGACTTGCGGGAACAGGTGCGTGCCGTGCTGCGAACTGCGCTCCTAACCGATCATGCCAGGGCAGACCAGATCGCCGAACTCTTTTCGATGCACACTCGCACCATGAGCCGCCGGCTGAACGATTGCGGCACCAGCTTTCAGCGTCTGGTGGACGAGGGGCGCTTCGAGATTGCCCGCCAGTTTCTCGAGAACACGGATGCGGACATCCAGCAAATCGCGGTGACGCTCGAATACGCAGACGCAAGCGCCTTCACGCGGGCATTCCGCCGCTGGAGCGGCACCACGCCATCCCGTTGGCGAGCCCAAAAGGGCCGCGCGAACCAGTAGGTGGATGGAACACACCTCGCGTTTGGAGCAGGCAGGCTTCGAGAGGTGGCAAAGGAATGCACGCTGTCCACATCTGTATAGTTGCCGAATGCCGAATACGTTAATATTTCCCCCCTATCGCAATAGCGTCCGCCGAGATCGACATGAAGCCATCCCTGATTGCCACGACCCTGATTTTCAGCCTTTCTCTGGCGGCTTGCAGCGACAAGACTCCCCCTCCGCCAGTGTCGCCGACGGTCGAGGTTGTCAGCGTCGCGCAGCGCGACGTGCCGATTTACATGGAATGGATCGGTTCGCTCGACGGCAACGTCAATGCGGTCATCCGCCCGCAGGTTACCGGTTACCTGATCAAGCAGAACTACCGCGAAGGCGACCTGGTAAAACAGGGACAGCCGCTGTTCGAGATCGACCCCCGCACTTTCGAGGCTGCCGTCGAGGAAGCCAAGGGTTTGCGTGCCCAGCAGATGGCCCGCTTCGAAACGACCAGAGCCAACCTCGCCCGCATCAAGCCGCTGGCTGCGGTCAACGCCGTCAGCCAGAAGGATCTCGACGACGCCACCGGTGCCCACCTTTCCGCCAAGGCCCAGCTCGAAGCCGCCGAGGCCTCGCTCAAGACGGCGAAACTGAACCTTGGATTCACGAAGATCACCTCGCCGGTGACCGGCATTGCCGGCATCGCCAAGGCGCAGATCGGCGACTTGCTGAGTCCGAGCATGCCGACGGAGCTGACCACCGTTTCCGTCGTCGACCCGATCAAGGTCTATTTCAATATCAGCGAGCGGGAGTATCTGAAGATTGCCAACGCGGCCATCGCCGCCGGCAGCAAGCCGGAGCGGGTTCCGCTGGAGCTGTTCCTGGTAGACGGTTCGCTCTATCCGCACCCTGGCAAGGTGGCAGTGCTCAACCGGCAGGTCGATACGACCACCGGCACTTTCAAAGTTGCCGCCCTGTTTCCCAATCCCGACAACTTGCTGCGCCCCGGCCAGTACGGCAAGATACGGGCGACGATGTCAGTCGAGAAGGGGGCGTTGCTGGTGCCGCAGCGCGCTGTCACCGAAATCCAGGGCAAGTACCTGATGGCGGTCGTCGGCGCCGACAACAAGGTCGATATTCGGCCGGTGACGGTCGGCGAACGGATCGGGACGGAGTGGATCATCAGCAAGGGCCTGCAGCCGGGTGAGCAGGTGATCGCCGAGGGTACGCAGAAGGTGCGTCCGGGTGCAACGGTGAATCCCAAGCCGTTCGCGGCCGGTGCGCCGGCCGAAAAACCCGCCGCGCCCGCACCGGCTGGCAAGGGGTAAGCAGCCATGTCGAAGTTCTTCATCAACCGGCCAATCGTCGCCATGGTCATCTCGATCCTGATGACCATCGTCGGGCTGGTCGCCATGTCGGGTCTGCCGATCGCCCAGTTTCCGAACATCGTTCCGCCCGAGATCAAGGTCAACAGCACCTATACCGGTGCCGATGCGCTGACCGTCGAGCAGGCGGTGGCCACCCCGATCGAGCAGCAGATGTCGGGCGTCGACAACATGAACTACATGTACTCGATCAATGCGAACAACGGCCAGTCGTCGCTGACGGTCAATTTCGACATTGCCACCGATGCCAACACCGACCAGCTGCTCGCCCAGATGCGCCAGGGGCAGGCCGAGTCGCAGCTGCCTTCGGCAGTACGCGACTACGGCGTGACGGTTCAGAAATCGACCTCGTCGCCTTTGATCATGTTCGCGCTCTATTCGCCGAACGGTACCTACGATAACGTTTTCCTCGCCAACTACGCGTACATCAACATCAATGACCAGATGACGCGGATCAAGGGCATTGCCAGTGTCACGGTGTTCGGTGCCGGCCAGTATGCGATGCGCCTGTGGGTGAGGCCGGATCAGCTGGCCAAGCTGAATATCACGATCCCCGAGATCGTCAATGCGGTCAACCAGCAAAACACGGTCAATCCGGCAGGAACAATCGGCGCCGAACCGGTGCCACCGGGGCAGGAATACACGTATGCGGTGCGCGCCCAAGGGCGCCTGGAGAGTGTCGAGGATTTCGGCAAGATTGTTCTGCGCGCCAATACCGACGGTTCGCTGGTGCGCGTCAGCGATGTGGCCCGCATCGAGCTTGGCGCCCAGACATACAGCCAGCAGGGCAGGCTCAACGGCAAGCCGGCAGCCCTGGTCGCGCTCTACCAGATGCCCGGCGCCAATGCCCTCGATGCTGCCGACGGTGCCAAGAAGCTGATGGCCAAGATCAAGGAGCGCTTCCCGCCCGATCTCGATTATGTCGTCGCCCTCGACACGACGTTGTCGGTGACCGAGGGGATCAAGGAAATCCAGCACACCCTGATCGAGGCGCTGGTGCTGGTGATGATCGTCGTCTTCGTCTTTCTGCAAGGCTGGCGGGCGACGCTGATTCCGCTGCTGGCGGTGCCGGTCTCGCTGGTCGGCACCTTCATGCTGTTCCCGATGTTCGGTTTCTCGATCAATACGCTGTCGCTGTTCGGCCTGGTGCTGGCGATCGGTCTGGTCGTCGACGATGCCATCGTTGTCGTCGAAGCCGTCGAACACCACATCGAGCACGGCATGACGCCGAAGGATGCGACACTCCGGGCGATGGAGGAGGTCACCGGGCCGGTCATTGCCATTGCCGTCATCCTGGCTGCCGTCTTCGTGCCGACTGCCTTCATTCCCGGGATCACCGGCCAGCTCTACCAGCAGTTCGCGGTGACCATCGCCATCTCGGTCATCATCTCGGCGTTCAACGCGCTGACGCTGAGCCCGGCACTCTGCGCGCTGCTGCTCCGGCCCAAGGTCAAGGGCAGCGGCCCGCTGCAGAAATTCTACGACTGGTTCAACGGCGTGTTCGCCCGGGTCACCGGGGGCTACGTCGGCATCTGCCGGATCGCCATTCGCCGGAGCCTGATAAGCCTTCTCTTCCTGGTTGCCGTTGCCGGCAGTGTCGGGCTCTTCGGCAAGGTCGTGCCGGCCGGCTTCCTGCCCGACGAGGATCAGGGCTATGTGTTTGCCGGCATACAGTTGCCCGATGCGTCCTCGCTGCAGCGCACCGCCGAAGTCGCCCGCCAGGCGGAAGACCTGATCATGCAGGTGCCAGGCGTCAAATACACGACCACAGTCATCGGCTACAGCATGCTGAGCCAGGTGACGAACACTTACAGCGCCTTCTTCTTCATCACGCTGGAAGACTGGGCCAAGCGCAAGAAGCCGGAGGAGCAATACGCCGCGATCAAGGCCGAGTTGACGAAGAAGCTCGGCGGCCTCAGCGGCGCCATCGGCTTCGCCTTTCCGCCACCGGCGATTCCCGGTGTCGGGGTGTCGGGCGGCGCGACCTTCATTCTCGAAGACCGGGCTGGCAAGGACATCGCCTTCCTTGCCGAAAACACCACCAAGTTCCTCGAGGCAGCGAGGAAACGCCCGGAACTGGCCAGTGTTTCGACGACTTTCCGGCCGACCGTGCCACAGTTGTTCCTTGAGGTTGACCAGGACAAGGTGCTCAAGCAGGGCGTAAACATCAACGATGTCTACAAGACCCTGCAGAGCTTCCTGGGCAGCGGCTTCATCAATTACTTCAACCGTTTCGGCCGCCAGTGGCAGGTGTATGTCCAGGCCGAGGGCGACTTCCGGACCAACATCGAGAATGTCGGCCAGTTTTACGTGCGCAACAACAAGGGCGAAGCGGTGCCGCTGTCGGCTCTGACATCGGTTCGCAATATCTCGGGCCCGGAGTTCACGATGCGCTACAACTTGTATCGTAGCGCCCAGATCAATGCCTCCGCGGCACCCGGCTTCAGTTCGGCGCAGGTCATGCGGGCGCTTGAGGAAGTCTTCGCCGAGACGATGCCCAACGAAATGGGCTTCGATTACATGGGCATGTCGTTCCAGGAGCAAAAGGCGCAGCAAGGTGTTTCGCCAATGCTTATCTTCGGCTTCTCGCTACTCTGCGTCTTCCTGATCCTGGCGGCGCAGTACGAAAGCTGGTCGCTACCCTTTTCAGTACTGCTCGGTACGCCGATCGCCATCGCCGGCGCCTTCCTGGCGCTGATGTGGCGTGGACAGGAACTCAACGTCTATGCCCAGATCGGCCTGGTGATGCTGATCGGCCTGGCGGCCAAGAATGCGATCCTGATCGTCGAGTTCGCCAAGATGGAGTACGAAAAGGGTGAACTGTCGCTTGTCGACGCTACGCTCAAGGGTGCCCAGCTGCGTTTACGGCCGATCCTGATGACATCGTTCGCCTTCATCCTTGGCTGCGTGCCTCTCGCGATCGCCAGTGGCGCCGGTGCGATTTCGCGGCAAGTCATGGGCAGCACCGTGATCGGCGGCATGTTGGCCGCCACCTGCATTGCCATCTTCATTATTCCGGTGACTTTCTACGTGGTCGAAAAGCGTTCCCATAAAGGGGCTACCGGCATAGCCAGCCATGCCGGGGGGGCTGAATCAGGCAAGGTCGATGTTTCGGAAAAAGCTGCAGGAAAGGAGGGTGACAGCCATGCGTAAGACACTGCTTGTTACTTTGCTTTCACTACTCTTCAGTGGCTGCATGGTCGGACCCGACTACGTGCGGCCGCCGGTAGACGCGCCGGCGGCCTGGCGCCTCAGCGAGCAAGATGTCAGGGATCTGGCCAATACCGCCTGGTGGGAGCAATTCGCCGATCCGGTGCTCAACGATCTGGTCACCGAGGCGCTGCGCGAAAACAAGGATCTGATGATTGCCTCGGCGCGCGTTGACGAATTTGCCGGCAACTACGGCTTCGTTCGTTCCGGTCTTTTTCCGCAGGTCGGTGCGGGCTATGAGGTGAGCCGGCAGCGGAACAGTGCTGTTCCGGGCGCAGTTGACCCGGTGACTTACAACAGCTACAGCGCCGTGCTGAACGCCAGTTGGGAGATCGACATCTGGGGCCGCATCCGCCGCCAGACCGAGGCGGCAAATGCGCAACTGCTGGCCAGCGAGGAAGGACGTAACGGCGTCATCCTGTCGCTGGTTGGCAGCGTCGCGGGCGCCTACATCAACCTGCGCAACCTGGATCGCCAACTGGAGATTGCCCGGGCGACGGCGAAGAGTCGCGGCGAATCGTACGAGCTGTTCAAGCTGCGTTTCGAGGGTGGGGTCATCTCGCTGCTCGAACTGAGCCAGAACAAGTCGCAGTACGAGGAGGCGCTGGCCAGCATCCCGCCGCTGGAAAAGGCCATCGCCCAGCAGGAGAACGGCCTGAGCGTGCTGCTCGGCCGCAACCCCGGGCCGATCGCGCGCGGCAAGGACATCGATCAATTGACGCTACCGGCAATTCCGGCCGGTTTGCCTTCGGAGCTGCTCGAACGCCGGCCGGACCTCCGCCGTGCCGAACAGAACCTGATCGCCGCCAATGCCCTGATCGGCGCAGCCAAGGCGGCGTACTATCCGACGATCTCGTTGACCGGGTTGTTCGGCTACGTCAGCCCCAGCCTGAACAGTCTGTTCAACAGCCAGTCGAAGGTGTGGCAGTACGGCGCACCGATCAGCATGCCGATCTTCACCGCCGGTGCCATTGCCGGTCAGGTGCAGGCCGCCGAAGCGGTACAGCAGCAGGCGCTGTTTGGGTACCAGAAGGCGATCCAGGAAGCTTTCCGCGAGGTCAATGATTCGCTCGTCAGCCAGGACCGGACCCGCGAGCAACTGCTGGCGCAGAGACGCCAGGTCGACGCACTGAAAGTGTATGCATCGACTGCCCGGCTCCGCTACGACAACGGCTACACGAGTTTCATCGAAGTCCTCGATGCCGAGCGCAGCCTGTTCAACGTCCAGTTGCAATATACGCAGACGCATCAGGTGCAGTTGCAGGCGATGATCAATCTGTACCTGGCGATGGGCGGCGGCTGGCAAGTGGCGACCCCCAGGTAGGCGCCGCTATTTACTTTGCGTTGGGCCATGCACTAAAATAATAAGCATATGCTTATATAATGGAGTGCAGCATGGCCAGCAAATCGTTCGTTACCATCACCTCGGATATTGCCAAGGGTCTGTCGGCCCTGCGCAAGGAGATTCCCGAAACCATGCAGGGCTTCAACGCCCTGCACAACGGCGCAATGAAGGCCGGCGCGCTGAGCGAACTCGACAAGGAGTTGCTGGCGCTCGCCATCGGGGTGACCAGCCGTTGCGACGGCTGTATTGGTTTTCACGTCAAGGCATTGATCCGCCTCGGCGTGACCCGCGAGCAACTGATGGAAACACTGGGTGTCTGTGTTTACATGGGGGGCGGGCCGACGCTGATGTATGCTGCGGAGGCGGTGCGCGCCTACGAGGAATTCAGCGCGCCGAAATAAGTTGGCGCCCTAAAGCAGGAAACCCGCCGATTGGCGGGTTTCCTGTTGGGGGGCTGCTCAGTAGCCGGCAGGGTTCAGACCTGGGCAATGCCTTCCAGCATCTGCTGCAGTTCGCCGGTCTGGTACATCTCCTTCATGATGTCGCAGCCGCCGACAAATTCGCCCTTGATGTAGAGCTGCGGAATGGTCGGCCAGTTGGCGTATTCCTTGACGCCGTTGCGGATTTCCTCGTCGGCCAGCACGTTGACCGTGACGAAGTCATCGACGCCGCAGACCTTCAGGATCTGCACGGCAGTTGCCGAAAAGCCGCATTGCGGAAAGCGGGCGTCGCCCTTCATGTAAAGGACGACCGGGTTGCCGGTCACGGTGGCGTGGATGCGTTGCTGAACGTCGGACATGATTTCTCCAGATTTACAGATGGCCGCCTGAAACACGGTCGATGCCGGCCAGGTCGGGGTGGGTTAACGCCGCTTTGAACCCGGCGCGGGTCAATAAGTTCCGGCTCGCCGCGCCCTGGTCATAGCCGTGCTCGAAGAGCAGCCAGCCGCCGGGCCGCAAATGTGCCGCCGCCTCGGCGACGATGTGGCGGATGCAGGCCAGACCGTCGCCGCCTGCGGCGCCGTCGGTCAGCGCCATGCGCGGTTCGAACGGCAGGCCATTGAGGGCGAGATGCGGGTCGCCCTCGACGACGTAGGGTGGGTTGGAAACGATCAGGTCGAAACGCTCGCCGGCCAGACTCGCGAACCAGTCGCTGTGCCGCAAATCGACTCGTGCCCCCAGTCGGCCAGCGTTGTTGCGGGCCACGGAAATGGCCTCTTTTGCGAGGTCGACCGCAACAACCGTTGCCGTCGGGCATTCGAGCGCTAGCGAGATGGCGACGATGCCGGAACCCGTGCCGAGATCGAGAACTTTCGGCGCTGCCAGCCCGTGCAGCTTTTCCAGTGCGAGGTCGATCAGGACTTCGGTTTCCGGGCGCGGGATCAGCACCGCCGGCGACACCTGAAAGACGCGGCCGCGAAATTCTGCCTCGCCGACCAGATAGGCCAGCGGTTCGCCGGCCGCGCGGCGTTCGACCCACGCCAAAAATTGCTCGTAGGCTGGTGCGATCACCGGCGTTTCCGGGCGCGCCAGCAGATCGGTGTGTGTGCAGCCAGTGGCGTATTGCAGCAGCAGGCGGGCGTCGAGCCGGTCGATTTCCCGTCGTGCTGTGGTCAACGCCTCAAAAAGGGTCATTTTCAGTTCTGCTCGGCCAGTTCGGCCAGCAGATCGGCCTGATGTTCGGCCGCCAGCGCGCTGAGCAGTTCGTCCATGTCGCCATCCATGATCGCGGCGATCTTGTACAGCGTCAGGTTGATGCGGTGGTCGGTGACGCGGCCCTGCGGGAAGTTGTAGGTGCGGATGCGCTCGGAGCGGTCGCCGGAGCCGATCAGGCTCTTGCGTGTGCTGGAAATGTGGGCTTGCTGGGCGCGCACCTGGACATCCTTGATGCGCGCCGCCAGCACCTTCATGGCCGAGGCCTTGTTGGCATGTTGCGAGCGGCCGTCCTGGCATTCGGCGACGATGCCGGTCGGCAGGTGGGTGATGCGCACCGCTGAATCGGTCTTGTTGATGTGTTGGCCACCGGCGCCGGAAGCGCGGAAGGTATCGATGCGCAGGTCGGCCGGGTTGAGGTTGACGTCCTCGACCTCGTCGACTTCCGGCATGATCGCCACGGTGCACGCCGAGGTGTGGATACGGCCCTGGGTTTCGGTTTCCGGCACGCGCTGGACGCGGTGGCCGCCGGATTCGAATTTCAGCCGCGAATAGGCGCCGTTGCCGCCGATGCGGCAGATGATTTCGCGATAGCCGCCGAGTTCCGATTCGCTGGCCGACATCACTTCGACCTGCCAGCGCTGGCGCTCGGCGTAGCGCGAGTACATGCGGAAGAGGTCGCCGGCAAACAGCGCCGACTCGTCGCCGCCGGTGCCGGCGCGGATTTCCAGCAGCACGCTGCGTTCGTCGTTGGGATCCTTGGGCAGCAGCAGTTTCTGCAACTCGACTTCCAGTTCCGGCAGGCGCGCCTTGGCGGTGGCCATTTCCTCTTCGGCGAACTCGCGCATGTCAAGGTCGGTGAGCATCACTTCGGCCTCGGCCAGATCGTTCTCGGCTTGGCGGAAGGCGTTGAACTGGATGATCACCGGTTCGATTTCGGCGCGTTCGCGTGACAGCTTGCGGAACTGGTCCATGTCATTGGCGGTACTGGGCGCCGACAGCATGCGGTCGATTTCGTCGAGACGGTCGACCAGCAGGTCGAGTTTCTGGCGGATGGATGGTTTCATGGCGAGGAAGACGGCAGCGGCCCGGAACGGGCGCTACTCGCCGGAATGGAGGTGGAAGAGACGCGCGGCGGCGGCCTGCAGGTCGGCGCGTTCGGAGCCTTCGGCGAGATTGAGGGCCTGGGTCGGTGCGTGCAGGATCTTGTTGGTCAGCCGGTGCGACAGGTGTTCGAGCACCTTGTCGGCCGGCTCGCCCTTGGCCAGCAGCTTCATGGCGTGTTCGATTTCGTGGCGGCGCACGCGCTCGGCCGCGTCGCGCAGAGAGCGGATGACCGGCACGGTGTCGCGCGCCTGCAGCCAGCCGAGAAAGTCCTGCACCCGGTTGGCGATGATGTCTTCGGCCTCGACCACCGCCGCCTGCCGCGATTCAAGGCCGCTCTCGACGACCTGCGCGAGGTCGTCGACGGTGTACAGGAAGACGTCGTCGAGTTCGCCGACTTCTTCCTCGATGTCGCGCGGCACGGCGAGGTCGACCATGAACATCGGCCGGTGGCGGCGCGCCTTGACCGCCCGCTCGGCCATGCCGAGGCCGATGATGGGCAGCGGGCTGGCGGTACAGGAAACGACGATGTCGTGCTGCGCCATGTGCTCGCCGAGTTCGTCGAGGCGGATGGCGGTGCCGTTGTAGCGCTCGGCCAGCGCCCGGCCGCGCTCGACGGTGCGGTTGGCGATGGTGACCTGCTTCGGCTGGCGGGCACAGAAGTGGGCGGCGCACAGTTCGATCATTTCGCCGGCGCCGATGAACAGGATGCGCTGGGTATCGAGCGACTCGAAAATGCGCTCGGCAAGATGCACGCCGGCCGCCGCCATCGAGACGATGTTGGCGCCGATTGCCGTCGTGCTGCGCACTTCCTTGGCGACCGAAAACGAGCGCTGGAACAGCTTGTGCAACTGCGTGCCGAGCGTGCCGTTTTCTTCGGCGACGCGCACCGCATCCTTCATCTGGCCGAGAATCTGCGGCTCGCCGATGACCATCGAATCGAGCCCGCTGGCGACGCGGAAGGCGTGGCGGATGGCTTCCGGCTGATCGTGGGTGTAAATGTAAGGCGCAATTTCGTCGCGCTCGACCTGATGGTAGTGGGCCAGCCAGTCGATCACGACGTCCGGCGATTCGGCGGCGCAGTAGATTTCGGTGCGGTTGCAGGTGGACAGGATCGCCACCTCGCGGACCGGCCGGTCGCGCGTCAGGTCGGCCAGCGCGTGCGGCAGCTTGTCGGCGCCAAACGCCACACGCTCGCGGATGGCGAGCGGGGCGGAGTGGTGGTTGATGCCGAGGGTAAAGATCACCGGGTTGGGCTGGCGCACACGAAATGGGGGGCGATTATAACATCCGCCCCCGGTGCCCTTCCCCGATCTGGATCAGAACAGAAATGCCTGTTTTTCAGGCGTTGACCGCAACAGGTCGTCGCCGTTGAACACTTTCATCTGGCGCGGCCGGAACCACACCGACTGGCCGACCGCCAGTTGCAGCGCCTCGTGCCGCTCGCGCGACAACTCGACTTCGACGATCTCGCTGCCATGCAGCAACTCTATGCGCACCACCGGGCCGATCGGATGCACGTGCTGGACCGTTGCCTGCAGGCCTTCTTCGCTTGGCTGATGGGTGATGTCGATATCGTGCGGGCGAACGAAGGCCGTCGCCTTCTCGGCTGATTCGTTGCGCTCGACCTCGGCATAACAGCCCTGGACCCGGCTGTGGAAAACATTCACGTTGCCGAGGAACTGATAGACGAAAGGCGAGGCCGGGCTGGAATAGACTTCGTCCGGCGAGCCGATCTGCTCGATCTTGCCGTGGTTCATGACCACCACGCGGTCGGCCACTTCCAGCGCCTCTTCCTGGTCGTGGGTGACGAAGACGCTGGAGATGTGCATGTCGTCGTGCAGGCGGCGCAGCCAGCGGCGCAGTTCCTTGCGCACCTTGGTGTCGAGCGCGCCGAAGGGCTCGTCGAGCAGCAGTACCTTGGGCTCGACGGCCAAAGCGCGCGCCAGGGCGATCCGCTGCCGCTGACCACCGGAGAGCTGGGATGGATAGCGGTCGGCCAGCCAGTCGAGTTGAACCAGACCGAGCAATTCCATGACCCGGCGCTTGATCTCGGCATCGCTCGGCCGTTCCTTGCGTGCCTTGACGCGCAGGCCGAAGGCGACGTTTTCGAACACGGTCATGTGGCGGAACAGCGCGTAGTGCTGGAAGACGAAGCCGACCTCGCGCTCGCGGGCGTGCAGGTGGCTCGCCTCGGCGCCGGAAAACAGAATCTCGCCCTGATCGGAGCTTTCCATCCCGGCGATGATGCGTAGCAGCGTCGTCTTGCCGCAGCCCGAGGGGCCGAGCAGGGCGACCAGTTCGCCGGTCGGGATGTTCAGGTTGATGTTGTCGAGCGCGACGAAATTGCCGAAGCGCTTGGAAATATTGCGGATTTCGATACTCATCAGGTTTTCTCCGGTGCCAGCACCGTGTTCAGCATTTCGGTTTCCTTCTTCATCCGCCACTCGACGATGGTCTTGGCGACCAGCGTAACAAGGGCTAGCAGGGCAAGGATCGAGGCGGCGGCAAAGGCGCCGATGGCGTTGTATTCGTTGTAGAGGATTTCGACGTGCAGCGGCAGCGTGTTGGTTTCGCCGCGGATATGGCCGGAAACCACCGACACCGCACCGAACTCGCCCATCGCCCGGGCGTTGGACAGGATGACGCCGTAGAGCAGGCCCCACTTGATGTTGGGCAGCGTCACCCGGCGGAACATCTGCCAGCCGGACGCGCCGAGCGACACCGCCGCCTCTTCCTCGTCCTTGCCCTGCGCCTGCATCAACGGGATCAACTCGCGGGCGATGAAGGGGAAAGTGATGAACAACGTGGCGAGGATCATGCCGGGCACGGCGAAGATGATCTTGATGTCGTGCTCGGACAGCCAGGGGCCGAACGTACCCTGGGCGCCGAAGAGCAGGATGAAGACGAGGCCGGCGACGACGGGACTGACCGCGAAGGGCAGGTCGATCAGCGTGATCAGCAGGCTCTTGCCCTTGAACTCGAACTTGGCGATGGCCCAGGCCGCCGCGACGCCGAAGATGATGTTGAAGGGCAGCACGGCCAGCGCGATGGCTACGGTCAGCCAGATGGCGGAGCGCGTTTCCGGCTCCTTGAGCGCTTCAACGTAGAGCGGCACGCCCTGTGCCAGCGCCTCGACGAACACGGCAACCAGTGGCAGGCCGAGAAAGAAGAAGAGGAAGCCGAGGCCGACGGTCAGCAGCGTGTAACGGACCCAGCGCGGTTCCTGGGTGGCGCGATTCGATTTCATTGCGCGCCTCCGCTTGCCTTGGCCGCCGTGACTTCGAGTGGCTCATTGTTCTTGTGGCGATTGGCGGTCCACCATTGCAGCAGGTTGACCGCCAGCAGCAGGATGAAGGACAACGCCAGCATGACCACGGCCAGCGCCGTGGCGCCGAGTACGTCGTACTGTTCGAGCTTGGAGATGATCAGCAGCGGCGTGATTTCGGAAATCAGCGGCAGGTTGCCGGCGATGAAGATTACCGAACCGTACTCACCGACCGCCCGGGCGAAAGCCAGCGCGAAACCAGTGAGCAGGGCCGGGAAGATGGCGGGGAAAATCACTTTCACGAAAGTCTGCCAGCGCGAAGCGCCGAGCGAGGCCGCCGCCTCCTCGACTTCGGTTTCGATGTCCTCGATCACCGGCTGCAGGGTGCGCACGACGAAGGGCAAGGTGATGAAGGTCAGCGCGACGACAATGCCGAGCGGCGTGTAGGCGACCTTGATGCCGAGCGGCTCGATGAAGCGTCCCAGCCAGCCGTTGCCGGCGTAGAGCGTCGCCAGCGTGATGCCGGCAACGGCGGTCGGCAGCGCGAAGGGCAGATCGACCAGCGCGTCGACGAAACGCTTGCCGGGGAAAGGGTAGCGCACGAGGATCCACGCGACAATCAGGCCAAAAAAGGCGTTGACCGCAGCCGCCAGGAAGGAGGCGCCGAAGGTCACGCGAAAAGCAGCCAGCGAACGTTCGCCGAGGGCGATGTCGATGATCTGCCCGAAGCCGAGTTCGGAGGCTTTCAAGACCATGCCGCCGAGCGGCAGCAGGATCAGCAGCGAGAGATAGACCAGCGTGTAGCCCAGCGCCAGGCCGAAGCCGGGCAGCACGCGGTGGGTTTTTGCAGCCATTTAGTTACTTTGCGACATAGATCTGGTCGAAGCTGCCACCATCCTTGAAGTGGGTCGCGAAAGCCTTGTTGGCGCCGCCGAACACTTCGTCGACAGTGAATGTCTTGACCGGCGGGAAGAAGGCCGAATATTTCTTCAGGATGTCGGCATCACGCGGGCGCAGGTAGTTCTGCGCGGCGTTCTCCTGACCTTCCTTCGACCACAGGTATTCCAGGTAAGCCTGGGCCTGAGTGCGCGTGCCCTTCTTGTCGACCACCTTCTCGACCAGCGCAACCGGGAACTCGGTCTGCATGGTCAGGCTGGGATAAACCACCTCGAACTCGCCCTTGCCGAATTCCTTGGCGATCATTTCGGCTTCGGACTCGAAGGTGATCAGCACGTCGCCCATCTTGCGCTGCATGAAGGTCGTCGTCGCGTCGCGGCCGCCGGCGGCGAACAGCGGCGCGTTCTTGAGCAGCTTGCCGAGGAATTCCTGCGCCTTCTGGTCATTGCCGCCCGGCTGCTTGAGCGCCCAGGCCCAGGCCGACAGGTAGGTGTTGCGGCCGTTGCCGGTGTTCTTCGGGTGCGGGATGATGATCTGGGTGCCCGGCGCCGCCAGGTCGTTCCAGTCCTTGATCCCCTTCGGGTTGCCCTTGCGCACGATGAAGACCATCGCCGAGGTGTAGGGCGAGGCGCTGTTCGGGAACTTCTTTGCCCAGTCCTTCGCTACCAGGCCCTTGTCGGCGAGGAATTCGATGTCGTTGGCCTGGTTCATGGTCACCACGTCGGCTTCCAGACCGTCGGCGACGGCGCGCACCTGCTTGGTCGAGCCGCCGTGTGATTGCTTGATGTCGACGATTTCGCCGGTCTTCGCCTTCCAGTGTTTCTGGAACAGCGGGTTGAAGTCCTTGTACACGTCGCGGGCGACGTCGTAGGAGGCGTTGAGCAGGGTGACGTCGGCCAGCGCGGCGCTGGCGGCCAGGCCGAGCAGCAGGGCGGACAGGCTTTTGGAGATCTTTTTCATGGCGCACCTCGGAGAATTGATGCGCATAATCTAGCCGAGGCCGTTATAACAACAAAGACGAAAAACGAATTTGTTTATTCTAAAATCCGCCCTGGCCAAATAGTTGACAGATCGACTCGGGTTTAATAAAGTCTATCCATCCCAAGGGGGAGTAGCTCCCAACCGGCGTGTCGTCATCACGAAGCTTCGGCTTCCGGCATCCGGGCAGCAGAACAGCGCTGCGAGCAAGACCTTTGCCGCGATGGCGAGGCTCCTTTGGCATTCCACGGCTCTCGTCCATTGCGGCGCGGGCCGTTTGCTTTTTGGAATGCACGAAAGGAATTGTATGGAAACCGTAGGCAGTCTGGGTTTGTGGGCCGGCTTCGCCGCCATCGTCGTGGTGATGCTGGCGATCGACCTCTTCGTCGTCGGCGGCGGCAAGGAGCACCGCGTCAGCTTCAGGGAGGCCGCCACTTGGTCGGTGGTCTGGATCGCCATTACGCTGGCCTTCGCCGGCGGCCTGTGGTGGTATCTCGACGGTGCCATGGGGCGCGAGATCGCCAATGCCAGGGCTCTTGAATTCATCACCGGCTACCTGATCGAGAAGGCGTTGGCGGTCGACAACGTCTTCATCTGGCTGATGCTGTTCAGCTTCTTCGCGGTGCCGCTCGAACTGCAGAAGCGCGTGCTGCTCTACGGCGTGCTCGGCGCCATCATCATGCGCACCATCATGATCTTCGCCGGCGCCTGGCTGATTACCCAGTTTCACTGGATTCTCTACATCTTCGGCGCCTTCCTGCTGATCACCGGGGTCAAGATGTACTGGTTCGCCGACGAGAAACCGGATCTCGAGAACAACAAGCTGGTCAAATGGCTGCGCGGCCACATGAAGATCACCACGGAATTCCATGGCCAACACTTTTTCATCTGGAAAAACGGCGTGCGTTACGCGACGCCGCTGTTCCTGGCGCTGGTGCTGGTCGAAGCCTCCGACCTGATCTTCGCCGTCGATTCGATCCCGGCCATCTTCGCGATCACCACCGACCCGTTCATCGTGCTGACCTCGAACATCTTCGCCATCCTCGGCCTGCGCGCCATGTACTTCCTGCTCGCCGGCGTCGCCGACCGCTTCTCGCTGCTCAAGTACGGTCTCGCCATCGTGCTGATGTTCATCGGCGTCAAGATGCTGCTGATCGACATCTACAAGATTCCGGTCGGCTTCTCGCTGGCCGTGGTCGCGGTGATCATCGGCGCCTCGGTGTGGGCTTCCCTGCGTAAGGAGGCCCGTGCCGGAAGAGGTTCAGTGGAGCGATGACATCAAGCATTTCGGGCAATTTTTTGGCGTTGACCGCAACCGGGTGCCGGACAGGCCCGGGGCTGGCGAGGCGAGAATAAAGCTCGTCCAACGGAAAGGCGCGTGGATCGATTCGTCATGAAACGCTGCCCCCGACCCGCGCCAGCCTCTACAATGGCGAAATTGTGGAAACCGGTCGGGGCGATGAACAAGAATGAAGCCTTCTCTCGCGTCATCATCGACGCCATGCTGGCCAGCCAGGGCTGGAACACCACGGACCCCAATGCGGTGCGCTATGAGGTTGTGCAGGGCGACGGCACCCGTGCCGACTACGTGCTGTGTGATCGTCATGGCCGTTCATTGGCCGTCATCGAGGCCAAGCGCTATTCCATCAACCCCGCCGAAGCCGCCGAACAGGCCAGGGGCTACGCCAAACAGATGGGCGTGCCCTATATCTTCCTTACCAATGGCAAGGAAGTCCTGTTCTGGGCGTGGGAACGCGAAGCTTTTCCCCACGCCGTCAAAACCTTCTTCAAGCAGGATGACCTTGAACGACGCTTCGCCACAAGCCAACTACGGCGTGACCCGCTTTCCATTCCCATCGACCTGAAGATCGCCGGCCGTGACTACCAGCAGGAATGTATCCAGACATCCTGCAAGGAAATCAATCTGGGGCGCCGCAAACTGCTGCTGGAAATGGCCACCGGCACTGGCAAGACCCGAACCGCTGCCGCGCTCATCAAGCGCTTGTTCGAAGCCAACGCCATCACCCGCGTGCTGTTCCTCGTTGATCGCATTCCGCTGGCCAAGCAAACCGAAGACGCCTTCGCCGAGCATCTGCCCGATTACCCGGCCTATGTGCTGCGCGCCGGCCGCCGCTTTCAGGACGAAAAACGCATCACCATCACCACGCTGCAAAGCATGGTCAATCTGTATGCCGATTACTCCTCGGGCTACTTCGACCTGGTCATTTCCGACGAGTGCCACCGCAGCATCTACGGCCAGTGGAGCGGCGTGCTCAAATACTTCGACGGCGTGCAGATCGGCCTCACCGCCACCCCCTGCGTCGCCAACTTCGACGGCATGGAAGGCGACGCCGAGGATAAACTGTTCGTCCGCGACACCCTGCGTTTCTTCGAGGTGGAGGCGCCCACCTTCTCCTACAAATTGAAGGACGCCATCCGCGACGGCGTACTCGCTCCCTACCAGATTTACCAGGCGAAGACCGTCAGGACTGCCGCCGAAGGTGGCTTTGAGGTCAAGCGGGGCGAGCTGGACTGGTCGGCCATGGATGCCGAAACGAGGGCAGAGTTCGATCTGCTGTTTGCCGATGCCGACCCCATCGTGATCGACCCGTCGGCCCTCGAACGCCGTTTCACCATTCCAGAACGCAACCGTGCCATCGTCCGCGAGTTCCGCGAGGTGCTGGAAAAGGGTTTTACCGACCACAAGGGCGTCGTGCGCATGCCGCTGATCGGCAAGACCATCGTCTTTGCCGTCAACAAGAAGCACGCCGAGACACTGGCGCGACTCTTCGATGCCGAGTTTGCCCACAAGAAGCCATCTCCCGACATCCGCTTCGCCGATTACGTCGTATCCGGCGCCGGGCCGGACGACACCCTGGACGCCATGGCGAAAATCCGCCGCTTCAAGAAAGAGCCGTTCCCGCAAATCCTTGTCTCGGTGAATATGCTCGATACTGGCTTCGATTGCCCGGAAGTCTGCAATCTGGTGTTCGCCCGCTTCACCCGTTCGGCCATTCTCTACCAGCAGATGCGTGGCCGGGGCACGCGCAAGACGAGCAAGAAACCCATCTTCACCATGTTCGATTTCGTCGGCGTCTGCGACTACCACGGCGACGAAGACACCCTCGGCGGTGGTGGCCTCGTCATGGAGCCGAAGAAGAAAAAACACTACGAACCCAAGCGCCTGTTGTCGCTCGACATCGACGACCACATCGACCCCACTACCCGCGAATGGATCACGGTCGACGAGAACGGCAACATGCAGTTCCCCGCAGCTTCCGAGCAGAAGGCCGCGGCGTTGGGCGTCAAGTTCGAGGCGTGGCTGCTGATGCAAACCGGTCTCGACGCCGAACAGGAGCGCTGGCTGCGGATACTCGGCAGCCAGATACGGGCCAACGCCGACACCCTCGACGAAGTGATCCCCGAGCACTTCGCCTACTTTCACACCTTCTCCCAGATGGGCGGTCTGCGCGAGGCACAGCGGGTGTTTGCCAGCGCCGCCGCCCTGCAAACCCTGCTTGACAGCCTGAACGCCAGCCTGTTCGGGAAACCCGATTCAGATTCTGCGACCGGCGACGCATCACAGCCCCGCCCGACCGCCCACTAAGCCCCAAGGATTCTCCATGCCCTTAACCCCCGACATGCGCCGGGCGATTGACCAGATTCGCGACTACCTCTTCGGTGGCGGCTACCCCGACCCCGTCAGCAACGCCGAGCAACTCTCTTTCCTGTTCTTTTTCTACCTGGTGGAAGGCATCGATGCCGAGAACAAAATGAAGGCCAAGGTGTTGAAGCAGCCCTATGAAAGCCTGTTCGCGGGCGACTGGCAGATACGCAACCCGCTGAATGCCGAGGCCGGACAAATGACCATCCCGCGTGACCGCTTCCGCTGGTCGGTGTGGGCCAAGGGCTTGTCGGGCGAGGCGCTGGTTCGCTTCCTGCGCGACGAAGTGTTCGCCTTCTTCGCCGAAATGGGCGAGGCGGCGGCCCACAACTTCATGGATGGCGCCCGGCTGGCCATCATCGACCCGACAGTGCTTACCCAGGTCGTCAATCTCGTCGATGGCCTGCGCCTCGATGCGGCCGATGCCGACACGAAGGGCGACCTCTTCGAGCACGTCCTGCGCCAGATCCGCCAGGCCGGCGAGTTGGGCCAGTTCCGCACGCCGCGTCATGTGATTCGCAGCATCGTCGACATCATCGACCCCAAGATCGGCGAAACCATCTACGACCCGGCCGCCGGCACCGCCGGCTTCCTGGTCGCCGCCTACAACCACATCCGTCTCGCCAACTCGTCGCCCGCTGCCACGGTCGACGTCGAAATCGACGGCAAAATGCAGAAGCGCGGCCTCGGCGACCGGCTCTCCGCCGCCCAGAACGCAGCCCTGCAAGCGGCCACCTTCTACGGCAACGACGTCGACCCGAAAATGGTGCGTCTGGCCACCATGAATCTGACCCTGCGCGGGCTGGTCAACGTCCGCGTGCTGCTGCGCAACGTGCTGACCAGCAACCTCGACAACGAGAAGAAGGAACAACTTGGCCTGCCCGCCGAGGGCTACCACGTCATCCTCGCCAATCCGCCGTTCGCCGGGCGCGTCGACAAGGATCGGGTCGTCGAGGAAGTGCGGGTCGGCACCAGCACGGCGACCGAACTCCTGTTCCTCAAATACATGATGGACAACTTGCGCCCCGGTGGCCGCTGCGGCGTCATCGTGCCCGAAGGCGTGCTGTTCGGTTCAACAGGCGCCCACAAGGAACTGCGCCGCCAACTGATCGAGAACAACCGCGTCGAGGCCGTGCTGTCGCTGCCCGGCGGCGTCTTCCAGCCGTATTCGGGGGTCAAGACTTCGGTGCTCTTCTTCAGGAAGGGCGGCAGCACCGACCAGGTGCTGTTCCTGCATGCCGACAACGACGGCTACAAGCTGGATGCCAACCACGACACGCCCGTCGAAGCCGACGACCTGCCCGGCCTTGTCGCGGTCTACCGCGAAAAAGAGGCAAATTTCGCCGCCTGGCAGGTTCGCGACCCGGCCGCCGAATGGACGGCGCAATGGTGGTTTGCCGATGCGGCCACGCTGCGGGTGAATGACTTCAATCTGTCGGCCGGACGCTACCGGCCCATGAGCCAGTCGGCGGTAGAGCATCGCGACCCACGGGAAATTCTGGATGAACTGGCGGCGATTGAGGCCGAGATTGTTGAGGAAGTGGAGGCGTTGCGGGCTGCGTTGACGGAGCAAGCTGCGTGACGCACTGGCGGACATTTCCTCTGGGTACTGCCATTGAGTTGGCCTATGGCAAGAGTCTGCCCAAAGGTAGCCGCGTGGAAGGCGGAAGCATCCCCGTCTATGGTTCCAATGGGATAACGGGCTGGCACGATACGGCTGTGGTCAATGGCCCAACAGTTATCGTTGGCCGCAAAGGTAGTGCTGGTGCTGTGCAGTTTGTTGATGGCCCGTGCTTCCCGATTGACACCACCTACTATGCTCGCCCACGAGAGGGCTTCGAGTTCGACATCAAGTTTCTGTATTACCTTCTTCGGCAACTCGACCTCTCGCGCTTGAAAACGGCAACAGGCGTTCCCGGCCTTACGAGAGAAGACGCATACAGGGAGACGATTTTTGTCCCGCCACTCCCCGAGCAACGCCGCATCGTTGATCTGCTTTCCCGTGCCGAGGGCATCGTTCGCCTGCGGTGGGAGGCCGAGAAGAAAGCCGCCGAACTCATCCCGGCGCTGTTCCTCGACATGTTCGGCAACCCGGCGACAAATCCGAAGGGGTGGCCTGTTAAGTTGTTAGGCGAACTCGCAGCAAGTGAGAAATATGCGATCAAGGCTGGGCCTTTCGGGTCTGCGTTGAAAAAGGAAATGTATGTTCCCACCGGCTACAAAATCTACGGCCAAGAACAAGTAATCCGAGATGATCTGTCCTATGGGGACTATTACATTGACGACTCCAAGTATCGGGAACTTGAAAGTTGCAAAATACAAACGCACGACCTGCTGATTAGTCTTGTTGGGACATTTGGGAAAATCAGTGTCGTCCCAGAAGCCTTTCAGCCCGGCATTATTAACCCACGGCTAATGAAGATCACTCTCGACCGCTCACAGATTCTGCCAAGATTCTTGAAGGCTTTGCTCACCGGAAACACAATGCGTGCTCGTATTGAAGACCGCTCCCATGGTGGGACGATGAGCATCGTTAATGTTGGAATCATGAAGTCATTGGAGATATTTGTTCCACCTCTGGCGTTGCAAAGCCAGTTTGTTGCGAATGCGGATGCAATGCTTTCTGTCCAAACTCAGCAGTCCGCCGCTACCACCAAGGCTCAAGCCACCTTTGATGCCTTACTGGCACAGGCGTTCAGCGCGTAAGTCGCTATGACCAGCAACCTATTCCCTGTGTTTTCCATTTCCAGTGACCAGATCGTTGGCGACGAACAACTGGGCAGCAAAGAAAAGTTCTGGTTCAGGCAAGGCGGAAGCCTTTGGCTGTTCAAGGAAGTCCGCGTAATCGAAAAATCTGGTGTGTTTGTGCCAACCGGCGAAGATTGGGCTGAAAAAGTGGCGGCAGAAATCGCCCACTTGATGAACATCCCGGCGGCCACTGTTGAACTGGCAGAGTTTCAAGGGCGTTGGGGTTGTGCTTCCCTCAACTTCACTTCGCCGGCACAGCAGTTGATGCACGGGAATGAGGTTATGGCGGGTTATCTGAAAGGCTATGACCCTGAAATGCGTTTTCAGCAGTCCAGCCATACCGTGGAAAACATCATCAAGGCAATCAGAGCCATGTTTCCAAAGGCCAATGAGCATCGCACCGTGCTGCGGCAGTTGGCCAGTTATCTGGTGTTGGATGCGCTGATTGGCAATACGGATCGCCATCACGAAAACTGGGGCTTGCTTTGGCAGGTGCTGGTAAATATTGACGAGGTTAGCGAAGCAGCGCGCCTTGAAAAGCAATACGACATCGCGCCCAGTTTTGACCATGCCTCATCGCTTGGCAGGGAACTGCTTGACGAAAAGCGGGCCGATATTCTGCGACGCGGGGCGGTTGAGGCTTATGTTCGGAAGGGCAAAGGTGGCATTTTCTTCCCGGATGGAAAGCGAGGGGCAAACCCCCTTGAACTGGTAGAATCAACGGCTAATGATCACCCGGATTATTTCCAGCCAACTTTGGCTGCATTGCGCGGCGTTCCGCTTGCAAAACTAACCGACATTTTGGACCGTGTGCCGCATGACAGGATCAGCAATGATGCCTGTGCCTTTGCCAAGGAAATGCTGCGGGTGGCTTACGAAAGTTTGAGGAGGATTGGTTCATGAGAACCTTGTTTTTGGCTTGGCAGGCACCCACTGATAGAGCGTGGTTTCCTGTTGGTCGCCTAGATGCGGACACCGAGCACTCCCTCTACCGATTTTGCTATACGCAGGGCGTCATTGGCGCCAGGAAAGTTGGCTTTCACCCCATTGCATCTTTTCCAACACTTGGGGAGTCCTATCAGTCCTCCGAGTTGTTCCCGATGTTTAAAAATCGGGTTTTGGGCAGTCAGCGTCGCGATTTTGCCAACTATCTGGCTTCTTTGGGTTTGGAAACGCCTGATCCCATCGAGATTTTGGCTGTCTCCGGCGGCGAACGGCAAACAGATAGTTTTGAGGTGTTCCCCAAAATCGAGAAGGAAGCAGACGGCTCCTTCCGTTGCCGATTTTTTCTGCATGGCTTGCGGCACATGAGCGAAGCAGCACAGGCACGGGCGCAGCATCTCGTTCCCGGCGAACTGCTTGGCGTCTCCTTGGAGTTGAACAACCCCAAATATGGTTTGGCGATTCAACTCACCAGCCACCAAGATTACGAGTTCATCGGCTGGACACCCCGCTATATCGTCCTTGATATTCTCAAATCCATCACCAAAGCCCACGACATTAGTGCCACGATCATCAAGGTAAATACGGATGGTGTGCCGCTGAATCGTCGAGTGTTGGTTGAGATGAAGGGTGTTTTGCCAGCGGATTACGAACCGATGGCCGACGATATTTTTCTGCCTTTCGCAAATTTGGGCTAATGCCTGCGCAAACTGATGTGCTGGCTATATTGGCACGGCATTGCAGCCCAATTACATCTTCTCGCTGGCCGTGGTCGCGGTGATCATCGGCGCCTCGGTGTGGGCGTCCCTGCGCAAGGAAGCCCGTGCTGGCAAGGGCTGATCAGCGGTTCTCGAAGCGGCTGTAATCGAGCACGGCGGCCTCACGGGGCGCCGTGCGCCGCCACTCGGCGTGCAGCGCGTCGCTCGTCGGCCAGAAACGCGGGTCGGTGCGGCGCACGCCGAAGCGCTCGGTCAGCCTGACCAGGCCGGCCTCGTCGCTCAGGCGCCCGATGGCGTCGACGAAATCGGGCAGTTTTTCGGGGTCGACCGCAAAGAACGCGTTGGGATAGGCACCGATCACGCCATCCAGCGCCAGCAGCGTATCTTCCTTCGGCCGCCGGCGTTCCGCCTCGTCGAACATCTCGGCGACGTTGCTATGCGCGCTGTTGCGCACCAGCGATACGATCTGCGGGTGGCCATCGGGACGCTTGAGCAGCAACAGGCTCTGTTCGGGCATCACCGAGGCCGGAATGCCGCGGATTTGTGAAAGCCGGCGCATCTGGTTCACTTCCGCCGGCGTCAGCCCGGTGTTTTTCCAGTCGAGCGCGGGGTTGCGCACCGGCGCCATGCGCTGCGCGACGGCCTGGTAAAGCTCGCCCAAGTGATCTTTGGTCCGGTACTGCATGCCGCTTTCGCGCGGGAAATAGTCGGCGGCATCGGTGAAATAACGGTCGGTCTGGTCCTTGCGGCCGCGATACCAGAAGTCGAGTACCGGCTGGCGATCCTTGAGCGGCAGGAAGCTGAGGAAATTGAGTTCGCCTTCCATGCGCAGGAAATCCATGTACAGCCGGGTCGCCAGCTGGTGGCCGATGTTGCCGTAGACGTCGTAGCCGGCGAGCAGCAGGTAGTGCATGCGCTCGAACAGCGGGTAGCCGATGACCAGCATCGTCTGCGGGCGTTCGCCGGCGAAGCCGCGGCTCACCGAGGCGCTGTCGAAATGGCGGAACACGGTCAGCGCGGCGTTCGGGTTTTTCCCGTCGCCGTCCCACAGATGGGTGACGTTCGGCAGGTTTTTCTTGCTCTCTGCCGCCAGCAGGGTGCTTTTTTCCTTCAGGAAGCGCTTTTCCAGCTTGGCGTAGTCGCGCCAGGCCAGCAGCCCGGCCGTACTTTCGTGTTCCGCCGGCAACTGCAGATTGATGATGTCAGTGTCGAGCAGGGTGGTCGTCATCCTGGCTTCGTTGTCGCTCGGTGCCACGAAGGCGACCCAGAACAGGTCGTTGATCACGTTGAGCGCCACCTGTCCGCGGCAGACCGGCCCCTTCATGAAACCCATCATGATGAACTGCGCGTCGTCGAGCATGAAACGGTAACGGGAATTGACCGGCAGGGCACGGAAAGTGGCAAAGGGGTTGGATGCCTTCTCGATTTCGTAGCCGGGCAGGGCATCGACCGCGTAGGTCGGCGTGAAGAACCATTGGCGAATACGCTCCATGCGGGCGGCGTCGAGCTGCAGCGGCATGAAGGTCTTGGCGACCTGCGTCGCCTCGCTGTAACGGAGGCGGTAATAAACGCGCGGCACGCCGGGGTCGTCGTAGGGACGGCGGGTCGCGACGACGTCGATCGGTTGTCCGGGCGGTGTCCGGCTGCGGACGAGCTGGAAATAGCGTCCCGGCGCCTCCGCGAAATGGAGGTGGCCGATATACCAGTGCTCGTAGATATAGCGCGCCACCAGTTGCTCCCGCAGGCTGTCGCCGTTCAGGAAGCGCTCCCAATCCGCGACCTGCGCCAGGGCGCTGGCCGGCAGCGGTTCCGCCGGCGTGTAGGGCGCACCTGCTTCCAGCCAGCGCGCCAGCGTCTGGTGCTCGGCTTTCGCCAGCGGCGGCATGCCGAAGGGCATCCCCCGTTCACTGTGTTTGCTGGCGTAGTCATCGAAGGTCTCGGCCCGAGTGCAGGTATCCGTGCGATCCAGCGAGAAGTCGAGGTCGGCGTTGGTGATGGCGCCGCTGTCCGGTCCCGGGTGCATCTGTTTCAGCGCCAGCATGCGATACATGACGCCGCCGTCGCGGTTGGCCTCCGGCGACTGCATGCGTTCGTTGAGCACCGGGAAAAAGCCTTTTTGCCGCCAGTCGGCATTGGTCAGCGCATCGAAGCCGAGGCGGGTCGGCTCGTCGGCGATCAGTCGCACGCTGGAATAGACAGTCTTCGGATTGGCGCCGCGGGTCAGCCCGGCGTAGCTGGTCAGGTTGAGCTGACAGGGCGCGTCGTAACAGGCGTGGCAGGAGACGCAGCGCTGGTCGAGCAGCGGGCGCACTTCCCTCCAGTAGTCCGGAGCGCCGCTGACCGCGGCGGGTGGATGATCGAAGTGCGCCGGGTCGGCCGGGCCGAAGCGGTCGTCGAGCTGCAGGGTGCCGACGATGGTGGCGCAACCGGCGACGAAGGCCAGGAGAAGCGGGGGCAGCAGGCGCATGACAGGGATTTGCGTTTGAGTTGGCCGCCAGTGTAGCGCAGGCGGGATGACGCCGGCCTGATTGGCAGGGTGTCGAGGCGGCAGTACGTCGCCGGCTTGGTGTGCAAACCTGCTAATATTTCCCTTTTCGCTGCATTGCACCAAAGGCGTTTTCCCGATGTCCATTCCCGCTGCCGACCGCATGAGTCCGGAAGAGCGCCGTGCCGGTGCCTCCCTGGCTTCCATCTTCGCCCTGCGCATGCTGGGACTGTTTCTCATCCTGCCGGTGTTCTCGGTCTACGCCAAAACCCTGCCCGGCGGCGACAACCTGGCGCTGGTCGGTTTTGCGCTGGGGGCTTATGGCCTGACGCAGGCGGTGTTCCAGATTCCCTACGGCATCGCTTCCGATCTCTGGGGGCGCAAGCTGGTCATCGTCGTCGGCCTGGTCATTTTCGCGCTGGGCAGTTTCGTCGCCGCCTGGGCGCCGGACATGACGTGGATCATCATCGGCCGCGTGTTGCAGGGGATGGGGGCGATTTCGGCGGCAGTCACCGCACTGGCCGCCGACCTGACGCGCGAGGAGCATCGCACCAAGGTGATGGCGATGATCGGTTCTTCGATCGGTCTTGTCTTTGCGCTGTCGCTGGTCGGCGCGCCGCTGCTTTACGGCTGGATCGGCATGGGCGGACTGTTCTCCATGACTGGCGTCCTGGCGCTGACGGCTATTTTTTTGCTGCTCAAGGCGGTGCCGCCGGCGCCGCCGCCGCATGGCCACGAAAAACTGCCGTTGCGCCGGGTGGTTTTCGATGCCGACCTGCTGCGCCTGAACATCGGCATCTTCACGCTGCACATGGTCCAGATGGCCATGTTCGTCGTCCTGCCGCATGCGCTGGTCAATCATGGCGGGCTGGCAGCGGCGGCGCACTGGAAGGTCTATCTGCCGGCCGTCCTCGTTTCGTTCGCCATCATGGTGCCGGCGATCATCGCTGCCGAACGCAAGGACAAGATGCGGCCGATCTTCCGTGCCGCCATTGCGCTGCTCGTCGTCGTCCAGCTCGGCCTGCTCTTTTTCGGCCAGAGCTTGTGGACACTGGCCCTGTGGCTGTTGCTCTTCTTCGTCGCTTTCAACATTCTCGAAGCGACGCTGCCCTCGCTGGTTTCACGTACCGCGCCGCCGGCCGCCAAGGGCGCCGCGCTCGGCGTTTACAACACGACGCAGGCGATCGGCCTGTTCATCGGCGGCGCGGGCGGCGGGTATATTGCCCAGAATTTCGGCGATAATGCGGTTTTTGCCGCCTGCACCGGGCTGGTTCTGATCTGGCTGGCGGTGGCGAACTCGATGAATTTTCCGCAACGGCGCGTTGCTGCCGCTGCGACTCAAACTGCTTAGGAGACATTATTCATGGCATCGGTTAACAAAGTGATTCTCGTCGGCAATCTGGGCGCCGACCCGGAAACCCGCTATACCGCAAGCGGCGATGCTGTCTGCAACATCCGCCTGGCGACGACCGAGAGTTGGAAGGACAAGGCCAGCGGCGAGAAGCGCGAAATTACCGAATGGCATCGCGTCGTCTTTTATCGCAAGCTGGCAGAGATCGCCGGCCAGTATCTGAAGAAGGGCTCTCAGGTTTATCTGGAAGGTCGCATCAAGACCCGCAAGTGGCAGGACAAGGAAGGTCAGGACCGTTATACGACCGAAATCGAGGCGACCGAGATGCAGATGCTCGGCGGTCGCCAAGGCATGGGTGCGCCAGCCTCTTCCGGTGGCGGTGGTGGTTACGACAGCGAGCCGGCCGATTACGCGCCGGCGCCCCCCAAGAACAAACCGAAGCCGGCCTTCGACGACCTCGGCGACGATATTCCGTTCTAGCCAGTACTAAATCCCGGCAGGCTGTCAGCAATACGGCGGCCTGACCCGGTAAATTATCAGAGCGGCGATCAAGCCGCCGGTGATTCGGGGGTTCAATGAGCAGCAACGATTCGCAGGCCGGAGAGGTCACCGGCAAACGACTGGCCGTCCTGGCACTGGCAGCCCTCGGGGTCGTCTATGGCGACATCGGCACCAGCCCGCTCTATGCCGTGAAAGAGGTCTTCGCCGGCAATCACCCGATTCCGGTCAACGAAGCCAATATTTTCGGCAGCCTGTCGCTGTTTTTCTGGGCGCTGATCATCGTCGTTTCGGTCAAGTACGTGACCTTCATCATGCGTGCCGACAACCGCGGCGAGGGCGGCATCATGGCGCTGATCGCGCTGGCCCTGCATGACGTCCAGAACAAGCCGAAGCAGGCGAAGGCAGTGATGATCGTCGGCATTCTCGGGGCGGCGATGTTCTACGGCGACGGCATGGTCACGCCGGCGATCTCGGTTCTTTCTGCGGTCGAGGGGCTGGAGGTGGCGACCCCGGCGCTTAAATCCTTCGTCATCCCGATCACGCTGGTCGTGCTGTTCATCCTGTTCTACGTCCAGCGCCATGGGACGGCGCTGGTCGGCTCGTTCTTCGGGCCGGTCATGTTGCTCTGGTTCAGCACGCTGGCGGCACTCGGCCTCTACAACGTCGTCGATCATCCGGCCATCCTGCATGCCTTGAATCCGCTCTACGGCCTGGAATTCCTGCTCGACAACAAGGCGATGGCGCTGGTCGCCATGGGTAACGTGGTGCTGGCGGTGACCGGGGCCGAGGCGCTCTATGCCGACATGGGCCATTTCGGCCGCAAGCCGATTCAGCGCGCCTGGTTCGCCTTCGTGCTGCCGGCGCTGGTACTCAATTATTTCGGCCAGGGGGCATTGATCCTGGCGGAACCGGAAGCGGCGAAGAATCCGTTCTTCCTTTCGGCGCCGGAGTGGGCGCTCTATCCGCTGGTCGCCTTGTCCACGCTGGCCACGGTGATCGCCTCGCAGGCGGTCATTTCCGGCGCCTTCTCGGTGACGCGCCAGGCCATGCAGCTCGGCTTCATGCCGCGCATGG
>DJUX01000061.1 GCA_002440665.1 Dechloromonas sp. UBA6271
TAATGGATAATCTGGGTTCAATGCATTCCCAAAGCACTGTTTCGCACATTCTCTGGAACGATCTGGAAGTCCGGCATCAACTGGGCGAAGGGGCTTCCGGCGTGATTCATCATGCCGAATGGCGACGTGACGATGGCCTACAGCCTGTAGCGCTCAAGCTGTTCAAGGGCGCGCTGACCAGCGATGGCTTGCCGCACAACGAGATGATGGCGAGCATCACTGCCGGTGAGCATCCCAACCTGATTCCGGTGCTGGGCAAGGTCGACCAGCATCCCGAGGATGCCCACGGTCTGGTTATGTCGCTGATCGACACCGGCTTCCGCAATCTGGCCGGGCCGCCCAGCTTCGATTCGTGCACCCGCGACATCTACGCGGCGGAAACCACGTTTGACCTGAATACGGCAATTGGCATCGCGCTCGGCATCGCCTCGGCCGCGGAACACCTGCACGCGCAGGGGATCATGCATGGCGATTTGTACGCGCACAATATTTTGCATGGCGTGGAAGGGCAGGCCTTGCTCGGCGATTTCGGCGCCGCTTCGTTCATCGCCGCCGACGATCAGGCGGTGGCCGAGGCCTTGCAGCGTATCGAAGTGCGGGCGTTCGCCTGTTTGCTGGAGGAATTGCTGGAACGCTGCCCTGTTGCGGTCGACAGTAAAAAAACACTGAAAATGCTCGGCGATCTGCAGGCCAATTGCGCGCAGGAAAACGTCAGCGCCCGCCCACTGTTTTCCGAAATCGTGCAGGTGTTGAGCGGGCTAATAATGCGCTGAAAGTGCCCTGGAAATCTTGTGGCGCGCCACCGTCGTGCGCGGCACCTTGCCGGAAAACCAGCTGCGCACGTCCTCATCCAGCCCGATGCCGTGCATGTAGTTGTAGAGCGCCTTGTTCAGCGCCTGGCCGAGGCTGTTGTGGTCGACGCCGGTGGGATCGATGAATTCGACATCGTTGGTGGCAAAGCTGATCGGCGGCAGCGCCTTCAGCTTGATGCCGTATTCGGCCGGGTTGAGGCCGACCGGCGAATGCACGGTGCAGGCGAAGCGGTGAAAGAAGCCGGACTGGATGCAGCCTTCGGCGAACAACTGGCGGACGTATTCCAGCGCATCGACCGTGTCCTGCACGGTTTGCGTCGGGAAGCCGTACATCAGGTAGGCGTGGACCAGCACGCCGGCGTCGCTGAAGGCGCGGGTGACACGGGCGACCTGATCGACCGAGACGCCTTTCTTCATCAGCGTCAGCAGGCGGTCGGAGGCGACTTCCAGGCCACCGGAAACGGCGATGCAGCCGCTGTCGGCGAGCTGGTTGCAGAGTTCCGGCGTGAAAGACTTTTCGAAGCGGATGTTGCCCCACCAGGAAATCGCCCGGTTTCGCTTCTGCAATTCGTCGGCGAGCGCTTTCAGGGCCTTGGGCGGGGCGGCTTCGTCGACGAAATGGAAGCCGGTCTGGCCGGTTTCTTCGATGATGGTTTCGATGCGGTCGACCAGCAGCGCGGCCGGGGCACCGTCGTAACGGCCGATGTAATCGAGGCTGACGTCGCAGAAGCTGCATTTCTTCCAGTAACAGCCGTGGGCGACGGTCAGCTTGTTCCAGCGCCCGTCCGACCACAGCCGGTGCATCGGATTGAGCATGTCGAGCAGCGACAGGTAGCGGGCTAGCGGCAGGCCGTCCCAGGTCGGCGTGCCGACTTCGGCGAAGGGGATGTCCGGTTCGCTGGCGTTGAAGTAGCGCACCTTGCCGTCGACGCGGGCGTAGGTGCGGACCAGATTGAGGCGCGGACGTTTGCCTTCCAGATATTCCAGCAGCGCGAGGATCGGGCGCTCGCCGTCGTCGAGCGTGACATAGTCGAAATAATTGAAGACGCGCGGCTCTTTCAACTCGCGCAATTCGGTATTGACCCAGCCGCCACCGAGCACGGTGACGATAGCCGGGTCGTGCGTCTTGATCGCCTGCGCCATGCGGAAGGCGGCATAGACCGAGCCGGGGAAGGGCACGGACAGCAGCACGACAGTTGGCTTGCTGCGGTCGACTGCCAAAATGGTCAGTTTTTCAAGGGTGCTGTCGACCAGCGTCGGCGCCGCGGCCAGGGCTTTCGCCAGCGGTTCGAAAGTCGGCTGGCTGCGGGCCAGCGATTCGGCATAGCGGACGAACTCGAAACGCGAATCGACCGCCTCGCGCAGCACATCGGCCAGATCGTTCAGGTAAAGCGTGGCGAGATGCCGCGCCTTGTCCTGCACGCCGAGCGACCCGAAGGCCCAGGCCAGCGGGTCGCCGCCGTCTTCGTCGACATAGACGTCGAGCGATGCGAAACGGGGTCCTTCCGGCAGGAAATTGCGCCCGCAGATGCGGTGACCGATGGAGGGGTCGCGCCCCTGCAGGAAGGCAATGGCCGGGGTGACGGTGGCCAGGTAGCGGTCGAACTGATCGGCAAAACAGTGAAGGGTGGCCGAGCGCTTTTTCGGCGGGATGGCCGTCACCCGCTCATGGATTTCCTGCAAACCAGCCGGCGAAAACAATTCCAGCACCAGCTTGAGCGCAATGTCGTCCTGTTCTGCGCTGATGCCACGGGAACGCAGAAAGCCCGTCAGGTAGGCGGTTGACGGGTAGGGGGTGTTGAGCTGCGTCATCGGCGGGATGACGGAAAGGACGCGCGTCGGGCTGGTTGGCATGGTGGGGTGGGGTGTGTGGTAGCGGAAGCGCCCGGCTTACTGGCACATGCGGCGAATTTCGTCTTCCTTGATCGCCAGTTCGACCTGCAGCAGAACGGCGTCGACATCGGCGAGGTGTTCGTCGAGGACCACCTGGCCGGTCAAGGCCTGATCCGGGTGCAGCGCGCCGCTTTCGTATAGCCCCCAGATTTCCTTGCCAAACCGGGTGTCCTTAAGTGACGGCGCGAAAGCACTGAAGTAGGTGCGCAGATTGTTGACGTCGCGCTCAAGCATCTCTGCGGCCGTGCTGTTGGCTGCCGCGTCTATCGCCTGCGGCAAGTCGATGATGACCGGACCATCCTCGGCGACGAGGATGTTGTACTCGGAGAGATCGCCGTGAATGATGCCGGCGCACAGCATGCGCACCACCTGATTGACCAGCAGGCTGTGATATTCCAGCGCCACTTCCTCGCTCAGCGCGACGTCGTTGAGCCGCGGTGCCACGTTGCCCTCGGCATCGACCACCAGATCCATCAGCAGCACGCCCTCGAAGCATATATGCGGCTGCGGCACCCGCACCCCGGCTGCGGCCAGGCGGTAAAGGGCATCGACCTCGGCGTTCTGCCACACTTCTTCCTGCATCTGGCGCCCGTAGCGGCTGCCTTTCTCCATGGCCCGCGCCTGCCGGCTGTTCTTCACCTTGCGGCCTTCCTGATAGGAAGATGCCTTGCGGAAACTGCGTTGATTCGCTTCCTTGTAAACCTTGGCGCAGCGAATATGCTCGCCACAGCGCACGATATAGACGGTAGCTTCCTTGCCGCTCATCAACTGCCCGATCACCTCGTCCACAAGGCCTTCTTCAACGAGGGTGGTGAGTCTTTTTGGGGTTTTCATGGGCTTTTCGTTTGAATTCGCGGAAGGGAGGGTATTGCTCGTGGAAAACCGGCCATCAGGGCGCCTCTTCTGTCCACGCCAGCATCGGCACAACCACATACCAATGATCGACTTTGTCGCCGCCGGCGTATTCCGGTTTCGATTGATGGTGGTGGCGGCGGATGATGCTTTCGACCCGCGCTTCAATATTTCGTGCGGCGGGCAGGGTGCATTTTCCGGACAGCCGCCCGACGACGATGTTTTCCTCCACCAAGCGTAACTCCCAACTGCTGCCAATGGACTGCAATTGCAAGCCCTGGCCGTATTCGAGTCGGTCGAGGCATGCGTGCAGTGGATCGTTCTCCGGTTTGCGCCCGGCAAATCCGAGGACGACATCGCTCAGCCCCATGCTGAGGTAGCGGCGGTAGAGGCCGCTGCAGTCGGGCAAGGGCTGCGGGAGGGGGCTGCGACAGACGGCCACATCCGCCAGTCCAGAGGAAAATGGATTGCGCCGGCCCACCGTCTCACACAAGCTCAGCGTTTCCTGCGCCCGGGTCATGCCCACGTAGTAGAGCCGGCGTTCGTCGTCAGAGGCCTGTCTCCAGTTGCCGCCATCAAGGATGACGACATGCCTGAACTCGCGGCCTTTGGCGCCATGCACGGTCGACAGCGTCAAACGGCCTTTTTCGGTGAGCGCGATGTCGGCGGAAAATTCGTAAAGCTCGTCGATGGCCAGGCTGGCCGGAATGGCGACCTCGCCCCAGATGCCGTCGAGTTCGTCAATGAACAGCCCGAGTTGGGCCAGACGCGGGTTGTCCTGGGCGAAACGGGCGTGATACCAGCGCGCCAGCGTGCCGGGCTTGAGACAGCGACCGGTCTTGCCGCGCAACAGGTCGAGCAGCCAGTTGGCTTCGCGCGTTTGATGAAATTTCGGCCTGCCTTTGGCGTCGCTTTCATTCAAGTGATAAGGCGTCTTTTCCCGCTGGCACCAGGCGCGGATCTGCTCCAGCGTGGCCCGATTGCGGGCCAGGATGGCGAAGTCGGACCAGTCGCTATCCGGCGCCAGGGATTTCAGGCGCTGCATTTCCGCCATCGCCACGGCGGCTTGCCCAATCGGGGCATCGGGAACCGTCAGAATATGCACCCGCCCTTGAGCGAGCGGGTCGATTTTCTGCCAGCGCCCGCCCGCCGCTTCGTTCTGGCGAGCATGGTTGATGCGGATCGGATGATCGGTTTTCATCCGCTCGCGGTTGGCAGCAATCACGGCATTGGCGGCGTCGATGATATGGCGGCTGGAGCGGTAGTTTTCGACCAGATAATCGACCTTGGCCTGATAGTCGGCCTGAAAACGGTGGATGAAATCGTTGCTGGTCTCCCGGAAACTGTAAATATTCTGGTCGTCGTCGCCGACCGCCAGCAGTGTCAGGCGGGCGTCCTTGTCCTGGGTCTGGCGACCGGCCAGGGCGCCGATGAGGTCGTATTGACGCTGATCGATGTCCTGATATTCGTCGACCAGAATATGCCGGTAGCCGGCAAGCAGGCGTTCGCGCAGAGCGTCGCTATCGCCGTCGGCGGCAAATTCCGCCTTGCCTTGCAGCAAGGCGGTGGCCTGGTCGAGGATGGCTTCGAGGGCGATTTTGGCCTGCGCGTCGTCGACCTGTTCAGCCAGATTGACCAAGCTGCTGCCGGTCAGGCGCAAGGCCAGGGCGTGGTAGGTGAGGACGGTGACGAAACCGGCATCGCCGCCGATCAACTGGCGCAGGCGCTGGCGAATTTCCCAGGCGGCGCCGCGATTGAAGGCGAGCACCAGGATGCTGCTCGGCGCTTCGCGCAGCACCCGCACCAGGTAGGCGACACGATGCACGATGACGCGCGTCTTGCCCGAGCCGGGGCCGGCCAGGATCAGGCGGTTGGTGTCCGGTTTTTCCGAGACCAGACGCTGTTGTAGCGGGTGGCGCAGGCTGTCGACGATGCGCCGGTAAGATTCTTCGGTAGTCGCCCGGTCGAGGATTTCCTTGCGCCCGGCGAAATAGCGGCGGATGAATTCGATTTTCGGCAGGGTGAAATAGGCAAGCACGAAATTGAGCGCTTCGGAAAATTTCTTCAGGCCCAGTTTGGCGTATTCGTGGATGACGTGAATCTGGAAATTTTTCTCGTTGTAGTGCTCTTTCAGCGGCTCGAAATCGGCGGCGGCGAAGCCACGCCCTTTCTCCTCCGGGTAAATCTGGATAGTCATTGCCGAACGGAAGACCGACTTGCCGCGATCGAGGATCAGCACGCCGTTGTCGTGCAGGTAGAGTAGGCCGGCGTTGATGGCAGTCAACTCATCCTTCAGTTGTGGGCCGATTTCGAGATCGGCTTTCAGGGCGGCGGCCAGCTCGCCGATTTTGCATTCCACACGCAGGTCTACGCCACGCACTTTGTCGTCGAGCCTGGCGAGCAAGGTGTGCAGCAGCACGGCGGCGACGGCCCGGCGTTTTTCGGCAATTTCGCGAATATTGCTCCAGCTGCGCAACAAGCGAACCTTGAGGATTTCGCGGCGCAGCAGGCGGACATCGAACATCGCCCGGCGGCTCTTGTCGTCTTCGCCGAAGGCGCGGGCCAGGGAGTGCAGCAGTTTCATCAACTGTTCCGGGATAAGTTCCAGGCCATTGCGGCTTTTCAGTTCCTGGCACAGGCCGCGCAGATTGACGTCCTGCCACTCGCCGTCGTCAGCGTTTGGCGCCAGTTCGGGGAGCTGGGCGAGCAGGGCCGTTTCCAGTTCGCTCAGGCGCTTGAAGCGGTCGGTCGAAGCGTCGGCAACGCCACGCCGTAACAGTACGGTCAACGCCAGATCGTTGCTTAAAATGCCCATCTGTTCCAACTGGTGCAGCAGGCGGATGATTTCCTGGCTGCTGGCGCCAAGGGCGATCATCAGTTCGTCGGTACTGATCCCTTCATCGTCGCGGGCATTGATCAGCAGCGAAATCAGGCTGAGGTATTTACGCCGGATTTCTTCCGACAGATCGTTTCTGGACAAGCGCTTTTCCGCATCTTCCATGTTCGGCACCTTGAGGCTGCCGGGAAAAACGCGGATGTGGTTCTCGTTGCGTTCGAGAAAGCGGGCACGTTCCAGCCAGGAAACGGCGGTGCGAACCTTGGTGTCGGCGTCCGGGTTGTCGGCTTCGATGCTCGTATCGATGGCCTCGTCGGAAAGGATTTCGCCCGGCGTGACGACGATTTCAGCACTTTTTGTCTTGGCCGAATAACGGCGCAAGGCGCGCAGGATACCGGCGATGTCCTGGCGCGATAGCCGGGAGCGGGCGGAAAGGCTGAATTGCGCTTCGACGTCTTCTTCGTCGTAGAGCAGCACGCAGTGCGAGTCCTGCTGGTCGCGCCCGGCGCGGCCGGCTTCCTGCAGATAGTTTTCCAGCGAGCCGGGAATTTCGGCGTGGATGACGATGCGCACATCGGGCTTGTCGACACCCATGCCGAAGGCGTTGGTGGCGACGATGACCTTGAGCTCGCCGGCGATGAAGGATTGCTGGATGTCCTTTTTCAGGCCGGCATCAAGCCCGGCATGAAAATGCGCGCAGGCCCAGCCCATGTCCTTGAGGAAGCCCGAGATTTCCTCGGTACTGTTGCGCCGGGCGGCAAAGATGACGGCGCCGCCCTTGCGGTCGACCGTCCGGGAAGGGCCAAATTCCTTTTCGAGGAGGCGGTGGATCAGCGCGTTCTTTTCCGGCTTGGTCACCGAGATGACTTCGTAATTGAGGTTTTCCCGCTCATGGCCGCCATCCAGTATGCGCAGGTCGAGGCCGAGCGATTCGGCAAAATGAGCGTGGATGTCTTCAACCACTTCGCGCTTGGCGGTCGCGGTAAAGCAACTGATCGGCGCGACGGCTTCGTTCGAGCGGGCATAACGCTCGCGGATGAAGCGCGACACGTACAGGTAGTCCGGCCGGAAATCGTTGCCCCACTTGGAAAGGCAGTGCGCCTCGTCGAATACCCAGGCGCCGATCTGACGGTAGCGGATGGCCTCGATGAAAGCCCGGTTGCGAAATTGCTCCGGCGATGCCAGCAGGATGCCAATGTCGCCGAGGCGCACCTTGTCCAGCACATCGCGCCGTTCCGGCATGGTCAGCATGCCGTTCAGCGTGGCCGAGCTGTAGATGCCGACCTTGATTAGATTGTCGACCTGATCCTTCATCAGCGATTGCAGCGGCGAAACGATGATGGTCAGGCTGCCGTTGCGCCAGTGCCGCGACAGCGCCGGCAACTGGTAGCAGATCGATTTGCCGCCGCCGGTCGGCAGAATGGCCAGCAGGCTTTCTCCCGCGTACCCGGCGCGGACGATGTCTTCCTGCAAGGAACCGCCGTCGCGGTTGGGCGGCTCGGGACGAAAGGCGGCATAGTTGAAATAGCGTGCCAGTTCCTGGAGCGGGTCGAGATAGAGCGAGCAGTATGGGCAAGCCGGGTCGCCACAGGGCGTATCGCGCAATTGCCGAAACAGGCGGCCGGTATCCGGGTATTGCAGGCGTACCCAGGGTGGCAGTACCGAGTTGCCCCCGCTGACGCGCAGCCAGGCCAGGACGTAGGAAAAAGCGCGGCCAATCGCCTCATCCCGCACGGACTCATCCAGTACGCTGTGCAGCTGCGTTGGACAGGCCTTGCCGCCAACCAGGGCCGGTAGCATGGCCCGGATTTCCTCGGCCTTGGGGGGCATGGCGCCGCGCAGGGTGGCGAAAAAACTGCCAACGCCGCCCTGCCGCTCACGGCTGAGAAAATAATGGTGGCAGGCCAGCTCATCCGGGGAACTAGCCTGCAAGGCGATAAAAGCCTCGCGTTGATCGGACCACAGCCGGAAAGACAACTGCGCGTCTTTCAGCGGATCATTACGTGAATCGCGAACCAGTTTGTAGTCCTTGACCAGGCTGTGGTACGGGTTTTCCGGGAAGGCCAGTGGCGACAATTCCAGCGTATCGACGGCGGGCAGGGCATTCAGTTTGAGGCCGGGGAACAGCGTGGCCAGCGCCGGCAGATCGTGGCGGATGACATTGTGCCCAACAACAAAGGCCGCCCCTTCGGTCAGGGCATCGATTTGCGCCAGCGCCGAGGACATCTGGCGGCCGGCGACACAGACGCTTTGCCGGTTATCCGGCCGCCAGGCGCCGAATTTGTGCAGCGCCAGGGTGTCGTTGGCAGCAGTTTCAATATCCAGGCAAAGGCATTTCGGCGCGAACAACGGGGCCATGAGGTGGGCGGGTTGATGGGAAGCTTATGATTTGACCATGCTGGCGGCAAGCGGACAAGCGCGATTCACCTTCACTCGGGGTATTGGGCTATTTCGTCCTCGCGGCAGACTAATCCAAGATATTCAAGGTAGCAGCGCGTTAAACGATTTGCACCAGTTCGGAATAAGCGGCTAACTGGCCGTCGCCGGTGAGCAGGCGCATCGGCTCGGCGATTGCCTGCGCGACGATCATCCGGTCAAACGGGTCGCGGTGAAGCAAGGGAAGCTTGGCCAGGGTTTCGGTGTGCTCGCCCAATACCGGAAGCCCAAGGAAGCCGCTGGCAGCAATGGCGGCTCTGATCTCGGCTACATCCGCCGCGATTTTTCCGATGCTGGCCTTGGTGGCGATTTCCCACAGCGAAACCGTGCTGACGAAAATTTCCGTTTCGGGGGCGAGAATCAACTGGCTGATTGGCTCGATTCTGGGTGCGCCGGTCAGCGTCCAGAGCAGAACATTGGTGTCCAGCAGCAGCCTCATTCCGCATTGCCTTCAAAGGCTTTAAGCAGATACTCCGGCAGTGGCGCATCGAAATCGTCAGGGGTGGTCAGCTTTCAGGCGAGTAGGCCAACCCGCTTTCCGGGCACGTCTGGTGTCGTAGCCGGCACCAGCTTGGCTTCGACCTTGCCGTAGGCGCCGAGCAGGATGGTCTCGCCGGTCGCGGCCCGTTTGACCAGTTGCAACAAGGTGCTTTTGGCTTGGTGCATCGATACGACTTGCATGACGCGACTCCTGAATTGGGTTCAATACCGAAGCGTTTTAGCTAAGACTTAGCTAGTAAACAAGCCAGGTTTGCCCCCTATCGTGATCGCTCAAACGTCAGCCTCGACCAGCCCGCCGTCCTTCTCCATCCAGGCCCGGCGGCCGGCCGCTTCGCCCTTGCCCATGAGCAGGGTGAAGGTGGCAGTCATTTGCCGGATTGTCTCGCGATCGGCCTGGAAAGGTACTAGCCGCCGGGTGTCCGGGCAGAGCGTGGTTTCCCAGAGCTGGTCCGGGTTCATTTCGCCGAGGCCTTTGAAGCGGGAGACGGTGATCTTGTTTTCCGAGACACCTTCGTCGCGCAATTTGACCAGCGTCTGTTCCTTTTCGGCTTCATCGAGGCAATAGACCTTGCGCGTGTGGCCGCGGGCTTCGACGTCGACGCGGAACAACGGCGGCTGGGCGACGTGGATGTGGCCGCGTTCGACTAGGGCCGGGAAGTGTTTCAAAAACAGCGTGAACAGCAGCACCTGAATGTGCGAGCCATCGACGTCGGCGTCAGACATGACGATGATGCGGCCGTAGCGCAGACCGGAGATGTCAACCGTGTCGATCTGCTCGATGCCGTGCGGGTCAACGCCGACCGCCACGGAAATGTCATGCACTTCGTTGTTCTTGAATAGCTGGTCGCGGTCGACTTCCCAGGTGTTGAGTACCTTGCCGCGCAAGGGCAGCACCGCCTGGGTTTCCTTGTCGCGGCCCTGTTTGGCCGAACCGCCGGCCGAGTCGCCCTCGACCAGGAAAACCTCGTTGCGGGCGATGTCGTCGGACTCGCAGTCGGTCAGCTTGCCGGGCAGGGTGGCGATGCCGGAAGACTTCTTCTTCTCGACCTTTTGCGTCGATTTCATGCGGTTCTGCGCCGCCTTGACGGCCAGCTCGGCGATCTTCTTGCCGAAGTCGGCATGGCTGTTGAGCCAGAGTTCGAAGGGGTCGCGCACCATCTGGGTGACCAGCTTGTAGGCATCGCGGCTGGTCAGTTTTTCCTTGGTCTGGCCCTGGAACTGCGGGTCGAGGACCTTGGCCGACAGCAGATAGGTCATGCGGCCGCAGACGTCTTCCTGGGCCAGTTTGACCTTGGCCGGCAGGATGGCGTGGTGTTCGGCGAAAGTCTTGACCGCCTCGAATACCCCCGCCTTGAGGCCAGCTTCGTGGGTGCCGCCGTCGAGCGTCGGGATCAGGTTGACGTAGGATTCCGGCTTGCCGCCGCCTTCTTCAAACCAGGCCAGGGCCCAGGTAGCGCCTTCGCCGACGGCGAAACCGTTGGCGCTTTCAACATATTTCTCGCCGACGAAGATCGGCGCCACGGGCGTGCCGACCATCATTTCGTTGAGGTAGTCGGCCATGCCATTCTGGTAGCACCAAGTCTTTTTGGTTTCGCCCTCGATTTCGAGGTCGACCGTGACATTGGGCATCAGCACGGCTTTCGAGCGCAGCAGGTGTTCCAGTTGGCCGAGGTTGATCTTCGGCGAATCGAAATACTTGGGGTCGGGCGAGATGCGCACCGTCGTGCCGGTGTTGCGCTGGCCGCAGTCGCCGATCCGGCTTAAGGGCTCGGTGACGAAGCCGGCGCCGAAAGCGATATGGTGAATGCCGCCGCCGCGCTTGATCTCGACTTCCAGCCGCGTCGATAGCGCATTGGTCACCGAGACGCCGACGCCGTGCAGGCCGCCCGAGAAGCGGTAGGCGTTGCCCGCTTCCTTCTTGTTGAACTTGCCGCCGGCGTGCAGCTTGCAGAAGACCAGCTCGACCGCCGGCCGGCCTTCTTCCGGGTGGATTTCGACCGGGATGCCGCGGCCGTTGTCGCTGACTTCAATGATGCCGTCGGCCCGAACCAGCACGCCAATTTTCCTGGCGTAGCCGGCCAGTGCCTCGTCGGCAGCGTTGTCGATGACTTCCTGAATGATGTGGGTCGGGCAGGTTGTCCTGGTATACATCCCGGGACGTTCCTTGACGGGTTCCAGGTCTTTCAGGACGCGGATGGAGGCGGCGGAGTATTCAGTCATGCGCTTTGAAAATGGGGCAATTTTGGGCGTCGACCGCAACAATCAGCGGTTCGTGGTGCTGGACGTCGATGTCGGGGCAGATTGTACCGGTTGCGGCGGCATTCCCAAGGTTTCGATCATCGCCCGGACGGCACGCATCTGGACGCCATCGCGGGTGTGGTAGTCGGCGCCGGTGTAGCCCCACCAGTCCCAGCAGCCCTTCGGGTTGAGCAGCCAGCGGAACGAGCCCCAGGCCAGGCCATAGCGACGTACCGTCTGCGGGTAGAGGACGACGATGCGGTTGCTGGCGGCCCAGCCGTTGTAGCCGGCGCCGTCGACAAAGCGGCGGCCGATCTCGCCGGCGTTCTGCAGGCAGCCGTGAAACGCGACGTGAACCTTGCAGCCGCCGTTGCGGCAACTGGCCGGCACGAAAGCGTAGCCTTCACTGGCGAGGCTGGCATCGATCGCCCGGCCGGAAACGAACGGGCGCTGGTCGAAAACAATCATTTCGCCGGCCGGTGGCGTTGCAGCCGGCTGCAGCGGACCGAGCAGGTGCGTCAGCAGCTTGCCGGCGGCGTCGATATCCTGGCAGCGATTGATGAAGGGCGTTTCGGAGGTCGGGCAGGCATTCGCCTGCGGGTCGGCGACCGAGAGCATGGCATGCCCGGCCTCCGGCACCTTGACGAAACTGATCGCTTCGGCCGGCAGCGTGGCGCGGTAGAAGGCATCCAGCGCATCCATCACCGGCGGCAGGACGGTCTTGTCGTTGCCGCCGGCCAGCAGCCAGACGCGGTCATCCTGCAGGTGCTTGAGCGGGTCGATTCGCCCTGATTCGGCCAGTTGTTTGACGGTCTTCAGCGTCTCGTCGGGCGTCGGCGGCAGATCCTTGCCGGATGGCGTCATGCAGTTGCCCAGCGCACGACGTACCGAACCCTCGGCGCAGTAATACGGTCCGCCGGCCACGATGCCGGCGCCGCGCACGAGGCTCGAATAGGCGACCTGGAACTGGACGGCCATGTAGCCGCCGGAAGAAATGCCGGAAACCGTCACGTCGTTGGTGCTGGCGGCCAGTCTTGGCAATGGCTGGGCGGCGGCGACGCTGGCGGCGAACAGCAACAGGGCGCCAGCCGGCAGGCATGAATGGAATTTCATATCTTCAGGAATCCGTTCGGTTGGAAATAATGCGCCATGAAAATGGGGCAAAAACGACGGTCGACCGCAACAGGCGGCGCCGGCAGGATTTTACTGGTTCTCGCAAGCAAGAACTGAAAAGGGCCGGCGAAACCGGCCCTTTAGAGCACACCGTCGACAAGGCGGGGGGCTATTTGCTCTTTATCGCCTTGCCGGCCGGCGTCGATCCGCCCTGCACACCAAGCCCACCGCCGGTGCCGAGGCCGCCTTTCACTTCCTGCGCCTTGTAGTTGCGCACCGCCTTGACCAGATTGTTGTAGGAATCGGTAAAGGCGGCGACGATGACCTTGCCTTCGGCAGTATTCGAGTAGCCGCCGCCGATACCGCCGGCACCGCCACCAATTAGACCGCCAATGAAGCCAAAGTCCATGTTGCGGGCACTGCCCTCGGCGGCCGCCAGTTGCACACTGGAGCGGTTGTCGATCAGCGTCAGTATCGTGCTGGCTTCCTTGGCGTTCATGCTGCCGCCAACCAGTGCCCCGACCGAACCAAACAGTCCGCCGACCGCCGCGCCGGCGCCGCCGGCATTCTGGTTGCTGAAGGTGATGGACGGGCTCATCGAGTAGTCGGCCGCGACCATCTGGCCCTTGCCGAAATTTGAACCCTTGCGCATCTCGCCGGATTGTTCGAGTGCACGTTCGCCCATGATGTTGCCCATGGCGCGGCCGCGTTCGACGACGACGAAGCAGTTCGACTGCTGCACCAGCAGCTTGAGCACCGGCACCGTCGAGCCGAGCCGCCACTGGCCGGTGAGGATGCCGTACCACGAAGCGTGCGTATCCTCGACGATGGCCACAGTGCCCATCGTGGCCGAACATTTTTCCAGTTGCGAGTTGGCACCCTGGGCAGTGCTGCCGGCAGCGGAGCCGGTCGCCGTCGTTTTTGCCTCGGGTGAGCCCATCTGCATGTTGGAACAAGCGGCCAGCGTTGCGCAAAGCATGCCGCCCAGCAGTACGCGGCGTTTGGAAAGTTGGGGAGCTTTCATGGTGACCTCCTGAATAAATTGTGGCAGTTTGGCATTTGTTCTGCATGTCGACGCAGGCGTACAAGCATACTCATAACTACAGCAAATGGGTGCAATCGTTCGTCCAGCAAGCGAAAAATTGGTTTGCGGAAGAGCGGTTCAATTCCCATCGGTCAGCAAAAGACGCAATTGCGTTATTCTTCGCGAACCGGCAGCGCTCAATCCAGATTGAGTACCCGCCGGTAATTTTCATTTCATATCGAACGGAAGGTCGCACCATGGCTGGAGCCAGCCTGCTTGCACTACTCGACGACATCGCGACGCTGCTCGACGACGTCAGCGTCATGACCAAGGTTGCCGCCAAGAAGACTGCCGGCGTGCTCGGCGACGATCTGGCGCTGAATGCGCAGCAGGTTTCCGGCGTGCGTGCCGAACGGGAACTGCCGGTGGTCTGGGCGGTGGCGGTCGGCTCGCTGAAGAACAAGGTCATCCTGGTGCCCGCCGCGCTGGCGATCAGCGCCTTCATCCCGTGGGCGGTAACGCCCTTGCTGATGATCGGCGGCTTCTATCTCTGCCTCGAAGGCGTCGAGAAACTGGCGCACAAATGGCTGCACACGCCGGAGGAGGATGCCGCGCACCACGCGGAAGAACTCAATGCAGTGGCCGACGAGACGGTCGATCTGGCCGCCTACGAGGCGGAAAAGATCAAGGGCGCCATCCGGACCGACTTCGTGCTGTCGGCAGAAATCATCGTCATCGCCCTCGGCACCGTCGCCACGCAGCCCTTTCACACCCAGGTCGCGGTGCTGACCGGCATCGGCCTGATCATGACGGTGGGTGTCTATGGCATCGTCGCCGGCATCGTCAAAATGGATGATCTCGGGCTTTATTTCCTGCAGCAGGGTGCCGCACCGGTGCGCGTCGTCGGCAAATGGCTGTTGCTGGCGGCGCCGAAGCTGATGAAGGCGTTGACGGTGATCGGTACCGCGGCGATGTTCCTGGTCGGCGGCGGCATCCTGACGCACGGGATTCCGCCGGTGCATCACGGCATCGAGCAGACCGCCGCCAACTTCGGTGTGCTCGGCGGGGTCGTCTCGCTGGCGCTGGACATGCTGGCTGGCATCGTCGGCGGGACGCTGGCGCTGCTGGCGGTCGGGCTGGTGACGAGCCTGGCGAAGATATTCAAGGGGACGAAATCATGAGCAAGGCGTTGCGTCTTTCCGAAAAATGGTTCCGCTTCGGCCTCTGGATCGTCGCCTTCGTTTTCGCCGGCTTCCTGATCGGGCTCGGCGGCACCATCGTCCAGAACCTGCCGCGGGTCGAGCACCATTACACGCAGGAGGACTTCATCGACAAGCCGCTGGCGGAGCAGGCGCGCAACGTCATCAAGGAGGCCCAGAAGACGCGCACCGGGGCTCAGGAAAGCCTGGAGCAGGCCCGCCTCAGACACAACGTGACACGCGCCAATTCAGCGACGGCACGCGACACCTTCAACAACTGGCTGTCCACCCGCCAGGCGACCCGGCGCGCCGAGCAGGACAGCGAGTTGATCGCCCGCACCCAGGAACTCGACGAACTGAAAGCCGGCGAACGCAGCGCGCTGGCCGATGTCGAGGCGCAGCAGAAAATCCTGCTCGACGCACAGCAGGCGGAGGCGAGGGCGCAGACGCAACTGCGCGAACTGGAGCGGGATGCCGCGGAGAAGCTGGCGACCGAACTGCGCAGCCAGGAGTTGCGTGTCTTCCTCTACCGCCTGACGCTGACCCTGCCGCTGCTCGGCATTGCCGGCTGGCTGTTTGCCAAAAAGCGCAAGAGTACATACTGGCCGTTCGTCTGGGGCTTCATCTATTTCGCCCTGTTCGCCTTCTTCGTCGAACTCGTGCCCTACCTGCCGAGCTACGGCGGCTACGTGCGCTACGTGGTCGGCATCGTCATCACGGTGCTGGTCGGGCGTTACGCGATCATTGCGCTGAACCGCTATCTCGAACGCCAGAAACTGGCCGAGGCGCTGCCCGATGCCGAGCGGCGCAAGGAACTGAGCTACGACACGGCGCTGGCGCGCCTCGCCAAGAAGGTCTGCCCCGGCTGCGAACGGCCTGTCGACCTGACCAACACGGCGATCGACTACTGCCCACATTGCGGCATCTGTCTCTTCGATCATTGCGCCGGCTGCAACGAGCGCAAGAGCGCCTTCGCCCGTTTCTGTCACGCCTGCGGCGCTGTTGCGCGGGACAAAGCCGCCGGCTGAACTTTTCAGCCAAGCAGGGTGACGACAATCTCCCGCTGGTGGTCTTGCGTGCGGTGCTCGAACAGGTAGATGCCCTGCCAGGTGCCAAGCAACATGCGTCCGCCGGCGAATGGCACGCTCAGCGAAGTTCCGGTCAGCAGCGAGCGGGCATGGGCGGCCATGTCGTCGTCGCCTTCCAGATCATGCCGGTAGGCCGGATCGCCATCCGGCGCCCAGCGCTGCATCAGCATTTCAAGGTCTCGGCGCACCGTCGGATCGGCGTTTTCGGTAATCGCCAGGCCGCAACTGGTGTGGCGAACGAAAATGTGGGCAATTCCGGTGTCGACCGCAGCAGCCTGCACCAAGGCGGCAATATTTGCGGTGATTTCGGTCGAACCGCGGCCGCGGGTGGCGATGGTGAGGCGATATTGTTCGGTCATGGTCAGAAATCGGCTGAAACTTCTTGGGACTGTCAGAGTAGTGCGGCGTCTACTTTTTGCCCTCGCGCCATTGTGGGTACGTGACGCGCGCAACGTCGAAGCGATCGGTGGTACGACAATAAACAGAAGGCGAACCGAGTCGCCCGAGTGGCGCAAAACCATTGATATGCATGCGCGGACCCAGCAAATGATCGGCGACGTGAAACATGACCACTTCGCCAATGATCAGCGTATTGGCCCCCAGTGGCTGGGCGCTGAACAGTTTGCACTCAAGGCTGGCCTGTGCCTCTGCCACGCGCGGCGGTTTTACGCGAACCGAGGGTGCGGTGTGTAAATTTGCCGCCTCCAGTTCGCTCTGGTCTGCCGGAAAATCTGCCGCCGAAATATTCATCGCGGAGAACAAGTCCTCGGTCACCAGATTCACGACAAATTCGCCACCGGCCAGAATGTTTCTTGCGGTGTCCTTGGACTCGCCATTGTCCCTTTGGCCGACGCTGATGATGATATACAGCGGGTCGGCGCCGACCGCGTTGAAAAAGCTGAAAGGTGCAAGATTGACCACGCCATCCAGGCTCTGGCTGGTCACCCAGGCGATCGGGCGCGGCACGACCAGATTGGTCAGCAACTTGTAGTTATTTGCGTATGACTGAAGGGCAGGATCGATTTGCATGAGGGTTACTCCGATATAAACCTGGCCGGCTAACAAAACATGAATGCCAGCCAGACAGGGTCATCCATAAAACTCAGCAGCGGAAAATATGCCGTTGGCGCCTCGATAGTGGATTCGGAATCCTGGAATGGCTGATTCGAGTAATCAAGGGGCAATTGTTGCAGTTTACGCGGCTCTTAGGCCAGAAGAGAAAATGAATAATCCTGGACAAGTCGGCCGTCGTTACCATGAAAGAACGTCTAAGGAAGCGCTGATTTATTCCCTTTTCCGGAGCGTCGAGTGGGGCAGGATGAGAAAATGCTGGAAGGCTGACGGCGGATGAGCGAGATGACGAAGCCGGCGAGTTTTTCCGAACTGGAATACGCCGCGAAGAAGAAGCAGACGCGGCGGGACCGGTTTCTGACGGAAATTGAAGCGGTGACCCCGTGGGCGGCACTGGAGCGGACGATCACGCCCTTCTACCCAAACTCGGGTGGTCGGGGTCGCCTGCCCATTGGGCTGACCCGGATGCTGCGCATGTATGTGGCGCAGCAGTGCTTCGGACTCTCGGACGAAGGCGTCGAGGACGCGCTGTACGACAGCCAGGCCATCCGCCGCTTTGTCGGGATTGACCTGGCGCGGGAAGCGGCCCCGGATGCCACGACCCTGCTCAAGTTCCGTCGCCTGCTGGAAACGCACCAGCTGACCGAATCCATCTTTAATACCATCAACGCCCATCTGGCCGAGAAAGGTTTGCTGCTGCGGGAAGGCACGATTGTTGACGCCACCCTGATTGCCGCACCGCCTTCGACCAAGAACCGGGAAGGCAAGCGGGATGGCGAGATGCACCAGGCGAAGAAAGGCCATCAATGGCATTTCGGCATGAAGGCGCATATCGGCGTCGATGCCCAGTCCGGATTGGTGCATACGGTGGTGGGCACCGCCGCCAACGTGAGCGACGTGACCCAGGCCCAGGCGCTCCTGCACGGCGATGAAACGGATGCCTTTGGCGATGCCGCCTACCAAGGGGTCGAGAAGCGGGCAGAGAATCTGGCACTCCCGGTGACCTGGCATGTGGCCATGCGCCCGAGCAAGCGCAAGACCCTGCCGAGGATGGCGCTGGGCGACCTGCTCGAACGGATTGAACACACCAAAGCCAGTATCCGGGCCAAGGTCGAGCATCCGTTCCATGTGGTGAAGAACCTCTTTGGTCATCGCAAGACGCGCTACCGCGGTTTGGCCAAGAACGCGGCCCAACTCTTCTCGCTGTTCGGTTTCGCCAATCTGGTGCTGGCACGCCGCTGGCTGCTCGACGCCCACACCCAAGGTGTGTCCTGAATACGGGAAATAGGTGAAATGCCTCGCAAAAACCGGGGCCGGACAGCAAAAACCATCTTATTTCCCGGCCCAATCAGCCTCGCCTACTTCAGATTCCGGGGCTGGGTGATTTGTTCAGCGTTTCCCTAGGGGTTAGGAATCGATTTCTGGCATTCGAAGCAGAAGACCTTGCCGCCAAAGCGTGGTTTGTTGAACCAGCAGAATTTTGCGATGTTATAGGCCACGACCGTACCGCATGACGAGCATGCGAGCTTCGATTTCTTGCCTTCCTCCACAACCGTCTCCGGAACTGCTACGGGTTCTGCCAGGGCAGGCTCCGGCGTAGCTTCCCGTGCGACATGTACGGGCTTTTGCGGGGCCACGGCCTCCCTCTGTAGTCCGAACTTGGCGTGCCAATCGAAGGACGCGGGGATATGCAGGGCGGCCAGTCGCCTGGCGAAGTCTTCCAGAGTGTCGGAGGCGATAATCTTGACCATGACCAGTGGATTGTTTTCGCCATCGAACGCCTTGTCAATTTTGGCTTTGATCTGGTCGACCTTCAAAATCTCGTCAAGCCCCTTGATCTTGGCTTTAGGGCGGGTGATGCGGGCGTTTTTTGACACCAGAACCATGCTGCGAATGTCGGGCTTGATGGAAAAGCCAAGTCGCTTAGGCAACTCGACGGCACCGTCATCGCATGCGGCCTTCAGGACGGTGCAGTGCTTGTGGTTCTGCTCGAACGGGGAGGGCATGCCGTAGGGTTTTCCGCCCTAGAAAGCCGAACATTCACTGTGCTCGTTGATGGCGATGCCTTCGGAGAACCGCTTGCTTTCGCACACCCAGACGTCGAGGAATCGGTTCACGAGGATGTGGTCGATTTGAGCGACGCGGCCCTTATGCTCGATGCGGAGATCGTGGATGACGGCCCAGTTTTTCGAAGGCCCATAGTGGAACTCGATTTCGTAGGCCGCATCTTTCTCGCCCTTGACGCCCGAGAGCATGAAACGGATTTCCTGCTCAATCTTCCGTTTGGTTTCCGCGGTGGCCGCGGGGTGATTCAGCAGTCCTTGGAGTGTGTCTATGTCTTTGGTCTTGTTATCGGACGACTTGATGAGCATGGTGTTGCCTATTTCGTGGAATAGGACGGAAGGATAAAGCCTCGGCGTTTATCGGTCACGGTATGCCGGGACTTTGCGGGATGTCACGCCCACTGATTTCGCAGGGGTGTCCGTGTAGTGAAAAGTGCTGACGTCTGCGGTCGACCGTCGAAAACAGGCAAAAATGGAGAAGGCCGGCAGCGATCCTGGTCTTTTTTCGTGCTGCCAGATAGCTTCACGTATGCCAAATGGCATGTTCTGCTAAGCTTTCGCGAATGTTTGACCGGAGGTTTGAACACATGAAACTCAAACGCTTTATCCCTGCGCTGACACTGATCCCGGCCTTGCTCTTGCTCGGTGCGTGCACCACGCAAGCCTGGTACGAGGGCGTCCGTCAGACTGGAGAACAGGAATGCCGAAAGCAACCGCCGGGCGCCGTCGACGACTGCCTGTCGCGCATCAACAAGCAAGGCTACGATGACTACAGCAAGGCGCGCTCGGCGAATTAGTGAGCGGGTCACGGCTTCGGGCCGCAAACCGGTGCCGCATGCCGGCAGGAATCAGCTGTTTTTCAGCTGGCGGTCAGCTGAAAAACGGCTGGAAATAGGGCTGATTTTTCCGGTCGACCGCAACAGCCGCCTATGCGGCATAAATCCGTTCGCTGCGGAACGTGAACCGGTTGGTTCAACAAGGCCTATCTCAAACGCCCGTTAAGTTCATCGATGACCGCCGCCCAGTCGGCGTCTTCAATGATTTCTTCCTTGAGGAAAGCTCTTTGCGAGTCGCTCCAGAAGGGAGCGCGGTAGAGGGCGGTTCCGTTTTCCAGCGGGCGGTGGGTGGCAATGAAGTTTTCGACGGCAGCTTCGTCGGCGGGTAATCCAAGTTGGGCAAACAGGTTGCTCAAGGAGTGCATTTGGGCTTGCATGGCAGATTCCTTTTCCTGGTGACATACGTGTTATTCGATAGGGCTGGGACGGAACAGTTCAGTCGAAGAGAATGCAAAAACGACAGTCGTTCGGTGACGGCGGGTGAGCGCTGCGGTGGACCGTTGAAAACATGGATCAGCCCTAAGCGCGTATCCTTGCCGGCTATCTCCCAAGTCCTGCTTCTTTACCCATGTCCGCAGCGCTTTCACCCCGTGCCGAACGTTTTTTCCTGCTGACGCTGGCCGGCATTCAGTTCAGCCATATTCTGGATTTCATGATCATGATGCCGCTCGGCCCAATCCTGATGGGGGCCTTGGGCATCGGTACGCACGAGTTCGGCTTGCTGGTGGCCTCCTACAGTTTCAGTGCGGCGGTATCCGGGATACTGGCGGCGACCTTTGTCGATTTGTTCGAGCGCAAGCGCCTGTTGCTGATCAGCTTTGCCCTGTTTGCGCTGGCGACGCTGGCCTGCGGCCTGGCGCCAAGTTATTCGACACTGATGCTGGCGCGTGGCCTGGCGGGCATCTTCGGCGGCATCATGGGGGCGCTGATTCACACCATGATCGGCGATGCCATTCCTTTTTCCCGGCGGGCACGGGCGAGCGGCATCGTTTCCAGCGCGTTTTCGGTGTCGACGATTGCCGGGGTGCCCTTGTCACTGTGGCTGGCCAATCATCTCGGCTGGCGGGCGCCGTTCATTTTCATCGCGGCGCTGAGCGTGGTTTTTCTGGGCATCGGCCTGCGCTTCCTGCCGGAGTTGCGCCACCACCTCAGCGAAGAGAAGCGCGCCCACCTGTTGTCGGCCACCTTCAGCGTGCTGGGCGACGCCAACCACCTGCGCGCCTTGCTGTTTTCGGCGCTGATCATTTTTTCCGGGTTTACGGTGATTCCCTACATCACCGTCTATGCGGTGAATAACGTCGCCATTCCCATGAGCGACATTCCCATCGTCTATCTGGTGGGCGGTTTCGCTACCTTCATCAGCGCCCGCCTGATCGGACACTGGGCTGACAAGCACGGCAAGGTTGAGGTTTACCGCCGGGTGGCGCTGCTGGCGATGTTGCCGCTGTTGGCGCTGACGCATGTCGGGATGTTGCCGCTATGGGGCTGGCTGATCTGCTCCACCAGTTTTTTCGTGCTGATCTCGGGGCGCATGATCCCGGCCATGGCGATCATTGCCTCCGCCGCCCAGCCCAAGCTGCGCGGCACCTTCATGTCGCTGAACGGTACCGTGCAGTCGCTGGCGATGGGCTTGGCGACGACGCTCGCCGGTTTTCTGGTCACGCTCGACGACAGCGGCAGGATCGTCGGTTACCCACTGGTCGGTTATGTCGCCGTCGCGGCGAACCTGCTGGCGGTCTGGTTCGTCTCCCGCATCGTGATGCACGGGCGCCATCTCTAGGCCGGATCTACAGCAACGCTTCGACCGCCTGCGTAAGGTCTTCCGGCTTGGTGGCCGGTGCGTAGCGTTCGACCACCTGGCCCTCGCGATCCACCAGGAACTTGGTGAAATTCCACTTGATCGCCTCGGTACCCAGCAGGCCGGCCGCTTCGTGCTTCAGGTAGGCGTAGAGCGGGTGGGTGTTTTCGCCATTGACTTCGATCTTGGCGAACATCGGGAAAGTGACCCCGAAATTGACCTGGCAGAACTGCCCGATGGTCGTGGCGTCACCGGGTTCCTGGGCGCCGAACTGGTTGCACGGAAAGCCGAGGACGACGAAGCCCTTGCTCTTCAGATTCTGGTAGAGAGTTTCGAGGCCGGCGTACTGGGGCGTGAAGCCGCATTCGCTGGCTGTGTTCACGATCAGCAGCACTTTTCCCCGGTAGGTGTCGAGATCAACCTCTTCACCGTTCAGGAGAGTGGCCTTGAAGTCATAAATCGAGTCGCTCATCGGATTTCCCTTTGTGTCAGTTAGGCATGATTCTTTAGTCGAACGTGTAGCAGCATCATTGTAGGCAGGCGCTTATATTTTTCTCGTCTACAAGCGACAAGCCGGCGCCGATGCAACGGTAACACGCCGGGCAGCAGGATGGCCGGCCGGTGCATGTCGCCAGCGTTGCCTAGTAGCCGTACCCCGTTGCCTTGGGCTTGTTGGGTGGCGTCAGTTGCCCGCGGAGCTCGCCAGGCTTGTATTCCGCACTATGCACATTCACATAGAGTTCGCCGGCCTTGTAGGCCTGATACTGGGTCTCGCTCAGCTTTGAGCCATCCGGCACCATCCACCCATTGTCGCCGGACTTGGTCAAAGTGATGACGACCGGACCGTTGGTGCCGGCCTTGCCAATGTGGATATGCGCCATCGTCGCAGCGATCCCCGAGGTTGTGACGTTGCCACTGACGCTCATGTCCGGCTTGACGGTGATGGCGGCGGTGCCGGATGCGGTCGTGGTGACCGGCGGCACTTCCGCGTCGCCGGAGAGCTTGAACTTCACTTCATCGGCAATCGCAGGCATCGAAAAAGCAGCCAGCGCGAGCGCAGTAGTCGCGAGGATGCCCGGCATGGCACGGCGGAAGGTCGGAACAGGGTTCATGGCAGGCCTCTCATGTTTTGGTTGGCGATGCAGCCAGGATACATACGGGGCGTTAGCGAATCGGACTCGGCTGAACTGGCTACAACCAATTTGATTACCGGATGCGCGCTTTGGTTCGATTGCTGCGGTCGACCTTCGAAAACAGGCAAAAATGACAAAGGCCGGGGAGACCCAGCCCAGGCATTGCTGCGGGGTGCTTGCGTTTCAAACCCGCAGCGCGCCTTGACCAGGTGCTCGGAGAGTTGCTCCTCGGTGAATTGCGGTTCGTTGGGCGGGTAGAGCGAGTTTTCCTCGATCGCGAAGCCGTGTTCCTGGGCCAGGGCGCGCAGTTCCTTGATCTTCTGGCAGGCCTTGAGGCTTTCCTTGAGTGCCGCGTCGGCTTTTGCTTTTTCCGAGAAGGCCTTGATGGGGACGATGGACATGGTTTCTCCTGATGAATGTCGTTGGGGGAAACGGGAAAATCGGCGGTGGGTTCAGGCGGGGTGGTCGATGATGGTCGGCTCGCCGCTGCCGTCGTCGATTGCGGCCTGGGCGAGCTTGCCGTCGGGGTGGTAGCGGTAGTCGTGGCGCAGTTCGGTTTCGCCATAGACGATCTTTTCGCAGACGAGCAACTGCCCGGCGTCGTCGAAGCTGCCGCGGTAATAGGTGTTGCGGTTGCGCATGTCGTCCGGCATCAGTTCCCCGACCAGTTTGAGGGGGAGCTTGATGCCGCTGTAGCTGGTGAAATAGCGGGGGTTGGCTGCGGTTGCCGTCATCGATTGTCGTACTCAAGACAAAAATCCCGAAAAATTCGGGGGTTTTCGCTTGATAAGCAATATGAGTGCCAAGTTTCCGGCGGCGGTGACGGCCGATTCAGGTCACAAAAAACTAAAGCGGAAAAACCCAGGGAACCATGAGGACGGCGACGACCATGACGATCAGGGTCAGCGGCAGCCCGATGCGGATGAAATCGGCGAAGCTGTAGTTGCCCGCCGTCGCCACCAGGGTGTTGATCGGCGAGATTGGCGTCATGAAGGCGCTCGATGCCGCCAGGGCGACGATCATCGCGAAGGGGTAGGGCGAGGCCTGCAACTCCTTGGCGATCGCCAGCGCCACCGGGATCATCAGCACCGCGTTGGCGGTATTGACGATGAACAGCCCGAGGATCACCGTGATGGCGAAGAGCAGGGCGAGAATGGAGTAGGTGCCGGTATTGGCGGTCAGGGTGACGACGGCGTGCGCCGCGATATCCACGCCGCCGGTGCGGTCGAGCGCCATGGCGAAGGGCATCATGCCGACGATCATGATCAGGCTTTTCAGCTGGATCGAACGGTAGGCCTGGTCCAGGTTGATGCAGCCGAAGAAGCCCATCATCAGGCAACCGATCAGGGCCGCCTGCACGTTCGGCACGATGCCGGTCGCCATCAGGGCGACGACGACGGCCAGCGTCAGCACGGCGTAGGGGGCCTTGCTGGCGGCCGGCAGCACCTCGGCGAACTCGCGCGGCAGGTTCAGCACCACCAGATCGTGGCTGTCTTCCTGGAGCTTGCGGATGGTCCGCCAGGGGCCGGCGAGCAGCAGCGTATCGCCCACCTTCAGGACCACCTGGCGCAGGTTGAATGGCTTGCGCGCGACCTTGCCACGGCGGACGCCAACCACGGCCAATTCGGATTGGCTAAGGAGTTCGGCCTCGGCCACCGTTTTGCGCACGAACCGGGATTCTTCCGGGAGAATCACTTCGACCATGCCGACATCCCGGGAGCGGTCGATGAAATACCGTCCTGAACTCGGCAAGAGATCGACCTTGAACTGCTCGCACAGCGCCGCCACGTCGTGAGTTGGCAGATCCAGGTCGAGCAGCAGCACATCCGCCGCCTGCAGAATGGTCTCGGGGGCACGCGCCAGCAGTTGCCGCGCACGGCCGACACCGCGTTCGATAAGGATGACCCGGACGCCGATCCGGTTCGTCAGATCAAGCTCGCCGATGGATCGTTGCAACAGCGGTGAATCGGGTCGTACCCGGACCCGGTATTCACGGTCAGCGAGCTGGTAGCGCTTGACCCATTTTTTTAGTTTCGGCCGGCTCTGCGGCAGATCCTCATCGGACGCATCCGCACGCAGCCAGCCCCGCGCAAAATGCATGTAGACGATGCTCAGCAGCAAAATCGGCACCCCGAACGGTGTGAAGGAGAAGAAACTGAAGCCTTCCGCGTCGTGGCGGATGAGTTCGTAGTTGATCACCAGATTGGGCGAGGTGGCGACCAGCGTCATCATGCCGCTGATCAGGGCGGCGTAGGCCATCGGCATCATCAGCTGGCTCGGGGCGATGCGGGTCCGGCTGGCGATGCGCATCACCACCGGGATGAACATCGCGACGACGCCGGTCGAACTCATGACCGAACCGAGGAGGCCGACGGTCAGCATCAGGATGCTCAGCTGGCGCCAGGGTTGCTCGCCGCCTCGCGTCACCAGCCAGTCACCGATGCGCCGCGCAACGCCGGTGCGCGCCAGGGCTTCGCCGATCACGAACATCGCCCCGATGAGCACGATATTGGGATTGGCGAAACCGGCGATGGCCTCGTTGACGGTGATGACGCCGGTAAAGGGCAGCGCCACCATGGCGATCAGCGCCACGGCATCGACGCGCGGCCGATTCACCGCAAACATCAGGATGGCGGCGCCGAGCAGCAGCAGGACGATCAGCAGGTCAGCGTTCATGCGGGATTCGTTGGATCAATCATCCTGTTTACGGACTATCTGCCAAGCATACATCACACTCGATTCTGTGAATTCTCGCCCGGATTCGACATCTCGCCACCAGATCTGCGACCGCGCATCCGGACCGAGATAGCGCCAGCGGCGTAGTTCGCCGCTGCACAACTCAATGATGTACGTCCCGCCGGCGAACGGTTCGGTCATCGGCAAAGCACTCCTTCAACATTGGCATCGTTGCTGTTGCGGTCGACCCCGGAAAACAGGCAAAAATGAAGCATACCCGGGAACGCCGATCTGCCTGCTCGTAGATCGTAAAAAGCAGGCGTTACCAGGCGCTTCGATCCGTCTCGGCATCGGCCCGGTAATCGGCGAAGTGCTCCACCAGAAAATCGAGAAAGACGCGGACCGTGGCGGAAAGGTGGTGGCGCTGCGGGTAGATGGCGTGAATGTCGGCCGAACTGCCGACCCAGGGTTCGAGCACGCGCACCAGCTGACCAGCGCGCAGGTAGCCGGCAACGTCCCATTCCGAGCGCAGCACGATGCCGTGCCCGGCCAGCGCCCAGTCGACGGCGATTTCGCCATGGTTGGTGGCGAGCGGGCCGCGCACCTTGACCATGGTCTGCTGCTTGCCGTCGGCAAGTTGCCAGTTGTTGAAGGCAGCGTTGTTTTCGCGGATGACGATGCAGGAATGGTTCTGCAGGTCGCGCGGCCGGGCGGGGCTGCCGCGTTCGGCGAGATAGGCCGGGGCGGCACATAGCAGACGGCGGTTGACGGCGATCTTGCGCGCCAGGATGCGCGCATCGGGTGGCGCGCCGAAGCGGATGCCGATGTCCATCGCGTGTTCGGTCAGGTCGAGCGGGCGGTCGGTGAGTTGCAGCAAGATTTCGACGTCGGGCCAGGTCTTGGCGAATTCCGAGATCAGCGGCGCCAGATGGCGGCGGCCGAAGCCGAAGGTGGCGTTGATGCGTAGCAGTCCGCGCGGCGTTTCGCGGCTGGCCGCGAGCGAGCGTTCCAGGCTTTCGATGTCGCGCAGGATATGTTCGCCGTCTTCGAGATAACGTTCGCCCTCGGGGGTCAGGCTCAGGCGGCGCGTCGTGCGGTTGAGCAGGCGGACGCCGAGGCGTTTTTCCAGCGCGGCCAGTCGCCGGCTGACGGCCGGCGGCGTCACCCCCAAAGCCTGCGCTGCAGCGGCCAGGCTGGGCTGGCGGGCGAGCAGGGTGAAGAACCCGAGATCGGAAGCGTCGGCCATTATTGCGTTCAGGTTAATAATGAATTGATGGTTTGCCCATTGTAGCTTTCCGTGGCGTGAATATGATGTGTTTTCCTCAGTCGACCGCAGCAGCATGCACTTTCTTTCGATCAACGAACTCGTTCTGGCCCTTTCACTGGGCGCCGGCCTTGGCTTCTTCGGTGGCCTCTTCGGCATCGGCGGCGGCATCATTGCCATTCCGCTGCTGGTGCTGGGTTTCGGGATGGATCAGCCGCTGGCGCAGGGCACGGCGCTGGTGCTGATGGTGCCCAACCTGCTGGTTGGCTGGTGGCGCTACAGCCAGCGCCATCCGCTGGCGTTGCGCCATGCGCTGCTGATCGGGCTGTCTGCCGCCCTGACCACCTGGCTGGTGGCGCATTTCGCGGCCCGCCTTGATCCCAAGCTATTGCGCGGACTGTTCAGCGTTTTCATCGGTGTGCTGGCGATACGCATGTTGCTCAGGCGCCACGGTCGTGGCGGCGCCGCCGAACTGTCCCTGAATGTACGCGCCTTGCCGCTGGTCGGCATGGCGGGTGGCAGCAGCATGGGGCTGCTCGGCATTGGCGGCGGCTTGGTGGCAACGCCCTTGCTCTCCGGATGGCTGGGGCAGCGCCAGACGGTGGCGCAGAGCCTGTCGCTGGCCTTGGTGGCGCCGAGTTCGGTCGTCGCGCTGGCGACTTACGCCGGCGCGCAGCGGGTGGATTGGTCGCTGGGCCTGCCGATGGCGCTCGGTGGCCTGTTCACCGTGTCGGCCGGTGTCGCGCTGGCGCATCGCCTGCCGGAAAAACGCATGCGTGCCGCGTTTGCCTGGATGCTGCTGACGACCGCGCTATGGCTGTTTGTCGGTAGCCTTATGCGAGGCCAATGACCGCCATTTTGCGCCGCAGGTAGGCGATCTGGGTCTGTAACGGCAACTGCTTGGGGCAGACATCGTGGCAGCCGAGCAGCGACATGCAGCCGAAAACGCCGTCGTCGTCGCCGATCAGTTCGTAGAAGTCGTCGTTGCTGCGGTCGTCGCGCGGGTCAAGGCGGAAACGGGCGATCTTGTTGAGGCCAACGGCGCCGACGAACTTCTCCCGCATCTGGGCGGTGCCGCAGCCGGCGATGCAGCAGCCGCATTCGATGCAGCGATCGAGTTCGTAGATGGCCTCGGCCAGTTCCGGTTCCATCGGCGCTTCGAGCGCATCGAGGTCGGTCTGGGCCGAGCTGTGGATCCAGGTCTGCAGCCGTTCGCTGGTGCCGCGCATCCACTTGCCGGTATTCACCGAAAGGTCGCCGATCAACTCGAAGAAGGGCAACGGGGCGAGGGTGATGGTGGTGCCGAGGTCGCGCGTCAGGGTGCGGCAGGCGAGGCCGGGGCGACCGTCGATGAGCATGGCGCAACTGCCGCAGATGCCGGCACGGCAGACGAAATCGAATTGCAGCGACGGATCCTGCGTGGCGCGGATTTCGTTGAGCGCGATGAACAGCGTCATGCCCTCAGCTTCGGCGATCTCGAAGGCCTGCAGGTGTGGCACGCTGGCCGCGTCGGCCGGGTTGTGGCGCAATACCTGGATGCATAGTCGGCGGGTCGGCTGGGTGTCGTTCTTGCGGCGGAGGATGCTGATCATGCGGTTTCTTCCAGGCGGGCGTTGGGTCCGCGCAGATGGGTCGGCAACAGGTGGCGGAAAGGCATCAGCGACTGCTGCACGGCGTGGCGGTCGGCCTCGGCAAGGCGGGCGCGGATCTGCTCGACTTCGGCTTGGCGGCGCGCGGTGTCCGGATGTTCGATGGCGTCGCGGGCACCTTAGCCGCGCCAGCCGGGCGGCAGTTCCATGTGCCGGACGTCGAGGTTTTCGTATTCCAGTGTCGGCACGCGCTGTTCCGGGTCGCGCCAGAAAGCCAGCGTGCGCTTTAGCCACTGGGCGTCGTCGCGGCGCGGGTAGTCCTCGCGGAAATGGGCGCCGCGGCTTTCGCTGCGCTGCAGGGCACCGTAGGCGACGCAGAGCGCCAGTTTGAGCATCTTCTGCACCCGCCAGGCGGTGGTCAGTTCGGGATTGGCACCGGGCGCCGAACTGCGCAGGCCGATCTGGCGGCTGCGCAAAAGCAGGTTTTTCAGCTCGTCGACCGCAACTGTCAGGTCATCGCCGTTGCGGACGATGCCGACCTTCTCGCTCATGATCGCCTGCATGCGCTGCATCAATACGCTGGCGCTTTCCTGGCCGCGGCTGGTGGCAATGTCCGCAAAGCGGGCGTTCTCCTGCTCCCGGCAATCGCGGACCAGTGCCGTCGAGACATGCATGTCGCCTTCCGGCGTCGCGCAGAAATCGGCGATCGCCTCGCCGACGATCATACCGGCAACGACGGTTTCCGCCACCGAGTTGCCGCCAAGCCGGTTGAAGCCGTGCAGATCCCAGCAGGCCGCCTCGCCGCAGGCGAACAGCCCGCTCAGCCCGCGCGCGGCGCCATGGGCATCGGTGCGGATGCCGCCCATCGAGTAGTGCTGGGCCGGGCGCACCGGAATCCACTGTTTGGCGGGGTCGATGCCGAGGAAGTGCTGGCAGATTTCCTTCACTTCGCGCAGCTTGCCGTTGATGTGTGCTTCGCCGAGCAGGGTGATGTCGAGCCAGAGGTGCTCGCCGAATCGGTTGCTGGCGCCCTTGCCGCTACGGATGTGGGCCTCCATGCGCCGGGAAACCACGTCGCGCGAGGCAAGTTCCTTCTTCTCAGGCTCGTAGTCCGGCATGAAGCGATGGCCATCGACATCGCGCAGCAGGCCGCCGTCGCCGCGGCAGCCTTCGGTGACCAGGATGCCGGCCGGGAAGATGGCGGTCGGGTGGAACTGCACGGCCTCCATGTTGGCGAGCGGGACGACGCCGGTTTCCAGCGCGATGGCGGCGCCGATGCCTTCGTTGATCACGGCATTGGTCGTCGACTGGTAGATGCGCCCGAAGCCGCCGGTGGCGATGCAGGTGGCGCGGGCCACGTAGGCGAGCAGCTTGCCGCTGATCAGGTTGCGGACGATGGCGCCATAGCAGCGTTCGCCGTCATGGATCAGCGAAACCGCTTCCATGCGTTCATGGACCGGGATGCCTTCGGCGATGGTCCGGTCGCTGACCGCGTAGAGCATGGCGTGGCCGGTGCCGTCGGAAACATAGCAGGTGCGCCATTTTTTGGTGCCGCCGAAATCGCGGGCGGTGATCAGGCCGTGGGCGGCTTCCGGCTCGGTCAGCGTGACACGTTGGCTGTCGATGATGACGTCGCGCGGCCCGGCCTGCACGCGGTTCCACGGCACGCCCCAGGCGGCCAGTTCGCGGACGGCCTTGGGCGCGGTGTGCACGAACATGCGGGCGACTTCCTGATCGGCGCCCCAGTCGCTGCCGCGCACGGTGTCCTCGAAATGGATGTCTTCGTTGTCGCCGGCGCCCTTGGCGGTGTTGCCCAGGCTGGCCTGCATGCCGCCCTGGGCGGCGGCCGAGTGCGAGCGCTTGGGCGGCACCAGGCTGAGGATGATGACCTTCTGCCCGCGCTTCCTGGCGCCAAGTGCGGCGCGCAAGCCGGCCAGCCCGCCGCCGATGACGAGGACGTCGGTGTGGATGACGTCCATGTCAGTGCTTTCCGGCGGTATGCGGCGCGTTCAGGTAAGTCGGCACATAGCGTTCGCCGGCGCGTTCGGCATGGGCGCGGCCGAGGTCGACATAGGCTGCCAGCGTGACCAGGCCGAGGGTGATGAAAAAGGCACTGATGCCATGCTTGGCCCAGCGCAGACGGCGGCGGCTGCGGTTCGGCGTGGCGGCGGTGAACCAGCCCCACTTGATGGCCAGGCGATAGAGGCCGACGCTGGCGTGCAGTTCGGCGGCGAACAGCAGCATCAGGTAGAGCGGCCACATGTTGCCGGTCCATACCCGGTCGGCCGACTCGTAGGGACCGATCAGCGCCGGCTGGGTCAGCATGTCATAGAGGTGGATCGTCGCCATGAAGAACAGCGCGAAGCCGGTCCAGATCTGCAGCCACCACAGCGAGGTGTCGCCGTGGCGCAGGCTGTTCTTGTGCGTGACGAAAGCGCGGTACTGGCGGTAGCCGGCGGGAAACTTGCGCATGGCCAGCCAGGCATGGCCGATGAAGACGGCCAGGATGATGCTGACGACACCGGAAACCAGGATCGGATAGGGCTTGCCGAGGAAGTAGGCGCCCTCGAAAAAGCGGGCGACGGTGTAAAAGGCGTCGTGGCTGATCAGGATGGACGACACGAAGAACATGTGGGCCATCAGGAACAGCGCCAAAAAGAGACCGGAAGCGCTTTGCAGCATGTCGAGCCGGGCCGGCCAGCGGCTCTTGCGGGGTGGTTGACGTAGCGGTGCCGTGGTTGGCGCGTGGATGACCAGTTGCCCGGAGGCATCTGCGCCGAGCAGTTCGTGACTGCCGTTGTTATCGATCAGGGCCATGATGTTGCGTCCTTGCCTGCGTGCCCCCGATGTTGCGTGGGCGGGTACCGGATACCTGGCAACGACGCAGCGGCGGGAACCGTGCTCGAACGCAAGCGTCCAGCATGATTGTCTGCCCCACCTTGTTGTTATGAAATGACTTTAGCACAGGCATGGCCGCCATCACCGTGAAATATGTTGCGGCGCAATAGATGTTCGTGTTGCCCGCAACACCGGGCTGCCCGGCTCGCCTGTTTCGGGGCGTCGTACGGCGGTTCAACCCCGGTAGCTGGTCAGGTGGATGCTGGTTTCGCTGGTCTGGATGCTGCGGATCAGGCGTATCCGTTCGAGGACTTCCGACAGCTCGGTCAGGTTGGCGGCGCGCAGTTCGGCCAGCAGGTCCCAGCGGCCGTTGGTGCCGTGCAGGGTGGCGACGCCGGGCTCGCCGAGCAGGCTGGCGATCACCGAGCGGGTATCGTTGCCTTCGACAGCAATGCTCATCCAGGCCCGGATATCGTTCTGGCGCACATCCGGGCGCAGTTGCACGGTGTAGCCGACGATGATGCCGTCTTTCTCCAGCCTGGCGATGCGGTTGGTGACGGTGCCGCGCGACACCTTGAGGCGGTGGGCGAGCGCGGCGACGCTGAGGCGGGAATTTCCCCGCAAAAGGCCGATCAGTTGCTGGTCCAGGCTATCCATGTAGTCATTCCGCCAGAAAAATCTGTCGAATTGTTCGATAGACTGCCAAAGCGATGCATTAGTTGCTATTTTGTTTGACAGTGAAATTCAGGATCATGGATTCATCAGCAGGGGAAGTGCAGAAGGAGCATTGCCATGAAACCGAACCTGATCGCCACCCGTTTTCTCGGCGCCGAAACGGTCGCCGCAATGATCGCCCGCAAGGGCATCGCCCCCTGCATCGCTGGCCTGGCCGACTACATTCGCGACGATTTCCGGCGCTGGGCGTCGTTCGACAAATCGGCCCGCGTCGCCACCCACTCGCCGCACGGGGTGATCGAACTGATGCCGGTGTCGGACCGGGCACTCTATGCCTTCAAGTACGTCAATGGGCATCCAGGCAACCATCGCTTCGGGCTGTCCACGGTGATGGCCTTCGGCGTCCTGGCCGAGGTCGAAACCGGCCTGCCGCTGCTGGTCAGCGAATTGACCCTGACTACGGCCCTGCGTACCGCCGCGATGTCGGCCGTTGCCGCCGCTGCGCTGGCACGCCCGGATAGCCGGCGCATGGCCCTGATCGGGAACGGCGCACAGAGCGAGTTCCAGGCGCTGGCCTTCCATCATCTGCTGGGGATCACGCAATTCCATCTCTACGACACCGATGCCGCGGCGACCGCCAAGCTGCTCGCCAACCTTGGGCGCCTCGGCCTCTCCGCACGGGCCTTCGGCAGCACAAGGGAAGCCGTGTGCGGCTGCGATATTGTCGCCACACTGACCGCCGACAAAAGCAGGGCCGCCATCCTGACGCCCGACATGATCGAGCCCGGCATGCACATCAATGGCGTCGGCGGCGACTGCCCGGGCAAGACCGAACTGCATCCCGAGGTACTGCGCAGGGCGCGGGTTTTCGTCGAGTATGAGCCGCAGACCCGGGTCGAGGGCGACATCCAGCAGCTGCCGGCCGATTTCCCGGTCACCGAGCTGTGGCGCGTCCTGGCTGGCGCGGTGGCCGGTCGTCGCGCCGCCGACGAGGTGACGGTCTTCGATTCGGTCGGTTTTGCCCTCGAGGATTTCTCGGCGCTGCGCAATATGCGCGACCTGGCGGAGGAACTCGGCATCGATGCCAGCATCCCGCTGATTCCCGAATTGCCCGACCCGAAGAACCTGTTCGGCTACATCCCGGTGTTGCCCGGCCTGGCCCGGGCCGCCTGAATCCAGAAAGGCAGAGAAATGAAACATCTCGACTTGCGCCCGGTCAGCATCATCGGTGTGCCCAGCGATATCGGCGCCAGCGTCATCGGCGCGCGCATGGGGCCGGAAGCCATGCGCGTCGCCGGCATCGCCCAGGCGATCGCCCGCTACGGCTGTGCCGTCCGCGATTGCGGCGACGTCCGCGGGCCGGTCAATCCGGATGCCCCGGCCGTCGCCGGCTACCGCCATCTGAATGAGGTCGTCACCTGGAACCGGGCGGTTTTTGAGGCGGTATACGACGAACTGACAGCTGGCCGGCTGCCGCTGATGATGGGCGGCGACCATAGCCTGGCGATCGGTTCGATCAGCGCCGTCGCCCGCTACTGCAGGGAGCGCGGCCGCAAGTTGCGCATCCTGTGGTTCGACGCCCATGCCGATTTCAACACCTCGGCGATCACTCCGAGCGGCAACCTGCACGGCATGCCGGCCGCCTGCCTGTGCGGCTTCGGTCCGCCGGCCCTGGTCGAACTGAGCGGCACGGTGCCCGCCATCGACGCCGGCAACATCCGCCAGATCGGCATCCGCAGCGTAGATGAAGGCGAGAAACGCTTTCTCGGGGAGCAGGGGGTCGAGGTCTTCGACATGCGCTACATCGACGAAATCGGCATGCGGCGAACGCTGGAACTGGCGCTGGCCGATGTCGACGAGGCAACGCACCTGCACGTCAGCCTCGATGTCGATTTCCTCGATCCGGAAATCGCGCCGGGGGTGGCGACGACGGTGCGTGGCGGGCCGACCTATCGCGAGGCCCAACTGTGCATGGAAATGATCGCAGATACCGGGCGGCTGGCCTCGCTCGACATCGTCGAACTGAATCCCGCCCTCGATCATTGCAATATGACGGCCCGCCTGGCGGTCGATCTGGTCGAGAGCCTGTTTGGCAAGAGCACGCTGCTGCGCATGCGCGCTTCCTGAACGCCAGTCCGGGGCGTCTGCTAAAATCCTGCCTCGTTTTTCAGGTTCCCCCTACTTGTCTTCCCTCCCGGAAATTTTCTCTCCCGATGGCCCGCTGGCGCAGGCGATCAGCGGTTACCGCGTGCGCGACCAGCAGCTCTACATGGCCGAGCGCATCGCCACCGCCATCGACGGCTGTTCGGTGTTCATCGCCGAGGCGGGGACCGCCATCTTCTGCATCTTCTCCATGCCATAGAGGAAAAGCGCGAGCCCGCCGAGCAGCTCGATAGTCATCGTCAGGGGGTTGAGTTCGGTCATGACCGGCCTCGCTGTGACTGGGACAGATACGTTTGCGAGGGGGCTGGCTGTTCACAGGCTCTTGATTTGTGTAGTTTTCTGTCTTTTTGGGGTAACTCATGGAGACAGGAAGATCGTGATCGCAAGCGTCGAAAAACTTTACAGCATGGCAAGGTAAGGCAAGGTAAGGCAAGGAAAATATAATTCCAACGCATTGATATTTATAACAAAAAATAAATAAATACAAGTTTTGGCACAGGCTTTGCTTTGTGAAACACATCCTGCCCAAACAGCTTCGACATCAACCAAACTTGCGTAAGGGGTTATCCATGAAAACAAAACAAATTTCCCGCGCCCTGCTGACTTCCATCGCGCTGCTGGTTTTTGCCTCGGGTGCGGGGGCAAGCGTAGTACAGACATTCGGATCGGGTTCTGCGGTTTCGACGATAACCAACTCGGCGGATTTTGAGTTGAATACAACCCTTTCCACTCCCTATTCGGAAGGCGGAATGGTTTTTGCGTATAACGGGAGCACCAACAACAATAGTTGCGGGTATGCCGGCTGCACCTACCATTCTGGCTTTTTCCCAGGATTTTCCGGCAACTACATGTACTCGGTTGGTTCGGACACATTCATCAGCATTAGGATGGGTAACGGGTCGGATTTTTCCGCTATCGAGTTTGCCGCTGGTTCCGGTTACCCGGCTCCAATCTACGGTTACTGGGAGACCTACAACAACAGCGTGTTGACCGGTTCCGGGAATTTCACCACGACAGGTGTCGATGTGCTCGGCTTGGCAGATTCCGCGGGCTTTGACGAAGTTCGTTACTTCGCCTTTTCCAGTTCGAACCAACAAACCGGGTACAGCGCTCCGGCCATCGATACGGTACGCGCTGGAAGTGGTGGAAATTCGGTGCCCGAACCCGCCTCGCTGGCGCTGCTCGGTATCGGGCTTGCCGGTCTGGGCGCCTTGCGCCGCCGCAAAGTCTGATCCGACAAAATCCACTGCTTGCATTCTTGCGGCGGCCCATGGCCGCCGTTTTTCATCGTGTAGGGCTCCGCATCCCGTTTGGCTGCCAACTGCCCTGCCGCCACCGATGGATTAGCGGGCAAGTGCTTTCCCTGCGAGATGGGATAGCGTTGTTCAACAGATTCGCAACGAATCGCGCCCCTCTTCATCCCGATTCGATTTTTGCCCTTTTTTCAGCCGATAAGGGGTCGGAGCAATTTCGAGAACACAAAACCCCAGTTCAACGCAAAGGCGCGGAGAAAAAACAAGAGGGCGCGGCGCTTGGAGAAAATATTGCCAAATGGGTATCCACTTCGCGCACGTAACAGATCGACTCACCAGAAAACCGCAAGACACCGTTCGGCCTGAGCTTGTCGAAGGCTAGTGCTGGCGCGGATCCAGCGGTTCGACAAGCTCACCGCGAACGGTCCTGGTTTGCTGAAACGAAATACTACGTGCGTCAAGGAGATCCCCATTTATTGCCATGCACCCCTCCGGTGAGCCGTATTTTTCTCTGCGTTCCTTTGCACGCTCTGCGCCTTGGCGTTGAAAGATTTTGCAATTGCGGTTTCCGGGTTCATTTTTGCCATTTTTCCAGGTCGACCGTAACAGGGCGGTGGGAATCCATGGTTCCCTGTTTGCCCGCCTATCGCAAACGCCCGTTGAGTTCGTCGATGACCGCCGCCCAGTCGGCGTCTTCAATGATTTCTTCCTTGAGGAAAGCTCTTTGCGAGTCGCTCCAGAAGGGAGCGCGGTAGAGGGCGGTTCCGTTTTCCAGCGGGCGGTGGGCGGCAATGAAGTTTTCGATGGCGGCTTGGTCGGCGGGTAATCGCAGTTGGGAAAACAGGTTGCTCATGAAGATTAAAGGGGGCAGGCTCACAGGCTTAGGAAATAGCGGGTGAGGCGGCTCTTTGCAAGCTACGCAGCAAATTGGGGGCGATTGTATGTCGAGTTGATTCGTCGTTTTGTCATTTTTAACGAACCAACGGCGATGGTAATGAGTCCGGGCAGCATTTTCCGGCGCCTGTTGCGGTCGACGGCCAAAAAAGTCCGAAAATCCGAATTGGCCGGTGCGTGTTGCACCTTGCAGGCACAGCTATTCAGAGTGCAGTGGATCGCTGCTTACCAGTTGGCTGCACAGCCAACAAGGCTGCAATCAATGCACAGGATTTTCCGCCAGCCCCAATTTCATGCCTGCCGCAAGCAGTCGTTTGTCGCGCGTCCACAGCATCGCCCCCGGCGCGAGGCGTGTTGCGGCCAGCAGATGGGCGTCGATGTAACCGATGCCCATGCCGTGGAGGCGATTTCCCGTAATGAAGCCCAGCACTTCGGCATCCGTGGCGACAGGTGCCTGCGGCAATTCCTGCAAGGCTCCGAGTATGGCATCGCGATTCTGCAGGTTGCCCAGGGCGAGTTCGCCAATCACGAAGGGATGCGCCAGCACCTGCCCCTGTTCGAGCAGGCCGCTCAGGCGTTCGTCGCGCTGGCGCAGATGGTCAATCCAGATCGACGTATCGACCAGGATCATGGCGCTTCGGTCTGGCGTCTCGGCGGGGCGACGAGTTGCGGCTCGGAGCCGCCGAGCAGCGCCAGCCGCTTGGCGCTTTCGCGCTGAATCAAGGCGCGCAGGGCTTCGCGGATCAACGCGGTTTTCTCCGAAACGCCGGTCAAGGCCTGCGCCTTGGCGAGTAGATCGTCATCGAGAGCAAGCGTAGTGCGCATGGGGCCTCCTATTGGGTTAGGCATCAAAAGTAGCATCAATTGGTGACTGATTCAATGACCAACGATGAGGCGTCGGGAATCGAGGAGCAGATGGCCACTTTGGCGTGCCGGGGCAGTCTTGCTCGGTTCGCATATGAACACTGCCATGTTCGCGCGCCACACTCGGATCGTTAATCAACGCCCCATCTGCTAAGATTCGCCCCACTTTTTTAGGCGTTTCTTCTTGTCCTCCCTTTCGGAAATCTTCGCTCCCGATGGCCCGCTGGCGCAGGCGATCAGCGGTTACCGCGTGCGCGACCAGCAGCTCGACATGGCCGAGCGCATCGCCGCCGCCATCGACGGCTGTTCGGTCTTCATCGCCGAGGCGGGGACCGGCACCGGCAAGACCTTCGCCTACCTGGTGCCGGCGCTGCGTTCGGGTGGCAAGGTGATCGTCTCGACCGGCACCAAGACCCTGCAGGACCAGTTGTTCAACAAGGACCTGCCGATGGTCCGCGATGCGCTAAAGGCGCCGGTCAAGATCGCGCTGCTCAAGGGCAGGGCCAATTATGTCTGCCCCTACCACCTGGAGCGCGCGCTGGCCGACGGCCGCTTCCTGACCCGCGAGGATGCCGCCGACGCCCGCCGCATCGCGGTCTTCGCCAAGGTGACGAAAAGCGGTGACAAGGCAGAATGCCTGGAAGTCTCGGAAAACTCGCCGGTGTGGAACCACGCCACGTCGACCCGCGAAAACTGTCTCGGCCAGGATTGCCCGGACTACAAGGACTGCTTCGTCATGCAGGCGCGGCGCGAGGCGATGGCGGCCGACCTGGTCGTCGTCAATCACCATCTTTTCTTCGCCGACGTCATGCTGCGCGACGAAGGCATGGCCGAACTGCTGCCGGCCTGCAACACGGTGATCTTCGACGAGGCGCACCAGTTGCCGGAGGTGGCGACGCTGTTCTTCGGCGATACCGTGTCGACCGCGCAGATACTCGATCTGGCCCGCGATGCACGCTCGGAAGGCCTGACCAACGCCCGCGACTGCCTCGATTTGCAGAGCGGCAGCAAGGCGCTGGAAAAAGTCGCCAAGGATTTGCGCCTGGCCGTCGGCATCGATGCCGGGCGCTTCTCCTACGGTCAACTGCTGGAAAAGCCCGAATTTGCCCCGGCGCTGCAACTGCTGGAGGAAGAGGTCGCCAAGTTCGCCGCCATCCTCGAGACCCAGGCCGAGCGCGCCGAAGGGCTGGAGAAATGCTGGCAGCGCGCGCTCGAACTGGCGCAGCGCCTCGGCCACTGGCAAAAGGTGGCGGACGATGGCTACGTGCGCTGGGCCGAGGCCTTCACCCAGTCCCTGCAGCTCAACTCGACGCCGCTCGACGTGGCGGAGATTTTCAAAAAGCAGATGGGCGGCCACCCGCGCGCCTGGATCTTTACCTCGGCGACGCTCGCGGTGCAGGGGAAATTCCACCATTACTGCGCCGAACTCGGCCTCGGCGAGCCGGAGTCGGCCTGTTGGGAAAGCCCCTTCGACTATGGCAAGCAGGCGGTGCTCTACGCGCCGCTCGGCATGCCGGAGCCAAATTCCTTCGGCTACACCGATGCCGTGGTCGATGCCGCCTTCCCGGCGGTGGTGGCGGCCGGCGGTGGCGCCTTCTTCCTGTGCACCAGTCTGCGTGCCATGCGTCGTACCCACGAACTGCTCAAGGCGCGCCTGGAAGATGAAGGTCTGGACATGCCGCTGTTGGTTCAGGGTGAGGGCAGCAAGAACGACCTGCTGCAACGCTTCCGCCACCATGGCGCCTCCATCCTGGTCGGCAGTCAGAGCTTCTGGGAAGGCGTCGATGTGCGCGGCGAGGCGCTGTCGCTGGTCGTCATCGACAAGATTCCATTCGCGCCGCCCGACGACCCGGTGCTCTCGGCGCGCATCGAGCAGATGCGCCAGCAGGGGCGCAACGCCTTCATCGAATACCAGTTGCCGCGCGCCGTCATCAACGTCAAGCAGGGCGCCGGGCGGCTGATCCGCGACGAAACCGACCGCGGCGTGCTGATGATTTGCGATCCACGACTTTTATCAAAGCCTTACGGCCGTCGCGTCTGGCAAAGTCTGCCGCCAATGAAGCGGACCAAGGAGCTTTCCGAAGTGCTGAATTTTTTCGCCAGCCGATGAACATCACTTTCGACAGGCTGCGCCAGCAGCAGCCGCAACTTTTCTCGAACGCCGCACTCACGTTGCCTGCCGCCGCCGGGCAGGGCATGGTGGCGCTCATTGCTGCCATCGAGGCGGCCATTGCGCTGCCTGCCTACCGGGCCCACGCGCTGGCCCAGGCGCCGGCCATCGCCCGCGTGCCGGTGGCGGCGCACGGAGTGTTCATGGGCTACGACTTCCACCTGACCGCCAGCGGCCCGAAGCTGATCGAAATCAACACCAACGCCGGCGGCGGGCTGCTCAATGCCTACCTGCTGGCGGCGCACGGGGAGGGCGCGGCGGGGGCGACGGTGCGCGCGGCGTATGTGGAAATGTTCCGCGACGAATGGCGTCTGGCGCGCGGCGCGGCGCCCTTGCGGCGCATCGCCATCGTCGATGAAAACCCGGCCGGGCAGTTCCTGGCGCCCGAGTTTGAGCTGTTCCGGCAATTGTTCGAGGAACACGGCATCGCCGCCGTGATCGCCGATCCGCAGGAGCTGCGCTGGGATGGCCGCGAGCTGCGCCATACCGGCCAGCCGGTGGACATGATCTACAACCGCCTCACCGATTTTGCCCTCGATTTTCCAGTCGACCGCGACATACGCGCCGCCTACGAAGCCGGGGCCGTGGTGCTGACGCCGCACCCGCAGGCGCATGCGCTGTATGCTGACAAGCGCAACCTGATGCTGCTCTCCGATGACGCGGCACTGAGCGCGCTGGGCGTTGGTACGGTGACCCGCGCCGTGCTGTTGGCCGGCGTTCCGCGGACGGTTGCGGTCGACCCTGAAAAAGAGGCATTTTTCTGGGCCGGGCGCAAAAACTGGTTCTTCAAGCCGCCGGCCGGCTTCGGTAGCCGTGCCGCTTATCGCGGCGACAAATTGACCAAAAAGGTATTCGAGGAAATCCTGCACGGCGGCTATATCGCCCAGGAAATCGCGCCGCCGTCCGAGCATGTCGTACTCGTCGACGGCGTCGAACAGACCATGAAAGCCGACATCCGCTGCTACGTTTACGCGGGCGGGGTTCAGCTCGTCGTTGCCCGCCTGTACCAGGGTCAGACCACCAATTTCCGTACGCCAGGTGGCGGTTTCGCGCCGGTCTTCTTTTCCTGAGCGAGTAAAATTCCGCCATGAAAATCTTCGGCATCGCCGGCTATTCCGGCTCCGGCAAGACGACGCTGCTGGAAAAGCTGATCCCGCAATTCACCGCGCGCGGGCTCAGGGTTTCGGTCATCAAGCACGCCCACCACGGCTTTGACATCGACCGCCCGGGCAAGGATTCGCATCGCCACCGCGAAGCCGGGGCGACCGAGGTCATGCTCTCGTGCAACGACCGCTGGGCCCTGATGCACGAGCGGCGCAGCGAAGCCGAACTGACGCTGGACGAATTGCTGGCCCGCCTGTCGCCCTGTGACCTGGTGCTGATCGAGGGCTTCAAGCAGGAACCGGTGCCGAAACTGGAAGTCTATCGGCCGGAGAGCGGCAAACCGCCATTGTTCCCGGAACGCAGCGACATCGTCGCCGTCGCCAGCGATGCCGACATCGCTACCGACTTGCCGCGGCTGCCGCTGAACGACGTCGCGGCCATCGCCGACTTTGTGTTGAACCATCTCCAATTGCAGGAACGCGCATGCTGAGTTTCGAACAAGCCCTGGAAAAACTGCTGGCCGCCGCGCAGCCGGTCGAAGAAGTCCGCTCGCTGCCGCTGACCGCCACCGCCGGCCGCATTTTGGCCCTTGCGCAGCAGTCGACCGTAGCCGTGCCGCCGCTCGCCAATTCGGCGATGGACGGTTATGCCGTGCGGTCCGCCGACGTGACTGCCGTCGGCGTCTGCCTGCCGGTCAGCCAGCGTATCCCGGCCGGCACGGTGGGCACGACCCTGCAACCGGGCACCGCGGCCCGCATCTTCACCGGCGCCCCGGTGCCGCACGGGGCCGATGCGGTGGTGATGCAGGAACGCTGCGAACACGGCGAAAATGGCGTGATCATCAACCATGTGCCGCGCGCCGGCGAAAACGTCCGGCCCGCCGGCGAAGACATCGAGCTCGGCCGGGAAATCCTCAAGGCTGGCATCAAGCTGCGCCCGCAGGATGTCGCGCTGGCCGCCGCGGCCGGGCTGGCGGAACTGCCGGTGCGCCGCCGCCTGCGCGTCGGCGTCTTCTTCACTGGTGACGAGCTGGTGCAGCCCGGCGAGCCCTTGCCGCCCGGTGCCATCTACAACTCCAACCGCTATGCGCTGCGCGCCCTGCTCGAAGGGCTGGGCTGCGAAGTGCGCGACCTCGGGACCGTGCCGGACCAGCTCGATGCGACCCGCGCGGCGTTGCGCCAAGCGGCCGCCGACAATGACCTGATCATCACCTGCGGCGGCGTCTCGGTCGGCGAGGAAGATCATGTACGGCCGGCGGTCGAGGCCGAGGGCCGGCTCGATATGTGGCAGGTGGCGACCAAACCCGGCAAGCCGCTGACTTTCGGCGAGGTCCGTCGCCCCGACGGCAAGGCATGGTTCATCGGCCTGCCGGGCAATCCGGTGTCGGCCATCGTCACCTTCATGATGACAGTTCGCCCTTTCTTGCTGCGCCTGCAAGGGGTCGAGAAAGTGATGCCGCAAGTGCTGACGCTGCCAGCGGATTTCGACTGGCCGCGCCCCGACGTGCGGCGCGAGTTCCTGCGCGCCCGCCTCAACGAGGCCGGCGGCGTCGAACTCTTCCCCAATCAGGGCGCCGGCGTGCAGACCTCTCTCGTCTGGAGCAACGGTATCGTCGACAATCCGCCGGGGCAGGCGGTCAAGCGCGGCGATCCGGTACGCTTCATTTCCTTTCTGGAACTGCTGTCATGAGCGTCAAGGTGCTCTATTTCGCCGGCCTCCGCGAGGCGCTCGGCATGGCCAGCGAAACGCTGGAGCTACCGGAAGGCGTCACCACGATGGGTGGCCTGCGCGATTGCTTGGTCAGCGCCGGGCGGGAAAAGCTGGCAACGGCGAAGAACCTGCGCTGTGCGGTGAATCAGCACATGGTCGGGCCGGATGCCGCCGTCAAGGATGGCGACGAGGTGGCTTTCTTTCCGCCGGTGACGGGAGGTTGAGCGTGACCGTGCGTGTCCAGGAAGCAGATTTCGACCTCAGCGCCGAGTTGACCGCGCTCCGTGCCGGCGACGCCCGCATTGGCGCGCTCGCCAGCTTCGTCGGCCTGGTGCGCGACATCAACGACGGTGCCGGTGTCTCGGAAATGACGCTGGAGCACTATCCCGGGATGACCGAAAAGGCGCTCGAAGCCATCGTCGTCGAGGCGAAAGCGCGCTGGGACATCTACGGCGTCCTGGTCATCCACCGCGTCGGCAAGCTCCAGCCGTGCGACCAGATCGTCATGGTCGCCGTGACCAGCGCCCATCGTGGCGAAGCCTTCGCCGCCTGCGAATTCATCATGGACTACCTGAAAACCCGCGCGCCGTTCTGGAAGCGCGAGGTGACGCCCGAGGGCGCGCGCTGGGTCGATGCACGAGACAGCGACGATTCCGCCGCCACCCGCTGGCAGAAATAGTCAGCGGAAAGTCCGCTGGGCGATGATGATCAGCGCCATCGGCAGCGTACACAGAGCCAGCAGGAAAAACACGTCGCCGCTGGCCAGTGTCAGCGGGCTGACCAGCCCGGCGCTGGCGCCGGAAAGCCCATGCAGGGCCTGCGCCCAGTCCGGGTGGAAGCCTTCCGGCAACACCGCCAGCCGGCGGGCGTAGAAAAACTGGAGTGCCACGGTCGACAGCGCAATGCTCGACGAAATGCCCAACTGGCGGACGATGTTCTTGACCTGGTAGCCATGCGAGAAAACCTTGGGCGGCAACTCGACGAAGGTGCCGAAGGCGACCGGCCCGATGAAACACGGAATGGCGATGCCGCAGATCAGTGCCGGCAACAGCAGCAGGTGCCAGTCGTCCAGTCGCCCGGCCTGGCTGAAACCCAGGCAGGCGATCGCGTAGAGGGCCAGCCCGGCCAGCATGAAGCGGCGTGGGCGCGGTCGCCGGCTCGCGGCCGCCGCGTGTAGCAGGGCGGCGGCGACGCTGCCGAAAAAACTGAAGGAAAGCACCAGCGCGGTGGTCGTCAGCGACAGGCCGAGGCCTTCCTTGAAAAAGATCGGTAGCAGGAAGCCGCTGGTGCCGGCCATGAAGTAACCGAAAAAATACAGGGCGATGCCCAGCAGGTAACGCCACTGGAACAGGCCGCGGTAGTCGATCAGCGGCCTGTCCTTTTGCCATTGCCGCCAGGCGAAAACGCTGAGCGCGATGATCGAGGCGATGCCCACGCCAAGCACCAGCGAGCGCGAGGAAGCGGCTTCGGAAGGGATTTCCTGGATCGCGTATTGCAGACCGAAAATCCCCGCCACCAGCCACAGCAGCCAGCCCCAGTGTTCCTCGCTGCGTTCACCGACCGGCACCGTTGCGCGGGAGAGATGCGGACCGGCGACCCAGGCAACCGCGACAGCCAGCGGCACGGCGCACCAGAACAGCGCCGGCCAGCCCCAGACCCCGAGCAGCCCGGCGGCGGCGAGCGGGGCGATGGCCGAGGCGCCGAGCAGGCTGCCGATGAAGCACAGCAGCCCGTGAAAACGCGCTTCCGGCGGCAGGCGGTTGATTTCCATGCGCCCGGCGGTAAAGAAGGTGGCGCCGCCCGCGCCCTGCAGGATGCGGCCGAAGGTGAATTGGCCGACACCGCCGGCCGTCGCGCAGAGGATGCCGCCGAGGGCGAAGACGACCAGCGAGGCGAGGATGAAATCGCGATAGCCCAGGCGCTCGACCATCCACTGGTGCTTGTAGAGCATGAAGATCGAGGCTACGCCGTAGAGCGTGTAGGCTAGCGCGAATTCTCCAGGGGTCAGGGCGAGGCCGGCCATGATCTGGCTCGCCGCGAACATCACCAGCCCGGTCTCGAAAAACTCGACGCAGGTGATGGCGGCGATGCTGGCGAGCAGGCGCGAGGCGGGCGGCTGGATGGCGGGGGCAGAGTGCATCGGCAGGGCAAGGGGAAAGGATGTACGGTTCCAAGGATGCCAGATTACGGTTCATTGCGCGTAATTTGCCCATCCGGTACACACGAGCGGCAGTTGAAATTTGTCCCGGCGTCCTCATCTACCGGGTATCGAAAAAATTCCCCAAGGGAGACAGCCATGCGAATCGACAAGTTCACCACCAAGTTCCAGCAGGCGCTAGCCGATGCCCAGAGCCTGGCCATCGGCAACGACCAGCAGTTCATCGAGCCGCAGCACCTGTTGCTGGCGCTGATCAACCAGGACGATGGCGGCACGACCTCATTGCTGGCGCGCGCCGGCGTCAATGTCCCGGGCCTCAAGCGCGATCTCGAACAGGCGCTGACCCGTCTGCCCAAGGTCGAAGGTCACGGCGGTGACGTCTCCATCGGCCGCGACCTCGGCAACCTGCTCAACCTGACCGACAAGGAAGCCCAGAAGCGCGGCGACCAGTTCATCGCCAGCGAAATGTTCCTGCTGGCGCTCGGCGAGGACAAGGGCGAAGCCGGCCGTCTCGCCAAGCAGCACGGGCTGAGCCGCAAGGCGCTAGAGGCCGCGATCATGGCCGTGCGCGGCGGGCAGGGCGTCGATTCGCAGGAGGCCGAAGGCCAGCGCGAGACGCTGAAGAAATACTGTATCGACCTCACCGAGCGCGCTGCGCAGGGCAAGCTCGACCCGGTGATCGGCCGCGACGACGAAATCCGCCGCGCCATTCAGATTTTGCAGCGCCGCACCAAGAACAACCCGGTGCTGATCGGCGAGCCGGGCGTCGGCAAGACCGCCATTGTCGAGGGTCTCGCCCAGCGCATCATCAACGGCGAGGTGCCGGAAACCCTGAAAGGCAAGAAGGTACTGGTGCTCGACATGGCCGGGCTGCTCGCCGGCGCCAAGTATCGCGGCGAATTCGAGGAACGCCTGAAGTCGGTGCTCAAGGAAATCGCCCAGGACGAAGGCCAGATCATCCTCTTCATCGACGAACTGCATACCATGGTCGGCGCCGGCAAGGCCGAGGGCGCCATCGATGCCGGCAACATGCTCAAGCCGGCGCTGGCACGCGGCGAACTGCACTGCATCGGCGCCACGACGCTCGATGAATACCGCAAGTACATCGAGAAAGACGCCGCCCTCGAACGGCGCTTCCAGAAGGTGCTGGTCGAGGAGCCTTCGGTGGAAAGCACCATCGCCATCCTGCGCGGCCTGCAGGAAAAGTACGAGTTGCACCATGGCGTCGACATCACCGATCCGGCCATCGTCGCTGCTGCCGAATTGAGCCACCGCTACATCACCGACCGTTTCCTGCCGGACAAGGCGATCGACCTGATCGACGAGGCGGCGGCCAAGATCAAGATGGAAATCGACTCCAAGCCGGAATCGATGGACAAGCTCGATCGCCGCATCATCCAGCTCAAGATCGAGCGCGAGGCGGTGAAGAAGGAGAAGGACGAAGCGTCGATCAAGCGTTTCGGCCTGATTGAGGAAGAAATCGCCAAGTTGTCCAAGGAGTATTCCGATCTGGAGGAAATCTGGAAGGCCGAGAAGGCGCACGTCCAGGGTTCTGCCCACATCAAGGAAGAGATCGACAAGATCAAGGCGCAGATGGCCGAACTGCAGCGCAAGGGGCAGTATGACAAGCTCGCTGAACTGCAGTATGGCAAGCTGCCGCAACTCGAAGCGCAGCTGAAGGCGGCTGATGCGGTCGACCCGGAAAAACAGGTCAAAAACAAATTGCTGCGCACGCACGTGGGCGCCGAGGAAATCGCCGAGGTAGTGTCACGTGCCACCGGCATCCCGGTCAGCAAGATGATGCAGGGCGAGCGCGAGAAGCTGCTGAAGATGGAAGAGCGGCTGCACAAGCGCGTCGTCGGGCAGGACGAAGCGGTACGGCTGGTGGGCGATGCCATCCGTCGTTCGCGCGCCGGCCTGTCCGATCCGAACCGGCCGTATGGCTCATTCCTGTTCCTCGGCCCGACCGGCGTCGGCAAGACCGAGTTGTGCAAGGCCTTGGCCGAGTTCATGTTCGACAGCGAGGAACACCTGATCCGCATCGACATGAGCGAATTCATGGAGAAGCACTCGGTCGCCCGCCTGATCGGCGCGCCGCCGGGCTATGTTGGCTATGAAGAGGGTGGCTACCTGACCGAAGCCGTGCGCCGCAAGCCGTACAGCGTGATCCTGCTCGACGAAGTCGAAAAGGCGCACCCGGATGTCTTCAACGTGCTGCTGCAAGTGCTCGACGATGGCCGCATGACCGACGGCCAGGGGCGCACTGTCGACTTCAAGAATACGGTGATCGTCATGACCTCCAACCTCGGCAGCCAGATGATCCAGCAGATGGCCGGCGACGATTACGGCGTGATCAAGATGGCGGTGATGGCCGAGGTGAAAACCTACTTCCGGCCGGAGTTCATCAACCGGATCGACGAAGTGGTGGTCTTCCACGCGCTGGACGAGAAGCACATTGCCGGAATCGCGAAGATCCAGCTCGGTTACTTGGAAAAGCGCCTGGCTCAGCTCGAAATGGGGTTGTTGGTCGAGGACAGCGCGCTGGCCGAGTTGGCGATGGCGGGCTTCGACCCGGTGTTCGGCGCACGGCCGCTCAAGCGGGCAATCCAGCAGCAACTTGAAAACCCGCTGGCCAAGAGCATCCTCGAAGGCAAGTTCGGGCCGAAGGATACGATCCGCGTCGCTTGCGAAAACGGCATCATGCGCTTCGCCAAGGGCTGATCCAGCAGGCGAAATGAAAATGGCGAGGCTGGTTGCCTCGCCGTTTTTTCTTGGAAAAGCTGGTTTTCAGATTCAGGCCGCTTTTCCCGGTTGACCGTAGGAGGCTGGTTGCTGATCCTGGGCTTGCCGCTCAGCATAGTCAGCCATCCGGCGGCAGTTCGGCCATTATTGCCTTGTCGAGTAGCTAGCCCTCTCGCTTTGCCTTATCTGCGGCGATTCGGGCGCGAATTCGTTCGTTGATGCCCTCCGCACTACCGATATCTGGCACAGGTTCCGTAGGCGGCTCTGTGCCCGAAGGAAGCTCGGGGTCCAGCTCGTATGCGAGAACCGCCGCCGGCTCAAGGAACGAATCCAGTTCGGCATCGTGCTGAGCGTTGTATGCGGCCAGAACGCGCCGATGTCGTACGCCGTGCTCTTCAGCTTCGACCTGCCGCTCGAGCTGGCGCAACGCAAAGTACAACCCCCGCTGCTCGGCCAAGGGGCAAAGCCAATTACGGTATTTCTGCCGCCACCTGCCACCGTGGTATTTGATTAGTGATACCAGCTTAGGATCGATGGCCACGTCACCGACCAACGTCACTTTCACAGCGATCCCGAACGGCAAGGTTCGCACATTGACCCGGTCCCGGCCAATCGACAACACATAGTCGGTCATGATGGCTGGCGCATAAGCGGTTGTGGCCCTCGGGAAAGGTTCCTCCGAAAGCGTAGTCGCGCCCGCGGCATCCAGTTCTGCCGCTGCGGTGGCTTCCGCGTTGAGCCGTGGTTTCTCCAGATCCACAAGCCATGCCTTGCCCAGTAAGCTTTCGATCAACACCTGGCGCAGTTCCGCCCATGCTTGAACATGGGTGTCGGGATCACGCTTAAGCGACCGTGCAAGCTGCAGCGTCACTTCCAGTGCAGGCAAGCCAAGCATCAGCAGCTTGCCATGCTTCTCGCGTTTGATGCCGTTGGTAACCGTGATTTCGACAAGCACAGGGCCAAACGCGGTCTCAAGCACGATATCCGGTTGAATATTGGCCATCGGGACTTCGGCTTGCGCGGCGCTGTAGGCCAACTGTCCCGCGGGACGGACCGCAACCCCTCGCCCACGGCGGCCATCGGGCAGCGTCGCGGTACGGACAATAGATATCTCCGGGACAACCAGACTCCGGCTTTCCAGCAACAGGCGCTTGGCTGCCAGGTGAAGCGCAGTTTCGGCACCACCGGAGCATCCAGTGTCCCTTGCGTGCGCGAAGTGCCAGCGCCGGATGGGACCTTGTTTAGCCTCAAGGTCGCCACCGCATTCGGAGCAATGGCAGTCGCAGGCCGCTCCGTTGGCCACCTCATCGACCGAACGAATATTGTCTGCTGCATCAAGAGCGAAGAATTGGTAATGCAAGGGAATGAAATGGCCGGTAACGGCGGATTATTTGACGACGCTAGCATAGGCGATGCGCAAGAAATCGTCACGTGCACCGCGATCCTGACACGGTCTTCGCGCACTCAGACCCCCACAGTTCGAAGCATACCGATCCTCGAATCTCGGCATCAGTGATGCGGCGAGAGTAGTTGTCCGGGGCCGTTTGTTTTCGTCCGCCACATTGAGAAATTGCCGCTCGACGCGCCTGTCCTTAACAGGCAGCAATCCTAACAATTGCAGACCTAAACAGATAAACAATTGAAGGTCGGCTTTGGCCGAATTGTGTGAATTGGCTCTACAACAGCTTGCCGGTCGGACAGATGAAGGCCCCCGCGACAGCGTCATAAGTGAAGTCGGCGGGCCTGTAGCACTTGGCGGGTTTCTTCGGATGCGCCTTGCCGTAGAGCGGGTCGGGCTTGGCTTTGTGGTGTGCCTGATTTTTGAAACGTTCGTCGCGGCTGTGCATGCTGTTGTCGGCGCCAGCACCCGGAGCCGAACTGCTGAGAAGCCCAGTTTTCCCACCGGGAAAAACCGGATAATGGCGGCCAATTCGTTTTGAACGCTATTTTTGGATTCCCGTATGGAAATTAAGGTCAATTTTCTCGACAAGCTTCGTCTCGAGGCCAAGTTCGACGACTTCACGGTCATCGCCGACCAGCCTATCCGCTATAAGGGCGATGGCTCGGCGCCGGGGCCGTTCGATTACTTTCTGGCTTCATCGGCTTTGTGCGCGGCTTACTTTGTGAAGTTGTACTGCGACACGCGCAATATTCCGACCGAGAACATCCGCCTGTCGCAGAACAACATTGTCGATCCGGAAAATCGCTACCAGCAGATTTTCAAGATCCAGGTCGAGTTGCCGGCGGATATCTCCGCCAAGGACCGGCAAGGCATCTTGCGCTCCATCGATCGTTGCACGGTGAAAAAGGTGGTGCAAACCGGGCCCGAGTTTGTGATCGAGGAAGTCGAAAATCTCGATGCCGATGCGCAGGCCTTGCTGGCGCTGAATCCGGATTCGGAGGCGCGCACCTATATTGCGGGCAAGGATCTGCCGCTCGAGCAGACCATCGCCAACATGTCCGGTATTTTGGCCGCTCTGGGCATGAAGATCGAAATCGCTTCGTGGCGCAATCTCGTTCCGAATGTGTGGTCGCTGCACATCCGCGATGCGCACTCGCCTATGTGTTTTACCAATGGCAAGGGCGCGACCAAGGAAAGCGCGCTGGCGTCGGCCTTGGGCGAATTCATCGAGCGGGCGAGTTGCAATCACTTCTACAACGACCAGTTCTGGGGTGAAGACATTGCCAACGCGGCCTTCGTGCATTACCCGAACGAGCGCTGGTTCAAGCCGGGCCGCAAGGATGCGCTGCCGGCCGGGATTCTCGACGAGTATTGCCGGCAGATTTACAACCCGGATGGCGAGCTGCGCGGCTCAAATCTCTACGACACCAACTCCGGCAACACCGAACGCGGCATCTGCACGCTGCCCTATGTCCGCCAGTCGGATGGCGAGGTCGTGTATTTCCCGACCAACCTGATCGACAACCTGTTCCTCAGCAATGGCATGAGTGCCGGCAATACGCTGGCCGAAGCGCAGGTGCAATGCCTGTCGGAAATTTTCGAGCGGGCGGTCAAACGCGAAATTCTGGAAGGTGAAATAGCCCTGCCGGATGTGCCGCAGGAAGTGCTGGCGAAGTATCCCGGCATTCTGGCCGGCATCGAGGAGCTGGAAAAGCAGGGCTTCCCGGTGCTGGTCAAGGATGCGTCGCTGGGCGGCGAATTTCCGGTGATGTGCGTCACCCTGATGAACCCGCGCACCGGCGGCGTGTTTGCCTCGTTTGGCGCGCACCCCAGCCTGGAGGTGGCGCTGGAACGCAGTCTGACCGAGTTGCTGCAGGGGCGAAGTTTTGAAGGCCTGAACGATCTGCCTCGGCCAACCTTCGAAAGCAACGCCGTCACCGAGCCGAACAACTTCGTCGAACATTTTATCGATTCCAGCGGCGTGGTGTCGTGGCGCTTTTTCAGCGCCAAGGCCGATTACGAGTTTGTCGAGTGGGACTTTTCCGGCCAAGGTGAAGAATCCAATGCCGACGAAGCCGCAACCTTGTTCGGCATTCTCGAAGCCATGGGCAAGGAAGTGTACATGGCGGTGTATGCCCAGCTCGGCGCAACGGCCTGCCGCATCCTGGTGCCGGGGTATTCGGAAGTTTATCCGATCGAGGATTTGATCTGGGATAACACCAACAAGGCGCTGACATTCCGAGCCGATATTCTGAATTTGCATCGTCTTGATGATGCCGCCTTGGAAGCATTGCTCGAACGTCTGGAAGGCAGCGAGCTCGATGATTACACCGACATCATCACCTTGATCGGCGTCGAGTTTGACGAGAACACAGCCTGGGGCCAACTGACTATTCTCGAATTGAAACTGCTGATCAACCTCGCCCTGCAGCAATTCGAAGCGGCGCACGAACTGGTCGGAACCTACATGCAATATAACGAAAACACGGTCGAGCGTGGCTTGTTCTATCAGGCCTTGAATGTGGTGCTGGAGGTGCTGCTGGACGATGAACTGGAACTGGCCGATTACGAGGTCAATTTCCGCCGGATGTTTGGTGATCCGCGCATGGATGCGGTGCTGGGGTCAGTGGACGGCAGCGTGCGCTTCTTCGGCCTGACGCCAACGAGCATGAAACTGGAAGGGCTCGATCGGCACCAGCGCCTGATCGATAGCTACAAAAAACTGCACATCGCACGGGCCAAGGTGGCGGCTTGATCCAGTTTGGGTTACGAGTCATGGCTGCATCAAGCACAAGCGTGACCGGGTGCCTTCCTACGAGCTTCGGCACCCGTTACGGGCAAGGCCAACTTCCGCTACCGCTTGGCCTGACCGTTCCGCAACGGGCCGGGAGTTCTAATTTGTAGGCTTGGAAAGCCGACGTTTGTACCAAATTGCTTTTGTAGGGCACGTAACCGATGCCTTGCCGACCGACAGGCGCCGGCAATCGAACAGCTGGAAAGGCCGACCAACTGCCTGATGTCCAAAACTGCGGAACGTCTTCTGTGGCAGATATTAGCGGACGTCCGTGCCCTCGTCATGGCGTCAGTGCAAACAGGCGGACGGCGTTGCCCCAGGCGATCTGCCTTGCCACGCCGGGCGGCAGCTGCTCGAGCCACGGCCGGTAGCCGCCCATGATCTGCCCGTAGCGGTCCCAGCGCTCGTCGATCCATGTGTCGGAGCCGAGCAGGAAGCGCTCCGGGTGGCGCTCGAACAGTTGGCGCCACTCGGCGAAAATCTTTCCTGAGCCGTCGCTGATTCCGCTGCGATAGGAAAGTTCGGCAACCAAGCCGGGGTAGGTGCGCAGCATGCGTTCGACTTCGGCGGCCGGCAATGAAAAACCGGTGTGCGCCCAGATGATGCGGGCATCCGGGTAAAGCGAAAAGAGGATGTCCAGCGCCGCGACATCGCTGTGGGCATGCAGCATCAGCTTGCGTTCGCGGGCGAAGCGGACCATCTGCGCGACGACCGGGCTGCGCGCTTCCTCGCCATGCAGATGGAACTCGCCGATTCCGACGAAATAGCCGTGGCGCCGGTATTCCTCTTCGATCAGCGTCATCGTCTGCGAGTCGTTGAACCAGGTCTGCACATCGGCGCGCACACGGTAGGGGCGCAGAAAGGGCACGACCTGCAGTTTGTCGGAGCGGACGGCATATAAGGCGTGAGTCCCGGCGTTGGGCCGGCTGTTGGCCAGTATGCCGTGCACGCCGGCTGCCTCGAAGAGCCGGAGCGCCTCGCCGGTGGTTACACGCGGGGTCGGTTCCCAGTTGTAATGGAGATGGGCGTCGAAGAGCGGCAGCGGCTCGGCGACGACGACCCTGACGCCGAGGCCGAAACAGAGGAGCAGGGCAAGGATCTTGTATTTCATGGCGGCGCCTCAACGAGTTCTTTTCGTTGCGACAGGGTATGCCGGTGTTCGTTCCTCGCCTACGGGCCGACAAAGCGGCGCCGTCCGCACTTTGCCCGGTGAATTTGGCCTCTTTTACGGGGTCGGCCGCAGCAGCCCGTTTTTGGCGGTTTCGCCTGCCGCTGCGCTTACATCAGGATCGCAAACAGGCTGCTGTAGTCGTCTTTCCAGGGGCGGAAGTTCCCGGCATCCGCAATTGGTTGCGCATCCTGCAGTGAAGGGTGCCGGAAAAATTCCGGATTGCCGCTGATCAACGCCCAGCGCGAGCGGAATACGCCGCGTTCCTGGTCGCCCGCGACATCGACGACGCGGACTTCTTTGCCGAAGTGGTCGGCGGCAGTCTTGATGACCGGGCGCAGGTCGAGGAAGCGATTGGTGATATGGACCGCCAGCACGCCGTCCGGCTTGAGGTGACGGAAATACAGCGCGAAAGCTTCGCGGGTCAGCAGGTGTACCGGCACCGAATCCCCGGAAAAGGCATCGACGACGAGGACGTCGAATTGCTGCGGTGTTTCGATGTCCAGTTGGAGCCGGGCATCGCCGAGAATGATCTCGGTCTGCGCCGCCGTTTTAGACAGGAAGCCGAAGTGTTCGCGGGCGACGTCGATGACCAGCGGATCGATGTCGTACAGCCGGTAGTAATCGCCGGGCCGTCCGTAGGTGGCCAGCGTGCCGACGCCGATGCCGACGATGCCGACGCGCAGCGGTGCGCTGCCGCCCTTGATCAGCAGCGCCTTGCCGGCGCCGCCGTCCGGGCTGTAGTAGGTGGTCGGTTGCTGCACCTTGTCCGGCGCCAGGAATTGTCGGCCATGAATGATCTGACCATGTAGCATCGTACGGTAGCCCTTTTCGGCATTGGCGAAGACCCGTAGGGTGCCGTAGAAGTTGCGCACGGTGATTTCCGCGCCGCTGTTTTCCTCGATGTGATCGGCGATGCGAATCAAGGACAGGGCGACCAGGAAAACGAGCGTGCCGGAAACCGCCGCCAGTCGCCACGCCGGGCGCGAAAAGCGGGTGCCGGGAATGACCGCGAGCGCCGTGACCAGGCCGGTGAGGACGATGCCGATCGACAACTCGTAGTTGGCGTTGAAGAAATACGGCGCGATGACGCCAACGAAAAAGCCGCCGCAGGCGCCGCCGACCGCCAGCATCAGGTAATAGGTGGTCAGGTGCCCGATGTGGGGCTGGCGGCGCGCCAGTTCGCCGTGGCAGACCATGCAGGCGACGAAGAAGGCGCTCAGGTTGATCGCCATCGACAGGTAAATGGGCAGCGCCGTCAGGCCCAGGGTCGGCAGCCAGGCGAGGGCAGTCAGGCCGAGCACCAGCAAGGGCAGGAACACCCGGCGCCGATACCAGCCGTGGCGCTCGAAGCAGAGGATGAAGGACAGCAGGTAGAGCGCCAGCGGGGCGACCCAGAGCAGCGGAATCGGCGCGATGTTCTCGCTCAGGAAGCTGGTGTCGGCGACCATCAGGATCGACGGACAGGCGGCCAGCGCCGCCCACAGCAGCAGTTGCGTGCCACGCAACGGCGGAACCTGCTGGTGTTCGTGATGCAGCACGATCGGTTCGCTGTTGCGTCCGCGCCAGGCCAGCACGCCGCAAGAGATGGCGAAGCAGATGAACAGCCCGGACCAGGCATACGACTGCCACAGCGTCGGCAGCGCCGGCTCGACGACCAATGGGTAGGCGATCAGCGCCAGCATCGAGCCGAAATTGGACAGCGCGAACAGGCGATAGGGCACTTGCCCGGAGCGCTCGCGGGCGAACCAGGCCTGCACCAGCGGCCCGGTGGTCGACAGCACGAAGTAGGGCAGGCCGATCGAGACCAGCAGCAGGCCGAGGATGCGCAGCGTCGGGTTTTCGGCGCCAGTCGGCTTCCACGCTTCGCTCGGGCTGATCGGCAACAGCAGCAGGCTGGCGACCAGCAGGCCGAGATGGACGAGGCTCTGGCGGCGCGGTGCCAGAAAGCGCACGACCCAATGTGAATACAGATAGCCAAGCAGCAGGGTCATCTGGAAGAACAGCATGCAGGTCGTCCACACCGAGGCCGAGCCGCCGAACCACGGCAGGATCATCTTGCCGATCATCGGCTGGACCTGGAAAAGCAGGAAGGCGCTGAGAAAAATCGTCAGGCCGTAGTGGAGCGTCAAGCGGAGGTCGATTTTCATCGGCGATCCCGGTGGAATGGGTGATTTCTGACTCTGGCGATGGGGTCCCCACGCGTGGCCCCTGGCAACGCCGCTGAACTTTCGGCGCAATGCCGTTATCCTAGCAGAAGCCTGCGGGTTGATCGGGCGTAAGTCACAGGAGCGCATATGGATATCGTCGCATCGCACCAGCGCTGGCAGTCAGCGCGGCAAGCCGAACTGGCCGGGCCCGACAGTTGGCTGGGCCTGATCGGACTGATCTGGCTGGAACCCGGCGAGAACGCCGTCGGCAGTGCGGCTGATTGTCCAGTTGGGCTGCCGCACGGGCCGGCGCGGCTGGGCAGCCTGCGGGTCGATGGCACCGATCTGGCTTGGCAGGCGGCTGCCGATGCCGGCGCGCTGGTCGAGGGCGGCGGTGCGATCGCCGATGGCTGGCAGGTCTTGCTCACCGACCGGAGCGGACCACCGAGCCGGGTGGTCTTCGGCTCACTGGTTTTTTTCGTCATCGAGCGCGAGGGCAGGCTGGCGGTGCGCCTGCGCGACCGCAACTGGGCCACCAGACGGCCGCCGCCGGAACTGGCGTATTACGCCTACGACCCCGCCTGGCGCGTCGAAGCGTTCTGGCAGCGACTGGCGACGCCGCAAAGCATGGAGGTGCCGAACGTCAGCGGCGAGCTGAAAGTCGTCGAGGTGACGCATCAGGCCGTGGTCGGGATCGCCATGCAAGCGGTCACGCTGCTGCCGATGTCGGCCAGCGATACGGAAACCTTCTTCGTTTTTCGTGACCGTACCAGCGGCAGGGAAACCTACGGTGCCGGGCGCTTCCTGAAGGCACCTGCTGCGGTCGACGGCAAAATTACCCTCGATTTCAATTTTGCCTACAACCCACCCTGCGCCTTCACGCCTTTCGCCACCTGCCCGCTGCCGCCGCCGGAAAACTGGCTGCCGTTTGCCATACCGGCGGGCGAGAAAAAATGGGACGAGGATATTTAGGTCCATCAGCCAGCCAGCCAGTCGGCCGTTCCATGCTGCATGTGCTTCAAGGTTGCGCCGATGTGCCGGAAACCAGTTGAGCATCGCGCCGCTTCATTTCGGCGAGCATGGACTGGAATTGCTCCTCGACTTCGTGGTTGAGGAAGGAGACGGCAAACAGGCCGGCGAGAATCGAGCCGAAAACGAATTCGGCGCGATATTCGATGACCACCGGCGACCCGTTGCCCGACGGTTTCAGTCGTACCTCGCTTTCCATCCGCTTCAACGAACCCGACAGGTTCCTGGTCAGGATGCGCTGCATCGGCTCCAGGCGAATTTCCCGCTCGACCTGAAAGGGATAGGAAAACAGACCGAACCGGGCGATGCCCTCCTGCCTGACGATCAGCACGTTGCCGTTGCGGCGGGCTACCTGGCTGGAGGTCAGGTTGCCCAGGATGGTGGTCATGTGATCGTAGTCGACCAGCACTTCCCAAGCCGTCTGCCGGCTTACCGGGGCCTTGACGGTCGCCTCGACGAGGAATCCGTCGCCCACCTCGCGCACCGCAACGACAACATCCTGCTCGGCGAGCGAGTTGCCGCCAATGAGGCAGGTCAGGAAGAAAACGACAAGTATGCGGATTGGCATGAAAGTTCTCGCACAGAGATGATGGCAACGATTCCACTACGCCCCTTGCTGCCGGACAACTGATGTTCCGGCTCGGTCACAGCCAAAAACGCAATATGACTAGACGTTGGAACGTCCTGCGCCCAACTGGTTCTGGTAATCTGATTTGCACTTTGAATTTGGAGGTAAACAATGCGCATGCCAATGACGGGCGGCTATCATGTTGCGGCAAGGTGCAATGCTCGTGGCAATGCGAATTGCCCGTCCGTCCGGCGCGCTGGACCACTCGAAAATCAGAACAGGGAAACGGAATGACCATGAAGACCAAGACAACAGCTACCAGCGCCATGCACGGTTTGCGGGTTGGCGTGATGGCCGGCGCCATAACATTTGCGCTTGCCGGCTGCCAGACCTACGATGCCGCGCTGGGCAGCGGCACCGGCGTGACCGCGACCGATTCGGCACGCCTGACCCGCAGCGGCTTCCTGAGCGAATACGCTCGCCTGAAGCCTGTTTCCGCGGCCGACGGTATCGAATGCTGGCGTGACCCGCGTCTCGATGCGAAGCAATTTGACAAGGTCATGGTGTCGCGCATCGTCGTCTCGCTGGCGCCGCCCAAGGCTGGAAAAGAGGGCGAGCAGAAGACAATCGATCCGAGCGATCTCAAGACCCTGACCGACTACTTCCACGATTCGCTGGTCAAGGCGCTCAAGCCGCAGATGCAGGTCGTCGACAAGGCGGGGCCGGGGGTCGTGGTGATCCGCATTGCGCTGACCGATCTGGTGCCGACCACGGTCTCCGATAGTGTCGCCGGCACACTCATTCCCTACGCCTTTATCGCCGAAGCGGGGTCCGGGGTGGCTACCGGCCGACCGGCGGGTTCGACCCCGTACATGGGCGAAACCGGCATGGAAATGCAGTTCCGCGATGGCGCATCGGGCGCCATCCTGGCGGAATGCCGCGATACCCAGATCGGCCGCAAGTACGCCGCCGACGTGAATGCCGGCGCCGTCGGTACAGCCCAGACCTGGGCGAGCGGTTACATGAATTCGTTCCAGGCCTGGTCGTATGCGAAGAACGCTTTCGACAAATGGTCGATGCTCGTTGCCAAGCGCTTCGCCGAGTTGCGTGGTGTCGCTCCGAAGCAGTAAGCGCCGTTGGCATTTTGGTCATCCCCCTTGGCGCCAAGGGGGATGACGGAGTCGAACGATGTGTTGGGGAGCGGTATTTAAGCCGGAGTCTCGTTGGCCACCGCTTCGAGCGCCTTCGCGAAATTCTCCACGGTCCGCTCCGGATTGTGCAGTTTCTCCAGTCCGAACAAGCCGATCCGGAAGGTCCTGAAATCAGGCCCTTCGTCGCATTGCAGCGGCACGCCGGCGGCCGTCTGCAGGCCGACGGCGAGGAATTTCCTGCCTGACTGGATATCGGGGTCGGAGGTGTAGCTGACGACCACGCCGGGGGCCTGGAAGCCGGCGGCGGCGACGCTGGGGAAGCCTTGGCTGACGAGCAACTGGCGGATGCGCCGGCCAAGTTCCTGCTGTTCGCGGCAGACCTTGGCGAAACCATAGGTTTCCGTTTCCAGCATGACGTCGCGCATGGCGGCCAGTGCGTCGGTCGGCATCGTCGCATGGTAGGCGTGGCTGCCGTTTTCGAACGATTCCATGATCTGCAGCCATTTCTTGAGGTCGCAGGCGAAACTGGTGCTGGTAGTCGCGTCGATGCGTTCACGGGCGCGCTCGCCGAGGGCGACGAGGGCGCAGCAGGGCGAGGCGCTCCAGCCTTTTTGCGGTGCGCTGATCAGGACGTCGACGTTGCTGGCGACCATGTCGACCCAGACGGTGCCGGAGGCGACGCAATCGAGCACGAACAGCCCGTCGACCGCGCGCACCGCTTCGCCGACGGCTTTCAGGTAGCTGTCGGGCAGGATCATGCCGGAGGCCGTTTCGACGTGCGGGGCGAAGACGACGGCAGGTTTTTGTTCGTGGATGGCGGCGACCACTTCGGCGATCGGCGGCGGGGCGAACGGCGCCTGGGCGCCGGGGCCGGTCTGGCGGGCCTTGAGGACGATGCTTTCGGAGGGAATCTGGCCCATGTCGAAGATCTGCGTCCAGCGGAAGCTGAACCAGCCGTTGCGGATGACCAGGCACTTCTTGCCGCTGGCGAACTGGCGGGCCACGGCTTCCATGCCGAAGGTGCCGCTGCCGGGCACGACGACGGCGCTCCTGGCGTTGTAAACCGTCTTCAGGATGCGCGAGATATCTTTCATGACGCCCTGGAAGCGTTGCGACATGTGGTTCAGGGCGCGGTCGGTATAGACCACCGAGTATTCGAGCAGACCTTCCGGGTCCGGTTGCGGCAGCAGGGCGGGCATGTGTCTCTCCGTTTTGTTTTTGGCAAAGCGTGCAGCATAACGCCAAGCCTTGGCGGAGCGCCATACACCGGTGATGGGCAGCTAGTTGCTTTCCCGTCGGGCGGGCGTCTCCGCCGGGCGCCGGTCGACGCCGACCCGGGTCTTGATCCTGAAATCGCAAACTTCGCGAACCTGGCCATCGTCGATCATGCAGACATCGTGATACTGATTCCATTCGTCGATCGGCGGCCAGGTGGCGGGCCGGGTCTCGAAGCGGATTTTTCCTTGATGCGAGAAGAATCGCGGCTTGTTTTGGCAGCGCACGGGGTAACGATTGCCCGGCAATATTTTCTGAAGCCTGAGCAATAGATCGCGTTTCGGGCTGTCGTCGAAGCTTGTTCCCGTTGCATCGAGCAGGTCGTAAAACGTCGCATCACAACCGGCACCGGCGCCGCTGGCCATGAATATCTTGGCTACGTTGACCGGGTTGCCGTCGTTGGCAATATCCAGCATTTGCGTGTGCTCGACTTCGGATTCCGACCAGCGTTCCGACACCTCTTGCATGGAAATCCTGGCTTTCCCCTTGAAACTTAGCGTCGGTGGCGCATTTCCGCCTTGCAGGCGGGTGCAGAGTTCCCGATCCAGTGCCTTTGGGCCGATCGTTTCCACGGTTTCGACCTTGAAGCGGCACAGCGTGCCGTCGGCAATGGCGCGCGCCGATACGGGATGCTTGAGATCGCGGTGGTAGAGAATGAAATGCCGGTTGTTGTAAGTCAGCAAACCCAGATTGTCGCCGCCCCAAAGATTCTCGGCACCCGGCGGTGGAGGAGGCAATTCGTCATAACTCAACGGAAAATCCTTGGCGGTGTCGAAGGCGTAATAAGCCGGCACATGGGCTGTTCCCTCGGTGGTGAATGCCAGGTCGATTCGCCGGATGCCCAAAGGAATATCCAGACCGATGTCGGATACCAGATCGGACAGACGGTTCGCGTTGGCGTAGGCGGCGATCGTTTCACAGATGTCATCGTTTTCCTTTGGGGGCATGAGGTAAAGATCGATGCCTTCCGTGCGCTTGCCGCCCAGTGCCAGGTAGGTTCGGTAAAGCTGCGCCACTTCCTCGCGTCGTTCACGCGCGGTGCCTGCGCCGCCGGGTTTAGCAAGTTGCTTGCGCAACATGTCGGCGAGGTTGAGGTAGGCGACGCGGCGTTTCGGGTCGAGGGCAATGGCCCGCCTGAGCGCGCGTTCCTGATAGCTTTGCGGCATCCATTGTTGTGCCAGGAACCCGAAGTCGTTGAGAATTGCCGCCGCCCGCGAAGCGCTGATTCCCTCGAGTGGCGCGTCGATGGCCTGAATGGCGCCAGCCTTTTCAAAGCGCGTGGTGGCATCATATGCCGGAAGCGATTTCCCGGCTTTCTTGTCCGCCTCGTACTTCTCCAGGATTTCCCGGTGCGCCTTGTCGAGCGCCAACCAGTCGACGCTGGCGGCTTGCTCGATGTCGAGGCGAAAGACTTGCACTTTACGGTTGTCGCTTGTGTCCAGCGCCAGCAGGAGGTCACCGGAGATGGTCAGGGCGCGGGTATGCGCCGGTAGTTTCCAGTTTTTTTCGATGCCCGGTTGTTGCGGGTTTTTCAGGTCGATACGCCACAATTGCCCATTTAGGTCGGAGAGGGTCAAGGCATTATCCGGCCCATTGGCATCGAGCCGTGGGCAATCCAGTTCGTTACCAATGGAAACGGTTGAAATGCGCGGCAGGCCGGCAACCGCCCGGTAGATGCCGACCCGTGGTGCTCGCGCGTCTCCCATGATGATGTGTCCGCTGTCGAGGATGGCTGTGATACATCCGTACTGATAGCGTGCGAATTCAGTGTAGGCCTGTTCAAACGCCTGCGGTTTCGGGGCGCGCAGATCCCAAAGCGAGAGGCTCCCGCCCGTTTTGAAAGCAATGAGTTTGCCGCTTGGGGAGAAGGCTACAGTGTCGAAGTAAGACTGGATTTCGCGCAGGGCTGTGCGGGATTGCCTGTTGGCGGTTGGAACAACGACGGTTTCCCGAATACCTTTGTCTTTGTCCACCACACGCGAGTAGGCGAAGGCGTTAGCGCTCGGCGCCAGGCTTACCCGGATCGTCATCACCGTTTCCCGCCAGGCTTCTTTCGGTGCATCGGGGTCGGCCAGGTCGAGAGCAATCAGTTGGAAGGCGGCTTCCTCGCGGATGGGCAGTTCGGGGGGGATGACGACCAGAGCCAGCTTTCCGTCCGGCGAGATTTCGAGTTGCTTCGCCCCCGGCAGCGCGAGAAATTCTCTCGGGCGTGGATTCTGGCTATCGGCGGCATCGATTATCTGCAGGCCGGCCGGCTTGTCCTTCCCGCCTTCAAACAGCACGACGAACAGCCCGCCGGCTGAGGCGGCACGACCCAAACCAACCGGAGAGTCGAGCCGGAGCGCGCCGCCCGGGGCCGGAGCGGCCATGGAAAGTGCCGAGAAAATCAGAATGGCTGTGCCGACGAGGTATCTTACAATCATAATTGAGCGCGCAATGGTTGAAAACCGGGCTGCCGGCGTTTCAGTATGATGAAGCCATTTTTGCCCGCATCAAACCGTTTGTTGCGGTCGACCGCGAAAAATAGGCAAAAAGCGGCTTGGCGGCTTTCGTTGCGGCGTATGCGGTGGATGCCGTCGCCGGAATAATTTAATCTGGCATCCGTGCGGGCGAAGCGGGGTTATGTAATGGACGGCAGTCGCAGGGAGGCGATCCGGCTGGCTTGCCGGGCACCGGAGGCGGGGTGCATGGCGCGGCTGACGGACGAGCTTGCTGCGCTCGATTATGACCGCACGGCGGTCCGCCGTACCGCCGGCAGGCTGGTCGAAGCGGTGCGGCGCCAGCGCAGCGGGGCGAGTGGCGTCGATCACCTGATGCATGAGTTTTCGCTGTCGAGCCAGGAAGGCGTGGCCTTGATGTGCCTTGCTGAGGCGCTGCTGCGGATTCCCGATGCTGCCACGGTCGACCGCCTGATTCGCGACAAAATCAGCCATGGCGACTGGAAGTCGCACCTCGGCGGCAGTCCGTCGCTGTTCGTCAACGCGGCGACCTGGGGGCTGATGCTGACCGGCAAGCTGGTCGCCACGCAGAGCCACGGTGCGCTCGGCAAGGCATTAACGAAGATTCTGGCCAGAGGCGGCGAGCCGCTGGTCCGCAAGGGCGTCGATTTCGCCATGCGCCTGCTCGGTCAGCAGTTCGTCATGGGCGAGACCATAGCGGCGGCGCTGGCGCGCAGCCGGGACAACGAGGCGCGCGGCTATCGCCACTCCCTCGACATGCTTGGCGAGGCGGCACTGACCGCGGCCGATGCCGAGCGTTACTGCCGGGCTTATGAACAGGCCATCCACGCCATCGGCGCCGCCAGCGGCGGGCGCGGCATCAAGGCCGGGCCGGGGATTTCGGTCAAGCTGTCGGCGCTTCATCCGCGCTACGTGCGCAGCCAGCGCCAGCGGGTGATGACCGAGCTGCTGCCGCGCCTGAAGCGCTTGATGCTGCTAGCCCGCCAGTACGACATAGGGCTGAACATCGATGCCGAGGAGGCCGACCGCCTGGAACTCTCGCTCGACCTGCTGGAAGCGCTGGCCGGCGATCCCGACCTGGCCGGCTGGCAGGGCATGGGCTTCGTGGTGCAGGCCTACCAGAAGCGCTGCCCCTTTGTCATCGACTGGCTGGTTGATCTGGCGCGGCGCAGCGGGCGGCGGATCATGGTGCGGCTGGTCAAGGGCGCCTACTGGGACAGCGAGATCAAGCGCGCGCAGGTCGACGGGCTGGCCGACTACCCGGTCTTCACGCGCAAGCCGCATGCCGACCTCTCGTATCTGGTCTGCGCCAGCCGCCTGCTGGCCGCGCCGGATGCGGTCTATCCTCAGTTCGCCACGCACAACGCCCAGACGCTGGCATCGGTGTTCCAGATGGCGCTGGAGCGCGGTGTCGACGACTACGAATTCCAGTGCCTGCACGGCATGGGCGAGCCGCTCTACGACAACGTGGTCGGCCCGCAGCATCTCGGCCGGCCGTGCCGCATCTACGCGCCGGTCGGCACTCATGAAACCCTGCTGCCTTATCTGGTGCGCCGCCTGCTGGAGAACGGTGCCAACAGTTCCTTCGTCAATCGCATCGTCGATGAAACGGTGTCGGTCGCCGAGCTGGTCGCCGATCCTCTGATTCAAGTCAGAGGCGAGGGCGGTACGCGGCATCCGCGGATTCCCCTTCCGCGCGATCTTTACGGCACGGGACGGGTCAATTCGGCGGGCGTCGATCTCGCCGACGAAACCGTGATTGCCCGCTTGCAGGTCGAACTGGCGGCGCTGGCGGAAAAAAGCTGGCAGGCGCAGCCGCTGCTGGGCGGTGCGGCGGCCGTTACGGGAAACTGGCAGCCGGTACTCAACCCGGCCGATCGTCGCGATCAGGTCGGCAGCGTGCGCGAAGCCGATGCGGCGGCGGTCGAGCATGCCTTGCAGCATGCCGCTGCCTGCGCCGCAACCTGGGCGCAGACCGCGCCCGGCGAACGGGCCGCTGTGCTGCTGCGGGCGGCCGACCTGCTGGAGGCGAACTGCGTGCCGCTGCTCAGCCTGTGCATCCGCGAAGCCGGCAAGACCTGGGGCAATGCGCTGGCCGAGGTGCGCGAGGCGGTCGATTTCTGCCGCTACTACGGTCAACAGCTATTGGCGGGCGATTTTCAGGGTGGCGATGCGCCAGGCCCGGTGGTCTGCATCAGCCCGTGGAATTTCCCGCTCGCCATCTTCATCGGCGAAGTCAGCGCGGCACTGGCGGCCGGCAGCCCGGTGATCGCCAAGCCGGCCGAGCAGACGCCGTTGATAGCCGCTTTTGCCATTGAACTGCTGCAGCGGGCGGGCGTCCCGCGCGAGGTGCTGCAGTTCCTGCCCGGCCGTGGTGAAACCGTCGGCGCCGCGCTGACCGCCGACGCCCGCGTGCGCGGTGTCGTGTTCACCGGTTCGACCGAGGTGGCGCGGCTGATCAACCAGAGCATCGCGCCGCGCGCCGGGGTCCGGCTGATCGCCGAAACCGGCGGCCAGAACGCGATGATCGTCGATTCCTCAGCCCTGCCCGAGCAGGTGGTGCAGGACGTGCTGGTTTCCGCCTTCGACAGCGCCGGCCAGCGCTGTTCGGCGCTGCGCGTGCTGTGCCTGCAGGAAGATATCGCCGACCGCGTGCTGGCCATGCTCAAGGCCGCCATGCAGGAACTGGCCATCGGCGACCCGGCGCTGCTGGCGACCGACATCGGCCCGGTCATCGACCAAGAGGCGCAGGCCGGGTTGCTCGTTCACATTGAAAGCATGCGGGCGAAGGGCAGGGCGGTATTCCAGCTGCCCCTGCCGGCGGAATGCACTGCCGGCTGCTTCGTGCCGCCGACGCTGATCGAGATCGATGCGCTGGCCGATCTGCAGCGCGAGGTCTTCGGGCCGGTCGTCCATGTCCTGCGCTTTGCTGGCGACCGGCTGCAGCCGCTGCTCGACGCCATCAACGCCACCGGCTACGGCCTGACTCTCGGCCTGCACAGCCGCATCGACGAAACGGTGCAGCAGGTGGTCGCCGGCGCGCATGTCGGCAACATCTACGTCAACCGCAACATGGTCGGCGCGGTGGTCGGCGTCCAGCCCTTCGGCGGCGAGGGCCTGTCCGGCACCGGGCCGAAGGCCGGCGGGCCGCTTTACCTGAACCGGCTGGCCGGCAGCGGCACAGTTGCGCCGACGGCCTTCGGTTGGCCTCCCGGTGATCTGCCGCCGTTGCTCAGGCGGCTCGCCGAATGGGCGTCCGCCACCGGCCGGAACGCACTGGCATGCCTGTGCGAGGACTATGCAGCGCAGTCGTTACGTTGTGTCCGTCTTGATCTGGACGGCCCGACCGGCGAGCGCAACACGCTGCATTTCGTGCCGCGCGGCACTTTGCTCTGTCTGGCGGACGACGAGGTGGGGCTGCTGCACCAGTTTGCGGCGGCCCTGGCGACCGGGAATACGTTGGCTGCGGTCGACGGACTGGAAAGCCGGAATTTGCTTGCCAGCCTGCCGGCCGAACTTGCCAGGGAAGTCCGCCTGCAGCCGCCGGAAAATTACGCAGGCATCGCCGGCGTGCTGTTCGCCGGAGACCAGGCCGATTCCGCCATGCTGCGCCAGCGCCTGGCGGCTGAAACGGGGGCGCTGATTCCAGTCTATCAGCCGGATGACAGGAATTGCCAATACCCGCTTTACCGCATGCTGGCCGAACGGGTGGTCAGCGTGAACACAACGGCGGCCGGCGGCAATACCACCCTGATGACCCTCGGCGCCTAAAGGGAATGACGATTCACAGCCATCCGCTTCCCTCCTACATCTCCAAGGAAAACCTCGGCCCCTGGCACACCTACCTGCAGCAGGTGGAGGCGGTCGTGCCGCTGCTCGACAAGTCGCTGTGGCCGTGGTTGGAAACCCTGCGCCGGCCCAAGCGCTCGCTGATCGTCGATGTGCCGATCCGCCTCGACAACGGCGAGGTCGCCCATTTCGAGGGCTATCGCATCCACCACAACACCTCGCGCGGGCCGGGCAAGGGCGGCATCCGCTATCACCAGGACGTGACGCTCTCCGATGTCATGGCGCTGGCCGGATCCAGACAAGGAAATCCCGGCGCCCGACACGAACACCAACGCCCAGGTCATGGCGTGGATGATGGATACCTACTCGATGGGCGAGGGGGGGGCACGGTGATTGGCGTCGTCACCGGCAAGCCGCTGTCGCTCGGCGGCTCGCTCGCTCGGGCGGCCGGACGCGACGTCGCGGCGCTGAAGGCGCCTCTGACGGCGCAGGGAAGGCTGGCCGGGGCTCCCGGCGCGGAAGCGATCGTCGCCGACAATTTCTGGGCGATCCCCTGCGACTTCCTGGTGCCGGCGGCGTCACGGTCAGCTATTACGAATGGGTGCAGGATTTTTTCCAGCTTCTTCTGGAGCGAGGACGAGATCAACCAGCGCCAGGAGCGGATCATGGGCGAGGCCTTCGAAGCCATCTGGCAATTGGTGCAGGAAAGAAAACTGCCGCTGCGTACCGCCGCCTTCGTCATCGGCTGCAGCCGGGTGCTGGAGGCGCGGGCGATTCGCGGGCTTTATCCTTGAAATGCAGCCCGGTTGCGGTCGACGCCGGAAAAAGGCACGAATTTGCCGTGCCTCGGCCACGCTTCGGCGCGGCGACGGCATGTTAGAATCCCGAGCTATCTTGATCAGCTTAAGGAATGCAGGCAAATGGGTGACGTCAATAGCTCCTACGTATCCGACCACACGAAGTGGATCAACGACCAGCTGGAAAAGAATCCGGAGTGGGTGGAAGACCAGAAGGTCGGCCGCGCCCTGTGGTGGGACAAGAAGCAGGACGTCCAGACGACGGCGGTCAACGCCGACTCGAAGGTGCCGCAGAAACCGTATCCTTACGACGTGAATTTCTATACCGAGTAAGTGCTTCGTTCTGGTTTCCCGAGAAGGGCCGGTCATTGACCGGCCCTTCGTCATTCTGCGGTCTGGTCGGCAAATAGCTGACAAATTCAGTCGAGTATTTTAGAATTCACCCTGAATTTACTAGGGGAAATCAAGTTTCATGTTCCGGCATCTGCGTGAGGATATCCGTGCGGTCTTCGACCGCGACCCGGCGGCCCGTTCCTTCTGGGAGGTTCTGACCTGCTATCCGGGGATCCACGCGCTGGTCATGCATCGCCTGGCGCACTGGCTGTGGGGCCATCGTCTGCGCTGGCTGTCACGCTTCGTAGCGCACCTGTCCCGCTTTTTCACCGGCATCGAGATTCACCCGGGCGCGACCATCGGCCGCCGCTTCTTCATCGATCACGGCATGGGCGTGGTGATCGGCGAAACCGCCGAGATCGGCGACGACGTAACGCTCTACCACGGCGTGACGCTCGGCGGCACCTCATGGAACAAGGGCAAGCGCCATCCGACGCTGGAGGATGGCGTGGTCATCGGTGCCGGGGCCAAGGTGCTCGGGCCGATCACGATCGCCGCCGGCGCCAAGGTCGGTTCCAACGCCGTCGTGACCAAGGCGGTGCCGGCCGGCGCGACCGCCGTCGGGAACCCGGCGCGGGTGCTCGACCATTCCGAGGAAAGCCGGCAACGCGAGGCGCAGGCCGAGAAGCTGGGATTTTCCGCCTATGCCGTCGGGCGTGACCAGGACGACCCGCTGGCCAAGGCGATCCACGGCCTGCTCGACCACGCCGCCGAGACCGATCGCCGCCTGGCGTCGCTGTTGAAGGAACTGGAAGCGGCGGGCGTCAAGTGCGACGAGGAGGTCCTGGCGGCCGATCGCTTCGATCCGAAATACCTGAGTAAAATTGTTGACTAATTTGATCCAGATTCTATATAGTTGACTGCAACAGTAGGTTATTTGCCAGGGGTACAGGATGCGACTCACAACCAAAGGACGTTTTGCGGTTACCGCCATGATGGATCTCGCCCTGCGCGGCGACGACGGTCCGGTGGCGCTGGCCGGCGTCAGCGAGCGGCAGCGGATTTCCCTGTCCTATCTCGAACAGCTTTTCGGTAAACTGCGCCGCTTCAAGCTGGTCGACAGCGTGCGCGGGCCCGGTGGCGGTTACTGCATTGCCAGGCCGCTCGCCATGGTGACGGTGGCCGATATCATCCGCGCCGTCGATGAGCCGCTCGACGCCACCCAGTGTGGCGGCCGCGAGAACTGCCACGACGAACATCGCTGCATGACGCACGATTTGTGGTCGACCCTGAATTCCAAGATGTACGACTATCTTTCGTCGGTATCGCTGGCCGATCTCGTTGCCCGTCAGCGCGAAAAGGAAGCGAAGTCCGGTGCAGCGGCGCCGCTCGAAGACCGGCGGGTCGGCCCGCATCCGCGGCCGCGCAACACGCGCGACAAGGCTGCAGCGGTCGCCTGATTCAAGCCATGTTCCAGCCTGCCTATCTCGATCACAATGCCACGACACCGTTAGCCCCGACGGTGCTGGCGGCCATGCTGCCGTGGCTGGAAAGCCAGTTCGGCAACGCCTCCAGCCGCCACGAGTACGGGCGGGCGGCGCGGCGGGCGATCGATGAAGCACGGCAGCAGGTAGCAGCGGCGGTGAACGCACACCCGACCGAGGTGGTATTCACCAGCGGCGGCAGCGAAGCCAACAACCTCTTTCTCAAAGGCGCCGCAGCCTCCCTCAAGCTGGGGTTGCTGGCGGTCAGCGCCATCGAACATCCGTGCATCCTCAAGCCGGCGGCCCAGCTGGCGCGCAACGGCTGGCAGGTGCGGACGGTTGCGGTCGACGCCGCTGGAAGGGCAGATTTCGCCGATTTTGCCGAAGTCGTCGCGGCCCGGCCGAAGCTGCTGTCGATCATGCTGGCCAACAACGAAACCGGCGTCGTGCAGGATATTCCGGCGCTGGCGACGGCGGCCAAGTCTTGCGGCGCCTGGTTCCATAGCGATGCGGTGCAGGCGCTGGGCAAGTTGCCGCTCGATTTTCGGGCGCTCAACCGGGCCGGCGTCCATGCCATGACCATTTCCGCGCACAAGGCTTACGGGCCGAAGGGCGCTGCGGCGCTGGTGCTCGACAAGCGGGTCGAACTGCAGCCGTTGATTGCCGGTGGCGGGCATGAGCGCGGCCTGCGCTCCGGCACCGAAAACGTGCCGGCCATCGTCGGATTCGGCGTGGCGGCGGAACTTGTGGCACAACGCGTTGCCGAACTGCCGCGTCGCCTGAAGGCACTGCAGCAGCGGCTGGAAAGCGCGCTGGCGGGGCTGGGGGTGCGGATTTTCGGCAGTGGCGCCGAGCGCCTGCCGAACACGACTTATTTCGCCTTGCCCGATATCGATGGTGAAACGCTGGTCGGCAAGCTGGATCGCGAAGGCTTCGCGGTAGCCAGCGGGGCGGCATGCTCCAGCGCCAACCCGGAGCCGTCGCATGTGCTGCGGGCCATGGGCGTGGCGCCAGAAATTGCGCGCGGCGCGGTGCGGGTCAGTCTCGGCGCGGGCAATACCGAGGCGGACATCGACGAATTCATCAACGCCTTGCGGGTTACGGTCGGACGCCTGCAGGGAATGACAGCGGTGGCTGTCTGAAACAATCCGATTGAATCAACATTTAAGCGAGAAACAAGATGAAACTCCCCATCTACCTGGATTATTCGGCAACCACCCCGGTCGACCCGCGTGTCGCGGAGAAAATGATTCCCTACCTGTGCGAGCACTTCGGCAATCCGGCCTCGCGCTCGCACAGCTTCGGCTGGGTGGCCGATGCCGCCGTCGAGGAGGCGCGCGAGCAGGTCGCCGCGCTGGTCAATGCCGACCCCAAGGAAATCGTCTGGACTTCGGGCGCCACCGAATCCAACAATCTCGCCATCAAGGGTGCCGCCAATTTCTACGCCAGCACCAAGGGCAAGCACATCATCACGGTCAAGACCGAGCACAAGGCCGTACTCGATACCGTCCGCGAAATGGAGCGCCAGGGTTTCGAGGCCACCTATCTAGACGTCAAGGAAGACGGCTTGCTCGATCTGGAAGTCTTCAAGGCGGCCATCCGGCCGGATACCGTGCTGGCCTCGGTGATGTACGTCAATAACGAAGTCGGCGTCATCCAGCCGATTGCCGAACTGGGCGAAATCTGCCGCGAAAAGGGCATCATCTTCCACGTCGATGCGGCACAGGCCACCGGCAAGGTCGATATCGACCTGAGCAAGCTGAAGGTCGACCTGATGAGCTTCTCGGCGCACAAGACCTACGGCCCGAAAGGTATCGGTGCGCTGTACGTCCGCCGCAAGCCGCGTATTCGCCTGGAAGCACAGATGCATGGCGGCGGTCACGAACGCGGTTTCCGCTCCGGCACGCTGGCCACGCATCAGATCGTCGGCATGGGCGAAGCCTTCCGTCTGGCCAAGGAAGAAATGGTCGAAGAGAACAAGCGCGTCGGCGCCTTGCGCGACAGGTTGCTGCAGGGCCTTCAGGATATAGAAGCGACCTTCGTCAATGGTGACCTGACGCAGCGCGTGGCGCACAATCTCAACATCAGCTTTGCTTACGTTGAAGGCGAGTCGATGATCATGGCGATCAAGGATCTGGCAGTATCTTCCGGCTCGGCCTGCACCTCGGCCAGCCTGGAACCATCCTATGTGCTGCGTGCCCTGGGTCGCGACGATGAACTGGCGCACAGTTCCATCCGTTTCAGCATCGGCCGCTTCACGACGGAAGAGGAAGTCGACTATGCAATCAATCTGTTGCACAAGAAAGTTGGCAAACTGCGCGAGCTTTCGCCGTTGTGGGAAATGTACAAGGATGGCATCGATCTCAGCACCGTGCAGTGGGCCGCACACTAAAGAAACTTCAGGAGAAACAACATGAGCTATAGCGTAAAAGTCATTGATCACTATGAGAATCCGCGTAACGTCGGTTCCTTCGGCAAGGAAGACGATGGGGTCGGCACCGGCATGGTCGGCGCCCCGGCCTGCGGCGACGTGATGAAGTTGCAGATCAAGGTGAACAAGTCCGGCGTGATCGAGGATGCCAAGTTCAAGACCTACGGCTGCGGTTCGGCCATCGCCTCGTCTTCGCTGGTGACCGAATGGGTCAAGGGCAAGACGGTCGACCAGGCCTTGAGCATCAAAAACACCGAAATTGCTGAAGAACTGGCATTGCCGCCGGTTAAAATTCACTGTTCGATTCTCGCCGAGGATGCCATCAAGGCAGCCGTGGCGGATTACAAGAAAAAGCACGGAGAATAAGCATGGCAGTAACCTTGAGCGACAAGGCGGCGAAGCACGTCGCCAACTACCTGAGCAAGCGCGGCAAGGGTATCGGGCTGCGCCTCGGGGTTCGTACCAGTGGCTGTTCCGGCATGGCGTACAAGCTGGAATTCGTCGACGAAGTGGACCCTGAGGATCTGGTCTTCGAGAGCAATGGCGTCAAGGTCTTCGTCGACGCCAAGAGCATGCCCTACCTGGAAGGTATGGAACTCGACTTTGCCCGCGAAGGCCTGAACGAAGGCTTCAAGTTCAACAACCCGAACGTGAAAGACCAGTGCGGCTGCGGCGAATCGTTTAACGTCTGATGGATCTCAGAGCCGACCACTTCGCCTTGTTCGGATTGAACCGTGGCTTTCGGCTCGATCTGTCGGACCTCGATTCCCGCTATCGCGACATTCAGGCAAAGGTCCATCCGGATCGCTTCGCCCATGCCGGCGATGCCGAGCGCCGGATCTCGATGCAGTGGGCGACGCACGCCAACGAGGCCTACCAGACGCTGAAAAAGCCGCTGGAGCGGGCCAAATACCTGCTGCACCTGACCGGCCATGACATCCAGGCAGAAAACAACACCGCGATGCCGGCCGATTTCCTGATGGAACAGATGGAGTGGCGGGAAGCGGTGATGGATGCGCGCAACGGCGGTGACCATCACGAACTTGAGCACCTGCACAACCGGCTGCGTGGCGATATCAACGCTCGCTATCAGGAACTCGGTGAGTTGCTCGATGAAAGCGGCGATTACGCGCTGGCGACGGATCGTGTCCGGCGCCTGATGTTTCTGGAAAAACTCTTGCACGAAATCGACGACGCGCTGGCGTCGCTGGAAGAATAAAAATGGCCTTGTTTCAAATTGCCGAGCCGGGTGAGTCGGCGGCACCTCATGAGCACAAGCTGGCGATCGGCATCGACCTCGGCACCACCAATTCGCTGGTCGCTACCGTACGTAGCGGCATGGCCGTCTGCCTCAGCGACGAGCAGGGGCGGCCGTTGTTACCGTCCGTGGTTCGTTACCACTCGGATAATTCGACGGATGTCGGCTACGACGCGCAGACCAAGCAGGCCATCGACCCGCGCAACACAGTCGTTTCCGTCAAGCGCTTCATGGGGCGCGGGCTGAAGGACATCGCCCACGTCGAATCGATGCCCTACGACTTCATCGAAGCGCCGGGCATGGTCAAGGTGAAAACCATTGCTGGCATCAAGAGTCCCGTCGAGGTTTCGGCCGAGATTCTGAAAAGCCTGAAGCAGCGCGCCGAAACGGCGCTCGGCGGCGATCTGGTCGGCGCTGTGATTACCGTGCCGGCCTATTTCGACGACGCCCAGCGTCAGGCGACCAAGGACGCCGCGCGCCTCGCCGGCCTCAACGTCCTGCGCCTGCTCAACGAACCGACGGCCGCCGCCATTGCTTACGGGCTCGATAACGCGGCGGAGGGGGTTTATGCGGTCTACGACCTCGGCGGTGGCACTTTTGACATTTCAATCCTCAAACTGACCAAAGGCGTCTTCGAGGTCATGTCCACCGGCGGCGATTCCGCGCTCGGCGGCGATGACTTCGACCACCGCATCTTCTGCTGGGTCATCGAGCAGGCCAGGCTGCAGCCGCTGTCGCCGGAAGATGGCCGGCTGCTGATGATGCGCTGCCGCGAGGCCAAGGAATTCCTGACCATCAATCCAGAGGCGCCGATCACCGCGCGCCTGTCCACCGGCGAGTTGGTCGATCTGAAACTGGATGTCGCGACCTTTGCTGCGATTGCCCAGACGCTGATTTCCAAGACCATCCAGCCGGTCAAGAAAGCCTTGCGCGACGCCGGCTTGCGTCCCGAAGACATCAAAGGTGTGGTCATGGTCGGCGGCGCGACGCGCATGCCGCAGGTGCAGAAGGCGGTCGGCGACTTTTTCCGCCAGGAACCGCTGACCAATCTCGACCCGGACAAGGTCGTCGCCCTCGGTGCCGCCACCCAGGCCAACCTGCTGGTCGGCAACAAGACCGGCAAGGACGACTGGCTGCTGCTCGACGTCATTCCGCTGTCGCTTGGCCTGGAAACCATGGGTGGCCTGACCGAGAAGGTCATTCCGCGCAATTCGACCATTCCGACGGCGCGTGCCCAGGAATTCACCACCTTCAAGGACGGCCAGACGGCGATGGCGATCCACGTCGTCCAAGGCGAGCGCGAACTGGTCAGCGACTGCCGTTCGCTGGCGCGCTTCGAACTGCGCGGCATTCCGCCGATGGTGGCGGGTGCGGCGCGCATTCGTGTGACCTTCCAGGTCGATGCCGACGGCCTGCTGTCGGTGGCTGCCCGCGAGCAGACCACCGGCGTCGAGGCCAGCGTCACCGTCAAGCCGTCCTACGGGCTGTCCGACGACGAAATCGCCGGTATGCTCAAGGATTCAATGGAGCACGCCAAGGACGACGCGATCAACCGGGCGCTCAAGGAAGCGCAGGTCGAGGCGCAACGCATGATCGAGGCGACCGAAGCGGCGCTCAAGGAAGACCCGCATCTGCTCAACGAGGCGGAAACCGCCAAGATCGTCGCGACCATCGCCAAGCTACGCGAAACCATGGCCGGCGAGAATCGCCGCCTGATCAACATTGCGATGGACGATCTCGGTTACGAGACGCAAGCTTTTGCCCACCGCCGCATGGACCAGAGCATCAAGAAAGTGCTGTCCGGTCGCAAGGTCGATGACATCAAAATGGGAGAAGGCGCATGACGCAACTGATCGTCCTGCCACACGTCGAAAATTGCCCGGACGGCGCCGTCATCGAAGCGGAAGAGGGCAAGTCCATTTGCGAGAACCTGCTGGTCAACGGCGTCGAACTCGACCACGCCTGCGAAATGTCCTGCGCCTGCACGACTTGCCACGTTATCGTGCGCGAGGGTTTCAATTCGCTGGAACCGGCTGAAGAAGAAGAGGAAGATCTGCTCGACAAGGCTTGGGGACTGGAACCCAATTCGCGCCTCGGCTGCCAGGCCATCGTCGGCACGACGCCATTGGTCGTCGAAATTCCGAAATACAGCATCAACATGGCGAAGGAGGGACACCGTAAATGAAATGGACCGACATCAACGATATCGCCATCGAATTGAGCGATGCGCACCCCGACACCGATCCGCTGAAGATCAATTTTGTCGATCTGCGCGACTGGGTGATGGCGCTGCCCGGCTTCGACGATGATCCGAAGCACTGCGGCGAGAAAATTCTCGAAGCGATCCAGCAGGCCTGGATTGACGAGGTGGCGTGAAAACCCGTGACTTCCCCGGCCGCGGCAACCAGCTGAATGTTCTTGGCGGGCCGTTGCTAACCTGTAGCGACCGTCCGCTTACCGGTTTCTTTCGCGACGGTTGCTGTAATACTGCGGACGACGATTTCGGCAGCCATACCGTGTGCGTGTTGCTGACCGCCGAGTTTCTCGAATTCTCGAAAGCGCGGGGCAACGACCTTTCAACGCCGCGCCCGGAATACGGCTTTGACGGCCTGCAACCGGGCCAGCGCTGGTGCCTGTGCGCAGCACGCTGGCTCGAGGCCTACCAGGCCGGCATGGCGCCGCAAGTCGCTCTCAACTCGACCAACCAGGCGGCGCTGGAGATCGTGCCTCTGGCAGCGCTCAAGCAGTGCGCCGTCGATCTGCACTGAAGCCGCCATGGAAACCATAACGATCAGAATCAGCGGCATGCGCGATGAGGAATGCGTGCGCGCCGTGGCCAACGCGATTCAGGATCTGCCTAGCATCGGCCACATCGAAGTTTCGCTGGAGAAAGGCGAAGCCAGCGTCGAGCATGGCCGCTTCGTCAGCCCCGATGACATTCTCCAGGCCATTGTGGACGCCGGTTATGACGCAGCCTGTTGAGTCGCCGGGCGACTCGGTCGCCGGCGAACATCCGTTCAGCGAACTTCCGTTGTCGCCGGCGATGCTGGCGAACCTGCAGCAGCTCGACTATTTGAGGATGACGCCGATCCAGGCGGCCAGCCTGCCGCTGGCCCTGGCCGGGCACGACCTGATCGCGCAGGCCAAGACTGGCAGCGGCAAGACGGCCGCTTTTGGGCTGGCGCTGCTGAACAAGCTGAATCCGAAGAGCTTTGCCGTGCAGGCCATGGTGCTTTGCCCGACGCGCGAACTGGCCGACCAGGTCACGCAGGAAATCCGCCGCCTGGCGCGCTTCGAGGACAACATCAAGGTGCTGGCGCTGGTTGGCGGTTCAACTCTGCGCAACCAGGCCACCAGTCTGGAAAATGGCGTCCATATCGTCGTCGGTACACCCGGCCGCATCATGGACCACATGGAACGCGGCTATCTGAAGCTCGATGAACTCGCTACGCTGGTTCTCGACGAAGCCGACCGCATGCTCGACATGGGCTTTCACGACGACATCGCCTACGTTGCCAAGCGTTGCCCAGCCAAACGCCAGACGCTGCTGTTCTCGGCCACCTACCCGGAAGGCATTGCCCAGCTGGCGAAACAGTTCCTGCGCCAGCCGCAGGAGGTGAAGCTGCTCGATCAGCATGGCGAAAGCAAGATTCGCCAGCGCTTCTACGAGGTGAAGCACGAAGAGCGGCTACAAGCTGTCGCCACGCTGCTCAAGCACTACCGCCCGGTCAGCGCGCTGGCCTTCTGCAACACCAAGCAGCAATGCCGCGATCTGCTCAACGTACTGCGCCACGAAGGCATTCAGGCGCTGACGCTGAATGGCGATCTGGAACAGCGCGAGCGCGATCAGGTGCTGATCCAGTTCGCCAACGGCAGCTGCTCGGTGCTGGTCGCCACCGACGTCGCGGCGCGCGGCCTCGATATCACCAATCTGGAGGCGGTGATCAACGTCGATGTGACGCCCGACCCGGAAATTCATATCCATCGCATCGGCCGCACCGGTCGCGGCGATGAGGAGGGCTGGGCGCTGAGCCTGTGCAGCCACGGCGACAAGCGCCGGGTCGCCGCCATTGCCCAGGCGATGGGCTGCCAGCTGACCTGGAGCGAACTGGGCGCGCTGGATGGCGCCGACAACGCGCCGCTGGTGCCGCCGATGGTGACACTGCAGATTCTCGGCGGGCGCAAGGACAAGATCCGCCCCGGCGACGTGCTCGGCGCCCTGACCGGCGAGGCGGGATTTACCCGCGAGCAGGTTGGCAAGATCACCGTTACCGATCAGACCACCTATGTCGCCGTTGCCCGCGACATTGCACGCGAGGCCGTGCGCAAACTGTCGGCCGGCAAGGTCAAGGGCAAGACGGTGAAGGTCCGCGCGCTGTAGCCACGCTGGTTTCAGGAGGTCGGCTCGGCGGTTTTGGTTTTCGGTGCTTTTGGCGTGTCGACCGCAACAGGCGGCCACAGCGGCCGGCCGTTTGCCGCCAGATGGCTGAGATAGACCCGCAGATCGAATTCCAGCTGGTGATACTCCGGTTCCATGTGCTGGCATAGCTGATAGAAGGCCTTGTCGTGCTCGCGTTCCCGAAGGTGCGCCAATTCGTGCACGACGATCATGCGCAGGAATTCTGGCGGCATTTCCCTGAATACGGTCGCCACGCGAATCTCGCGCTTCGACTTGAGCTTCGTCCCTTGCACCCGCGAAATGTTCGTATGCGTGCCGAGTGCGTTCTGGATGACATGCAGCTTGCTGTCGAACGCCACCTTGCTCAGTTGTCCGGTGTTGCGTAGATATTCGCCCTTGAGTGCCTGCACGTAGTCATAGAGCGCCTTGTCGGTGCGCACGGCATGGGCCAGCGGATACTTTTTCGTCAGGATATCGGCCAGCCGGTTCTGCTCGATCAGCTGCTGTACTTGCGCTGTCAGGTTTGCCGGGTAGCCAGCCAGGTAATTCGGTGGTGGTTTCGGGCGCATGAACGGCGAGGCCTGCCGTGCCGCTCAGTCGAACAGATTGAGCAGCGAATCCAGCCCGCCAAAATTGATGGCGACATCCGCCTTGGCGCGCGTCGCCGGCTTGGCGCGGAAAGCCACCGACAGCCCGGCCTGCGCCATCATCAGCAGATCGTTGGCGCCGTCACCGCAGGCAATGACCTGATCTTTATGCAAGCCCAGTTCGTCGGTCAGGCGGGCCAGGTGGTGGGCCTTGGCGGCGGCATCGACGATGTCGCCGACGACGCGGCCGGTCAGCTTGCCGCCGGAAATTTCCAGTTCGTTCGAGGTCGCGAAATCGAAGCCGAGTTCGATGCGCAAACGTTCGGTGAAATAAGTGAAGCCGCCCGACAGGATGGCGGTGCGCAGCCCGGCATTTTGCGCCGCCTCCAACAGCTCGCGGGCACCGGGCGACAGCAGCAGACGCTCGCCGAAAACGCGGGCCAGCACGCGGGCGTCGAGCCCGGCGAGCAGCGCCAGCCGGCGGCGCAGGCTCTCGCGATAGTCGATCTCACCGCGCATCGCCGCTTCGGTCACCGCCGAAACCTCGGCTTTCCGGCCGGCAAAATCGGCCAGTTCGTCGATGCACTCGATGGTAATCAGCGTCGAATCCATGTCGAAAGCGATAAGGCCGAAATCGGAGAATTTCTTGCCCGCCTCGACAAAGGCCCAGTCTAGTTTTTCAGCTTCGATCAGCGGGACCAGCCCATCAAATTCTGGCGTCCGGATAGCATTTTGCAATCGAACCACCTGCGGTGGCCGAGGTTCCACGGTCGACGCGCCGGTGGCTGTCAGAATTTTTTCGAGAAGGAAAGTGGGCAGCGCACCACCCTGAATGATGAGGTTCATGTTGTTCTATAAAAACGTGCGCTGTCTCGTTTGTCTTGATTTCATTTTTGCCAATTTTTTTCGGTCGACCGCAACTGGGCAGTGGAAAACAGTGGTTTGTTCCCTATTGCGCTAACTCTTCATATGGGTCGTGTCCAAGGCGACCCTTGGCTACCATAACGATTTTCTCAGGAAATAGGCTCTTGTACTTGAGGGCAATTGCCTCGAACGACAGGTCAACTCTTCCGGCTGCGACAAGTACTTCATAGCCTTGACTTGCTGTCTTCTTGAGCACGAGGCGCGATATTGTCTCCACATCTCCATGTTTTTTGAGCATTGGCCAAGTGCGCCCGGCGCGCTTCCCGATCAATAGTTCATAGACGTACATCGCGAGCATGACGTCGCGGTGCAGAGGATTGCCGCCAACTTTGCTCGCACGATTAATGGCGTAAGCCAGTCCGGGGATTTCTTTCATCGTTTCTCAGCTTCAGCAGATGAACAATTAAGCTTCAGAATCAAAAGGGGACAGACCACGTTTTATTCGTTGAGAGATTTTCGTACAGCCAAGCCGGGTCAAGGTCAGCGCCATTCGGCCAGGTAAGAACGCCGAGTTCAATCCGCACCTGATTAAAGAAGGCAGGGTCGGCCAACGGCGCGTATATGCCGGGGGTTGCACAGGTTCTGATCGTCGAGCAATCGGCGACGCCTGCCGAACCATCCTTGAAGGTCACTGCGAGCAGGTGCCCCGGCAGAACCGAGACGGCCTGAATGCGCCACGGAGCCGCTGGAATTACTCCAGCGGCTGAATTTTCTTGGGCAGTTGCTTGGCTTGGCATAGTTCCCAATCCTCCATCAGTTCTCGTCTGTGTTCGACGGCCCACTCTATGGTGAGGTTCAGGGCGCGCTTGGGCAGACTGCCGCCAATCACTTCCAGCGTACGAATGTCGATCAGCGCTTCGTGCTCCGCGTAAAGCGCATGGAAGTGCGGTGGCGCGTGTTCACGCCAAAACATCTGGATAACGATGCCGAAGAACTGGCTGATGGTCGGCATCGTATCCGGCTCAGGACTTCCGTTCCGGAAGCACGTCGCGCAGCAGCACGGCGGCGTCGCGGATCATCCTGTCCGTGGTGTCCCAGTCGACGCAGCCGTCGGTGACCGAGCAGCCGTATTTCAGTTGCGACAGATCGGCCGGGATCGGCTGGTTGCCGGCTTCGATGTTGGATTCGATCATGACGCCGACCAGCGACTTGTTGCCGAGGCGGATCTGGTTGACGATGTCGGCCATGACCAGCGGCTGTAGTTCCGGCTTCTTGAAGCTGTTGGCGTGCGAGCAGTCGACGACGATGTTGTGCGGCAGCTTGCCCTTGGTCAGCGCCTGTTCGACCATCGAGATCGAAACCGTGTCGTAGTTCGGGCGCCCGTCGCCGCCGCGCAGCACGATGTGGCCGTGGCGGTTGCCCTTGGTGCGGACGATGGCGACGCGGCCCTGGCCGTTGAGGCCGAGGAAGGAATGCGGCTTGGAGGCGGAGAGGATGGCGTTGATCGCCACACTGAGGTCGCCGCTGGTGCCATTCTTGAAGCCGACCGGGGTGGACAGGCCGGACGACATTTCGCGGTGCGTTTGCGATTCGGTGGTGCGGGCGCCGATGGCGGTCCACGAGATCAGGTCGCCGTAATACTGCGGGCCGTAGGGATCGAGCGCCTCGGTGCCTGCCGGCAGGCCGAGTTCGGCGACGTCGAGCAGGAACTGGCGAGCCTTTTCCATGCCGACATTGACTTGGAAGGAATCGTCCATGAACGGATCGTTGATGTAACCCTTCCAGCCGACTGTGGTGCGCGGCTTCTCGAAATAGACGCGCATGATGATCTGCAGTACGTCGCCGACTTCGTCGGAGAGCGCCTTGAGGCGGCGGGCATAGTCGAGGCCGGCCACCGGGTCGTGGATGGAGCAGGGGCCGACGACGACGAACAGGCGGTGATCCTTGCGGTCGAGAATCCTGCGCAGCAGGTCGCGCCCGTGCATGACGGTTTTGGCCGCCTTGAGCGACAGCGGCAGGCGGGCGTGGATTTCTTCCGGCGCCGGCATGGTGTCGAAGGCGGTGACGTTTACGTTTTCAATGTCGATAGTGCTCATGGCTTATTGGCTCAGCTGGCGAATCATGTCTTTCACTGCGGCAACCTTGTCGTTCAGGGTCGGGCAATGGCGTAAGAGCGAAATTTTATCCTGTCCGGCCAGCTTATAGCTGCGGTTTTTCTGGATCAAATTGATTATCTTGATCGGCTCGATAGGCGGATTCTTCGAAAATTCCGGGCTGAACTGCAGGGTAATCTGGTCGTTGGTCGCATCCAGCTTCTGCACGCAATACGGCTTCACCAGCAGGCGCAGGCGGTGCGTGGCGAGCAGCGACTGGCCTTGCAGCGGCAGTTCGCCGAAGCGGTCGATCAGTTCTTCCTGCAGCGCGTCGATCTCTTCCGCCGTATCGCCGTTAGCCAGCCGCTTGTAGAGGGTCAGGCGTTCGTGAACATCCGGGCAATAGGCATCGGGTAGCAAGGCCGGCGTGCGCAGGTTGATTTCGGTGCCGATGCCGAGCGGCTGGGTAAGGTCGACTACATCGAGGTGCTTGCCTTGCTTCAAGGCAGCGACGGCGCGGTTGAGCATATCGGTAAACAGGTTGAAACCGACTTCCTGCATCTCGCCCGACTGGTTGTCGCCGAGCACTTCGCCGGCACCGCGGATTTCGAGATCGTGCATGGCAAGGAAAAAGCCGGAACCGAGTTCTTCCATCGCCTGGATCGCTTCGAGGCGCATCTTGGCCTGCTTGGTCAGCGCCTTCTCGTCCTGCACCAGCAGGTAGGCATAGGCCTGGTGGTGTGACCGGCCAACCCGGCCGCGCAACTGGTGCAGTTGGGCAAGGCCGAACTTTTCGGAACGGTTGATCAGGATGGTGTTGGCGTGCGGATTGTCGATGCCGGTTTCGATGATGGTCGTGCACAGCAGCACGTTGGCGCGCTGGCCGGTGAAGTCGCGCATCACGCGCTCCAGTTCACGTTCGTTCATCTGGCCGTGGCCGATGACGATACGCGCCTCGGGCACCAGCTTTTCCAGTTTCTCGCGCATGTTGGCTATGGTGTCGACTTCGTTGTGCAGGAAGTACACTTGGCCGCCGCGCTTCAGTTCGCGTAGCACGGCTTCGCGAATGATGCCGTCCGAGAAGCGGCTGACGAAAGTCTTGATCGCCAGGCGTTTCTGCGGCGCGGTGGCGATCACCGAGAAGTCGCGCAGGCCTTCCATCGACATTGCCAGGGTGCGCGGGATCGGCGTCGCGGTCAGGGTCAGCACGTCGACCTCGGCCCGCATTGCCTTCAGCGTTTCCTTCTGGCGGACGCCGAAACGGTGTTCCTCGTCGATGACAACGAGGCCGAGGCGCTTGAACCTAACGTCCTTGCCGATCAGCTTGTGCGTGCCGATGATCACGTCGATCTTGCCTTCGGCGAGTTCCTGCAAGGCCAGCGACGATTCCTTGGCGGTCTTGAAGCGTGAGATTTCGGCGATCTTCACTGGCCAGTCGGCGAAGCGGTCGGTAAAGGTCTGGTAATGCTGTTCGCAGAGCAGGGTGGTCGGGCAGAGTACGGCGACCTGCTTGCCGCCAGCCACCGCGCAGAACGCGGCGCGCAGCGCGACCTCGGTCTTGCCGAAACCGACATCGCCGCAGACCAGGCGGTCCATCGGCTTGCCGGAGCGCATGTCGTCGATGACGGCGGCGATGGCGGTAGCCTGATCGTTGGTTTCCTCGAAGCCGAAACCGTCGGCGAAGGCCTCGTAATCGCTTTCCTTGAAGGCGAAGGCGTGACCCTGGCGGGCGGCGCGGGCGGCATAGAGCGCGAGCAGTTCTGCAGCCGTGTCACGCGCCTGTTCGGCGGCCTTGCGTTTGGCCTTTTCCCACTGGCCGGAACCGAGCGTGTGCAGCGGCGCGCTTTCCGGGTCGGCCCCCGAATAACGGGAAATCACGTGCAACTGCGCCACCGGCACGAAGAGCTTGGCCTCGTTGGCATAATGCAGTTCGAGGAATTCCTGCTCGCCGAGGCCGAGATCCATGCGCACCAGCCCGCGGTAGCGCCCTATGCCGTGGCTTTCATGCACCACCGGGTCGCCGACCTTGAGTTCGGTGAGATCCTTCAGCCAGTTGTCGAAAGTGGCTTTCTTCTGGGCTTCGCGCCGGGTGCGGCGCGGCGTGCCGGCGAAGAGTTCGGTTTCGGTGATGAAGGCCAGATCGTCCATCGCGAAACCGGCCTGCAGTGGGCCGATGCCCAGTGCCAGTCGGGCGTCGCCGGCCAGAAAACCGGCGAGATCGGCGCTGGCGGTGGGCTTCAGGCCGTGCTCGCCAAACATCGCGGCCAGCGTTTCGCGGCGGCCGGCGGTTTCGGCCACCAGCAGCACGCGGCCCTTGAAGCCGGCCAGATGGTTCTTCAGCGCGCTCAGCGGGTCGTCGCTCCTGCGGTCGACCGCCACATTGGGCAGTTTTCCAGCCGCTTCGGCATTTTTGGCATTCAGGGCCAGTCGACCGTAGCTCTTTGCCGCCGCGAAAAAAGCTTCGTCGGTCAGGAACAATTCTTCCGGTGCCAGCAACGGCCGCGCCTTGTCGCCCTGCAGCAGGTTGTAGCGCGAGCGGGTATCGGCCCAGAAGGCGGCAATGGCAGCCGGCGCATCGCCGTGCGTGACGAAAACAGCATCCTTCGGCAGGTAATCGAAAATGCTTGCCGTTTCGTCGAAGAACAGCGGCAGGTAGTACTCGATACCGGCGCTGGCGATGCCGGTCGAAATGTCCTTGTAGATGCCCGACTTGGCCGGGTCGCCCTCGAAACGCTCGCGGAAGCACTGGCGGAAATGCGTGCGCCCCTTGTCGTCCATCGGAAACTCGCGCGCCGGCAGCAAGCGCACTTCCGGCACCGGGAAGACGGTGCGCTGGGTATCGACGTCGAAAGTCTTGATGCTTTCGATCTCGTCGTCGAAGAGATCGAGCCGGTAGGGCAGCTGCGAGCCCATCGGGAAGAGGTCGATCAGGCCGCCGCGAATCGAATATTCGCCGGGCGACACCACCTGTGTGACGTGAGCGTAACCGGCCAGCGTCACCTGGCTGCGGAACTTCTCGGCATCGAGTTTCTGACCCTTCCTGAACTCGAAGGTATAGGCGGCCATGAACTCCGGCGGCGCCAAGCGATTGACTGCGGTCGACGCCGGAACAAGCAGGATTTCCACATCGCCCTGCAGCGCAGCCCACAGCGTGGCGAGGCGTTCGGAAACGAGATCCTGATGCGGCGAAAAGTGGTCGTAGGGCAGCGTTTCCCAGTCCGGCAACAAGCGCACCTTGAGGCCGGGCGCGAACCACGGAATTTCATCCAGCAGCCGCTGCGCATCCGCCGCGCTGGCAGTGACCACGGCAAGCAGCCGCCCCTTGCTCTGGTCGGCCAATTCAGCGAGCGCCAGCGCATCGCCCGAACCGGCCAGCAGCGGCAGATCGATACGGGTGCCGGGCTTGGGAAGGGCGGGGAGGGAAAGCAGGGAGCGGGAGGCGGACACGATGACGCGGGTACGGCTGGGAGGGGGTGAATTATAGCCGCTTCGGAGGAGGGCTATCGGCGTGGGCTGGGTGGCGTTGGGCCAGCGAAAGCGTATGGCATGGTGGTAGTATGCCTAAAGAATTTCACCGCCGTAATTTGCGAATGCATATCGATGAATATATTTGAACCAAGTCTTGGGATGGTTGCTGTTAACGGGTTCCGGCTTGAAGCGTTGCCGGGCTTAGATGGCGGTTGCCATGCTTATACGTCAAATACGCCTTCACATCACATTCGGCGTCTCAACTCAACCCTGGGAGTACGTAATGCTCGTCAAGGACTTACTTCGAAAGCTTGATCTTGGCAATTCTGTCGCGGAGTTCGACTCTGACTTGCGCAGCTATTTCGTCGAGACGCAAACATTTCGCGCTCTGGTAAAGGGTGACGTTGATATCGTTGCAGGTGATAAGGGAACAGGGAAAACCGCGCTTTATAAAGTACTGCGAGACCGTTATCGCGAACTACCTGATCTTGAGCATGTCGAGATAATTCCGGCATTCAATCCCGCAGGCAATCCGGTATTCCAGCGACTTGGACAGATCGAAATACTGACCGAAGGTCAGTACACAACTGTCTGGAAGAGCTACTTTCTATCACTGGTCGGGAACTGGTTGCTAGAGATCGTTGGAGGTCTTGATACTGACAACCTCAAACAACTACACGAAACGCTTACGCGTATTGGCCTTCGTTCCTCAGATGACTCTGCCGGAACCGTGTTCTCAAAACTCGTCAATCTGATTAATCGTCTACTGCATCCGACTTCTGCCGAAGTCGGCCTCTCTGTGACAGAGGCCGGAATGCCCGTACTTACCCAGAAACTGGAGTTCGGACAGGCCGAGGCAATCGACAAGCAGCAAGAGATAGTTCACCACGAAGACGCTTTCGCAACTCTGAATGCTTGCCTTGCCGACTTGGGGGTTACCGTTTGGGTAGCTCTTGATCGCTTGGATGAAGCATTTCAAGGCTACCCTAACGTTGAGCGGCCTGCACTTCGAGCCCTTCTGCGAACCTATCTCGATCTGCTCGAATTTGATTACCTCAAGCTAAAGCTATTTGTTCGAAAGGATCTGTTTCGGAAGGTTGTTCAAGGCGGCTTCGTAAATTTGACACATGTAAATGCAAAACGGCTCGATATTGTTTGGGACGAGGAGGATTTGAAAGCGCTACTGTGTAATCGCATCCGGCGTGATGCAGATTTCGTTCCATCATTTGGCGTTTCGGCCACCTCGGACGATGACGTCTTCAATTTGCTCTTTCCGCCACAAGTTGATAGTGGCCCGAGAAAGCCCATAACTTGGGCATGGATGATGTCACGAATCCGCGATGGAAATGGAATCAGGCCCCCTCGTAATCTCGTCGACCTCGCGAAGAAGGCGCAGGAGGCTCAGCAGCGCGCAGAGGATCGTAACGCACGCGAATTTCAAATTGGCTCCGCATTGATCGAGCCAGACTCACTGCGAAAGGCTTTGCAGCGCCTGAGTGACGATCGGGTCAACGACACTCTGCTAGCAGAGGCCGCCGAACTTGCCCCTATGGTTGAGCGATTTCGCGATGGCAAGGCTGAGCACAACGCAACTACGCTTGCTGCGCTTTTATCCGTTTCAGTGGATGAAGTCAAAGCGGTGGCAAAGCCGCTTATTGAACTTGGTTTCCTTGAGGAAATTGGCGACGTGTTTAAGGTTCCCATGCTCTATCGCGACGGATTAAATATCACGCAAGGCAAGGCGTACTCGTCTGACGTGCCCTCAAGTGAGGAATAGACGCCGAAAATAGCAATGCATAAAACGGGGACAGACCAGGGTTGATTGCCATCCAGCTCAACAAAACGTCAATAACGGTGGTCTGTCCCAGTTTTTCCCCACTGCTGCGGTCGACGCCGAAAATAGGCACAAAATACAGTGCTTGTGTGTCACGCCCCCAGATGCACCGGAATCCGCCGTGGCCCGAAGGCGCGACCGTCGTGGCCTAAAATAGGGCCGAAGCGGCCGGCGATGGCGGTCTGGCAGTGCGGGCAGCGGCCTTCGGGCGTCAGGTCGTAGCGGCGCATGTCGTACCAGTCGCGGATGATCAGCGCGGCGTGGCAGCTCGGGCAGAAGGTGGTGCCGCCTTCGCTGTCGTGGACGTTGCCGGTGAAGACATAGTGCAGGCCGGCGTCGAGCGCGATGCGGCGGGCCTGGATCAGGGTGGCGGGCGGTGTCGGCGGGAGGTCGTCCATCTTCCAGTCCGGGTGGAAGGCGGTGAAGTGCAGCGGCACGTCCGGCCCGAGTTCGCGGGCGACCCAGGTGGAAAGCTCGTTGATCTCCTGCGCGCTGTCGTTCTGGCCGGGAATCAGCAATGTGGTGATTTCCAGCCAGCAATCGGTTTCGTGGTGGATGTAGGCAAGGGTGTCGAGGACCGGCTGCAGGTGGCCGACACAGAGCTTGTGGTAGAAGTTCTCGGTGAAGGCCTTGAGGTCGACGTTGGCGGCATCCATGACGGCGAAGAGTTCGCGCGCCGGTTCCGGGTGGATGTAGCCGGCGGTGACGGCGACGTTGCGGATGCCCAGTTCGCGGCAGGCGAGCGCGGTGTCGATGGCGTATTCGGCGAAGATCACCGGGTCGTTGTAGGTGTAGGCGACGCTGTCGGCGCCGTAGCGTTTGGCCGCGACGGCGATGGCTTGTGGGCTGGCTTCGTCCATCAGGCGGTCCATGTCCTTCGACTTGGAGATGTCCCAGTTCTGGCAGAAGCGGCAGGCGAGGTTGCAGCCGGCGGTGCCGAAGGAGAGGATGCTGCTGCCAGGATAGAAGTGGTTGAGCGGCTTTTTCTCGATGGGGTCGATGCAGAAGCCGGACGAGCGGCCGTAGGTGGTGAGCTGCATGGCGCCATTGACCATCTGGCGGACGAAGCAGGCGCCGCGCTGGCCTTCGTGCAACTGGCAGTCGCGCGGGCAGAGGTCGCACTGCACGCGACCGTCGGGCAGGGCGTGCCACCAGCGGCCGGGGAAAAGGGTTTCAGTCGGGTTCATGGGATAGCTTCCTTCCATTTGTTCACCGTGTAGCGTTCCAGGCGGACATCCGGACCCCAGTAATTTTCCGACAGGCCAGCCTTCTGTTTTAGATGTGACATGAAGCTGACTGGTTCAGGGAGTTGTTCCCAGACCTGCGGCAGGAAGGTGGAACGGCGACCGCCGGCGGTGAAAATTACGCCATCAATGTTCGGTCGTAGTTGGGCGAGGGCGTCGGCTTCGTCGCGAAAGGTCAGCGGAACGGCGGGGGTCAGCAGCGAGATTTCGACGCGGGTGATCGGCAGCTCGTCGGCGCTCAGCGGTTCGAAGCGCGGGTCGCGGAAAGCGGCGCCGCAGGCGTTTTCCTGCACGTCTTGAAGGAGCGGGCGCCAGGCTTCCAGCGTGCCGATGCAGCCGCGCAAATCACCACGCTGAGTGAGCGTGACGAAGGTGGCGCCCAATTTGTGCAATTCCGGCAGGTCGACCGCAACAGGTGTGGTGGACTGGCCGAAGCGGGCGGCGATGGCGTTGCGGGCCAGCGTCAGCAGCGTGGTGCCGAGGTCAGGCATGGTGCGCCTCGGCGAAGCTGAACGCGGCGTAGCCGACGACGCGCTGCTTGTCGCCGGCGGTATCGCCGGAATTGCAGCGTTGCAGCAGTTGCGGCACCAGACCGCGCTGGCGGGCAGCGAGCAGCAGGCCGTTGACCGGATAGGCGCCGCAGGCCTGCTCGGGCCGGATGTGGGTGTCGAGCTGCAGGATGTGCTGGCAGGTCTCGTGGTCGGTCTGATTGGCAGCAGCGTAGGGCAGGAAATGCGAGAGGTCGGAACTGATGACGATCAGCGTTTCCGGCCCGCCCCAGAGCAGGTCGAGCACTTCGGCGACCGCTTCCGGCGTGGCGTGGCCGACGGCCAGCGGCACCAGTTTGAAATCATCGAGCACGCGCTGCAGGAAGGGCAGGTGGACTTCCAGCGAATGCTCGTCGGCATGAACGCGGTCGCTGAAGACGATTTGTGGCAGGTCGGCCAGCGCGGCGATGGCTTGGAGGTCGAGCCGGACTGTGCCGAGCGGTGTCGAGAAGGCCTCGGTTTCCGGCAGTGCGAGGCCGTTGACCGCAACACGATGCGTCGGGCCGAGCAGCACGACGCGATGAATCGTGCGGCGCCAGGGTTCGAGGGCGGCATAGGCCAGCGCGGCCGTGGAACCGGAATAGATGTAGCCGGCATGCGGGACGATCAGCGCCTTGGGCTGGCGCGCGGCGGGGGCAGATGCTTCGGCCAGCAGTTGGTCGACGGTCGCGGACAGGGTGGCCGGGTGGCCGGGATAGAAAGCGCCGGCGACGGCGGGGGGACGGGTATTGATCACGGTCGACTCCTCAAACGAGCAACAATCCGAGCGCCATGCCGCCACCGATGGCAAGCAGGCCGGGCAGGGCGTGGCGGGCCAGTTTGCCGCCGCCGATGCTGATCACCAGCCCGATCTTGAAAACCAGGTTGGCCATCAGCGCCAGCGTGACGGCGATGACCGCTTCGCTGCCGGGGATCGTTTCGAGGTTGAACAGGCGCAGCGTGGACAGCACGCTGGCGTCGGCGTCGGTCAGCCCGGAGGCCAGCGCGACGATGTAGAGGCCCTTGTTGCCGGCGACGTCCTGCAGCCAGGCCGAGGCGAGCAGCACCAGCGCATAGAGCAGACCGAAGGAGATGGCGATCTTCAGTTCGGTCGGGTTTTTCACTTCCGGCATCGGCAGGTCGCCGGCACTGCCGAGCGACTTCCAGCCATAGAGCGACATCGCCACGCCCGGCACGATGCCGCAGGCGAAGACGATGGCGATCGGCGTCACCAGATGCGGCGCGACGACCCCGGCGACCAGCCCGAGGCGGATCATCACCATGACATTGGCGATCAGGATGACGATTGCCGACATGCGGACGAGGTTGCCGTGGGCGGCGGCGTGGCGCGAGAACATCATGGTGGTTGCGGTCGACGACGCCAGACCGCCGAAAATGCCGAGCACCGCCGCACCGTGGCGGGCGCCGATGATGCGCAGGGCCATGTAGCCGGCCAGCGCGAGGCCGGAAATCAGCACCACCATCCACCACACCTGGCGCGGGTTGATGGCGTTGTACGGCCCGAAATTCTGGTTGGGCAGGATCGGCAGGATGACCAGCGAGAGTACCGCGAACTGCAGGATGGAATTGATGTCGCGCGCCGTCATGCGCTCGCTGATGTTGCGCAACTCGGCCTTGAAATAGAGCAGGATAGTCGTCGTGATGGCGAGCATGACCGCCAGTGTCGCGTAACCGAACCAGACCGCGGCGCCGAGGCCGTAGGTGACGATGATCGCCGCTTCCGAGGTGAAGCCGCGATACTGCTCCTCCTGGCGCGACGAGAAGTTGGAAGCGACCATGGCGACGGAAATGACGAGCAAGCCAGCGACCAGCATCCACGGGCCGCCAGTTTTCTCGCCGAGCATGGCGCACAGGCAGCCGAGCATCGACACCAGCGCGAAGGTACGCAGGCCGGCCGCCGAATCGGGACGGCGCTCGCGTTCCATGCCGACCAGCAGGCCGATGCTCAGCGCCGTGGCGAAGGCCTCGACGGGTACGGCCAGTTCCGGGACGACGAAGCTCATGGGTTCTCTTTCTGCGGCCTTTATTAAGTAAAATTAAGCCATGCCACGACATTTCGCAATCGTTCCCGCTGCCGGCAGCGGTTCGCGCTTCGGCGCCGAGAAACCCAAGCAGTATCTCAGCCTGCTCGGCCGGCCGCTCATCTATCACACACTTGCGGCCCTGGCCGCCTGCCCGGCCATCGACCGGGTGTGGGTGATTCTGGCGCCGGACGATGCCGAATGGGATCGCCACGACTGGTCGCAACTCGGCCCGAAGCTGGAAACCCTGCGCTGCGGTGGGGCGACGCGGGCCGACAGCGTCGGCAACGGCCTGCAGGCGGCAGCGATGGTCGCCGTGGACGATGACTGGATTCTGGTGCACGACGCCGCGCGGCCGTGCATCAGCAACGAGATGCTGGTGGCGCTGTTCTCCGAGTTGGCGGACGACCCGGTCGGCGGCATCCTCGCCGTGCCGGTCGCCGATACGCTGAAGCGCGCCGATGCCGCACAGCGTGTCGCCGCCACCGAGCCGCGCGACGGCCTGTGGCAGGCGCAGACGCCGCAGATGTTCCGTTACGGCCTGCTACGCGCGGCGCTGGAAAAATGCCGCGAAGTCACCGACGAAGCCGGCGCCGTCGAGGCGATGGGCCTGCAACCGAAACTGGTGCGCTGCGACGCGACCAATCTCAAGGTAACTTATCCGGCCGATCTGGCCCTGGCGGCGATGATATTGAGGGGACGCAAATGAATTTCCGGGTCGGGCAGGGCTACGACGTTCACCGGTTGGTCGAGGGCCGCAAGCTGATCCTCGGCGGCGTCGAGATTCCCCATGAAACCGGGCTGCTCGGCCACTCGGACGCCGACGCGCTGCTGCACGCGATTACCGATGCCTTGCTCGGCGCCGTCGCGCTGGGCGACATCGGCCGCCATTTCCCCGATACGGATCCGCGCTACAGAGGTGCCGATAGTCGGGTGCTGCTGCGCGCCGCGGTCGCCCTGCTGGCCGAGAAGGGCTGGCGGCCGGTGAACGTCGACGCTACGCTCATCGCCCAGCAACCCAAGCTGGCGCCGCACGCGGCGGCGATGGTGGCGAATGTTGCGGTCGACCTCGGAATTGCCCTCGATTCCGTGAACATCAAGGGCAAAACCAACGAAAAGCTCGGCTATCTCGGGCGCCAGGAAGCCATCGAGGCGCAGGCGGTGGTGCTCGTCGAGCGTGTCGGCTGAGCGCGGCACGCAGGATGGCGGGTGGGTCGAAACGGCCCGTGTCTTTTTCGCCCTGTGGCCACCGCCGGAAGCCGCGCAACACCTTTCCGACGTGGCCGATGTTTTTGCGCAATGCGCTGGCGGGCGCGCAACACGTCGGACGACCGTTCACCTGACCCTGGCTTTCATTGGCGACGTTAAGCTCGAACGGCTGGCCGATCTAAAGCGCGCGGCTCGGCATGTGCGCGCCGAAGCGTTCGATCTGACGCTGGACCATTTTGGCCTCTGGCATCACAAGCGGATTTTCTGGGCCGGCTGCAGTGTCGTTCCGCCGGCGCTCGTCGAGCTTGCAAGCGCACTGAGAACCGCGTTGCAGGCCGCAGAATTCGACGTCGCCGATGCGCGCCGGAACTTCTTCCCGCATGTAACTCTGGTGCGCAAGGTGATGGCACCCGGTACGCAATTGCCGAACCATGCACCTCTTTCATGGCCTTGCGCACACTTCGTCTTGGTGAGCTCCAGCCTGTCCGCCAAGCGCGCGGCGTATCGGATGATCGCCGAATACCCCTTGATTACAGCCGCTTTAAGCCTTGGCGAGTTGTAAAGCCCCCTGCTGGCCTGGCCCGGCCTGCTTTTCACGGTGGGTGCGCAGGGCGTTCAAAATGAACACGGCAATCAGCGCCAGCAGGCCGCCACCGACCAATCCGAGCGCCGCCGGCAAGGTCGGCGATGGGCGATGGATGGTGGGTGCGAGTGGGCTCTCGAACAGGCTGCCATAACGCGTGCGGATGTCGATCAAGTCGGCGCGGATGCGGTCGACGACCTGAACTTGCCGGATATCCGCTTTGTCGATGCGTGCGCGAATGTCCTGCTCGGCGGCGAGCAGCGTTTCAATCAGGGCCATGCCGTCGCGTTCCTGCTTGAGCGCCGGCGAGGCAGTCTTCAGGAAATCGTCGAACAACTGCTGCTGCGCCAGGCGGTCGCGCAGGCGGGTTAGGGCTTCTTGGGTATTGTTGATCTCGGTATTCACGGCCACCAGTTGCGTGCTGATCGGCAGGTATTTGGCGGCGGAATCCTTCGCGTCCACTACATTTTGCACCGCCGCGCCGGCATTCCCCGGAAAGCGCAGGCGCAGGCTCTCGAGGTTCTCGGCCCGATGTTTCATATGGGCCAATTCCACCTCGTGATCGGTGATTGATTTTTGCGTCTTCGACAGCAGGGCCTGGGCCTCCGATTCGTAGAGCCTGATCAGCGACTTGGCATCGACGAAGGCACCGCCGGCGCGAATGAAGGAGGCAATTTCATAAACCCGCGCCACCGCGACTTCCTTGTTGCGGTTGGCGTCGCGGATCACCAGATTGACGATGGAGGTCGCTGCGGTTTCCTGCAGTTCCTTGCCGATGGTGGCGAGATCCTTGGCGTCGCTTTTGGAGATGGCGTAGGTGGGGGCGACGTTTTTCTTCCACCAGGCGGGACTTGCCATCTGCCGGAGCAGGGCCTCGTTGTTCGCTTCGCCGTCGCCGCGCTGAACCAGTTCCTCCGCCAGGCTGGGCAGGGCAGTGGCAAGATTGCGCCAGGAGACAAAATGGATGCTGCCGTTTGTATTGATCGTTAGTTCGGCCTGGTAAGCCGAATACGTCCAGCCTGCCAAGCCGATCAGCGCCCCGGCAATGGCGCCGCCCGCGAGTTTTTTCCAGTGCCCGGCGAGCGATTCGAGGATTTCGCCAAGGCTGATTTCATCATCGGGATAATCCTCGGCGCTTTGCCTCAAGGATGGGGGCTGTCGGTCGCCAGCGCCCGTCGGGTTGCTAGCTTGATCATGCATTGCGGGGGGGGGCATGGCGAAGGAATTTCTGGCGGCTTGCCGTAAGACACAATTCACAAGGGCCATAATTTTAACCGCATTTTGAAAAATACAATTTGCATTTTGCGACAATCTTGTGCTTTACCGGGTCTGGTCAGACGAGGCGATCACCAGCCGCGCCAGCAGCCCGCCACCGGGGTTGGGCAGCAGTTCGAGGCGGCCGTCGTGCAGGCGGGCGATGCGGTCGACGATGGCCAGACCGAGGCCGGTGCCGCTGGCGTTGCTGCGGGCGCTGTCGAGCCGGGTGAAGGGGCGCTTGAGGCGTTCGGTTTCACCGTCCGGGATGCCGGCGCCCTGGTCGCGCACCTCGATCCAGATTTCGGCCGCCTGGCGCGCGGCGGACAGCGAGATCTCGCCGCCACCATATTTCCAGGCATTGTCGATCAGGTTGCCGATGGCGCGGGTCAGGGCGCGCGGGCGAACGGGGAGCGTCGGCAGCGCCGCGATGGCGAATTTCAGGGGGCGGCCGAGCTGGCGCTGGCGTTCGTCGATGCTTGCCAGCAAGCCGCCGAGATCGGTTGCCACCGGGTCTTCGCCGAGATTGGTGCGGGCGTAGTCCATGAACTGGGCGATGACGGCTTCCATCTGTTCGATGTCGGTAACAACTGCCTGGCGCGCCGCTTCGTCGGCGACGCTCAGTTCGGCTTCCAGGCGCAGGCGGGTAAGCGGGGTGCGCAGGTCGTGCGAGATGCCGGCGAGCACTTCCGAGCGGTCTTTTTCATGGCTTTCAAGGTCGGCGGCCATGGTGTTGAAGGCGGTCGCCAGGCGGCGCATTTCCTCGGCGCCGGATTCGGGGAGCGGTTCGGGTCGCAGGCCGCGCCCGACGGCTTCGGCGGAAATCGCCATGGCCTTGAGCGGGCGGCTGATGCGCGAGGCGATCAACCAGGCGACGGCAAGCGCCAGCACCAGCGCCAGCAGCCCCCAGAGCAGCCATTGGCCGGCGATGCTGCGCATGGCGCGTTCGCGCGGCAGGATCAGCCAGTATTCGTCGTCCTCGCGGTCGTCGAGGCGAAAGCTGACCCAAAAGCCGGCGACGCCGTCCACTTCGGCGGCGATCCGCGTATGCGGCCCGAGGCGGGCGGCGAGTTCGCGCTGGATCAGCTTGTTGAAGCGCGAATCGGGCATCGGTTCGATTTTGTCTTCGGCTTCGGCCGGCAGCAGGCGGATGCCTTCGCGGGTCGACAACTCGTTGAACAGTTCCGGGCGCTTTTCCGGAGCGGCGGCGAAAAGTGCCGCGCGGATCAGGTTGACCGCGGAAGCCGCCAGCTGCGCCGTTTCACGCGCCCGCGGCTCGGCCTCGATGTAGCGGAAGACGCTGAGCCAGGCCGTCGTCGTCAGGATGACCAGTGCCGCCAGCAGCAGGAAGGTACGCGCCAGCAGCGTGCGGGGAATCATCCTAGAAACCGTGGTTGGACGCGCCTGATGGTGCGTTTGGGCAGGCGGCGGGCGCGAAGCGACGACGCGGCAGGCTCGTGCCTGCAAGGAGGAGCGACAAAGCCAGATGGCTGCCCAAATGTGCCAGCGGGTGCGTAGCGGAATTACCCGCCGGATGAGGTACGTAGCCCGCAACGAAATGAGTATGCATCGGTGTTTCCAAGGATAGGCATGCGGTCAACCACGGTTTCTATTGATTCGGCCCTGTGAA
>DJUX01000025.1 GCA_002440665.1 Dechloromonas sp. UBA6271
ACTTTTCAGTGCGCGTCAACAGAATGGTTCCGACAGACTTTATTTATTGCGATCACTCAAAAGCGCCAAATCAGGCAAGTCAGCCGCGATCGAGCCTGGCCATGATCACCGTCATGGCCTCGGCGGCGCCGAGCGGCAGGTGGTATTCGACGTGCGGGGTCAATCGGGTATGGACGGGATTGATTTCGACCGTCGGGATTCCGGCCTGCGCCGCCCAGACTATCGGCTCGGAAATATAGGGGAAGACCGCGGAGGTGCCGATGGTGAACACCATGTCGAGCCCTTCCTCCAGCGTGTCGATGAAGCGCGCCATCGCCGCTTCGGGCAGCGCTTCGCCGAAGAGCACCACGTTTGGCCGCAGTACGCCGCCGCATTTCGGGCAGCGAGGTGGCAGGTCGCGGCCGCTCAGGTCGTCGACTGTTTCCATGAAATTGCATTGCGGGCAGATCAGCGTCTGCAGGTTGCCGTGAATCTCGATCAGATTGGTGCTTCCCGCCTTGCGGTGCAGGCCATCGACGTTCTGCGTGAAGACGAAGGTGCCGGGTATTTTTTGTTCAAGGCCGGCAATGGCCCGATGCGCCGGATTGGGTTGCGCGCCGCGACAGTTGTGGGCGATCTGCGCCAGGTATTTCCAGGTGATGTCCGGCCGGACGGAAAACACGGCCCCGGATAGCGCCGTTTCGATCGGCAAACCGTCCTCGGTCGCTTCGTCGTTGTAGAGCCCGCCGACCCCGCGATAGGTGGGCAGCCCAGAGTCGGCGGAGATGCCGGCGCCGGTGATGAACAGAACCCGGCGCGAGCGGGCAAGGTACCGGGCGATGTGTTCGATGGCGGTCTGCGTATCCATTGTTGTTCGCTGTCGTAGTGACCGGGCTCAGAGATCGACGTACTCGCCAAGCTGCGGCAGGCGCACGGCAGTCCAGCCCAGCTGCTCCTGAATCGCCTTGGCGAAATTGTCCGAGGCGGTGGCTTCGCCATGCACGACGAAGGTCTGCCCGGGCGGCTTGTGGAAGCCGCGCAGCCAGTCGAGGAGCGCCGCCTGGTCGGCATGGGCCGAGAGGCCGCCCACGGTATAGATGCGTGCCCGAACCGGCACCGGATCACCGAAGATACGGACCAGCCGGGCGCCGTCGACCAGGCGCCGGCCCAGCGTGCCGGCCGCCTGGAAACCGGCGATCAGGATGCTGCATTCGCTGCGCGGCAGGTTTTCGCGCAGGTGGTACTTGATCCGCCCAGCCTCGCACATGCCGCTGGCGGAAATGATCACCGCCCCGCTGCGGATTTCGTTCAGCGCCTTGGAGGCCTCGACGTCGGCGACGAACTCGAGCTTCATTTTCTCCGGATGCGCTTGCTGCCAGGCGATCAGTTCGCGGGTTTCGCTGTCGAGCAGTTCCGGATGCGCCAGCGTGATCCGCGTTGCGGCATTGGCCATCGGCGAGTCGACATAGACCTTGAGCGGTGAAAGACGTTTGCGGCGCACCAGGTCGGCCAGCATATAGATGATTTCCTGGGTGCGGCCGACGGCGAAGGAGGGGATGATCAGGTTGCCATGTGCGGCGCGGGTGCGCTCGAAGGCGGCAACGATCTCGTCCTCGGTTTCCGGTAGCGAGCGATGCAGGCGGTCGCCGTAGGTCGATTCGATCAGCAGCAGATCCGCCTCTGGCACGACCTTCTCCGGGTCGCGCAACACCGCGCGGTCCGGCATGCCGAGGTCGCCCGAAAAGACCAGTTTGCGCGGCCGCCCTTCGCCGCTGACCGTCACCTCCAGCCACGCCGAGCCGAGAATGTGACCGGCATCGTGGAAGCGCACCTGCACGGTTTCCGCGGGCTGTAACGTTTCGCCATAGGCCACCGGCTGGAGCTGCTTGAGGGCCGACTGCGCCTGGGCCACGGTGTACAGCGGGGCGGGAATGCCGCGCTCGCCCGCGCCGCGGCGATGCCGGTGGCGCAGTTGCCACTCGGCTTCCTTTTCCTGGATGTGCGCGCTGTCCGGCAGCAGCACCGCGAGCAGGTCGATGGTCGCCGGCGTCGCGTAAATCGGCCCGCGGTAGCCGAGCACTGCCAGACGTGGCAGCAGCCCGGAATGGTCGATGTGGGCGTGGGTCAGGAGTACGAAATCGATTTCCCGGACATCGAAGCCGAAGTTCAGCGAGTGCAGGTTTTTCGTGCGCGCTTCCGGCCCTCCCTGGAACATGCCGCAGTCGACCAGAAAACGGGTCTCCCCCGTTTCCACCAGTGTGCACGAACCGGTCACCTCGCCGGCCGCACCGAAAAAGCCCAGACGCATGTCGTAATCCTCCCGCTCCCGCCAGCATGAACCCCGGCGCGCCTGAATGCAATGGCGGGCGGGGTGTTGTGCGGTCAAGGATGTTTTATGCGGGCGCCGGATGGCAGGGCGTTGTGCGATGGCTGAAATGATCCGAGGTCACGGCTTTTTCTGCCCTGTTGCGGTCGACCCCGAAAAAAGGGCAAAAATGGAATTGGCTTTTAGGGGGGGGCTGGGTGTGTAGATCGAAACCGTGGTCTATCCCCTATTGCTACTTTCGCACGACATCAAAGACGTACTCAAACTTTGTTGCTTTGGCAACATTTCCAGCCTGATCGAATTTCACAGGAACATTGAACAGCATAACCCTGAAATATTTCGTCGACGCGAGAAATTTTTGATATTGCGAAGCATCCATTGTGTTCAGTTCAAATGAAAGTATTCGCTTTTCTGTGATGCCGGGGAGACTTTCATAGTTTTTATCAAACATGCGGAGAGCCTTGGCTGAACCTAGTGCCGCACTTCTGTCAAAGCGCCAACCCCTCGATTCGACGCCATCCAGTTTTTGATTCATTAAATCGATGACGTCCTGCTTAAGGAGGGCGGGATACGTATTACCAGCATCATCGACAAGTCGCGCAGTTGTACGGTGGAATTGAGCCGAAAATTGTGTCGAATTGGTGACCTGTACTTCAAACGAGGGTAACGAAACCATCAAGGTCTTCTCAACACCCTTTTGACTGGGATTTTGCGGATTCCAGTACTGATAGGTCATATGCAGAGCTTCGATGTTTTTTGCACGCTCAGGCATGATTGGTCGGAGACTGACTCCAATATCATCAATAAATAGCTCATCACGACTGTTAGGGTTTATTCGCAGGTCGTATTGGGCTTGTGGCCTGACCGGTACAGTTTGAACGCAGGATGTCAAAAGGACAGCCATGAGGATGGGAAGAAATCGTTTCATCTAATTATTCGTGTTGAGTTATTAAGAGAGGAGTGATGAATGGCTATCGTCGCAAAAACCGGCGAAAAACTGGGGCATGGCGAAAAACTCGGACAGACCGCGATTTCTGGGCGGCTGTCATATTTTAAATTTCAGTCTACGTGCCGAGCAGGCTTATGTCCATTGGATTGTTTGTTTCATCCGGCATTTCGGGATGCGGTACCCGCGTGAGGTTTCCGCAGAAATCTGGGTCAGGTCTTGCAACGGGATGCAAATCATCCAACAGTCACGCATTTTCTATACTGTTCTGGTTCCGGACGAAATGGAGTTGCACGATATGAGCGAAATGATCGATGAGCGCCCCGCCAGCAGCGTTTCGGGCTGGCTTTTTTTGCCTTTTTGGCTGGCGCTGGTTGGCGGTGCGCTGTGGCTGACGGCGGGGGCGGTGGTGTTGCGCGGGCAGCCGCCGTCGATTGTCGGGATTGCCATGCTGGCGCTGGCGGTGTTTCTGGCTAAGGGCTTCATCATCCTGCCGCCGAACATCGGCACGGTGTGCACCTTTTTCGGCCGTTATTCGGGCAGCCTGCGCAACGACGGTTTTTTCTGGATAAATCCCTTCTTCCAGCGGTTGCGCATTTCGCTGCGCGTCAACAACCTCAACACGCCGACGCTCAAGGTCAACGACCGCGCCGGCAACCCGATCGAGGTCGGCGCCGTCGTCGTCTGGCGGGTGGCAGATACGGCGCGTGCGGCGTTCGATGTGCATGACTACATGACCTACGTCGCCATCCAGAGCGAATCCGCGTTGCGCGCGGTGGCCAGCGCGCGCTGGTACGACGGCGACAAGCAGGGGCGGAATTCGCTGCGTGGCGACCTCGATGCGGTGACTGCGGCGCTGCGCGAGACGATCCAGGAACACATCGCGCTGGCGGGGATCGAGATCATCCAGGCGCGCATCGCGCATCTGGCGTATGCGCCGGAAATCGCCAGCGCCATGCTGCGGCGGCAACAGGCGGCGGCTGTCGTCGCCGCACGCACGCAGATCGTCGAGGGGGCGGTGGGCATGGTACGGCTGGCGGTCGAGAATATCGAACGTGACGGTTTCGTGCGGTTGGCCGACAGCGACCGCGTGCGTCTGGTCAGCAACCTGATGACGGTGCTGGTGTCCGACAGCGAGACGCATCCGGTCATTTCAGTCGACAAGGGCGCGTCCTGAGATTTGAAAATCGGCCTGATTTTGCCGTCGACTGCAACAGGTGGCCGGGAATTGCGTATAGTTCTCGGCTCCCCCGTCTTTCCCTGATTCCTTGTCCACCTGAGCAAACGAGCAGCGATGGAAACCATCCGCATACGCGGCGCACGCACGCACAACCTCAAGAATATCAATCTCGACCTGCCGCGTGACCGGCTGATCGTCATTACCGGGCTGTCCGGTTCGGGCAAGTCCTCGCTCGCCTTCGACACCTTGTACGCCGAGGGCCAGCGGCGCTACGTCGAATCGCTGTCGGCCTACGCCAGGCAGTTTTTGCAGTTGATGGAGAAGCCCGATGTCGACCTGATCGAGGGCTTGAGCCCGGCGATTTCCATCGAGCAGAAGGCGACTTCGCACAACCCGCGGTCGACGGTCGGTACTGTCACCGAAATCCACGACTACCTGCGCCTGCTGTTCGCCCGCGCTGGCACGCCGTATTGCCCGGAGCACGGCCAGCCACTGGAAGCGCAGACGGTGTCGCAGATGGTGGATTCGGTGCTGGCGCTGCCGGCCGAGACGAAGCTGATGATCCTGGCGCCGGTGGTCGCCAACCGCAAGGGCGAGCAGGTCGATTTGTTCGCCGAGTTGCGCGCCCAGGGCTTCGCCCGCGTGCGGGTCGACGGCACCGTCTATGAAATCGACGCCGTGCCGAAGCTGACCAAGTCGCAGAAGCACAACGTCGATGTCGTCGTCGACCGCCTGAAGGTACGCGAGGACATGCGCCAGCGCCTCGCCGAGTCCTTCGAGACGGCGTTGCGCCACGCCGACGGCCGCGCCATTGCGCTGGAAATGGACGATGGCAAGGAGCACCTGTTCTCCGCCAAGTTCGCCTGTCCGGTCTGCTCGTATGCGCTGCAGGAACTGGAACCGCGCCTGTTTTCCTTCAACAACCCGATGGGTGCCTGCCCGAAGTGTGACGGGCTGGGCGTCATCCAGTTCTTCGACCCCAAGCGGGTCGTCGGCAACCCGGCGCTGTCGCTGGCCGGCGGGGCGATTCGCGGCTGGGACAAAAAGAACCAGTTCTACTTCCAGATCATCGAGTCACTGGCGGCGCATTACGGTTTTTCGGTCGATACGCCGTTCAACGAGCTGCTGGAAGAGGTTCGCCAGTTGATCCTCTACGGTTCCGGGCGTACTGAAATCAATTTCCGCTACCTGAACGAGAAGGGCACGCGCTTCGACCGCAGCCATACCTTTGAAGGCATCATCCCCAATCTCGAACGACGTTACCGCGGCAGCGATTCCAATGCGGTGCGCGAGGAATTGTCGAAATACATCAGCAACTCGGCCTGCCCGACCTGCAACGGCACGCGACTGCGCACCGAGGCGCGCCATGTGCGGGTCGGCGAGAAGACCCTGCACGAAATCAGCCGCCTGCCGCTTGGCGAAGCGCGCAATTACTTCAACTGCCTGACGCTGGCCGGCGCCAAGGCGCAGGTGGCCGAGAAAATCCTCAAGGAAATTACCGCTCGCCTGAGCTTCCTGATCAACGTCGGGCTCGATTACCTGTGCCTAGAGCGCTCGGCGGAAACGCTGTCGGGTGGCGAGGCGCAGCGCATCCGGCTGGCGTCGCAGATCGGCTCCGGGCTGACCGGCGTCATGTACGTCCTCGACGAACCATCGATCGGCCTCCACCAGCGTGACAACGACCGCCTGCTGCAGACGCTGCGCAACCTGCGTGACATGGGCAACACGGTGCTCGTCGTCGAACATGACGAGGATGCCATCCGCACCGCCGATTACGTTGTCGACATCGGTCCCGGCGCCGGCGTGCATGGCGGCGCCATCGTCGCCGAAGGCACGCCGGCCCAGGTTGCCGCCAACCCGGCTTCGCTGACCGGTGCCTACCTGTCCGGGAAGAAGTCAATTTCGGCCCCTGGCAAGCGTCGACCGCAACAGGCCGAAAAACAGCTCAGGGTGATCGGCGCCAGCGGCAACAACTTGAAGGATGTCGCGCTCGACTTGCCCATCGGACTGTTCACCTGCATCACCGGCGTCTCCGGTTCCGGCAAGTCGACGCTGATCAACGACACCCTCTACGCCGCCGCCGCCCGCCATCTCTACGGCTCGACCGGCGAGCCGGCGCCGTACAGGGAAATCGTCGGCCTCGATCTGCTCGACAAGGTGATCAACGTCGATCAGTCGCCGATCGGCCGCACGCCGCGTTCCAACCCGGCGACCTACACCGGCCTGCTGACGCCGATCCGCGAACTGTTCGCGCAGGTCCCGGAATCGCGGGCGCGCGGCTACGGCCCGGGACGCTTCAGCTTCAACGTCAAGGGCGGGCGCTGCGAGGCCTGCCAGGGTGACGGCATGATCAAGGTCGAGATGCACTTTTTGCCCGACATTTACGTGCCTTGCGATGTCTGCCACGGCAAGCGCTACAACCGCGAAACGCTGGAGATCAACTTCAAGGGCAAGAACATCCACGACATCCTCGGCATGACGGTCGAGCAGGCGCGCGAGTTCTACGACGCCGTGCCGGTGGTGGCGCGCAAGCTGCAAACGCTGGTCGATGTCGGCCTCAGCTACATCACACTCGGCCAGAGCGCGACGACGCTATCGGGTGGCGAGGCGCAGCGGGTCAAGCTGGCGCTCGAACTCTCCAAGCGCGATACTGGCCGCACCCTGTACATCCTCGACGAGCCGACCACCGGCCTGCATTTCGCCGACATCGAAATGCTGCTCGCGGTCTTGCATCGACTGGCCGACCATGGCAACACCATCGTCGTCATCGAGCACAACTTGGACGTCATCAAGACGGCCGACTGGGTCGTCGATCTCGGGCCGGAAGGCGGCGACGGCGGCGGCCGCATACTGGTCGCCGGGCCGCCGGAGGCAGTGGCGAAACACAAGGCCAGCCACACCGGCCGCTTCCTGAAACCGTTACTGGAGAAACGTTGAGGCCAATGCCATGGAAAATAATGGAATCGCCCTGCTGATTGATGCCGACAATTGCCCGGCCAGCAGGATCACCGACATTCTTGACGAGCTATCGAAGTACGGCGTGATAAATATCCGGCGCGCCTATGGCGACTGGAAAAATCCGGCGCTCAATGGCTGGGCTGAAATACTGCATGAATACGCAATTCAACCGATGCAGCAATTCGCATATACCAAACGCAAGAATGCTACTGACAGTGCCCTCATCATTGATGCGATGGACTTGCTTTACACCCAGAGGCTATCGGCTTTCGGTATTGCCTCCAGCGATTCTGATTTTACGCCGCTGGCTATGCGCCTCAGGGCAAATGGTCTGAAGGTCTTCGGTTTTGGTGAAGAAAAAACGCCACAGCCTTTCGTCAATGCCTGCACCAAATTCCTGTTTCTCGAGAATTTTGGTCTTCCCGCACCGGCGCCTAGCAGTGTTGCACAGGCAAACCTCACGGCGCCCGCGAAAAAAACCACCAATGAACTTCGAAGCGATACACGTTTGGTGACGAACCTGCGCAATGCGGTTGCTGCCGTTTCCGATGAAGAAGGTTGGGCGGCCCTCGGAGGGGTCGGATCACATATGAACAAGAATTGGTCGGCATTCGATCCACGTAACTTCGGTTACGCCAAACTGAGTGATCTGGTCATCGCCAGCGAATTATTTGAGTTGCGGCGAGATAACCACAACCACATGCAGCTGCGGTCAACCCGGAAAAACAGTAAAAAACCAAGTCCTCTGGAACAAGCGAATCCATGAGCGCCGCCGAATTCAAGGGAAAGAAAGGGTTGGTCCGACTCTGGAATGCCTTGGGCTATTCACGCGACGGAATTGCTGCCGCCTGGAAAAACGAGGCCGCTTTTCGCGAAGAGTTGTTGCTCGCGGCAATCGCCATCCCGCTGGCTATTTTTCTGGGCAAAACCGGCGTCGACCGCGCCTTGCTGGTCGGCAGCATTATCGTGATCCTGATCGTTGAGATCCTCAATTCTGCGGTCGAGGCGGTGGTCGACAAGGCTTCGCCGGAAAAGCACGAACTGGCCAAGCGCGCCAAGGACATGGGCAGCGCGGCGGTGCTCTTAAGCCTGATAAACGCCGCGGTGGTCTGGGCCTGCGTGCTGTGGCCGGCTGGCCACGCTTGAGCGGCCGACCCCCAGCGCGGCAGCCAGGCCAAGGCTGATCGCCCAGGCCAGCCAGGCCGACCATAGCGTGTGCGAAAGGAAATGCCCGCCCTGCGCCTGGCGGGTCAACCCCATGAGCAGGCCGAGCAGAAGGGCACCGACAATGGCACGGCGCGCCAGGCGGGGCGAGTGGGTGTGCAGCGCCAGTCCGCCCGCAAGCCACATGAAGCCGGTGGCGGCGTGTGCCGCCGGGAAACAGCTGCCGCGCACGATGTCGGCCGGCATCGCTGCAAACAATCCAAGGTAGGGGGCGAAACCGCCGAATTCGACGATTTCCCACGGGCAGTGGCGGTTGGTGCCGAGCTTCAGCATGGCTACCGCCGCGGGGATCAGGAGCATGCCGAGCAGCGCCAGCGCGGCGTTGCGCCGCGGCAGCCAGGGCAGTCGTCCGCTCAGTCCCAGGAGGCAGGCCGCGGCCGCCAGCACGGCGCCGACCAGAACGGCAAATTTAAGGCCGTAATAGACGACCGGGGCAAAGAGCCAGTGCTGACGCAACGGAAAATCACCGAGCGCCAGGTCGTAGAACGGCCTGGCCAGCAGGCGGTCGAGATCGGTGTTCTCGAAGCACAGCAACAACGCGGCGGCACTGAACAACAGCAGCAGGCCGTGTCCGAGAAACCAGCGGCGAGTCATCGGGCAGCCAGTTTTTCAGCTGTCCGAGCCATTTTTGCCGTGCTTCTCCATCAGCATCGCTGCACCCTGGAAGTAGGCGATGGCTTCATCCGCCAACTGCTGGTTGGTGTCGACCTTTTGCGCTTCTTTGCCGTCGGCGCTGACGCGGAAGGTCTCGATCTTGCGCTTCGGCTGCAGTACGGTGAGCAGGTCACCCTTGAGGTAGCCGATGTTCTGGTAGGTGGAAATAAGCGCCCGCCCCTCTGCGGGTGGCGTGTGCAGGATGTCGCGACCGACGAAGCGGTCGTCGCCTTCGAGGCCGAGCATGGCGAGCAGGGTGGGGGCGAGGTCGATCTGGCTGGCCAGCGTATCGACGCGCTGCGGCGCCACCAGCTTCGGCGCATAGACGATGGCCGGGATGTGATAACGATAGACCGGGATTTTGGCCTTGCCGGCGCTGCTCGCGCAGTGGTCGGCGACGAAGACGAAGATGGTGTTGTCGAACCAGGGCTTCTTCCTGGCCATCTCGATGAATTGGCCGACCGCGAAATCGGCGTACTTGACGCCGCCGGCGCGCTTGCCCGGTGAGGGAATGTCGATGCGGCCGTCCGGGTAGGTGAACGGGCGGTGGTTGGAGGTCGTCATGATGTGGAAGAAGAAGGGCTTGCCGGTGGCCGCCTCCTTGTCCAGATTGATCAGCGCCTGGTCGAACAGATGTTCGTCGGCAACGCCCCAGATGTTTTCGAACTTGACCAGCCCTTCCTTGAAGTTGGTGCGGTCGGTGACCTGGTAGCCCTGCGCGTCGAAATAACCGTTCATGTTGTCGAACATGCCATAGCCGCCATACAGGAAATGCGATGTCCAGCCGCGCGCTGCCAGCGTGCTGCCGAGCGTGTTCAGATTGCTGACGTTGGGCCAGCGTACGACCGACATGCCCGGCTGCGGCGGCAAGCCGGCGGAGAGCGCTTCCAGCCCGCGCACGGTACGGGTGCCGGTGGCGTAAAGGCGGGTGAATAGCAGGCCTTCGCCGGCGAGGCGGTCGAGGCTCGGGGTCAGGTTTTCGGTGTTGCCGAAAGCCGCCATGTACTCGGCTGACATGCTTTCCATCATGACCACGACGACGTTCGGCTGGTGCTGCGGCTGGTGGGCGACCTTCTGCAGCGGATTGCGGCTGGCGCTGACGTCGCTGTGCCCGGACAGGCGCCGCAGGTCGGCCATCACCTCGGCATCGGGGCGCGTGGCGTAGAACTGGCGGTAATCGAGCCGGTTCTGGCCGGCCGCCGCCACGAAGCTGCGCCAGCCGTTGTCGGCCAGTTCGTTGCCGTAGGCGTTGGCGGAATATTCCGGGGCGGTCAGCTTGTAGGCAGCGAACCAGGCGACGACGATCAGGCCGAGCGCCCAGCCCAGCTGGGCGCGGCGCCCCACGTTGCGGCTCGCCGCCGTCTGCAGCGGGCGGCGGAAGGCCCACGCCAACAGAATCGTCAGTACCACCAGGCCGCCGATGATGGTGCCGACCGGGTAGGACTCGCGGATGTTGCCGATCACTTCGGTGGTGTAGACCAGATAATCTACCGCGATGAAGTTAAAACGGGTGCTGAATTCGTCCCAGAACACGCCTTCTGAAACACCGACGAAGAGGAGCACGAACAGGTAGATGGCGAACAGCGGCAGGCGAAGATGCGCCCGCCAGCGGGCGGGGAGCAGCAGTTCGAACAGCACCCACGGGGTAGCGGCGGCCGCCGCCACCGGCAGGTCGCGCAGGCTGCCTAACACCAGCGGCCCGAGCAGGGCCGCGAACGGCTGCTCGCTGGCCAGCACCGAATGCGCGAGCAGTGCCACGCGCGTTACGAAAAACACTGCGATTGCGGCGAGCGTAGCCAGGCCCCAGACGCGCAGCGCGTACCCGTTCAAACCCCTGAAAATATTCATCGTCGACCATCATCGGCAAAAGTTGCCGCGAATTTAGTCGACCGCGCGTGAGGGTTTAGTGAGCTATTTGTGAGGAAATTGTGAGGTCAGAAGCGGTGGAGGCTGGCGCCGAGTTCCACCACGACCCGGGCGCCGCCCGTCGCCGCATTGCCGGCGCTCACCTGCCAGCCGCTGGCGGCACAGACGTGCTGCACCAGCGCCAGCCCGAGACCATGCCGGCCGCGCGGGCCGGTATAGAAGCGGTCGAAGACATGCGCCAGGTCGGCCTCGGCGAAGCCCGGGCCGCAGTCGGCGACGACCAGCCGGCTGCCTTCCAGCGTGCAGGTGATTTCGCCCCGTTCGCTGTAGCGCAGCGCATTGTCCAGCAGGTTGCGCAGGACGAGGTCGAACAGGGCAGGGTCGGCGGCGACCGCCGTGCCTTCCGCCACCTCCAGGCGCAGGCTGACGGGCTTGCTGTTGGCGATCGTCAGGGATTCCCAGACTGCCGCAATGGCCGGGCGCAGGCGGATTTCCTCGAGCAGCGCCGGCCGCGCTTCGCGCCCGAGGAGCAGCAGGCTGTTGCCGAGGGCATTGATGCGGTCGACGCTGCTGATCATGCGATTTGCGCGGCGCGCGACGGAGGCCGGGGCGTCGGGCAGCGCCGCGAGCATTTCGGCGTCGGTGCGGATCGCCGTCAGGGGCGTGCGCAGTTCGTGCGACAGGTTGGCGGCAAAGGCCTGCTCGCGCGCCAGTGCCTCCTGCTGCCGCTGGCGGTAGCGGTCGAGCGCGTCGGCGATGGCCAGCAGTTCGCGTTCCATGCCCGCTTCCACCAGGGATGCGCTGCCCGGTTCGCCGACCCGTGCCGCCAGCCGTTCGAGACGACTGGCCAGCCCCCCGGCTAGGGCGTACCCGGCGAGCAGGACGACGAGGGCGAGCAGGACGCCGGCGCTGATAGTGATCAGCATCAGGTCGCGCAGGCGCGCCTCGTGGTCTTCGACATCGTAGAGCAGGATGTAGCGCGCGCTGTCGTCTGCGCGGACGGCGACGTGAAACTCCCGCCCGTCGCGGATGATTTCGTGGTTGCCAACCGGCAGTGCGCTGACCTCGACGGGAATTTTCGCGGCCGGCGGGGCGCCTTTGGCGATCCGGTAAAGCTGCATGTCCGGCGTATTGGGGAAGGCCGATTCCGGTGCCGTCTGCCATACCGCCATGCTGTGGGCGATCTGCTGGCCGAGGATTTCCTCGATGAAATCTTCCTCCTTCTCCTCGAAGATCATCAGCATGGCCACCGCCTGCGCCATGATGGCGAGCAGCGTCAGCGCGGCGACGCCGGCGGCGATGCGCAGGCGCATGCTGGGCGCCACCCTAGCGGCTGACGAGCTTGTAGCCGAGGCCATGGACGTTGACGATTTCGACCGGCGCCGCTTCCGGCAGCGCCCTGCGCAGCGTGTGCAGCACGCTGCGCAGGTTGTCGCTCGATTCCTGGGCGCGTCCCCAGATGGCGACTTCCAGCTCGCGCCGCGAAAATACTCGTTGCGGCTGCTGCAGTAGCACTTCGACTAGCCGGATCGCCTTCGGCGGCAGGGCGAGCGTCTCGTCGCCGAGTGTGACCGACTGCGCCGCCGGGTCGAAGGCGAGCGGGCCGAAGGCCAGCCGTTCTATCGCCGCCCTTCCGGCGGCGCGGCGCAGCAGGGCCTGCAGTCGGGCCTCGACTTCCTTGAGGGCGAACGGCTTGGCGAGATAATCGTCGGCGCCGGCATCGAAGCCGGCCAGCTTGTCGTCGAGCGTGTCGCGTGCGGTCAACATCAGAATCGGCACGAAATTGCCGGTCGACCGCAAGCGGCTGGCCAGCGTGGCGCCGTCACCGTCGGGCAGGCTGCGGTCGAGGATCAGCGCATCGAATTCTTCCTGCCTGAGGAGTGCGTTGGCGGCCGTCAGCGAGGGTGCGAAATCGCAGCGATGCCCGCAGCTTTCGAGAAAATCATAGAGGTTTTCGGCGATCGGCCGCTCGTCCTCGACGATCAGGATATGCATCAGATCGTCTCTTCCGCGACGATGACCCGGTTGCGCCCCAGGCGCTTGGCTTCGTACAGCGCAAAATCGGCGCGCTGCAGGGCAATCTCGATCGGGCAGTGGCTGGCGTCGGCGAGGCCGATGCTCAGCGTGACGCGTATCAGCAAGCCGTTAGGCAGCTGAATGTCGTGGTCGGCGAAACGCTGGCGGAAGCGTTCGACCAGAATGCGCGCCTGTTCGACGCTGCTTTCGGGAAAGAGGAAGGCGAATTCCTCGCCGCCGTAACGGCAGACCAGATCGGACTGGCGCACGCTGTCGGAGAGCAGGGCGGCAAAGGTACGCAGCACGGCATCGCCGGCGCCGTGGCCGTAGGTATCGTTGAGGCGCTTGAAGTAGTCGAGGTCGCCGAGCGCCACGGCGATCGGCCGGCCGTAGCGCTGGGCGCGCTGCAGTTCGGATTCGGCCATCAGCATGAAATGGCGCCGGTTGATGAGCCCGGTCAGGCCGTCGCGATTGGCCAGCAGTTCGAGCTCGCGGCGCGCCGCTTCGTTGCTGACCAGCGAGGCGTGCAGACGCTTGGTGGCTTCCTCGACGGCATGGATTTCGGTCAGGCGGACATCGGGGAATTCCGGCGCCGGCTGGTCGACACCGAGCGACGACAAGGTATGGTCGATGCGTTGCAGCGGGCGGATCAGGTGGTGCCTGAGCAGCGCCATCATCAGCAGCAGGAAAACGCCGACCAGGACCAGTGCGCCGATCAGCTTGATGCGGGCCAGGCGCATGACTGCCACCATGTCGCCGAGGTCGTCGGTGGCCAGGCTCGCGCCCTGGACCGAGAGATCGTCCACCAGCAGGCTCAGGCGTCTGGAGTAATGCAGCCAGTCGGCATGGCGCGCCTTGAGCAGGGTCGGGTCCTGGCCGGCCAGGCGGCTCGTTTCGACGAGGAAGCTCTCGGTGTCGCGGGCGGTTTCCGCCGACTGCGGGTGGTCGAGGATGCTGGGGTGGCTGGCCACCAGCATGACGATGAACAGCGATTGCTGGCGCCCCTCGGGGGTGCCCGAAGAAAACAGGCGTTCGCCTTCCTGACGCAGCTGGTCGAGATTGCGCGCCAGGCGCTGGAAACGGATGATGGCCGGCACCGTCTCCTGTTGCAGGCGTTCCGAGGCTTCGAGGACGCGGTGCTGATCGAAGGCGAGAAGGGCGACGACGGCGCTGAAGAGCAGCGCGAAGGCGGTTGCCAGCAGGGCGAATGCCCGGTTGGCGCTGATGCGGTTGTGGTCCGGCGGGTTGGCCATGGCGTTCAATTGAGACCGAGCGGGAAATACTGGCGCACGATGCGCTGGAAGGTGCCGTCGGCGCGGATGGCGGCGATGGCGCGATTGACGGAACGGCGCAGTTCGTCCTGCTGTTTGGGCAGGACGATGTGCACCGAGCCGCCGAGGCCGCGGTCGGCAACCGCCGGCCCGACGAACTCCAGCTGTTGCGGGTTGTCGCGGCTGAGCAGGGCGTAGGCGTTGAGGATCGGCAGCAGGGCGAAGTCGGCGCTGTCGTCGCGCAGCGCGTTGATGGCGCCGACCGGCGTTGGGGTGACGATCACGGTCAGACCACGTTCGCCAGCAATACGCTGGAGGAAGGCGCGCTGCTGCGAGCCGTCGACCGCTATCACGCGGGCGTCGCGCAGGTTGTCGAGTGTCACCGCTTGGCCCAGTTTGCCGGCGAAGGTCTTGGCTGCGGCGGGCGAGCCGACCAGGCGCGACGATGAATGCCAGATTGCATCGCTGTAGGCGACTTGCAGCTCGCGTTCCGGTGAGCGTAGAAAATTGCCGAAACCGATATCGAAGCGCCGGCTTTCGATACCCGGCAGGATTTCGGCGACGGTAACGTAGTGCACGCTGCAGCGGGCATTGATGCGGCGGCAGATTTCACGCGCGATGTCTTCATTCAAGGCAACCATTTCGAAGCCGGGCATGTCGCTCGGAAGAGCCTGGCCCTGCATCGCGACCTGCGCCGGGTCCTGGACCCCGACCGCAACCACGAGTTCGGCGGCGTGCACCAGGCTGCAACACCAGCCGGCGATCAGCAATAGGGTGCGGAGGGCCGCCATCAATGAACCCGGAACGGCAGAAATTGCGAGTTGATCCGCTCGTAGACGCCGTTGCGCTTGATGCGATCCAGCGCGTTGTCGACCGACTCCTTGAGTTCCGGGTGACGCGGACTGATACCGAACGAGGCGTTGCCGATCAATTCCGGCACCTTCATCACCGTCGAACTGAGGCCAAGGGTCCGGAAGTCCTTGTGGTTCATCAGGTTCAGGCTGGTGGCCATGGGGATGATGGCAGCTTGGGCGACGCCGGCGATCAGCGGCAGGCCGAGTTCGCCATTGGTCGGGACGGCGACGGTATCCCAGCCCTGCTTGCGGGCATAGCTTTCCTGCGCCGAGCCCTTGACCACGGCGATGCGCAGTCCGCGCTCGCCGGGCATGACTCCGGGTTTCGCGAACCACAGGGAAACCGAGCGGAAATAGGGGAGGGCGAAGAGGATCCTGGCTCGCCGTTCGGGTGTGTCGAGCAGGCTGACGGCGGCGATGTCGAATTCACCGCCGGCCAGCGAATCGACGACACGCTCCAGCGTCGTTACCTGCAGGTCGCAGCGCACCTGCATTTCGTCACAGACCGCGCGGATGATCTCGATGCTGAAGCCGGTCAACTGGCCATCGGCATTGCGAAAGGCCATCGGTGGCGAGTTATCCAGCACGCCCACCCTGAGCACCTGTTGGGCCGCGTACACCGGTAGCACGCCGAGGACGAGCGCGGCAACGATACAGGCGAAAGTGAGGCGCAGGCGGGACGACATTTTCCATTCTTGGCGATATTTTCAAACCAGTATAGCCGAAGCCCGTGCCCTGTCGTTGACCGGCGACAACGCTTGCCGGAGTCATGGAAGCTCCGCCAGAACACCCTGCAGCGGGAAGAAAATCGCCTGCCGGAGCGGCCGCGCGTCGGCTGCGAACAGGCTGGCGTAGCGTTCCAGTTGCGGGCGGTATTCGGCAGCCCGCGCCGCGAGAAAGGCTTCCTGGTCGGCGGCCGGGGCGCGGACCGTCTTGTAGTCGACGATCCAGCGGCAGCCGTCGGCCACGAAAATACGGTCGATTACGTGGTTGACCGCAACTCCCTCGCCGTCGCGGGTGTCGCGGCTCGACCAGGCCTGTTCGGCTGCCGCCTCGTTCTGCTGCGCCAGCACCCAGCGTCCGGCGGTCGATTCCAGCGTTCGGCACAGGGCGCTGACCACGGTGCCGGCGCCCTCGGCAGCGTCCGCAGCGGTGTGTCCGGCCTGCACCAGCCAGCGCCGGTAGGCGGTTTCGAGGGGAAGGATGCGTTCGGACGACCAGCTTTTCAGCCCGTCGTTGGCGATCAGTTCGAGACAGCGATGGACCAGCGTCCCGACCGAGGCATCGAGCGCCAGGCCGCCTTCGGCTGTGTCGAGGTCGACCGGATTATCGGCCAGACGCGGGCCACCGGGGATTTCGCGCAAGGCTTCCGGCAAGCCGGTTTCGCGCAGGCGAACCAGTGGCGGAACGAAAGTCGCCGGATCAATGGCGCCGCCAGAGGGCTTGACCGCTTCGAGACCGGCCAGCGCACCGACAAATACCGACTGCGCGACACCCGGCCACAACAGCTCGAGCAGCGTGCCGTTGGCCGGCGATTTCAGGCCGTCGTCCTTCTTTTCATCGGCCGCCGCGACGCCGACCAGATGCAGCCGGCGGATGGCACGGGTGGCGGCGACGTAGAGCAGGCGTTCGTCCTCGTGGGCGGCGCGCTCGGCTTCGAGCTTTTTCAGATAGTCGTAGGCGGTCGGCTCGCCGTTGCCGGCGCCCTTTTGTTTCATCGGCGCGACCAGCAGATGCTCGTCGCCGTCGGCGCCGGCCACTTCGTCCCACAGCAGCAGGCTGCTGTCGTTGCCGCCGGTCCCGCGGTGCAGGCCGGGCAGGATCACGGTGTCGAATTCGAGGCCCTTGGATTTGTGCACGGTCATCATCTGCACCGCGTCGCCGAGTGGGTCGGACGGCGCATAGAGCTCGGCGGCGTGGGCGGCCAGCGTTTCAGCGTTCAGGTTACGGCTGGCCACGAGCTTGTCGACGAGTTTGAAGAAGGCTTCGACGTCGTTCAATGCCTCCGGCGCCTCCAGGCAGCGCGGCCCGCCAAGCATCAGCCAGACGCCTTCCAGCCAGCGCCGCGGGTGCTGGCGGCCGCGGCTGGCGAAGGCGGTTTGTAGCACCGCCCGAACATGCAGCAGGCGTTGCCGGCCATCTTCGGACAAGCTCGCAACGCGGGCGTCGTCCTGCATCAGTTCCCAGATCGTCTGCTTCTTGTTGTCGGCGGCCAGCGCGTGCAGGTCGGCCAATTTGAGGCCGCACCACGGGGCGCGCAAAAGTGCCAGCCAATGCACGCGGTCGGCGCGGTGATGCAGGGCGCGGAACAGGGTGAGCAGATCCTGCACATGCTGGCGGCCGTCCAGCCCTTCGATATCGACCGCCTGGAAACGCAGTTCCGGGGCGCTGCGGCGGATTTCGCCGACGAGCGCATCGAGATGGCTGCGGGCGCGAACGAGGACGGCGATGCGTTCCTCCGGCGCTTCGCGGCGCGCCTGGCGGATGATGTCCAACACGCGGCAGGCTTCTTCGCCAACGGAATCCGTGCCTTCACGCTCGATCACCGGATGGACTTCTACGCCGCTATCGGCGCGCGCCGGCCGGGTGGCGGCGGATTCGGCGTAGCGCACGGCGCCGGCCTCGGGGCTGTCGGCGGCCGGAAAGATTTCCGGGAACGCCGTATTGACCCAATCGACGATGCCCGGATACGAGCGGTTGTTGCGGAACAGGCGCAGGTGGCTGAGCTTGATGTCGCCGATGCCGCGCTCGCGGACGCGCAGGAAGAGCCCGACGTCGGCCTTGCGGAAGCGGTAGATCGACTGCATCGGGTCGCCGACGACGAACAGCGTCCGGCCATCGTCCTGCATCCAGCCGCGGGTCAGTTTTTCGATCAGGCCGACCTGGCTCGGGCTGGTGTCCTGGAATTCGTCGACCAGCAGGTGGCGAATGCGGTAATCGAGCGCCTGCGCCAGATCGGTTGGCGCCTCGTCATCGCCCAGCGCCAGCCCGGCGCGGGCAGCAATTTCAATGAAATCGACTTCGCCGGCTTCCTGAAAGGCCAGCCACAATTGCCCGGCGGCCAGCCGCAACAGGCGCGAGAAGCGTTCGACGGTGGCCCATTCGCCGTCGCTCAATTCCGGGTAAGGCAGCCTGACCAGCATGGCCAGCGCCTCTTCCAGACCGGCCACGCCGCGCAGTTCGCCGAGCAGTTCGAGCATGGCCTTTTTTTGGTCAGCGAATTCAGCGCCGGTCGGGAAGCCGATGCGCTTGTCGACGGTCTTGCGCAACGTCCCGGTGCCGGTCAGCAGCAGGCCGGCCACCGCCTGCCACTGCGGCAAATCGGCGATGGCTGCGGTCAACGGCAAATTCCAGTCAAAAATAGGGTCGAGCAGGCCCGGCACATTGGCCGCGGCGAAGCGGGCCAGCGGCATCAGCAACGACTGGATACGAGGGTCGAGCAGGGCGCCAACCGTCGCCAGATCGCGTTCGATCAGCGCCGCGAAACCGGCCTCGACCTCGGCCTTCATCGCCCCGCTTTCGATGCGCGAGGCGTGGTGCAGCCACTGGTCGCGGCGGCCGAGCATGGCGATCAACAGCTTTTCCAGCCGACCGGCGTTGTTGTCCATGAAGGACAGCGCCGCGGCGACGACCTCGGCATCTGGCGTCGTCGCCTCGACCATTTCCAGTGTCCGCCGGGCTGCCGTCGCGTAGTGCGCCTCGGCATCCTCGCTGACCCCGGGCTGGCTGCCGAAGCGGCTGAGGTAGGGCATCTGCCGCGCCAGGCTGGCGCACAGTGCATCGAGCGTCGTGATGCGCAGCCGGCCGGGGTGGCCAAGCAGCCGCCAGCCTTGCGCGGCATCGTGGGCCAGCACCTGGTTGGCCAGCTCGAACGTCAGCTGCTTGTGCGGCTGGTCCGGCATTTCGCCAGCCGCCGCGCGCTCCAGACTGCCGAGAATGCGGTCGCGCATCTCGGTCGCCGCCTTGTTGGTGAAGGTCAGCGCCAGCACTTCTTCCGGGTTCTCGACCACCGCCAGCAGGCGCAGGTAGCGCTGCGTCAGCAATTCCGTCTTGCCGGCGCCGGCCGGTGCTTCGACGATAAAGGAGGCAAGGTCCAGCGCTCGCCGGCGGGCGGTTTCGTCCTCTTGCAGGCGGTCGACCGGCGCAGTCACGCGTCTTCCCCGGCTACGGTTTGCGCCAGCAGGCGCCGGCGCTCAGGCAAACGCAATAGCGCCAACACCTCGCAGTACTGCAGCGCCTTTTCATCAGCGAACATCACGCCCGCCTGTCCGGCCTTCACTTCCTTCGCCACGGCATGCAGCCGTTCGCGCCAGTGGGTGATGACGGCGACCCAGTCGGGAAATTCGGCGGAGTCGAAGATTTTCTGTTTGTCGTCGCCGATGCCCTGGACGCCGGGCAGGATGTCCTTTTCGTCGGCGACACCAGCGAATGCAGGCTTGTCGAGCAGAACCTTGGCGAAGACGACGGCCGCCACTTCGTCGTTGACCAGCGCGGCGTAGATGGGCAGTTGCGGTTCGGTGATGCGCTGCCCGGCCCAGTTTTTAGTGTCGACTGTGGCGCCGGTCTTGTAGTCGATGATGACCTGACGGCCATCGGCCAGGCGATCGATGCGGTCGACGATCATCTTGACCTTGATTTCCTCGATCTCGACTTCGGCCGGTTGTTCGCAGGCGATGACGTCGAAGGCCAGCCCGCGCCTGCTTTCCAGCGCCAGCCAGACGTCAAGCAGCTTTTCCAGGCGCGCCGCTTCGAGTTCGCGAAAGCGGGCCGCCAACGTGACGCGGCGCTTCAGTTCAAAGCTTTGCAGGGCTTTGGCGACCGCCTCGGCGATGGCCTGCTGGCGGTTCGCTTCGTCAAGGGCGGCGAGCGTTTCCGAAGACCGAACCGCTGTCCAGAAGGCTTCCAGCGCTTCATGCACCAACGTGCCGCGCGCTGCCGGGTCGAGCCCTTCGACCGGCTCGTCCATCGCCTCGCCGCCGAGCCGGTACTGGTAGTAGGCCCAGGCCGGGCAGATGGCCTGGGCGCGCAGCAGCCAGCTGCCGCCGGAGACTTTCTCGCCTTCGGCGACCGGCGGGGCCATGGCGTCCTCGATCAGATCGCAGGCTGATGCGGCTTCGCCGGCCAGTTGCCGGGCCAGCGTCTCGACTTCGCCCGGTGTTTCGTCGGCTGCCGGAATGCCGGCGATCAGCGGGCTGGGCCGCAGCACACGGTTGCCGTCGGCCTGCGAATACGAAAACGTCACTTCCGGCGCCGACAGCGACAGACGGGCATGAACGCGCTGGGCGAAGTCGAGTTCGACCTCGGCGCTGGCGTGGGCAGCCCCGGCGGCGCGAAGCAATTCGGCCGGTAGCAGCGGGTTGGGACGCGGCGGCGGCGGCCACAGGTCGTCGTTCATGCCCATCACCCACAGGGCGTCGAAACCGAGGCCGGCGCTTTCGAGCACGCCGAGCACCTGAATGGCGGGTTGACCGCGCGTTTCCGGCTGGAACAGGCGTTTCCGGCAGAGCTGTGACAGGCGGCGTGCCGCTTCGGCAAAAGCCACGGGGCCGAGCAAGGCGTCGTGCTGGCCGAAACCGTCGAGCACTTCGCCGAAGGCGCGGCGGGCCTGGAATTCGTGGCTGGATAGCGGGCGGTCGCCGGGCCAGCCGACGGCTTTCAGGCAGTTGCGAAAGACACTGGTCCAGTGCCCCGGCAGCAGCTTGCGGGGGGCGGCGCCGGCGGTTTCGCCAAAGGTTGCGAGGGCCGCCACGGTTTGCGGGCAGAGCGGCGGTTCAAATTCCGCCAGACGGCCGGCCAGGCGAATCAGCGCCGGCAGGGTCGTGAAGTAAGGCAGGTCGCGGCGCAATGCGGCATCCAGCCGCGCCCGGCCATCGGCTTCGCCGGCGGCCGCCGACCAGCCGCCGGCCAGCAGCAGTTCGGAGAGGCGGCTCTGCTCGACCTTGGCGCGGCCGCTTCCGAGCGCCAGCAGGTCGAGCGCGACGCGGATCAGCGGCAAGTCGGCCAGCGCCCGGCCGAGTGAGAAGTTAAAGCAGCGCGGCACTTCGGCGGCGTCGGGACGGATCAGCACCGGGTGCAGGGCATCGTCGAGCAGGAACTCCAGCCGGTCGCGGACGCCGGCCAGATCGGGGGCGACGATGCCGAGCCGACAGGCAGGGTTGGTCGCCAGTTGCGTCTTAGCCCAAGCGACGACGGCGGCGCATTCGGCATCGACATCGGGGCAGGCGAGGACCTGCCGGTTGCTGCGGTCGACTGCCGTTTGGGGTCGATTTTCAACGGTAACGCCACGCGCCGTCAGTGCCGCCATCAAGTTATGATCGAGCGGCGTATAGCGGTCGAAGCCGGCGAAGGCGATGGTTTGGGGCAGCGAGAAGTGGCCTGCCTCGATCAAGGCGATCAGTTGCCAGTGCAGGCCCGCCACATCGATCCAGGCGCTGGTCCGGCAACGTCTGGCAAATTCTGCTTGCCAGCCGATGAACAGCTTCGCCTCTTCGGAGAGCTGGCTGCTATCTGGCTGCAGCTTCCAGATGCGGCATAGCGCGTGCGCTTCAGCTGCCGAGGCGGCCATGCCCTGGATGTCGAACAGTGGTGACGACGATTCGGGCAGGGAATCGGCGATGACCTTTTCCCACAACAGCAATTCGGCAAAGGGGTCGAGCACCTGCGGCAAGGTTGCCGCACCGCTCAGCAAGGCCTCGTCGGCCAGGGTCGTCAGCCATTGGCCGATGGTCAGTGCCCGCGGCATCTGCCAGACCGCGGCGCCGACCGGTGCCGCGGCGCGCAGGGTCTGGGCGAGGCGGGCGGTGGCGCAGAGGATCAGGCGGTCGGTCAATCCGGCAGGGTCAGTTGGCCGGCGGGCGGGCGGGTTGCGCGGGCTTGGCCGGCATGGCGGGAGCTGCCGCCGGCATTGCCGGTTGCGTGGCCGGGGCGGGCGTTGGCGGTTGGGCCGTCTTGGCCGGGACGGCGGGCCGAGCGGGTTGTGCCGGCGCGGCGGGCGCTGGCTTGGCCAAGTCGGATGCAGGCGCTGCCGGGTGGGCCGGCTTCGCCTCCGCGGCGTGCGGTATCGCTGGTTTCACCGGCGTGGCGGGATGTGCCGGAGATGCCGCAGGCGCTGGTGCGGCCGGCTTCGCCAGTGCCTTGGGTGGCGCTGGGGGGTGGGCTGCGGCGGTGGGTCGCGAAGTGCCGCTGACTATCACGTCGCCGCGGATATCCTTGAGCGTCGCCGGGCCGATTCCCGGGACGTTCTGCAGATCATCGACCGATTTGAACGGGCCGTTCTTCTGCCGGTAATCGACGATGGCCTGCGCCTTGGTCGGGCCGATGCCCTTGAGGCTGTCCAGTTGTTCCAGGCTGGCGGTGTTGATGTTGATCTGGGCCAGCGCCAGGCTGGTCCATAGCAGCCAGGCGGCGAGTGCGAGCAGCAGGTTTCTGATCATGGCGATCTCCGGTGGTGGAACTTATTCTGCCGCGGGTGCGGCGGGCGTGACAGGGGCAGGTGGGGCGGGCGGTGTGACAGACACCAGCATCGCCTCCTCGTAGGTGGCGGCGATCTGGTCGCCGACGCGGATGTCCTTTAGCAATTCCTTGTCCTTGATGACCAGATCGACGCTGCGCTGTGGACCGCGCAGGGTGATCGTGCCGGCGGCGGCATCCACGGCGGTGACATCGGCAAGCACCTTGACCGTACGGCTCTTGCCGGCGGCGGGTTTCTCGCCGGGCTTGGCGGCGACCGTCTGTTCGGATTCGACGCGTTCGCGCAACCGGCCACCACCCTTCTTGAGTTCGAGACCGAGGGCGGCGATGTAATTCAGCGTGACGAGGTCACCGACCTTGATCTGCTTGAAATTCTTGATCTGCGGGCCGGCGGCGAAGGTCAGTTCGTTACCCGAGCCGCCCTTGATCGTCAGTTCGCGCTTGTTCTTGTCGATGGCAGTGACGATGCCCTGCAGTTCGACGGCTTCCGCGATGGTCGCGGCCCCCTTTTCCTTTTCGACGAGGGTGGCAGACTTCGGCGGTTCCTGCGCGGCGGCAATGGCCGACAGGGTGGCGATCAGGGCAGCGAGCAGCAGGGAACGGGGTTTCATTGCGGATTGCTCCTTGGGTAAGGTACCGATTATGCCAGCGAACTGTGCGGGGGCGGCTAGGGAATGCCGATGTTCAGGAAGAAGTTGGAGGCGCCGCTGGTCGAGTAGCCGAAGCCGAGATAGGCCGGGCCGAACGGCGTTTCACCACCGAGGTAGATGGCGGCCGAGTTGAGGATGTTGGTGCCGCTGAGATTCGTCTCGGTGTAGTAGGTCCCGACATGGGCACCTTCGAGAGCGAAGCCGAGACGCATGTCACCGCGCAGGCCGATCGGGAATGTCCCGATGATCTGCTCGGCACGGACGCCGGCATAGGTCACTTCGTCGCCGAGAATCTGGCCTCGGGCAAATGCGCTCATGTTCAGGAAGCCGCCGAGCCGGCCGGCGCTGTAGAACGGGAGTTGCCCTCTGGGGGATCCGGTATAGTTGGCGCGTCCGGTGATGACCGTCTTGCCGAGCGAGAATGCGCCCTCCACGTCGATCTCGGCGCGCGCGAAGCCGGCTTCGTTGGAATCGAAATAATCGAGCTTCGTCCTCCAGCCCTGGGTGGCGAAGTACAGCCGGTTCAACTGGTCGAGTGAGAGTTTGGCGTTCCAGCCGGAGTAGGAGGTCTCGAAATTTGGCAGCTGCGAAGAGCCAATATCGCGGTCGAAAGTGCGGCTTTGCTCGATCCAGCCCAGGCGCGCCTGGCCGAGCGTGCCGAAATTCGTGCCGGCCGAAAGGGCGAACGCAGTACCAGAGTTTATGTATTGGGCGACGCGCTTGTTGTCCTGGAAAACGTTCTGCTGAACCCGCTCATATTTGACGGCTGCCTCGACAAAGAAACGCTGTGCCGGATCAAGCGGCTGATAAAAATCGAGCCCGGCGCCGAGATTGCTGCCGATGCCCACGGTTGCCAGTATTTCGGCGCCGAGATCGTTGATCAGGGTCTTCTGATAGGCCGCCCGCAAGCCGAAGCTGGAGCCCTGGTTGGAGTCGGTGTCCAGGTTCAGCGCAAAGCGCAGGTAGTCGGGGCCCCAGCTCTTTTCGACGGGGAGAATGCGCAGGATGTTGCGGTCGCGTTGGGTCAGCAACTGGTAGTCGACACTCTGGTAAAAGCCGTCGCCATAGATGCGCAGAACATCGCGGTCAATGTTGGACGTGGCGAGTTGTTCGCCGGGCTTGATCGTCAACTGGCGTTCCACCATCGCCGGATTGACCCGCTTCAGGCCGGCGATCTCGATTTCGTCGATGGTGGGCTTCGGCTTGTAGCTGCGATCGATCGGTTCCCGCCACTGGGCATATTGTGCGGCACTGGTGCTGAGCCTGGCCAACTGATCGCGCACCGCTTCGGCAGCGGCGCGCCCGCGGTCGGCCGCTTCGGCGTTGCGGCTGAAGTTGGCTGCGCTGATCGTTCCGAGGTCGGGCTTGATGTAGATGTCGGTCGGCTTCAGTGTGGCCAGCGAACGGGTCACGTTCTGCTCGGTGAGGATGTTGACCATCTGCGCCGAGATGGTGAGCAGCGAACCGACGCTGTCAGCGGGCAGCAGCGGCGAGCCGACGTTAACAGCGATCACGATGTCGGCATTGCAGCGTTCCCTTGCTTCGCCGATCGGCACGTTGTCGACGAGTCCGCCATCGACCAGCTTTCTCCCGTCGCGCGTGGCCGGCGCGAGCAGGCCGGGGACCGACATGCTGGCCCGCATGGCCGTGGTCAGGCTGCCTTCGCGCATCACGACGCGCTCGCCGTTGCCGATGTCGGTGGCGATGAGCGACACCGGCAGCGGCAGCTTCTCGATGACGCGTTCGGTCCGGTTGGCGCCGACCAGTTGATTGAAAAAGAGCTTGATCTTGATCCCGTCGACGACCCCGGGCGGGAATCTGACACCGTCGCTCGAAACGCCGAGTTCCGAGCCGGGAATGAAACGGCGCAGCGTTTCCTTGTAACGGTAATTGACTTCGGAAAAATCGGGGATGTCGCTGAACATGGTGTCCCAGTCCGCCTCTGCCATTTCCTCCCGCATCATCGCCGGCGACAGGCCGGAGGCATAGGCACCGGCGATCAGGGCGCCCATGCTGGTGCCGGCAATGCAGTCGACCGGAACCTTGAGTTCTTCGAGAATTTCCAGCACCCCGATGTGCGCCGCGCCGCGGGCACCGCCGCCACCGAGCACGAGGCCGACTTTCGGGCGGCTGGTATCGGCCATGGCCTGAACGCTCAGAGCGAGAGCGAGCGAGGTGGTGGCGAGAAGGCGCAGGAATGGGGGCATGGAAGTTTTCATTTTTGGACTAGCTAAAAAAAAACCCCGCGCGAGCGGGGTTTTCGATGAAGCGCGGAGGCTTACTTGGTG
>DJUX01000024.1 GCA_002440665.1 Dechloromonas sp. UBA6271
TTTAAACGCGCGCCGACATCCAGATGTTGCTACCGATTTCGGGGCGCTCCTTGACCCCAATGACTGAAGTGCCGGCATTTAAGGCTTTCAACGCCGATGACAGGGTGTCGGCATAAGCCCGCGCCTGCGCAGAGCCAAAATTATCTACCGTCCAGCGCAGAATCTGGCGGAAATCGGCCTCCGCAGCAGCCGATAGGCGAACAGTCCAAGTGTTTTCAGCCACTACGCGCCAATCACTTCGGAAGCCAGTGCGGCCAGATGCTGACCCAGCATGTCCGCTGAGCTAAAACTACGGAAGTTGCCGGTCTCGATGTCAGCGATGCCCACCTTGGCCGCATCACGTAAGGCGGCAAGGCGCAGTTCGTCTTCCAATTCCCGGCGCTCAACCAGACGCAAACCTTCGCGCAGCACTTCGCTGGCGTTCTGGTAACGCCCGGAGGTGACAAGCTGTTCCACAAAGTGGGCCTGGTGGTCGGTGAGGACAACATTACGTGTCGGCATGGGAGTCTCCTAAGCCATGTTCAGCATTGGCATACTATGCCATAGACTCACGACTGACAAGGCGACGATTACCACTGGCCTTCATCCCAATCTGATTCTCGCTCAGCAGCAGGAGCTACACCTGCGCCTTCTGCCGGAATCATCTGGCTCTCGTTCACCGGAACCACCCGCAACGAGCCATCATCTAGGTAACGCAGGCGGACATAGTCGCCGGCCTTGAGTTTCATGCTCTGGGCGACGAAGGCAGGCAGCCGCAGACTCAGGCTGTTCCCGTGCTTTCCGATCTTCACTGCGGACATTTCCTGCTCCTTTCTGCGTCGATAAACAATGTTCATCAAATTGATGATCGGATCGCTGCTCAGTCGACTGGCTCGCAAATAGCGTCAAGTTTTGGCTGTATGGTATGTTGATCGTTGCGAAGCCGCTCCAGCAGCACAGGCCAATTCTGCTTGCAAAAGTATGTGCTGACATCTTTGTTGTCAGGATAGAAATCGCCCGGATACACCAGCTTGCTGGTCAGCGGCGTAGGCGGCAAGAAGGTATTTTTCCATTGGAAGCTGATGTTGATCCCGGACACCGCAAGAATCTGCTCGCTGAGCATTTTTAGGGTTCGTTTCTTCACGCTGTCGCGAACGCCTGCACCCAAGCGAGGAAAAGTCAGCGGGTCTTTGCCATCTACGCAGGCTTTCAACAACTCGGCAGCCAAGGGGGGAAATTGGTCATAGACATGCTCGCCAGGTGGCACGAACGCCACATTGCCCTCCAAACGGAACAGGCGGCGTACCCGCTCGTTGAATATCCGCTCGTAGCGGTTCTCAAGATAAGCATTCCGCCAGCGGTCAAGGGCATTGAGGCACTGGCTTTCCAAATAACTGCCGCTCAGTCCTACGTCGATTCGGGTCAGTTTTTGCATCGGCCACGGTCTGACGCGGATAGCTAGACCTTCGGTTGCCGAGGTATCGGCGACACCTTCCCGATAGACGACTGAATTGCTGGCCTTGTCATGGCTGATTTCGAGTCCGAGCAGCCGGGCGCGTTGGTCGAGTGCCTTGGCAAACAGCTTGGCCTCCCCGATTTTCGCGAACTGGAAGATAAAGGGGATGACGGCCTGCACCACCGAGACGTGCGCTGTGCGCAATTGCTCAAGTTCAGCGTGTGCGATGCCGGCTTCTGCCAATTGGGCTTGAGCCAGTGCCAAGGCTGCGTGCCCTGCTGCAAATACGCTTGTCCCGCACTCGAAAGGTTTGCAACCGAGATCAGCCGGCACCTCCAGGTTCATCGTTATTGCTGCTGGCAAACGGCGGCGAGCGTCCTCCGAAAGGTGGCTGACGTTGATGGAAAAGCAAGATTTCATGTCCATGATGTGATTTCCAATCGGCTTCAAGCTCGATTACTGGATGCCTGGAGCCGCCGGGAAGCAAAACGTTGCTTCGTTCAAACCCGGTTCAGGCAAGTACAGACGCGTGCCATCCACAGCATGCCCGCACAAAAGGTTATGCAAGTCGCGGCCGTGGTAGCTGCTGAACCCGGGTTCGTTGTCATGGCTGACCAGGGCGCCGCCCTCGCCATCAAAGTTAAAGGCGTAGATGTGAATCTTGTCGAATCCAAAATAATTGCGGTCGTCGGTTTCTGGGTTTTTTACCAGCGTAAGGATGGGTTTCATGTTCAATGCTCTCAAAATGTTGGTTGGGTGCTGGGTGGCGCGCTTACGCCACCACCGCAAAATCACAGGCTGACTCTGCATGGGGCGGGCTTCAAATAGTCCGCAGTGAGTTAATCAGCCTGTTGTTGATAGGGGTATACCGGCGAAAAACCGATGCCCGAGCGAGGGAAACGAAGCAGACGCTGACGCTCAGCCCTCATGTCCAATTCGAAGAAAAGCTGAGGATTGCTGCGAATCTTCGCCGGCACAGGGATGAAGTTCTCCGGTGACAGAATATCGCTCAGCATCATGGGTACATGAATGTCGTCAGGCGGCGGAGCGAAGATGTTGATCTGGTGGTTCTGCCGGATATAACGGGCGTGCTCCTTCAAAACCCGCTCACTCTTGACCATATCGAGCAGATGCATGTGGTTCTGCCAGTGGGCGACGGTGCTCCGGTAGGGCAAGGCAATGGTCAGAAGCTCATGGGGATCAAGGTTGCACATGACATGCCCACGGCAAGCAAACTTGTCCAGTTGCTCCAGAATCATCTCAGCCAGCATTTCATTGGTGAACAAACACGGATGCGGCGGGCCGCCATGCTTGGCGGCAATACGGGTCAAGCGTTTCTTGCGAAACACGGGCTCAACGCGCACCGTTTCCTGATTCAGTTCTTCCAAGTCCTCCACGCCATCAATATCGGGCAGGCCACCCTTGCGTGCACGGTTCAGTTCGGCAGCCTTGTCGTAGATTTTCTGGGCGTCACTCTGGGAGTGTTGATCGAAATAGACGGTTTCACCGACATACAGGCTGGTATTGGTTCCGCTCTTGATGGCGGCGATGGCCATGGCGTTGATGAAAGCATCTTTCTTCACGCCAGCAGGCACCTTGAGCAAGAGTGCAGCATCAATCCGCGTCATCTCTGCCAGATAGCCCAGCGCCAATTGATACAGAACGGAGGCGGGCAACAGCAGGCCATGCTCTTGGTTGATGCGCTCCACCATGGCATAGACCAACATGGTGACATCGCCAGGTGCCACGACGTTGTGGTTCTGGAAGCGCATCGCGGCACTGCCCTCGACGCTCAGACACTGGCAGGCTTCGGAGTGCTCAATGCGAAAAGATTGCTTGCCGGCCTCGGAGTAGGAGCCTGCGTAGGACAGCATCGAATTTGCCAGCACCTGGCCCTGTTCGTCGATCCGACCGGATGAATACCCAAGGTCACGAATCGGGCGATCCGGCAAATCAAAAGCCAGTGTATCCACCATCAGACAATGAGCAATGTGAGCTATACGGTCTGACATGGAGACCATGCTGCTACCGGTGGCTCCAGAGCTGTATTCGTTGAGAGTATCTACACCAGTACGAAATGCTGTATCAGTTATGGTATTACGCTTGAGCGTGTCAGGCCTTGGCGCGTTGCGCGCGCTATTCGGTTTGGTCGTGTTCTTGAACGGGATATGTTGGTGTTTGAACGGTGCCTGCGGTTTGTCTTTCATTTTGAGTTCCTCAATTCATCCATGTTGGGGGCTTACTTGGCCCCGACCGAAAAACTCTGAAGCCACTGCTCGAATTTCTCGGCCTCGATCACGATCTTGCGCTGACCGGCGGGCCGGCTAATGCAGTGAATAAACCCATTCGATTTCAGGCCCGCCTTGGGATAGCGGTGGTAGGCCTCCGCTTGCGCCACCAGATGGCGCAATGCTTTCTGGCTGAAAGCCGGGTAGCGCAGCGATGTCTGGGCAATCGTCAGCCACTTGAGGTTTTCCAAGGAAATAGGCTGTGCCTCAATGCGCGGCTTCTTGTTGCGCTTGCGGGGCGGTTTGGCAACATCGCTGATCTTGGTCACCGATTCCGTGACCGGGGTGGCGCAATGAGAAGTAGCTGATGCTGCGACCGGCCTTTTATTGGTCACGCCGATGTCGATCTCGATGGTTTTCCATGTGGGGCGCACGGTTTTTGCGATAGTGAGCGGAGCGCCCTTCACTGCGACGGGCTTTTTGACTGTAAGCAACATGGTGATAGTCCTTGGGAGTTGATGGGAAAGATCAGCGCCGATCTGCTTCGCATTTTGGCGAAGTGCTTCACATCTCACCCAGGGGCTAAGGGTGCAAAATCCAAGCAACTGTGCGGGATAAATTCAGCCCTTGGCTTGGTTGCAAATTCTTATTGACGGTGATAAGTGCCAGTTCATTGTTAATGAGGCGCTCCCTCTATGGAGGTGCTGGCGGAGCGAGGCCAGAAGGGCCTCAAGCTCTGCGCCGGTATGCCATTGGTCTTTTTGGTGTGCCGTGGCACAATGGCGGCACATTCGGTATGCGGTTCGTTGGGAGCCCTTGGTAATGCTGGTTTTGGGCCACCGATAAGCTACTGATTGCCTTGCTCTATGCCCCCAAGGGGCACCATGGAATCCACCCGGAGGTCATTCGTAATGCGAAGGTCGTAGGTTCGACTCCTATCTCCGGCACCACTCATTAAAAGGCCTGTGCTCGCGCGCAGGCCTTTTTCATTTGCGGCGCCGGGAAAACCGTGCCTGTGTGCATAAATTCGCTAAGATGATGAGCGGATGCCAGCCAGCGTTCAGGCAGCACCAGCGATGAGGTAAAAATGACATTTGGCGAATCGATCAAGACATGCTTCTCGAAATACGCTGGCTTCAGCGGGCGTGCCTCGCGGCCAGAGTTCTGGTGGTGGACGCTGTTCGTGGTTCTCGCCTCTCTTGCTTGCGGCATCGTCAGCGACAAACTTTCAGCGCTGTTTTCCCTGGCTACGCTGCTGCCGTCGCTGGCGGTCGGTGCGCGCCGCTTGCACGACACGAACCGGAGCGGGTGGCTGCAGTTGCTTTACATCATTCCGCTGCTCGGCTGGATTCTTCTGTTTTTCTGGTCGGCGCAGGAGGCGAGGGAGCCGAACCGCTTTGGTCCTGAAGCCTGACAGGCAAGGTTGCTGCAGCGCTTCTGACGGCAAATACGTGCCGTTTCAGGCCTTGCCGGCGATTGCGTGCAGTTTGGCGTAGGCGAACAGTTCCAGGCGGCTGGAGAGGCCAAGCTTGGCGTAGATCGAATTCAGATGGTTGCGCAGCGTGTTTTCGCTGATGTTCAGCCGTTGGGCGATCAGCTTGCCGGTGGCCGCGGCATCCTTGGTGATTTCGGCGACGGTCTGCAACTCACGCCGCGTCAGGGTGCTGATTTTCTGCTGGTCTACAGTTTCGAACTGCGAGGTTTTCTTCTCGGCCAGTTGCCGGAAAATACGGCCTGTCGCGGAGCGGTCGATCCACAGTTCGCCTTCGTGAACTTTCTCGATTGCCTTGACGAGCGATTCGGCTGGCTCGCTCTTGGCTACCACGCCTCTGGCACCTGCCAGCACGGCGCTGTCGCGCAGTGCAATATCGCGCGACCCGGTCAGCGTCAGTACCTTGGCCTCCGATAGAGCACTTAGCGGGGCAATCGTCTCGACGCCGTTGCTGCCGTCGAGGTCGATCAGGATCACATCGATCGGCGTCGCAACGAGCATTTGTGCGGCTGTCGTGCAATCGGCGGTGACGCCTGCCAGTTCCAGGCGCGGATGCGTGCTTTGCACCAGTCTCTCGAACCCCCACGCAACGATCTGGTGGTCACAGATCAACATGACGCGGATTGGTTTGGTCTGAGGCATTTTCATGGTTGCTTGGTGAGGACGCTACTACTTGTTTAATGGTTTGTTTATACTAGTTTTTTCCGTGAAAATCTAGTAATTAGTTCTACGAAAGCGGCAGGGTAGCTGGGCACTGTGACTTTTGTTTCTTAATTCACGGACCAATTTTCCACTGGTTCCATACCGTATCGTCTGGCAAGGCGATGTGGCATCGAAACCAATGCTGGAGTGTGGCGATGGCGATCAAGGGCCAGGTTTTCCGGTGACGGGTCTGGGGGCTGCCGGTGCGCGGGCCTTGCTCGAGGCGGGCGCCAGGGTTGTTCTGGCTGACCTGAATCGTGAAACTGGCTGCCGAACCCGGCGCCATCCGCATGGGGCGGCAAATAATCTATACTTCGGCTCCGCCATAGACCAGAAAGGCACTTCAGTGCCTTTTTATTCGCATGTCCCCAACTCCCTGTTATCACTGCGGCCAGCCGATTCCCGATGATGTGGAATTGTCCGTCAGCATGGGTGGAACGGCGCGTGCCATGTGTTGCCATGGCTGCCAGGCGGTGGCGCAGTCGATCGTTGACAACGGGCTCGCGGATTACTACCGCAGCCGGGACGCGCTGCCAGAGTCGCCGCGCGAGGCGATGCCGGCCATTCTCGATCAACTCGTGCTGTTCGATCATGCCGAGTTTCAGAAAAGCTTCGTGCGCGCGCTGGGCGAAACCGAGCGCGAGGCATCGCTGCTGCTCGAGGGCATTACCTGCGCCGCCTGCATCTGGCTGAATGAACAGCGTGTCGGCAAACAGCCTGGCGTGACGGCCGTCGATATCAATTACGCGACCCGGCGCGCCCGTGTGCGCTGGGATGATTCACGGATCAAGCTGTCGGACATCCTGGGTGCGATCGCTGCCATCGGCTACCGCGCTTACCCCTACGATGCCGCGAAAAACGAGGAGATTTCCCGCAAGGAGCGGCGCGATGCGCTGTGGCGCCTGTGGGTCGCGGGCTTCGGCATGATGCAGGTAATGATGTACGCCTACCCAGTGTATATCGCCGATGGCGACATGACCGCCGACATCGAGAGCCTGATGCGCTGGGCCAGCTTGTTGCTGACTCTGCCGGTGGTCTTTTATTCCTCTTCCCCGTTTTTCCGCAATGCCTGGCGCGATCTCAAACTGCGTCGGGTCGGCATGGATGTCCCGGTGGCGCTCGGCGTCGGGGTAGCTTTCATCGCGAGTTGCTGGGCGACGCTGACGCAGCAGGGCGAGGTCTATTTCGACTCGGTCACGATGTTCGTCTTCTTCCTGCTTGGCGGCCGCTACCTGGAAATGACGGCGCGCCAGAAGGCGGTCAGCGTCACCGAGGCGCTCGCCAAGCTGCTGCCGGCGTTCGCTCAAATCATGCCCAATTTTCCGGTCGACCGCAGCACCGAGCAGCGCGTGGTTGCCGACCTGCACCCGGGCGACGTGGTGCTGGTGCGGCCCGGCGATGTCGTGCCGGCGGACGGCAGGGTCATCGAAGGCGTCAGCTGCGCCAACGAGGCGCTGCTGACCGGCGAGAGCCGGCCGGTGTCGAAGTCGCCCGGGATGCCGGTGACCGGCGGTTCGGTCAATGCCGAGAGCCCGCTGGTGGTGCGCATCGAGCAGGTCGGCGAGGGCACCCGGCTGTCGGCGATCATTCATCTGATGGAACGGGCGGCCGCCGAAAAGCCGCGCATCGTTGAACTGGCCGACCGTATCGCCAGCTATTTCGTTGCCGCACTGCTCTTCGTGGCAGTTGCCGTCGCCATCGGCTGGTACATCGTCGACCCGTCAAAAGCCTTGTGGATCACCGTATCGGTGCTGGTTGTCACTTGTCCGTGCGCGCTTTCGCTGGCGACGCCGATTGCGCTTACGGTAGCGGCCGGTGCGCTGGCCAAGGATGGCCTGCTGGTGACACGTGGGCACGCCATCGAGACGCTGGCGCGGGCCACGCATTTCGTTTTCGACAAGACCGGCACCCTGACGAGCGGCCAAATGCGCCTGGTCGACCTGCTGCCGACTTGCAATCTGGAGCACGATAAGTGCCTGGCAATTGCGGCCGCCCTCGAGCAGGCATCCGAACACCCGGTGGCCGTTGCCTTGCGCGCGGCGACAATGGGCAGGGAACTGCCGGTCGCCGGGAATGCGCTGAGCGAGGCGGGGCAGGGTATCGAGGGCGAGATTGCCGGGCGTCGTTACCGGATCGGCCGCGCAACTTACGCGCTGGGCCTCGGCTCCGGCGTACTCCCCGACGCCGCAGCGGCCTGGCTGGAGAGTGGCGACACCGTAGTGGTTCTGGGTGATGAAACCGGCTGCCTGGCCTTGTTCCGGCTGGGGGACGAGGTCCGTCCCGAAGCGCGGCCGCTGATCGCCGCGCTGCAAGCCGCCGGCAAGCGCATCGTCCTGCTGACCGGCGATGCGCCAGCTGTCGCGCGGCGTGTGGCCGATGCGCTGGGGATTGCCGATGTCCGGGCCGGCGTCACGCCCCAGGGCAAGCATGCCTGTGTCAGCGATCTGCAAGCTGGTGGCGCGGTTGTCGCGATGGTGGGGGATGGCGTCAACGATGCCCCGGTTCTCGCTCAGGCGCAGGTATCGGTCGCCATGGGTGGTGGCGCGCAACTCGCCCGTACCCAGGCCGATTTCATCCTGCTTTCCGAAAATCTGGATCACTTGCGTCGCGGCCTGCTGCGCGGCGAAAAGGCCCTGCGGGTTATCCGGCAGAATCTTTGGTGGTCCTTTGCCTATAATTTCGTTGCGCTACCGCTGGCGATTGCCGGCCATGTGACACCCTGGCTGGCGGGTATCGGCATGTCGGCCAGTTCGTTGCTGGTAGTTCTCAACTCGTTGCGCATTCAGCGCGTGGATGGTGACTGATGGAAATCCTCTACTTGCTCATCCCGGTGTCGGTAGTGCTGGTGTTCGCAATTGCCGTCGCCTTCTGGTGGTCGGTCCGCAGCGGCCAGTTCGACGATCTCGAGGGGCCGGGTTTCAAGATCCTGATGGATGACGACGGGCCGGATATCCCGACATCGGCGCCGACTGGAAAAGACGATTCAGGAAAAGTTTGACCTGCGTCAACGCCTGATGCGGGTAGGGCAATGAGAATAGCCACATGTGAAGCGAGTGCTTCACGATTGTTCTCTGTTGGGGTTGGGGTGCGTTGCGACGCACCCTTTTTTTGTCTACGGGCGCCCGTATGTGGCTAATTGCTACGCCCTTCGACCTAATTTGACCTAGATAATCGGTAGGTTGATCTAGGTCAAATCCCCGCTTCTGATCTAGAATATTATCCGCTTTCATGTGCCGCCTTGGGTTCAGGGGGGCGGGCATCCAGTTTTTAATTAACGAGAGGTGGGTTCATGTCTGGAACGCAAACCACATATAACGATAAAGTCGTACGGCAATTTGCCGTCATGACTGTCATCTGGGGCATTGTTGGCATGCTGGTCGGTGTCATCATTGCTGCTCAGTTGGTCTGGCCGGAGCTGAATATCGGCTTCCTGCACTTTGCCCGTCTGCGTCCGCTGCATACCAACGCGGTTATTTTTGCGTTTGGCGGCTGCGCGCTGTTTGCAACGTCTTACTGGTGCGTTCAGCGCACCAGCCATGCGCGCCTGTGGGGTGGCCCGCTGGTTCCCTTTACCTTCTGGGGTTGGCAGATCGTCATTCTGTTGGCTGCAATTACCTTGCCGCTGGGTATTACCCAAGGTAAAGAGTATGCAGAACTGGAATGGCCGATCGATATCCTGATCACGCTGGTCTGGGTTTCTTACGCGCTGGTGTTCTTCGGCACCATTGCCAAGCGCACGGTGTCGCACATTTACGTTGCCAACTGGTTCTTCGGCGCCTTCATCATCGCCGTTGCGCTACTGCACCTGGTTAACAGCGCTGCCGTACCGGTCTCGCTGACCAAGTCCTACTCCGCCTATTCCGGCGTGCAGGATGCGATGATCCAGTGGTGGTATGGCCATAACGCCGTGGGCTTCTTCCTGACCGCCGGCTTCCTCGGCATGATGTACTACTTCGTGCCGAAGCAGGCTGGGCGTCCGGTTTATTCCTATCGCCTGTCCGTGGTTCACTTCTGGGCGCTGATCTTCACCTACATGTGGGCGGGTCCGCACCATCTGCACTACACCGCGCTACCCGATTGGACGCAATCTATCGGCATGGTTTTCTCGCTGATCCTGCTGGCACCGTCCTGGGGTGGCATGATCAACGGCATCATGACGCTGTCCGGCGCCTGGCATAAGCTGCGTGACGATCCGATCCTCAAGTTCCTGATTACCTCGCTATCCTTCTACGGTATGTCGACCTTTGAAGGTCCGATGATGGCCATCAAGACCGTCAATGCGCTGTCGCATTACACGGACTGGACGGTCGGTCACGTGCACTCCGGTGCCCTCGGTTGGGTGGCCATGGTTTCCATTGGCTCCATCTACTACCTGCTGCCGAAGCTCTTTGGCAAGACCGAGATGTACAGCACCAAACTGATGACGGTTCACTTCTGGATCGCCACCATCGGTACCGTGCTCTACATCGCTTCGATGTGGATTGCCGGTGTGATGCAGGGCCTGATGTGGCGTGCGGTCAACGCTGACGGTACGCTGGCTTACAGCTTCGTCGAATCGGTCAAGGGTTCCTACCCGTTCTGGGCGATCCGTTGGCTGGGTGGCGTCCTGTTCCTGTCCGGCATGCTGATCATGGCTTACAACATGTTCAAGACCATGGCTGGCGGCAAGACTCAGGATGCTCCGGTGATCATCCCGGCCGCCCATCACGCCTGATTAGGGGGAAATAATAATGTTGAAGCACGAGCAAATTGAGAAGAGTGTAGGCCTGCTTATTGTTCTGACCTTGTTGGTGGTCAGTATTGGCGGCCTGCTGGAAATCGTTCCGCTCTTCTTCCAGAAGTCGGTCACGACACCGGTTGAGGGACTCAAGCCCTATGACGCGGTGCGACTGGTGGGGCGTGACGTTTATGTCCGCGAAGGCTGTTATCTCTGCCATTCGCAAATGATTCGTCCGTTCCGCGCGGAAACCGAGCGTTATGGCCACTACTCGGTTGGAGGTGAGTTCGTCTACGATCATCCGTTCCAGTGGGGCTCCAAGCGTACCGGCCCGGATCTGGCTCGCGTTGGCGGGCGCTACTCCGACGAGTGGCAGCGTGCTCACCTGATGAATCCGCGCGACGTGGTGCCGGAGTCCAACATGCCAGCCTTCGCTTTCCTGTCCAATACCAAGGCCAAGGACAGTGTCGGTGCCGACGTCGAGAAGAAGATGGAAGTCATGCGTGGCTTCGCCAATGTTCGCGGTCTTCCGACCTACTCCGACGAAGAGATCAAGGGTGCCAAGGCTGCGATCGGAGACATGACCGAATTGGACGTGCTGATCGCCTACCTGCAAGGTTTGGGCACGGTGCTGAAGACGGCCCAGCAATAGTCATGGATATCAACGATCTGCGTTCCATCCTAACGGTTGCCGGGTTGCTCTGCTTTCTGGGGATTGTGGGATGGGCTTACAGCAAGGGCAGCAAGAAGGGGTTCGAGGAAGCTGCCAACTTGCCTTTCGCGGAGCACGATGATCAGGATGCGACGCCTCGCGCGTCGCCTCCTCGCTGAAAAAAGGAAAGCAAATGAGCGATTTTTGGAACGCGTACGTGGTTGTGATTGTGCTGGTTAGCATTCTCGCCTGCGCAATTCTTCTATACGTCCAGGGTAAAGCGAAGTTCACGCCGGGCAAATCGATGGGTCATGTATGGGATGAAACCCTTGAGGAATACAACAACCCGATGCCCAAGTGGTGGAGCTGGCTGTTCGTCATCACGGTCATCTTTTCGCTGGCCTATCTGGCCCTCTATCCGGGCCTTGGCAACTTCAAGGGTTTTCTGGGCTGGACCTCGTCCGGTCAGTACCAGATTGAACGCGACAGGATGGACGCAACCGTCAAGCCGCTGTATGACAAGTATTCGGCCATGGATTTGCAGGCGGTGGCGGGTGACAAGCAGGCAATGGAAATGGGCAAGCGCCTGTATCTGACCTACTGCATGCAGTGTCACGGCGCGGATGCACGCGGTGCCAAGGGCTTCCCGAACCTGACGGACAGCGACTGGCAGTTCGGCGGCGAACCGGCGCAAATCGAGCAGACCATCGCCGACGGCCGCATGGGTATGATGCCCGCGCATGCGCAACTGGGTGCCGACACCATCAAGGATTTGGCGAACTATGTGCGGTCGCTCTCCGGCTTGCCGAACGATTCGGTGCGCGCGGCCAAGGGCAAGGAAGCTTTTGCCTCTGTTGGCTGTTCCGGTTGCCATGGTCCGGATGCCAAGGGCATGCATGCACTTGGTGCCCCGAACCTGACCGACAAGGTCTGGCTGTATGGCTCGTCGGAAGCCACGATCGTCGAGACCATCACCAAAGGCCGTCAAAACAAGATGCCGGCCTGGAAGGAATTCCTGGGCGATGCCAAGGTCCACCTGTTGGCAGCCTACGTACTCAGCCTGGGTCAGGGCGCCAAGTAAGCGCTTGATGACGGGGCGGGAAACCGCCCCGTTTTTCTTTGGTCTAAGTATTAGTAAAGTCTGATTTGTATCAAAATTGCGTTTCAGTAAACGCTGCAAAATCGTACTTCTAGCGCAATTTCGATACGGATATAGCCATCGATGGAACCCAGCGAAAACACCTCCCCAAAGCCAGGCCCGGCGCCGGTTCCGGTTTCTTTTTACGAGAAGCACAAGAAGGTCTACATTCGCGACGTCAAGGGGTGGTGGAATTCCTGGCGTTGGGCTTTTGTCTGGTTCACCCAGATTCTTTTTTACGGACTTCCCTGGCTTGAGTGGAACGGTCGTCAGGCTGTTCTTTTTCATCTTGCCGAGCGCAAGTTCTATCTGTTCGGTCTGGTGCTCTGGCCACAGGATGTCTTTTATCTGGCCCTCCTGCTGATCATCTCGGCCTATGCCCTGTTCCTGTTCACTGCGGTTGCCGGTCGCTTGTTCTGTGGTTATGCGTGCCCGCAGACGGTTTACAGCGAATTATTCATGTGGGTGGAGAACCGGCTCGAGGGCGATCGTTCTGCCCGGATGAAACTGGACAAGGGGCCGATGACTGCCCGCAAGTTCCGCCTCAAGGCCGTGAAGCATGCAATCTGGATTTCTATTGCACTGTGGTCGGGCTTTACGCTGGTTGCCTATTTCACGCCGGTCAGCGAATTGCTGGCGGCGTTACCGTACAACCTCTCCGGCTGGGAGCTGTTCTGGACGTTTTTCTACGCCGGTTTCTTCTATATGCAGGCAGGCTTTCTGCGCGAGCAGGTCTGCAAATACATGTGTCCCTACGCCCGCTTCCAGGGCGTCATGTTCGATCCCGATACGCTGGTCATCACCTATGACCCGGAGCGTGGCGAACCGCGCGGGCCGCGAAAGAAAGGCGTCGATACCCCCGCTCTTGGAGACTGCGTGGATTGTGGCCTTTGTGTCGCGGTATGTCCTACCGGGATCGACATCCGCAACGGAATTCAATACGAATGTATCGGCTGCGGCGCCTGCATCGATGCCTGTGATCCGGTGATGGACAAGGTCGGACTCCCGCGCGGCTTGATTCGCTACACGACGGAAAATGCGCTCGCCAAGCACTTCACTTCCAAAGACGTGGTGGGGCATATCCTGCGGCCGCGGATTATCCTCTACACGGTGATTCTCACGGCGATCACCGTCGCCGCAGCCTGGTCCTTGGCGACCCGCGTTCCGCTCAAGGTCGACGTGATTCGCGACCGCTCGCTCCTCGCGCGCGAGGCAGACGACGGGCGGATCGAGAATGTCTATAACCTCAAGATCATGAACACGACCGAAGAGCCCAAGCGCTATTCATTGGCCGTCGAAGGGATGGATGGCATAGAGATCGTCGGCGAGCGCATTGTCGAGGTTGCCAGTGCCGAGAACCATGAAGTGACCATTGTCGTGCGCGTTCCGCCCGAGTCGGGCAAAAAGGGCGCCAACACGATTTATTTCGATATCAAGGCCCAGAATCACGACAAGATCGCGGTTCACGAAAAAGCCTCTTTCCTGATGCCCTGACATGAGCAATTCAATGACACTGCGTGGTGGTGATAACAAACCCTGGTACAAGGAACGTTGGCCGTGGCTTCTCATGGCCGGCCCGGCAATTGTCGTTGTTGCCGGATTTATAACGGCTTGGCTGGCAATCGTCAGTAACGATGGCTTGGTTGCCGACGATTACTACAAACAGGGTCTGGCGGTTAATCAGCGTCTGCAGAGAGATCATTACGCGAGCGAACTTGGCCTGCGTGTCGATTTGATGCGTTCGGGCGAGCAAATCCGCCTTCTGATGACAGCCGAAAGTGATGCGGGGCTGCCGGAAGTGCTGACGCTGAAGCTGGCACACCCTACTCGCGCCGGGCATGACCAGCTGGTCAAGATGGTTTCCGAAGGACAGGGCTTTTACGGTGGCAAGTTGAGCGCTGACATTTTCGGGCGCTGGCATGTCTCAATCGAAGATCCCGCGGGAAAATGGCGGTTGCAGGGGGATTGGCTGGCGGATGCCGAGGAGCCGTTGCACCTCGCGTCGCGGCCTGCGAAGTAGAGTTTTTTTCTGTTACTGGGAGGTGACATATGGCTTGGGAGCTTTTGTTTGGTAGCGATATCGGCCTGATGAGCCTTGCCGTCATTGTCGGCGTGCTGGTCATCGGCGTCGTCATGGGCAAGATGTATTCAAACAAGGTGGAAGAAGAGTCGCGCAAACTCGGCAAGTAATTGCTCTTTGGATTACCGCCTCTTGGGGCGGGTTGATTTCCTCCCCCGGTCGGCACTGCCGTCGGGGGTTTGTTTTTGGCGTGGGGAAAGATTTGTACGGATAAGCGAATGTTGAGACGGGCAGTTTTCATCTCCATCGTTTGTCATTTCGCCGTGCTGGTTTCGTTTTGGCACGTGGCGCAGTTTGCGGAGCCGGCATTCCATGCCGAAAATGCGGTAATCGACGCGCGTTTGCTTTCCCCGACGAGCGGAACGCCATCGCCGCTAACGGTACCTTTGCACAACACTCCGCTTCCTCCTGCAAAGGTTTTGGCGACTGCTGCCGAGACCGTGCCCAAGTTCAGGGCCGGGAGGGAAAGTCCAGTTTTGCCCTCACTTTCGCGGTCGACCGCAACAGCTGGGGTTGCCGTGAGCGACAGGGCCGCTGTCGTGTCGGTGGAGTCTGCCTTGCCATCCAGCACTGCGGCACTTCCGAAAGACGAGGTCAGTCCAGATGGCGTGCGCCAGTACCGCTTGAATCTCGCCCGCGAAGCGCGGCGTTTCAAGCGCTATCCTCCACTGGCTCGCCAGCGGGGCTGGGAGGGAGTCGTCGTCGTAGTCGTAAATACGGTTGTCGGTGGGGCGCTTCCCCAGGTTGGTCTGAGCCAGTCCAGTGGCTTCGATCTGCTGGATCAGGAAGCGCTGGAACTCGTGTTGCTGGCAGTGCATACAGCGACGGTGCCGGAGAGTTTGCGCAATCGCCAGTTCGGCCTGACGCTGCCGATTCATTATCGCCTGGACGATTGATCAGACCGTTCGGGCCAGCGGGAGCAGTGCCGTTTCGTGAAATCCGAAGTGCCCTTGCGTAACGTCTGCCAGATAGTGCTCCAGGCAGTGCGTGACGCTGCGGAAGGCAATGTCCGACCAAGGAATATCTTCCGGCCTTAGCAGCGCGACCTCGAGGCTTTCTTCGCCAGCTGAATAATCTGCCGTAGCCAGGCGGCCGCGATAGAAGAGATGTACCTGATTGATGTGGGCAATGCTGACCATGGCAAACGGCGCGTCGATGATGATCCGTGCCCTAGCCTCTTCATGCGTTTCGCGGCTGGCGGCCTCGGCAGTCGTTTCGCCGTTTTCCATGAAGCCGGCAGGGAGTGTCCAGAAGCCGCGCTTTGGCTCGATGGCACGCCGACAGAGGAGGATGCGTCCTTCCCAAGTTGCCACGCAACCGACGACCAGCCTGGGGTTTTCGTAATGAATATGACCGCAGCGTTTGCAGACATGCCGCGGAAGCGCGTCGCCGGCAGGAATCTCGAAGGAAACATCGGCGCCGCAATGCGTGCAGTATTTGATCATCGGATGAGCGCGTTCGGGATGATGTCGGCAGTTTAGCATTGCAAACTTGTCGCAAATCAGGGAAGTTGGAGCGCCACGCCCGGATTCGATCCTTAATTCGTTACAATGACAATCTGCTCACAACTGTCGGTTTAAGCCGGTCGGTCTGGATTGCAACACGGGAAAAGAAATGCAAGTAAATGTCACCAAAGATGGCAACAGGGTTGTCATCTTGCTCTCGGGCCGTTTTGATTTCAATACGCACCGCGAATTCCGTAGTGCGGTTGAACCGCTGGTGACTGACGGTGGCGTCGCTGCCATCACGATCGATTTTTCCTCCGTGGAGTACCTCGACAGCTCTGCCCTCGGCATGCTTCTGATGCTGCGCGACAGAATGAGTGGTGCCAAAAAAGTAGTTACGCTTGCCGGCGTGCACGGCAATGTGAAACAGGTTCTCGATATTGCCAACTTCGGCAAGTTGTTCCAGATCACCTGATGTTTGGCGGACTCGACAGAGTCCGGTTGCCGAAAATCGCGCTGTATCTTTTTTCGGCTGCCTCGTCTTCATCTGGGACAACATGTGCCAAATGCTGAGCTCAGGCTATAATCCTGCCCCGGTGCAAGTTGCCCCCGTAGCATGAAGGTCGTGCAGTTGATTTGTAATCATCAGGTAGCGGTTCGATTCCGTTCGGGGGCACCAATAAGTCGAATGCTTGAGCCATTATGCGTGCTTGTTGGTCATTCGCAAGGCATCCAGTCCCAGAAAATCACACAAGCGCCAGATGCTCTCGCGTTCAGTTCGCTACTTTCGACCAGCCTTTGGCTTCCATACACGCAAACATCCGGCGAACAGCTTCGTTGGTAATCGTGCCTGTGGTGTCGGGATAGGTTGCAGTCTTGCATTGATTCAGGTCGAAAGAATATTCCTGATCGGAAGCGCCCGGTTTCTCCCAGTGCCACGTCGGTTTTAGCGCACAGCCAGCCACGCCGGCGAAAATACAGGCTGCCAAGGCCATTGCCCTGCTTTTGATACTGTTCATTCCGGTATCTTTCTTGAGTCGGGGAGAGGGCTAATTCGGGAGGCTATAAAGAATAAAAAAGGGAGCAATTCGCTCCCTCTGGTTTTTCGTGAGATGAGTTTCACGAAGCGATGACTGAGGATCAGGAGAAGTTGGCTTCGGCGAAGGACCAGTTCACGAGGCTGCTCAGGAAGGTCTCGACGAACTTCGGGCGCAGGTTGCGGTAATCGATGTAGTAGGCGTGTTCCCAGACGTCGATGCACAGCAGGGCTTTGTCGCCGGTGGTCAGCGGGGTGCCGGCGGCGCCCATGTTGACGATGTCAACCGAACCATCGGCCTTCTTGACCAGCCAGGTCCAGCCGGAACCGAAGTTGCCGACGGCGGAGGTCTGGAAGGCGGTCTTGAAGGCATCGAGCGAACCCCACTTGGCGTCGATGGCAGCAGCCAGGGCACCCTTCGGAGCGCCGCCACCGTTCGGGGTCAGGCAGTTCCAGAAGAAGGTGTGGTTCCAGACCTGAGCAGCGTTGTTGTAGACGCCGCCGGCCGGGGCCTTCTTGACGATGGCTTCGAGGTCGAGATTTTCGTACTCGGTACCCTTGATCAGGTTGTTCAGGTTGGTGACGTAGGCCTGGTGATGCTTGGAATAGTGGTAGTCAAAGGTCTCGGCCGACATGTGCGGTGCGAGGGCATCCTTGGCGAAAGGCAGCTGGGGCAGTTGGTGTTCCATTGTTTTCTCCGTTGTAAAAGGGGTAGAACGAAAATTCTATTGGGCTTTGGACGACGCGACAACCGCTTCGACGGTTGCAACGGCCGCGCCCCTGGCAAAGCTGACTCTGAGCGTGGCGCCCGGGTGAAGGCTGGCGGCGTCGCGTACTGCCCGACCATCCGGGCCAATTGCCAACGCATAGCCGCGATTGAGGACGGCATGCGGATCAAGTTGAATGAGACTTGCGGTCAGCGCATTTAGTTTCGCTTCGGCGCCGGAAACTTTCTGGCAGGCTGAGTTTTCGAGCCGATATTGCAGATATTTCAGGTGGTCGCGTGCGCTTTCCAGTCGTGGGCGTGTGCCACCCAGGCGATGGGCAAGCGTGCCAAGACCCTGCCGGCGGATGGTGAGTTGGTGATCCAGAGCTCGCCCGAGTCGCGCACCAAGCTGCATGACGGTTTCCCGGCGTTGGCGCAGCCGCTCAGCCGGGTGGGTCAGGCGGGCGGCGAGCCAGTCGAGTTGCTGGGCGCGCTCGGCCAGCCTGCGTTCGAACTGGCGGCTGATTCGCCGCTGGAATTGTTGCAGGGCAGCGAGCAGTGTCTCGCGGTCCGGACTGAGGATTTCGGCTGCAGCGGTGGGCGTTGGCGCACGCAAGTCGGCGGCAAAATCGGCAATGGTGAAATCGGTTTCGTGGCCGACCCCGGAAATTATCGGCAGCGCGCTGGCGCGGATGGCGCGCGCGACGACTTCCTCGTTGAACGACCACAAATCCTCGATGCTGCCGCCGCCCCGGCAGAGAATGATGGCGTCGCAATCGCCAGCTGCGGCCAATTTCAGGGCGGCAGCAATTTTTTCGGCGGCGCCTTCGCCCTGGACGGGAGTCGGGTAGAGATCAACGCGGATGTGCGGGGCGCGCCGGCGCAGTGTGGACAGCACATCGCGCAGGGCAGCCGCCTGCAGACTGGTGACGATGGCCAGCGCTTGCGGGTGTTCGGGCAGCGGGCGCTTGATCTCGGCAGCGAACACCCCTTCACTTTCAAGCTTGGCCTTGAGGCGCAGAAAGCGTTCGAACAAATCGCCTTGTCCGGCGCGGCGGACCGATTCGACATTGAGTTGGAACTCGCCTCGCGGTTCGTAAAACGAAACCAGCGCCCTTGCTTCGATCTTCTGCCCATTTTCCAGGCGCCAGCCTAACAACTGCGTGCGGTTGCGCCACATGACGCAGCGCACCTGTGCGTTGGCATCCTTCAGGGAAAAATAGACATGCCCGGAGGCGGCGTAGGTAAGGTTCGAGATTTCACCGCCGACCCACGTGAGTGGGAAGGTGGATTCCAGGCAGTCGCGTACCAGACGATTGAGGCTGGAAACGCTGAGTACCGGATTGGTGGAAACGGCTGAAGCTGGATCGGGCATGTCACCGATTGTACCCTGCTGGGTCCGGAATGGTCGCCTATTGTTGGTGGGATGTTTTTATAACCAACTGATTTATTGGAAAATTAAATGATGTGCCTAGTTTTTTCGCAATGCAGGTAGAAGCCATTGTCAATGCGGGTTTGAACCACTTGATGACAGCTCATTCACAGACTTATCCACAGCTTCTGGGGATAAGGCGGCACTGCCGCGATTTACGGGGCTTGCCGACCGGTGGGGCGAGAGGCAAAATGCCAAGTTATTCGACAAGCAAGGATTCATTGTGAAAGACATCGTTCTGGCTGCCGGCTGGCCTATCTGGCCGTTGTTGGCAGCTTCCATCATTTCAGTTGCGCTGATTATTGAGCGCCTCGTTGCCCTGCGGCGTTCCAAGGTGGTGCCGTCCGGTTTGTTGCAGCGTGCCGTCGGTGAATTCAAGCGCGGTGCCAACAACGACCGCATGCTGGAGGAACTGGAGCGCCATTCGCCCCTCGGCCGCGTGCTGAGTGCCGGGCTGCGCAACTTTGGGACCTCGCGCGAAGTGATGAAGGAATCGATCGAAGAGGCAGGTTCTGCCGTTTCGCATGAACTGGATCGTTATCTGACGACGCTTGGCACGATTGCCTCGATCAGCCCGTTGATGGGGTTGTTCGGCACGGTGGTCGGGATGATCGAGATTTTCGGTTCGCAGTCGCCAAGCGGCTCCAACCCGCAGCAACTGGCGCATGGTATTTCCATTGCGCTGTACAACACCGGTTTTGGTCTGGTGATTGCCATCCCGAGCTTGATTTTCTGGCGGCATTTCCGCGCACTGGTCGACAGCTTTGCCGTCGAGATGGAGCAGCAGGCCGTTCGCCTGGTCGAGTTCATGCACGGTGACCGAAAGTAGGCCATGAATTTTCAGCGCGGTCGTAGCCGGGAAGTGCCGGAAATCAACCTGATTCCGATGATCGACGTTTTGCTGGTCATCATCATCTTCCTGATGTTGACCACCACCTACTCCAAGTTTTCCGGCCTCGAGATCAACCTGCCGACTGCCGACGCCAGCAAGCAGAATGAGCAGCCGAACGAGATCGATGTTGCCGTGACGGCCAGCGGCCAGATTTTGATCAATAAATCGCCGTTGACCGCAGCAGACGTCAAGAGCATTTCCGACGCCCTGCGACGGGCGGCGGGTTCGCGCCAGGAACCGATCATCGTCATCAATGCCGATGCCAAGGCTACCCATCAGAGCGTCATCGATGTGATGCAGGCGGCGCAGGCTGCCGGCTATCCGCATATCTCCTTCGCCACCCAAGCGCCACGCTGATGGTCGCTCGCTGGTTGCAGCGCCAATGGTTCGAGCAACGCCGGCTTTCGCCGGCGTTGTGGCTTCTGGCGCCGCTGGCCGGGCTCTATTCGGTCGTGGCAGCGCGCAACCGGCGCCAGGCGCGCCCCGAGCGTCTGGCGGTGCAGGTTATCGTGATCGGCAACATTACCGTCGGCGGAGCCGGCAAGACGCCGTTGACCCTCTGGCTGGCCGGGCAACTGAAGGAGCGCGGCTGGCGGCCCGGTATCGTCAGCCGCGGCTATGGCGGCCAGGGTTTGCTGCCGCGCCCGGTTAAGCCTGACTCTGCTGCGGTCGACGTCGGTGACGAGCCGATTTTGCTTGCCCGGCGCAGCGGCGTGCCGGTTTGGATCGGGCGCGATCGGGTCGCGGTCGGGCGTGCCTTGCTGGCGGCTCATCCGGACGTAAATGTTGTTCTCTGTGACGACGGGCTGCAGCACTACCGGTTGGCGCGTGACGTCGAGCTGGCGGTCTTCGACGGGCGTGGCGCCGGCAACGGCTGGCGGCTTCCGGCCGGGCCGCTGCGCGAACCGTTGAGCCGGCTGGCTGCCGTTGACGCCGTGATCTGCAATGGTTCGCCGGATGACCGCTTGCCGCCGGCGCTGCCGCGCTTCGAGATGCATTTGCGCGCCGGAGAGTTCTACCGTCTTGACGATCCGGAACAGCGGTGCTTCGCGGATGACCTCGCCGGTCGCAATCTGCACGCGCTGGCCGGCATCGGCGATCCGGAGCGCTTTTTCCGTACGCTGGAAGGTCTGGGGCTGGCGTTTAATCGCCACCCGTTTCCCGATCATCACGCCTACAGCGCTGCCGACCTGGCTTTCGCCAAAGGCGGCGTGCTGCTGATGACCGAGAAGGATGCAGTAAAATGTGCCGGACTGACCGCCGACGAAACTTGGGTTTTGCCGGTCGAGGCCGAGCTTTCGCCGGCCCTTATTGATCTGATACTGGAGAAACTTCGTGGACGCCAGGCTGCTTGATATCCTCGTCTGCCCGATTTGCAAGGGCAATCTCGAATACCGCAAGGCCGAAAAGGAACTGGTCTGCAAGCCCTGCAAGCTGGCCTACCCGATCCGCGACGACATTCCCATCATGCTCGAGGACGAGGCGCGCCAGTTGTCGGCGGACGAGTAGCGATGTCGGGCCTCGCCTTCAAGGTCGTCATTCCGGCGCGTTACGCTTCGACGCGCCTGCCGGCCAAGCCGCTGCTCGATCTCGGCGGCAAGCCGATGGTCGTCCGCGTCGCCGAACGGGCGCGGCTGTCGGGGGCGGAGGAAATCTGGGTGGCGACCGATCACCCGGAAGTGCGCGCCGTTGCCGAGGCGTATGAAGTCGCCGCGCTGATGACGCGCAGCGACCATCCGACCGGCACCGACCGTCTGGCAGAGGTGGTCGAACAGCGCGGCTGGAGCGGCGATACGATCATCGTCAATGTGCAGGGCGACGAGCCACTGATCGAACCCGAAATCATCGTCCAGACGGCGCGGCAACTGGCCGCGAGCGGGGCGGACATCGCGACCGTCGCGCACCCGATTGCCGATGCCGCCGATTTTTTCAACCCGAACGTGGTCAAGGTCGTCTGTCGGGCCGATGGCGATGCCGCCTATTTTTCCCGGGCGCCGATTCCCTATGCCCGCGATCATTTCGCCAGGGAAAACGGCGGCGAAACCCTGCCGGCCAACTTCCCGGCTTATCGCCACGTCGGCCTTTACGCCTACCGGGCGAGTTTTTTGAAGGCCTATGCCGGGTTGACCGCAGCGCCCACCGAACAATTTGAATCGCTGGAGCAGTTGCGCGCCCTGTGGCACGGCTACCGCATCAGCGTGACCTTGATCGACACCGCGCCGGCGCCGGGTGTTGATACGCCCGAAGATGCCGAGCGGATGCGCAAACTGTTTGACCGGGCCTGAAATAGCGAGTAATTTTTCGCCCTTAGAGAACGGTCTACCAAGACACCGATAACAATATTTTTTCGCTACACAAATACCGAGGGACTTTCCATGAAATTGATTCTGTTGGGCGCACCTGGCGCCGGCAAGGGTACGCAAGCCACGTTCATTTCCAAAGAATTCGGCATTCCCCAGATTTCCACCGGCGACATGCTGCGCGCTCAGGTCAAGGCCGGCACGCCACTCGGTCTGGAAGCCAAGAAGCACATGGACGCGGGCGGCCTGGTGCCGGATGCCGTCATCATCGGCATGGTCAAAGATCGCCTGACCCAGGATGACTGCAAGAACGGCTACTTGTTCGACGGTTTTCCGCGCACCATTCCGCAGGCTGAAGCGATGAAGGAAGCCGGTGTGCCGATCGAGTTCGTGCTCGAAATCGATGTGCCGGACAGCGACATCATCACCCGCATGGCCGGCCGTCGCGCTCACCTGGCTTCCGGCCGCACTTACCATGTCAAATTCAACCCTCCCAAGGTCGAAGGCAAGGACGACGTGACCGGTGAAGACCTCGTTCAGCGTGACGACGACAAGGAAGAAACGGTCAAGAAGCGTCTGGATATTTATCACTCGCAGACCAAGCCGCTGGTCGATTTCTACAGCAAGTGGTCGGCCACGGGCGACGCCAAGGCACCGAAGGTCAAGAAGGTGGCCGGTGTCGGTAGCGTCGATAGCATCACCAAGAGCGTTTTCGACGCTCTGAAATAAAGGGAAGAAAATGGCGGTGAAGAATGCCTTCTACGCACAGTCAGGGGGCGTTACCGCCGTCATCAATGCGACGGCGTGCGGCCTGATCCAGGAAGCACGCCGGCATCCCGACAAGATCGGCAAGGTGCTGGCCGGACGCGACGGCATTATCGGCGCGCTGACCGAAGACCTGATCGACACCAGCCTGGAGTCCGATGCCGATATTGCCCGCCTGCGTTCCACGCCGGGCGGTGCCTTCGGTTCCTGTCGCTACAAGCTGAAGAGCCTGGAAGAACATCGCGCCCAGTACGAACGCCTGATCGAGGTGTTCCAGGCGCACGACATCGGCTATTTTTTCTACAACGGCGGCAACGATTCGATGGACACCGCCTGGAAGGTGTCGCAGATTGCCGAAAAGATGGGCTACCCGGTGGTCTGCGTCGGGGTGCCCAAGACGGTCGATAACGACTTGCCGCTGACCGACTGCTGCCCGGGTTTCGGCTCGGTGGCCAAGTATGTCGCGACATCGATCCGCGAGGCCGGTTACGACGTCGCATCGATGGCCCGCACGTCGACCAAGATCTTCGTCCTCGAAGTCATGGGCCGTCACGCCGGCTGGATTACCGCCGCCTGCGGTCTGGCTTCCGAGAAAGTCGGTGAGCCGCCGCATATCCTGCTGTTCCCGGAAGTGCCGTTCGATCCGGAGCGTTTCCTGGCGCGCGCGGATGAGTGCGTCAAGCAATATGGCTATTGCACCGTCGCGGTTTCCGAGGGCTTGGCGGACGCTTCGGGCAAGCTGATCGCCGAATCGGGAACCAAGGACGCGTTCGGTCACTCGCAGTTGGGCGGCGTCGGGCAGATGGTGGCGCAACTGATCAAGGACCGGCTCGGCTACAAATATCACTGGGCACTGGCCGATTACCTGCAACGCTCGGCGCGCCATCTGGTTTCGCGCACCGACGTTGAACAGGCGCATGCGCTGGGGGTTGCTGCGGTCGACCTCGCTTTACAGGGCAAAAATGCGGTGATGGCAACCATCGAGCGCCTTGCCGATGCGCCGTACCGCTGGGAAATCGGCGACGCGCCGCTGAAGGACATCGCCAACGTCGAGCGCAAGATGCCGGCCGCGTTCATCACCGCCGATGGCTTCCACATTACCGATGCCTGCCGGACCTACCTGCAGCCGCTGATCGAGGGCGAGGACCCGCCGCCGTATCGCAACGGGCTGCCCGATTATGTGCGTTTGAAGAACGTTACCGTGGCAAAAAAGCTGGGAGCGTTCAAAGTCTGATTTTTAGTTGTTAATCAAGGGAGGGGGAGTGATGTCTACAGCGTTGTTACTGGCGCTTGCCTGCGCCGTGCTGGCAGTCCTGTACGGCTGGATTTCCAGCAGGCAGATCCTCGCGTTGCCAGCCGGCAACGAGCGCATGCAGGAGATTGCCAAGGCCATCCAGCAGGGGGCGGAGGCCTATCTCAGCCGGCAGTACAAGACCATCGCCATGGTCGGTGTCGTCCTTTTCCTGGTTATCGGCCTCGTACCCAAGCTCGGCTGGCTGACCGCCTTCGGCTTCCTGATCGGCGCCGTCCTTTCCGGCGCCGCGGGCTTCATCGGTATGAACGTTTCGGTCCGCGCCAACGTGCGCACCGCCGAAGCGGCGCGCAGGGGTATTGCCCCGGCGCTGGATGTCGCCTTCAAGGGTGGCGCGATTACCGGCATGCTGGTCGTCGGCCTCGGCCTGCTCGGCGTCGCCGGCTATTACGCCTTCCTCAAGTCGGTGGGCGGTACAGCCGATCTGCATCACGTCATTGAACCGCTGGTTGGTCTCGCCTTTGGTTCCTCGCTGATTTCCATCTTCGCCCGACTTGGTGGCGGCATCTTCACCAAGGGGGCGGACGTCGGCGCCGATCTGGTCGGCAAGGTCGAAGCCGGCATCCCGGAAGACGACCCGCGCAACCCGGCGGTGATTGCCGACAACGTCGGCGACAACGTTGGTGACTGCGCCGGCATGGCGGCTGACCTGTTCGAGACCTATGCGGTGACGGTGGTGGCCACCATGGTGCTGGCGGCGCTGATCATCAAGACCTCGCCGGGCCTGGGCGAAAGCCTGTTGCTCTACCCGCTGGCGCTGGGCGGCGTGTCGATCATCGCTTCGATAGTTGGCTGCTACTTCGTCAAGGCCGCCGAGGGCGGCAAGATCATGGCCGCGCTCTATCGTGGCCTGATCGTCGCCGGCGTCCTGGCGCTCGTCGCCTACTATCCGATCACCTCCTGGCTGATCGGCGCCGGTGACCCGGCCGCCAAGATCACCACCATGAGCATGTTCGGCTGCTCGATCGTCGGTCTTGTGCTGACCGCCGCGCTGGTCTGGATCACCGAGTACTACACCGGTACCGACTATGCGCCGGTAAAACACGTCGCCGCCGCCTGCCAGACCGGCCACGCCACCAACATCATCGCCGGTATCGGCGTTTCGATGAAGGCGACTGCCCTGCCGGTGCTCTCGGTTTGTGCCGCGATCTATGCAGCCTTTGCCATGGGCGGCTTGTTCGGCATCGCCATCGCCGCGACCTCTATGCTTTCGATGGCCGGTATCGTCGTGGCGCTGGATGCCTACGGCCCGATCACCGACAACGCCGGCGGCATCGCCGAAATGGCCGAACTGCCGAAGGAAGTGCGCAACGTCACCGACCCGCTCGATGCCGTCGGCAACACCACCAAGGCGGTGACCAAAGGCTATGCCATCGGCTCCGCCGGCCTCGCGGCGCTGGTACTCTTCGCCGACTACACGCACGGTCTGGAAGCGGCTTCGGGCAAGGTCTTTACCTTCGATCTCTCCAACCATCTGGTGATCATCGGACTCTTCATCGGCGGCCTGATTCCCTTCCTCTTCGGTGCCATGGCCATGGAGGCGGTGGGTCGCTCCGCCGGGGCGGTGGTGGTCGAGGTGCGGCGCCAGTTCAAGGAAATCCCCGGCATCATGGAAGGAACGGCCAAGCCGGATTACTCACGCGCGGTCGACATGCTGACCGTGGCGGCGATCAAGGAAATGATGATCCCGTCGATCCTGCCGGTGGCGGTGCCCATCGTCGTCGGTCTGGTGCTTGGTCCGGTCGCCCTCGGCGGTCTGCTGGTCGGGACCATCGTCACCGGCCTCTTCGTGGCCATTTCGATGACCACCGGCGGCGGTGCTTGGGACAATGCCAAGAAATACATCGAGGATGGCCATTTCGGGGGCAAGGGCTCCGATGCCCACAAGGCGGCGGTGACGGGCGATACCGTCGGCGACCCTTACAAGGATACGGCCGGCCCGGCGGTCAACCCGCTGATCAAGATCATCAACCTCGTCGCGCTGCTGATCGTGCCGCTGATTGCCTGAGTCGGCGATGCTTCTATCAAAGGCGGCTGCGGCCGCCTTTTTTGTCAGATATTTCACGGGAGGGTTTCCGGGCCTGCGCTAGAATGCGCCGGAAATGGAGTTTGCATGAACGAATCAAAGAATCAGCTTCCATCCGGGATCGCGGTGGAAAGCAAGCCGGGCGTGCGCGAGGATATTCTGCACCACGACCCCCTGCTGGATTGCCTGGTCGAGTTGTCGCGCTTTCATGGGCGTCCGAGTACCCGGGCGGCGCTGACCGCCGGGTTGCCGCTGGAAAAAGGGGCGCTGACACCATCGCTGTTCGCGCGGGCGGCAAGCCGGGCCGGCCTGGCCGCCAAGGTCGTCAGGCGCCCGCTGGAGCGGATCGATCCGGCGCTATTGCCCGTGGTCCTACTGATCTCGGGTGAAGAAGCCTGTGTCCTGCTCGGCTGGGACGAAACCGGGAACACGGCTCGTTTGTTGTTTCCGGAAACCGGGCAGGGTTCGGTCCAGCTCTCGCGTGAAGAACTCATGCGTCGCTATGCCGGCGTGGCGATCTTTGCGCGGCCGCATTTCCGCTTTGACCAGCGCACGCCCGAGGTTGGTGAGGTCAGGTTGCGTCACTGGTTCTGGGGCGCGCTCGCCGACCAGTGGCCGGTTTATCGTGACGTACTCGGTGCGGCGCTGCTTATCAATGTGATCGCGCTGGCCATGCCGCTGTTTTCGATGAACGTCTATGATCGGGTGATCCCCAATCGCGCCATCGAAACCCTGTGGGTGCTGGCGCTCGGCGTCATCCTGCTGTTCGCGGTCGACTTGATGCTGCGGCTGTTGCGGGGTTACTTCATCGATCTCGCCAGTGCGCGGATCGACATGCAGCTATCGGCCAAGATCATGGATCGCGTGCTCGGCGTGCGCATGGAAGCGCGCCCGGCCGCAGTCGGCGCCTTCTCCTCCAATCTGCGCTCCTTCGAGTCGGTGCGCGATTTCATCACTTCTGCTTCGGTGACGGCCTTCATCGATCTGCCGTTCGCCCTGTTGTTCGTTTTCGTGATCGCGCTGATTGCCTGGCAACTGGTGATCCCTGTGGTGCTGGCGATCATCGTCGTGGTCATTTACGCGTACATCCTGCAGCACAAGATGCAGTCGCTTGCCGAAACAACTTATCGGGCGGGTGCGCTGCGCAATGCGACCCTGATCGAGAGTCTGACGGCGCTCGAAACGATCAAGACGCAGGGCGCCGAAGGCGTCATGCAGGCGAAATGGGAAAAATCGGTGGCCTTCGTCTCGCGGGTCAACAACCAGATGCGCTTCCTTTCGGCAGCAGCGACCAATGGCGCCATGGAGGTCCAGCAACTGGTCAATGTCGTGACCATCATCGTCGGGGTTTACCTGATCAGCGAAGGAATGCTCAGCATGGGCGGATTGATCGCCTGCACCATGCTGGCCTCGCGTGCCGTCGCGCCGCTCGGGCAGATGGTCGGGCTGCTGATGCAGTACCACAACGCCAAGACTTCGTTGACCTCGCTCGATGAAGTCATGAAAAAGCCGATCGAGCGACCGGCCGATGCCAGTTTTGTCCATCGCCCGGAGTTGCGCGGCGATATCGAATTCAGCAATCTCCAGTTCAGTTACCCCGGATCTTCCATCCCCGCCTTGAAAAATTTCAGTTGCCGGATTGCGGCGGGCGAAAGAGTGGTCGTCATTGGCCGCATCGGGTCCGGCAAGACAACCTTGCAGAAGCTTTTGCTCGGGCTCTACCAGCCGACAGAGGGCGCGGTGATGATCGACGGTGTCGATGTTCGCCAGTTGGACCCGGCCGATTTGCGCCGCAATATCGGCTATGTTTCCCAGGAACCGACACTGTTCTACGGGACGTTGCGTGACAACATCGCGATCGGCGCGCCTTATGCCGACGATGCGGCGATCGTGGCGGCCGCCGAAATCGCCGGTTTGACCGAGTTCGTGAATCGCCACCCGGAAGGTTTCGACATGCTGATTGGCGAGCGCGGCGACTCGCTGTCCGGTGGTCAGCGCCAGAGCGTGGCGATTGCCCGGGCCTTCCTGATGGATCCGCCCATCCTGTTGCTCGACGAACCGACCAGCGCCATGGACTTCACCTCCGAGCAGCAGTTCAAGCAGCGGCTCAAGGCCTTTGCCGGCCACAAGACGGTGATTATCGTCACCCATCGCAACAGCCTGCTGGATCTCGCTACCCGGATCATCGTCGTCGACGATGGGCAGGTGGTCGCCAACGGGCCGCGCGACCAGGTGTTGCAGGCGTTGCAGAGCGGTCAGATCGGGAGGGCGTCATGAAGCACCTCAAGGCGGTTGCCGCCTGGCTGTATGAACGCCTCGAAGCCATCGCCAAAAAAAACGTGCCCCGGGTCGAAAAGGTGCTCGGCCGTCTGCCGAGCCAGCAGGAGGCCGAGGCAGTCGATTTCGCCACCGATGCCGACCTGGCGATCCTGCGTCAGGAGCCGTTGCGGGCGCGCATGCTGTTGCGCACCGTCGGCATCGTGGTGGTCCTGTTCATCATGTGGGCGGCGGTCGCGCAGCTCGATGAAGTGACGCGGGGCGAGGGCAAGGTCATTCCGTCGAAGCAGGTGCAGGTATTGCAAAGTATCGATGGCGGTCTGGTTTCCGAAATCCTGGTGCGCGAAGGCGATGTGGTCCAACCCAACCAGCTGTTGATCAAGATCGATGAAACGCGCTTCGTATCGTCGGTCAAGGAAAATCGCGTCCAGTATCTTGGCTTGGTGGCGCGGGCGGCCCGGCTCAGGGCCACCTCCGACGGCAAGCCTTTCGTGCCGCCGCCGGAGGTGATGAAAGAGGCGCCGGAGGTGGTGGCGCAGGAGCTCCAGCTCTACGAGGCCAAGCGTGCCGAGATGAACGCAGCGGTGTCGATCGCCCGGCAGCAACTCATTCAGCGCCAGCAGGAACTGAACGAGGCGCAGGCCAAGCGTGCCCAGGCGGCGCAGGGTTACGACCTGACGTCCAAGGAGTTGTCGGTGACCAAACCGCTGATCAATTCCGGCGCGGTTTCCGAGGTCGAGTTGCTGCGTCTGGAGCGCGATGTCTCGCGCTATCGCGGCGAGCGCGACATGGCTTCGGCGCAGATCACCCGTGTCCAGGCGGCCATCAACGAAGCGCAGCGCAAGATCGAGGAGGTTGAACTGAACTTCCGCAACGATGCCGGCAAGGAGCTTTCCGAAACCAATGCCAAGCTCAGCAGCCTGGCCGAAGGCAGCGTGGCCTTGTCCGACCGCGTCAAGCAGTCGTCGATCCGCTCACCGGTCAAGGGCACGGTGAAGCGTCTGCTGGTCAATACCGTGGGCGGCGTGGTGCAGCCGGGCAAGGACATGATCGAGATCGTTCCGCTGGAAGACGCGTTGCTTCTCGAGGCACGGGTTCTGCCGCGCGACATCGCCTTCCTGCGTCCCGGGCAGCCGGCGATCGTCAAGTTCACCGCCTACGATTTTTCCATCTATGGCGGCCTTGACGGCACGCTCGAGCACATCGGCGCCGACACCGTGACGGACGACAAGGGCAATGCCTTCTACACCGTCCGCGTGCGTACCAACAAAGCCGGTTTCGGCGATGCGAACCTGCCGATCATTCCCGGCATGGTGGCCGAGGTGGATATTCTGACCGGCAAGAAGAGCGTCCTCGCCTATCTGCTGAAGCCGGTGCTGCGCGCCAGGAACGTGGCGATGACCGAACGCTGATGCAGCACTGGATCGTCGATGTCGGGGATAGCCCGGCTCCCGCCGCCTGGCTGGAGGCAATGCCGGCCGCGCACATGGTGCCGCGCGCGGCGCTGCGCGATGCGCGGTTCAACGGCGATGGGGTGATCTGGTGCCGGCTGCGCTCCGGAGAGTCCGTCGAAGACGTGCTGGCAGCGGTCGACCGCGCCGGCGGGCAAGCGCTCGTCCTGCTCTGCGACGAGCCGGACGAAACCCTGGTGATGTGGGCGCTAACGCTGGGGGCGGCCGGCTGCTGCAATACGCATGCGGCACCCGACGTCCTGCGGCAAGTGGCATTGGTCGTTAGCAACGGCGGCTTGTGGGTCGGCCAGCCGCTGCTGCGCAAACTGGTTGGCGCCACCTCGCAGCGTCTCGGTCAACGCCCGCCGGAGGCCAAAAACGACGCCTGGAGCATGCTGCTTTCCGAGCGCGAGGTGCAGGTCGCCAGGCTCGTGGCCGGCGGTTCCAGCAATCGGGAAATCGCCGAACAGCTGGCGATCACCGAGCGAACCGTCAAGGCGCATCTGACCGCAATTTTTGAAAAGCTTGACCTGCGCGACCGCCTGCAGCTGTCGCTCAGGATCAACGGCCTCAAAATTTGAAGCGTAGCGTGAAGTTTTTCACGCAAATGCCCGACAACTGTACTTTGGTTCAATAGATTCGCCAGCGGCGAGTCCGTACACTGCCCGCATCGTAAATCATGCTGGAGAAGTGTCATGGCCGAAGTCATCGCCCGCGTTGGTAAAATCACTGGTGAAGCGTTCGCGCGCGATGCCGACGGCAATCTGCGGCGCCTGAAGAGCGGCGACCCGATCCGCGAAGGCGAAGTGGTTCAGGCCGGGCCGGAGGGCCAGGTCCAGTTGAAACTTGTCGATGGCCGTGATCTGGTCGTCCGCGCGAACGAAGCCGCCAAGCTCGATGCGGAAGTCGCGGCAACCGACCGACCGGACTCAGGTGACAGTGCGCTGCAGAACAACCCGAGCGGGTTTGCCAAGATAAGCAAGGCGCTCGTCGGTTCCGATGGCACTTTCAGTTTTGAGGATGATGGCGGACGGCTGAATGGAGGGGGCGCGCAGAAAGAAGGGCATTCGTTCATTGAGTTGGCCCGCATCATCGAACTGGTCGACCCACTTGCATTTCAGTTCGGTACGGGCCGCGGCCACCCGCTGGATGAAATTCGCGGGGGCTGGATTGGCAGTCAGACGGCGACGGTATTCACCTTTGCTCCTCCCGAGACCGAAAACATCTCGCTGTCCGGTAGCGAGGATAGCCCGCTCCGGATAGATCTCAAGGGAAGCGATCCGGACGGAATCGTCGCTGGTTATGTGATCAGGAGCCTGCCGGCAAACGGGTTGCTCTATGCCGATGCCGCCTTTACTCAGTTGGTCTCGGTTGGGCAAACAGTGGTCGGCCGGGTGTTCTTCAAGCCAGACGACAACTGGAACGGTACGACATCCTTCCAGTACGCATCCATCGACAATACCGGATCCGTCGACGAAACGCCGGCCGTGGCAACGATCGACATCACGCCGGTGAACGATGTCGTCAGCCTCGCCATACCGGACGTGAATGGTGGTGCTACAGGCCAGTCGAGTGTTGCCGAAGATGCGACGACGACGGGCAACTTCACGATTGGCGCGCCGGACGGGCTGGATCCGGCGGCGGCGCTGACCGTTGCCGGCACGGTGGTGAGCAAAGCGGCACTCGAGGGCAGCGGCACGGCGCCGATGACCATCGCGACCGCCCAAGGCACCCTGACGATTACCGGCCATAACCCGGTGACCGGTGTTGTCAGCTACAGCTACGAACCGAGCGGAACCGCCAAGGATCATTCGAGCGGCGAAGTCGTCGACGCGATCGGTATCGTCGTCAGGGACAACAACGGCGATACGCAGAGCGGCACGTTGACCATCAACATCCTCGACACGGCGCCGGTCGCGCATCCGGACACGTTGGCCATCACGGAAGATGCGGCGTCCGACACGGTGGGCGGCAACGTCATCAGTACCGGGGCCGGGAAAGACACGTTGGGGGCCGACGCCACCTCGGTCACCGGTGTCACGGCCGGCACCGGCATACCCGGCAACAACGTGGCGGCCGGCAGCACCAGTGCTGCGGGCGCGACGGTCGTTACGGGACAATACGGCAGTCTCCTGCTGGGTGCTGACGGCAGCTACAGCTACCGGCTGGACAACACCAATGCTGCGGTCAACGCCTTAAAAGACACGGAAACGCTGAGCGAGACCTTCACCTACACGATCACCGACGCCGACGGCGACCCGAGCACGACGACACTGACGATCACCATCAACGGCACCACCGACGGCGGGCCGAGCATCGTTCCGGTCGATGGCAACGCCAGCGCCACCGGCCAGGCCAGCGTCCTTGAAGGTGGGCTGACCAGCCTTGGCGACCCCAGCGAAAGCACCATGGGCACGATCAACGTCGGCAGCCCGGACGGTCTGACCAGCGTCAAGATCGGCGGCATCACCCTGAGCGTCGCCCAACTGCAAGCCCTGAGCGCCGGCAGCCCGCAAGTCATCGACACCGGCGAAGGCACACTGACCCTGACCGGCTTCAGCGGCACCGGCAGTGCACCGCTCAGCGGCGTCATCAGTTGCACCTACACCCTCAAGGCCGCGCTGAACCAGCCCGGCGCCACCGAAAGCAGCGACCTGATCGCCCTTGAAGTCACCGACCGCGGCGGCATCACCACGAGCGGCACGCTCACCGTCCAGATCGT